>NZ_CADIKF010000013.1 GCF_902859875.1 Paraburkholderia solisilvae | reverse complement strand
ACGGGGAAGCGCGCGCAGTTCGAGGAAGAGCAGAAGCGCATCGACCGGCTTGCGTGGTGGGAGGAGGTGAGGGCGGCGTTGCCGGGGTTTCCGGGGGCGGAGGTTTTTCATATTCACCCGATCGGGTTGGTCGGCAATTTTGCATCGAGGTTCCAATTCACAGTTTCAATGCTTCAGCACTTGTTTCCCAATGCGTCCGCAAACGTGCTCCGGGACGTTGTCGACGAGCTCAATGCACATATCGATCTGTATAGGCTGGATAGCGCTTTGCGAAGAGAGCATTTCTTTGCTCAGGTAAAGCAGGAGGTAGGAGTTGATTTGTCGCTACGTAGCGAGAGTTTGGATTACGCGGCCAACGTTCTCACTGCGGGGATATTTTCCTACTTTATGGAACATCCGGATGAAGCAGAAAAATACGGAAGAACGAAAGAGCATCCTGCGAACGAGGAAGCTATCGCAAACCGGGTATATGCAGGACGAGACGGTAACGGAGATGCAGGTAGCGGAGACGGCTATCGTTACCGTGGCCGCGGCATGATTCAACTCACGCATCGAGGCGGGTATCAGCGTTTCACGACATGGCACAAAGCAAGTGCCGACGCCTGGCCCCAGGAAGCGGCCGTGGACTTCGAGGCTGATCCGGATCGGGTCGGGGAGGCAAAGTATGCCGTGCGCTCAGCGTGCTTCTTCTGGGTTTCCCATCGTTTGTACAGCCTCGCTGATGAAGGAGATTCATCTGCCGTCGTTGACTCTATCAGCAAGGTGATCAATCCCGGTTTATTTCAAGGGAAACCCAATCAGATGAAGACGGGAAGTATTGGCAAGAGGCAGGAAAATTTCGCAAATATCCGCAAATGGGGAGGCTTCGCGTGAAGTTAATTGAACGGATTGTCGTTTTCGTCGTAATCTCTATTGCGGGTGGTTCGGTGTCCGCTGAGATAACCAGTTACGAAGCAGAAAGTCTTTGTCGTCAGGGTGAAATGAAGTATTTTAGTTGCGAACTGCAGAATTCCAAAAAAATTGCATCGGTATGTGCAAAAGATAATATCTCGCCTGACCAGGGGTACGTGCAGTATCGCTTCGGGACACCTAGACACGTCGAGCTTGAGTTTCCAGGAAAACACATAGCCCCACGTGGAAAAATTTCCATTGTAAATGTCTCAAGACTGCGCGACGGTTTGGGAAGTCATCTAAAGTTCTCGAACGGGTCTTATACCTATGTCGTTTCGAATGCCGTCGTGCCCGGGGAAGTCTACGTCGAAAAAAATGGGAAGATCGTCTTTGATGAGATATGCAAAGGTGATGGCTATACACCTTTTGATTATGCTGTATGGGATGGAATTGAATATGGCGTCGAGAATCGGGTTGATGACCTTAATCCGTACGACAGGTAAGCAACTCGTATCTTTATTGTCGGGCCGGGCGTTGGGGCAGCACTGAAATTAACGAGAACGTCTTGAACTGCAATCCAGACACTGTCGAACACACGTCCACGAAGTCGCTCGCCGTCGAAATGAGTCAGACCACGCGGGTTCGTCAAACAGCGATCGCTCAACTTTCCTGCACGTACTTCACCGGCGAACCCAACGCCGACAGCACATGCTCGACAAACACACTAGCAATACGGCTATTCCGTTTCCTGCTCTGATAAACCACACAGATATCGACGTCGCTATTCTGCAGTCGATAGTCGGGCAACAACCGCACCAATGTCCCGTCGCTGATCGCCTGCTGGACGAACTGTCTGGGAAGAATAGAGAAACCGCAGCCTGACAACGTCAGTTCCTGGAGCACCTTCGCGTTGTTGCATACAACGTTGGGCGTCAGCTCAATCACATCATCTTCGTCCTTGCCGGTTTCCCTCAAACGAAGGGTCGTGCCACGCTGATCCGCCGGTCGCCCGAGAAAGCATAATCTCTTCAGATCGAGGGGTTTCGACAGCGACGCGGCGCCGGAAAGATAACGCGGCGCGGCCACCATAACGTACGAGTGTGTGATCAACCGGCGCGCGACAACCGAATCCGAAGGGATCAGGTAGTCGGCCAGAATGGCCACGTCCACGCCTTCGTCGACCAGGCTGAATACGTTGTCCATCGTAAAGAAATCGATCCGGATAGCCGGATATTGCCGGACGAAATCCGAAACAACCGGAACCATGTGCGAGAACGCCGTAGAACTTCCCGCCACCACTCTAAGGCGCCCCCGCAGATCTTTATTCAACGAAACCACCTGGCTTTCGGTTTCGTCGATCAGCTCCACGGCGCGCAGGCATCCTTCCAGATAGGTGGTGCCGGCGTCGGTAAGCGATATGCGACGTGTCGTTCGCTGGAAGAGTCGAACGTTCAGGTGCGCCTCGAGTTGCGAGATCACCCGGGTAATGGTCGGCAGCGACGCATCGAGCTGCTCGGCGGCGCGCGTGAAATTCCCGGCATCGGCAACCTGAATGAACACCCGCATTGCGTTAAGGACATCCATAAGGCGCACTCACAAGAATGACGAAAAGAAATGGCATGCCGGCCAGGCTAGCGGATCGGCATATTGCCCTTGGGTTTATACGCCAGCCGCCTGTTTTGCGCACGAGTCCACCTCACCTGGATTCAGAAGACGTATCGGCTTGCGGCGACCGTATGGCAAGATCGCCTCGACGAGTTCAACCGCTTGAACGCCAGCCCGATTCTGCGTGGCGCGTAGTCGAAGAATTCACTGGCCTTACGCATTGCGCTAGCTGCTCCCGGAAGGCGCAGCATCGGTGCTGGAACCGAGATCGTCATAGCGCCATCCGCCTCCCAGTGCGCGAATCAGGTCCACGTTCGCATCGAGCTGCCTCGTCCTGATTTCGATGGCACTGCGCTGCGCGGTGAGCGCGGCCGTCTGCGCATCGACCACCTCCAGATAGCTGACCACGCCCTGGCGATAGCGCGAAAGCGCCAGATTGACCGACAGCCCGGCCGAGTCCGCAGCCTGTTGCACCTGAGCGGTCGCCGTGCCGAGTTGCGTCAGCAACGACAGATCGTCTTCCACCTGCCTGAACGACGCGAGAACGACGCTGCGGTAGCGCTCGCCGGCCTCCGCTGTGCCCGCTTTTTCGGCTTCGACTCGCGCACGCCGCTTGCCGCCGTCGAACAGATACGTCGCCAGCGTGGGACCGATTGCCCAGTAGGAGCTGGGCAAGCTGAGCAGGTCTGCATAGATCGAACTCTGGAAGCCGCCTTGCGCGCTGAGCGTCAGCGATGGGAAATACGCCGAGCGCGCGACGCCGACTTCCGAGTTGGCCGCCGCAATGCGCCGCTCGGCCGCCGCGACGTCAGGGCGGCGTTGCAGCAAGGCCGACGGCACACCGACCGGAATCGCGGGCAGGGCGACCGGCGCGACGCTCGGTGCAATCGCGAAGTCCGACGCCGACGCGCCGACCAGTGCGGCGATCGCGTGTTCGAGCAGGGCGCGCTTCGCTTGCGCCTGCGTGAGCTCGGACTGTGCGAACGACAGCTGAGTCGTCGCACGCGCGACGTCGAGCTCCGCCGCGACGCCGCCGTCGTGCCGCTTGCGCGTCAGTTCGAGTGCTTTCTGGTAGGCGTCGATCGTGTCATCGAGTACCTGGATCTGCTGATCGTCGCCGCGCAGGTCCAGATAGCTGCGCGCCAGTTCGATTTCGAGGCTCAATTGCGTCGATGCGAGATCCGCTTTCGCCGCCTGGCTTTCTTCGTTGCTTGCGGCGACGGAGTCCCGTACGCGCCCCCAGAGGTCGACCTCGTAATCGACCTCGACGCCGAGTGCGGCGTTGTTGTAGTCGGTCGGAACGGCGGTGGTGCGAAACGGTGCGGTATCGGACTGGCGCGCCCGTTGCACGTTGCCGGCCGCCGACACGTCCGGATAGAGCTGCGAACGCGCTTCCTTGACGAACGCCTGCGACTGCACATAGTGAAAGTACGCCGCACGCAGATCGTGATTGTTGGCGATCAGGCGCTGTTCGAGTTCATCGAGCTGCGGCTCGCGATACAGCGTCCACCAGTGCGCGCGATCGAGCTGGTCGGCCGGGGCCGCGACCGTCCACGGGGCTGACGTCTTGTATGCCGCCGCCACAGGCGTATCCGGAACGCGATAAGGCGGCGCGAGCGAACATGCGCTGAGGACGGCCGTGCCCATTAGCCACGCGCACCTGCGCAGCCTAGCCATGATGGGCCGCCTTATCGCTTGTGCCGCCAGTGTTGCCCGCGCTATCCGTGCCGTCCACGCGCACGTGGTCGCCTTCGTTGAGACCATCGGGTGGCGTGTCGATCACGCGATCGCTTGCCGCAAGACCTGAGCCGATATCGACCGCGTTGCCGAGATCCTGTTGGATCGCGACCGGCTTGAACCGGACTTCGCCCTGTGCATCGAGGGTCGCGACGCGCAACCCCTGCTCGTCGAAAATCAGCGCGCTTGCCGGTATGCGCATCGCACCGGCGAGCGCGGGCAGCGCGAAATGCAGTGTGACGAAACTGCCGGGCATCAGCCGGTGGCCGGGGTTATCCGCCTGCAACTGCACAAGGGTGGTGCCCGAGGATGCGTTCACCGCATCGGCGAGACCCACCACATTCGCGGTGAAGCGCTGCCCTGGGTATTCGGGAACCGTGAAGTTCGCGGTGCCGCCCGGTTTGACCATCGGCGCGTAGGACTGCGGCACATGCACGTAGACGCGCAGCCGGTCCACGCTGGACACCGAAAAGAGCTGCGCATGGCTGCTGCTGCCCGCATCGATCAACGCGCCGACATCCGTGTTCCGTGCGGTGACGACGCCGTCGAACGGCGCGACGATCGTCGCGAATGCCTTCATTGCCACGAGCCTGTCGACATTCGCTTGTGCCGCCGCGACGCGCGCTTTCTTTTGCGCGAAGTCTTGTGTGCGGTCATCCACTTCCTGGCGCGATACCGAGTCGGAACTGAGCAGCGCCTGCCAGCGTTCGGCGCTGGTCTTCGCGAGCGCAGCGTCGGCCTGCGCGCTGGCGAGATCGGCCTTCGCCTGCAGCAATTGCTGGTCGAGTTCGGGCGTGTCGATCGACGCGAGTACCTGTCCGGCTTTCACGTGGTCGCCGATATCCACACGCCACGATTTGAGGTAACCGTTCACGCGCGCATAGATCGGCGCGTCGGTGAACGACTCGAGGCGCCCGGGCAAATTCAGTGCGCCGCCGGAGGCGGGTGCAATCGGCTCGATTGTCTTCACGACGGGAACGGCTTGCGCCTCGGTCCAGTCCTTGAGCTGGTGGCTGGCTTTGGCGCGCACGGCGCTGCCCGTGGCGAGGATAACGAGCGCGGCAAGCGCGCCGGCAATCCCGGCAAACGACAGCAGGCGTTGCGGCGGCACGGAGTGTGGCGTGGTTTGATCAGACATGGGAAGAGACTCGGGAGGTCATCGGTGACGCGGGTTTGCGTCCCTGACGGGAATGCGCGATGCAGAAGACAGCGGGCACCAGGAACAAGGTTGCGGTCGTTGCGAAGAGCAGTCCGCCGATCACGGCGCGGCCAAGCGGCGCATTCTGTTCGCCGCCTTCGCCGAGGCTCAGCGCCATCGGCGCCATGCCGATCATCATCGACAGTGCTGTCATCAATACCGGACGGAACCGCGTGGCGCCGGCTTCGAGCGCCGCTTGCAGCGCGTCGCCGTGCACTGCGAGCCGCTCGCGGCAGAAGCTCACCACGAGAATCGAGTTGGCGGTCGCGACGCCCATGCACATGATCGCGCCCGTCAGTGCCGGCACCGACATCGGCGTATGCGTCGCGTACAGCATCCACACGATGCCGGCCAGCGCGAGCGGCAACGCGGTCACGATCACAAGCGGATCCGTCCACGACTGGAAGTTGACGACGATCAGCAGGTAGATCAGCACGACCGCACCGACGAGCCCGAAGAGCATCCCGCTGAATGCGTCGTTCATCGTCTGCACCTGGCCGAGCAGCACGACTTTTGAGCCCTTGGGCACCGTGCTCGCGTTGGCCGCGACGATGCGCCGGATATCCGACGCCACCGCGCCGAGGTCGCGGCCTTGCGTCGCCGCGTCGATCTCGACCATCGGCTGAATGTTGTAGTCGTCGACCACGGCGTTGCTCACGGTGCGGCGGATCGTGGCGACACCGCCGAGAATCTCCCCGTCGAGCGCAGCCGGGCCGCCGCCGACAGGCAGGTTGGCGAGCGACGGCAGCGTACTCAGCCCGTATTGCGGCGTTTGCAACACGATCGGATACTCGACGCCATTGGCGGCGTTGAGCCAGTACGTCGGCGCGACCTGGCCTGAGCCCGCCATATGCACCAGCAGACTGTTCGTGATGTCGCGTTCCGTCACACCCTGGAGCAGCGCCTGGGTCCGGTCGACCTCGACATCGAACTGCGGATTGCCCTGCGATTGCGCGATGCGCGCATCGGCGATGCCGGGGATATGGCGGATCTGGCGCAGCAATCGGTCTGCGTACGCGAAGTCCGCGGGCAGATGGCCGCCGCGAATTTGCAGGTCGATCGGCCCGGGCGTGCCGAAGTTCAGAATCTGGCTGACGATATCCGCCGGCGGAAACGAGAACGTGACGCCCGGAAACGCTTGCGGCAGCGTCTCGCGCAGCTTGCGCACATAGTTCGCGGTCGGGCGGTGGCCGTCTTTCAGCGAAATCTGGATGTCGCCGTCCTGCGAACCGATCGTGCCGGTGTTGTTGTAGGCCGTGTTCAGACCGCTGGTCGACAACCCCATATTGTCGACCATCGCGCCGAGCTCGGTCGGCGGAATCGTCGCCTTGATGTGCTGCTCCACGGCGGCGAAGATTGCCGCCGTGCGCTCGACGCGGGTGCCGACCGGCGCGCGCACGTGCATCAGGATTTCACCCGCATCGACATTCGGAAAGAAATTGCGGCCAAGAAACGGCGCCAGTCCGAGCGACAGCAGCGCGAACACGAAGAAGCCGGGGACGAAGCGGCGGCGCTGCACGAGCACCCGTTCAAGCATCGCGCTGTAATGCGCACGGATGCGCTCGAAGCGAGCCTCGAAGCCGCGTTGGAAACGCGCGAACGGATTCGACGTCTGACGCTTTTCGTGCAGCTCATCCGGCGCGTGAGGTTTGAGCAGATACTTCGCCATCGTCGGCACCAGCGTGCGCGAAAGAATGAACGAAGAGACCATCGCGAACATCACGGCTTCGGCCATCGGCACGAACAGAAAGCGGGCGACGCCGTCGAGAAAGAACATCGGCACGAACACGATGCATATGCACAAAAGCGACACGAAAGCCGGCGTGACAATTTGTGCGGCGCCGTCGAGGATCGCGGTTTCCACGGGCTTGTATTGCTCGAGATGCCAGTTGATGTTCTCGATGGTCACGGTCGCATCGTCGACCAGAATGCCGACCGCGAGTGCGAGGCCGCCGAGCGTCATGATGTTCAGCGTCTCGCCGAGCGCCGACAGCGCGGCGATCGACCCGAGAATCGCCAGCGGAATCGAGGTCGCGATAATGATCGTGGAACGCCAGCTGCCAAGGAACAGCAGAATCATCAGGCTCGTCAGCACGGCGGCGATGACTCCTTCGCGCGCGACGCCGGAGATTGCCGCGCGCACGAACACCGACTGGTCGCCGATCACATCAACCTTGAGATTGTCCGGCAGCGACGCTTTCGCATCCGCTACTTTCTGCTTGATCCCCGCAATGATCGCAAGAGTCGACGCCGAACCGTTCTTGAGCACCGTGAGCAGCACGGAACGCTTGCCGTCGACGTGCACGATGTTCGTCTGCGGCGGGCTGCCGTCGGTTACGTCGGCGACGTCCCGCATATAGACGGTCGTTCCGTTGGCCGATTTGATCGGGAAGTTCGCAATACTGGAGATCGACGCGGGCGCGCTGTTCAGCTGCACGATGTATTCGTAATCGCCGACCTTCTCGGTGCCGACCGGCGTGATCAGGTTCTGTGCGGCCAGCGCATTCGCCACGTCCTGCGCGGACAGTCCGCGGGCCTCGAGTTCGGATGCCTTGACGTTGATCTGCACTTGCCGCGTTTTTCCGCCGTACGGATTGGGCATGGCCGCGCCTTCGACGGTGCTCAGCAGCGGGCGCAACTGGTTCAGACCGAGGTCGCCGAGATTCTGCTCGGTCAGCCCATCGCCTGACAGCGCAAGCTGGACGATCGGCACCGTCGACGCGCTATAGGTCAGGATTAGCGGCGGCGTCGCGCCGGGCGGCAGTTGCTTGAGGATGTACTGCGCAATCGATGTGACCTGTGCATTGGCCGTGCGGATGTCCGCGTGCTTCTGGAAGAAAATCTTGACGACCCCGTACCCGGCAACCGAGCGGCCTTCGATGTGCTGCACGTCGTTGACCGTGGTCGGCAGCACGCGTTCGAACGGCGCCATGATGCGGCCTTCCATCTGGTCGGGCGGCAGCCCCGTGTACTGCCACACGACTGCAATGACCGGAATGTCGATAGACGGAAAGATGTCCGTGGGCGTCCTCAACGCGGACAGGCACCCGGCGATAAGAATGAAGATAGCCAGGACGATAAACGTGTAGGGCCGCTTCAATGCGATGCGAACGATACCGATCATTCAGACTCCACGATCCAGGGGGCTTTGCGGCGCGAGGCAAAGAGGTGCTCTGCTGCAACTTTGTCCTTGCGACGCTGACCGGGGCTGTTCGTGGTGCGCGCGCTAACGTGTCAAAGCGTTTGGCGCGACCGGTCCCGGCGGCGGACCGATGTCCGCCGGCGGCGATGCGAAGTGACTGGAGCAGAGAATGCATGCATTGCAACGGCCGGGGCAATCATGCGTTCCCTAAGATTGACTTTTAGAAAGTTGAATAATCGCTGGATGGCGACAATACGGAACGGCCGAAGCCGGACGCGAGCGCGTTCGGTGCGCGGCGTGGGTGATGGTTTGCGTCTGGAAACTTTCAGTATTGTCTTTTTAAGGAAACGGCGGACGCAACGCCGGGTACGCCCGCGAATCTCTTCTCTGGCTGCCGAGCGGTCTAAACCGTCAGCAACCCCTTCTTCTCAATGAATCCGACCACCTGATCCAGCCCATCGAGCGCTTTCAGATTGCACATCACAAACGGCCGCTCGCCACGCATCTTCTTCGCATCCGAGGCCATCACTTCGAGATTCGCCCCGACCATCGGCGCGAGATCGGTCTTGTTGATCACCAGCAAATCCGATTTCGTGATGCCCGGACCGCCTTTACGCGGAATCTTCTCGCCGCCCGCGACATCGATCACATAAATCGTCAGATCGGAAAGCTCAGGGCTGAATGTGGCCGCGAGATTGTCGCCACCCGATTCGATAAACACGATATCCGCGTCCGGAAAACGCGTCAGCATCCGGTCGACCGCTTCGAGATTGATCGACGCATCTTCGCGAATCGCGGTGTGCGGACAGCCGCCGGTTTCGACACCCATGATCCGCTCGGCCGGCAACGCGCCTGCGACGGTCAGCAGGCGTTGGTCTTCCTTCGTATAGATATCGTTGGTAATCGCAACCAGGTCGTAGCGCTCGCGCATCGCCTTGCAGAGCATTTCGAGCAGCGTCGTCTTGCCGGACCCGACCGGGCCGCCGACGCCGACGCGCAGCGGCGGCAGTTTCTTCGTGCGTTGAGTGCGTGTGTTCATGATGTTCGAACCTATGAGCGGAAGAGCCGCGAATACTGCGACTCGTGGCGCGCCGACAGAATGCCGAGCTGCGGCGCGAATGTGTTGATGTCGTCCGGCGAGACGGCGAGCGCGCGCTCGACCGCGGTATCGATTGCGCCGCGCAATGCGACGATGATCCGCTGTCCGGCGAGCTGGCCGAGCGGCACCGCCTTTAGCGCGGCCGCAGCCTGATTTTCGACCCAGCTGAACGCGTAGGCCGCGAGTGCCGCGTCGGCGGCTGCGTCGTGCGCGAAGGCGGCGAAGGCAAATGCGCTGGGTTGCGCGACGGGCCTTAGCGTATCGAGCGTCGCGCGCCGCGCCGCATCGCCCCATTCGAGCGCTGCGCACAACTGACGCAGCGACCAGCCCATCTGCTCGGTCTCGCGGCGCAGCTCCAGTGACTCGCGGCTCGCCAGAAATTCGCTATTCGCCGCAGCGAGGCCCGCGGCGTCATGGACGCGCCAGCGTTCGAGCTGATGCGCGAGAAACGGCAGTTCGCCGAGCGCGAGCACGTTCGTCAGGCCGCTCGCAATCCAGTTGCCGGCGCTGTCGGCATCGGTAATCAGTTGCGCTTCGATGGCCGCTTCGAGCCCCTGCGAATAGCTGAACGCGCCGATCGGCAGGGCCGGCGACGCGAGATGCAGTAGCGCGGTGAGCTCAGTCGTCCGCATGGCGGCGATGACCGTGCGAGCACGACGCATCGCAGTGCGCATGATCGTGTCCGTGCGCGTGGCCATGCTCGTGCGCATGCGTATGATCGTGGCCATGTTTGTGACCATGATCGTGACCGTGCGCGTGCGAATGATCATCGCCGTGATCCTGTGCGTGATCGTGCGAATGCGCATGTCCATGATGTTCGTCGAACACCTTCTGCGCGACCGCATAGTCTTCGGCGAACGTCTCGTCGTGCCCATGCCGATGTCCGCCGCCGTACGCGCCGGTTTCCGGCTGAAACGGCAGCGACGTCTGCTCCACCGACGCGCCGAGGCGCTTCACCATATCCGCGAGCACCGGATCGTATTCGAGCTTCAGATAGTCCACACCTACTTCAACCGGCGTATGCCGATTGCCGAGGTGGTAAGCGGCGCGCGTGAGCGTCAGCACATCGGGCGCACGGACCAGCAGCACGGCTTCAGAGGCCGCGACAACCCGCACGAGTCCGCCATCGTCCGCAACCAGCACATCGCCGTCGCGCAATACGGTGCCGCGCGGCAGCACCAGCGCGACTTCTTCGCCGGTATCGAGCGTTGCCGCGAGCCGGCTCTTGCAGCGTGCCTCGAATGGCAAGGTCAAACCCGGCGCGCGCGTCATCAGCACGCGGGCGAGCTTCACATGCGAATCAAGACGTTTGTCGATCGTTCTCATACCCGTCAATGCAATCAGAACAGAAAATACCGTTGCGCCATCGGCAGCACCGTCGCGGGTTCGCAGGTCAACAGTTCGCCGTTGGCGATCACCTGATACGTTTCCGGATCGACGCTGATAGCAGGTTGCCACGCATTGTGGATCATGCCGGCTTTCGTCACGCTGCGGCAGCCTTTCACGGCGACGACGCGCTTTGTCAGCCCATAACGTTCAGCCACGCCGGATGCTGCCGCCAACTGCGACACAAACGTCAAGGATGTGCGCCCCAACGCCCCGCCGCGCGTCGCGAACATCTCGCGATAATGGACCGGCTGCGGCGTCGGAATCGACGCATTCGGGTCGCCCATCTGCGCAAGCGCGATCATCCCGCCTTTCAGGATCAGCGACGGCTTGACGCCGAAAAACGCCGGCTCCCATAGCACGAGGTCCGCCCATTTGCCCGGCTCGATCGAACCGACCTCATGCGCGATGCCGTGCGTCAGCGCCGGGTTGATCGTGTACTTCGCGACGTAGCGCTTTGCGCGGAAGTTGTCGTTGCGCGCACTGTCTTCAGGCAACGCGCCGCGCTGCGCCTTCATCTTGTGCGCGGTCTGCCACGTGCGGATAATCACCTCGCCGACGCGTCCCATCGCCTGCGAATCCGACGACAGCATCGACAGCGCGCCGAGGTCGTGCAGGATGTCTTCCGCGGCGATCGTCTCGCGGCGGATTCGCGATTCGGCAAACGCGATATCTTCGGCAATCGACGGGTCGAGGTGGTGGCACACCATCAGCATGTCGAGGTGCTCGTCGAGCGTATTGACCGTGTACGGCCGCGTCGGATTCGTCGACGACGGCAGCACGTTCGGCTCGCCGCATACCTTGATGATGTCCGGCGCATGGCCGCCGCCCGCGCCTTCGGTGTGATACGTATGAATCGTGCGGCCCTTGAACGCGGCGACCGTCGCTTCGACGAAACCCGCTTCGTTCAGCGTATCGGTGTGAATCGCGACCTGCGTGTCGGTGTCGTCGGCAACGCTCAGCGCATTGTCGATCGCGGCCGGCGTCGTGCCCCAGTCTTCGTGCAGCTTCAGTCCGATCGCGCCGGCCGCGATCTGCTCGAGCGCGGGCTCCGGCTGGCTGACGTTGCCCTTGCCGAGAAAGCCGAGATTCATCGGGTAGCCGTCCGCGGCCTGCAGCATCCGCTCGAGATGCCACGGCCCCGGCGTGACAGTGGTCGCATTGGTGCCGGTGGCCGGCC
Source organism: Paraburkholderia solisilvae (assembly GCF_902859875.1). Lineage (GTDB taxonomy): Bacteria > Pseudomonadota > Gammaproteobacteria > Burkholderiales > Burkholderiaceae > Paraburkholderia > Paraburkholderia solisilvae. The sequence goes on along the minus strand of NZ_CADIKF010000013.1, from coordinate 118,778 downwards.
CGGTGCCGCCGCCGAGCATCGTCGTCACGCCGCTGGCAAGCGCTTCGTCGATCTGCTGCGGACTGATGAAGTGAATATGCGTATCGATGCCGCCGGCCGTGACGATCATCCCTTCGCCGGCGATCACTTCGGTCGCGGCGCCCAGCGGTATCGTGACGCCGGGCTGGATGTCCGGATTGCCGGCCTTGCCGATCGCCGCAATGCGGCCGTTCTTCAGGCCGATATCGGCCTTCACGATGCCCCAGTGGTCGAGAATCAGCGCGTTCGTAATCACCGTATCGACGACGTCCGCCGCAAGACGCTGCGACTGGCCCATGCCGTCGCGGATTACCTTGCCGCCGCCGAACTTCACTTCCTCGCCGTACACGGTGAAGTCGTGCTCGACTTCGATCACGAGACCGGTGTCGGCGAGCCGGACCCGATCGCCGGTGGTGGGGCCGTACATCTCGGCGTACGCGCGGCGGCCAATACGTAATGTCATGTCTGGAATCCGAAAGGATGGGGCACCGGTCAGGCTTTGATATGGGCGGCATCCGGCAACGGCATGCTGACGCTTTCGTCGAGCTTGCCCATCACCTTGCCGTTAAAGCCGTACACGATGCGGTCGCCGGCCAGTTCGACCAGCTCGACCGTGCGCTCCTGGCCCGGTTCGAAACGCACCGCGGTGCTCGCCGCGATATTGAGCCTGAAGCCGCGCGCCGCCGTGCGATCGAACGCGAGCGCCGCGTTCACTTCGTGGAAGTGGTAGTGCGAGCCGACCTGCACCGGGCGGTCGCCGGTGTTCGATATGGTCAGCGTGATCGTCGTACGGCCGGCGTTCAGCTCGTGCTCGCCGTCGTCGGTGATCAGTTCGCCGGGAATCATCGCGCGCTCCTTCAGGAAAGCCTGTTTGGGGAAAATGTCAGGGAATCGGGTGGTGGACCGTTACGAGCTTCGTGCCGTCGGGGAAAGTCGCTTCGACCTGAATGTCCGGAATCATCTCGGGCACACCGTCCATCACGTCGTCGCGCGTGAGCAGCGTGGTGCCGTAGTGCATCACCTCGGCGACCGTGCGCCCGTCGCGCGCGGCCTCCATCAGCGCCGCGGTGATGAACGCGACCGCTTCCGGGTAATTCAGTTTCAGGCCGCGTGCGCGACGGCGTTCGGCAAGCAGCGCCGCGGTGAAAATCAGGAGTTTGTCTCGCTCGCGTGGTGTCAGCTTCATCGATGTTGTTATGCGGCGTGTGAGTGGAAGGCGCGCGATAGCGTCGTCGTCATTCTAGCGGCGATTAACGGGCAAACACGAGCAAACGTTATGCCATCGTGGTGCGCGAATCGCTACAAGGAGGCAGAGCGGGTGGCGCACCAGGTTCGGGCACCGAGTGTTTCGCCGTGGTGCAAAGCGATGCCAATCGCGCTAGTGCGCGTGGTGAATATGCGGCATTGACGGCGTATGCGCACAGGATGAGCCGCCGTCGGCAAGCAAATGGCATCACGTGGACCACAAACGCAACGGCACCGCGTCGACGCGATGGATCAGCGGCCGCAGCTCCGTCCAGCACTGCGCAAGCACATGCTGCAGCGGTTCCATCGAACGCGCGACGGCACGTACCAGCAGCACGCCGGGACGTCCGTCGAGCGGATTTTCTTCGCTGCGCACGCACGTTGCCGCCGCACGCAGACCGGTGTCGAATGGCAGCTTCGCAGTCAGCGTTTCGGCGAGCGTGTCGTTGCAGGCGGCGCCTACCGCCCACAGCGTGCCGAATGCCGGGAATCCGGCCAGCCCTTGCGGCGCGTCGCGCAATGCGGCGTCAGCGGCGAGCTGCGCGCGTTCGAACCACAGCGGCTGCCCGTCAGGCGCGACAATGCGCGATACCGTGCGCAGCTGGCCTGCGCTCCAGCGTTCGCCGGCGGCCTGCCGGCCGAGCTGCACGGCATCCCAGCCGAGCGCGCTCGCGCCTTCGGCGAGCGTCAGCGTGAAATCGAGCGATGCATGCGCATGGTCGAACACGATATTGTTTTGCGGCAGCCAGTCGAGCTTCGCGTGCGCGCCGACGCGAATGCCGATTCGTTGCCGCGCGGTGCGGCCATTCGACTTGTACCACTTGGTTGCGCCCGGCGTGGTCAGCACCGCGTGCGTGCCGGCAGCGAGCGCGATGTCGATATCGAGCGAGTCGCCGCCCGCGATGCCGCCGGGCGGATGCACGATCACCGCATGACAGATCGCATCGCCTTCCGGATATAGCGGCCGTTGCACGCGCAACGGTCCTTCATGCAGCCGATGCGTGAGCGTCGTACGCGCGCCGTGTTTCGCGAAACCGAGTTCGAGCCGCGCGCGCCAGAGCGCAGGCAAGGTTGAGTCGGCGGGCGCGAGGGCCGCGTGGTTTTCGTGCAGGGACATGCGGCGAGAATATCACGTGAAATGCGCATGGAACGGGGGGCAAGCGGGTATCAAGCCGGTATCAAGCGGCTATCAAGCGGCTATCAAGCGCGCATCGAGCATGGTTGATGGACCTGTCAAACGGCGATCAACGCGCGCACGCCGTCGTCATCCATATTCGCGCCTGTGCCGCCCGCGACAATCTCACCGCGGCTCATCACCCAGTAGCGGTCCGCGATCGCTTTTGCGAAGTCGTAGTATTGCTCGACGAGCAGCACAGTCAGCCCCATTTCTTCGACCAGCTGCCGCAGCGTGCGGCCGATATCCTGGATGATCGACGGCTGGATGCCTTCGGTCGGCTCGTCGAGAATCAGCAATTGCGGTTCGCTCATCAGCGCGCGGCCGATGGCGAGCTGTTGCTGCTGCCCGCCCGACAGATCGCCGCCGCGCCGCGCGCGCATGTCTTTGAGCACCGGAAACAGCGCGTAGATGTGGTCGGGAATGCGCTTCGGCGCTTTGCGGCTAGCCGCGCCGACCAGCAAGTTTTCTTCGACCGTCAGGCGCGGAAAGATATCGCGGCCTTGCGGCACATACGCGAGGCCTTGCGCGACGCGCGCGTGCGGCGGCAGTTTCGTGAGCGGCGTGCCGCGCCAGGCAATCGTGCCGTTCTTCACAGGCACGACGCCCATCAGGCAGCGCAACAATGTGGTCTTGCCGACGCCGTTGCGGCCGAGCAGCACGGTCAGCTTGCCGTCCGGCACGTCGAGCTTCACATTGCGCAGGATATGGCTGCCGCCGTAATACTGGTTCAGGTTGGTCACTTCGAGCATGGTGTGCGGCGTTCCGGTTCAGCGTCCAAGGTACGACTCGATCACGGTCGGGTCGTTTTTCACGGTGTCGAGCGTGCCGTGCGCGAGCACGCTGCCTTCGGCCATCACGGTGACCGCGCCCGTCTCGCCGGCCAGCGCGGCGACGAACTCCATATCGTGCTCGACCACCATCATCGAGCAGGTGCCGCGCAGGTGATTCAACAGGTCCGCGAGCTGCATCGTTTCTTCATCGGTCATGCCGGCCGCCGGTTCGTCGAGCAGCAGCAAGGCCGGTTGCTGCATCAGCAGCATGCCGATCTCGAGCCGCTGCTTCTGCCCGTGCGACAGTTCGCCGGCCGGCCGCCGCGCTTCGCCTTCGAGACGCAGCAGCGCGAGGGTTTCCTCGATGCGCGCTTGCGCCGCGCGATCGAGCCGCGCGCGCAGCGATGCGAGCCAGCCTTTGTCGGTTTTCATCGCGAGTTCGAGGTTTTCCCACACCGGATGCTGCTCGAACACGGTCGGCTTCTGGAACTTGCGGCCGATGCCGACGCGCACAATCTCCGGCTCGTTCATCCGCGTGAGGTCGATGGTCTGGCCGAGAAACACCTTGCCCGAATCGGGCTCGGTCTTGCCGGTGATCACATCCATCATCGTCGTCTTGCCGGCGCCGTTCGGGCCGATAATGCAGCGCAACTCGCCCGCGTCGATCGACAGCGTCAGTTTGTTCAGCGCGCGAAAACCGTCGAAGCTGACGGTGACGTCTTCGAGATACAGAATCGTGCCGTGCGAAATGTCGATCTCGCCGGGCGTCGCGACGTGGCCCATGCCGGCGACGCCGGAGAGCGCGCGCTCGTCGATCGCGTCCGCTTCGTATACGTAGTGGCTCATCTGCGGTCCTTAGTGGCGGTTCTTTTTGCGCATCGCGAGCGTGATCAGCCCCATGATGCCGTTCGGCAGCAGCAGCGGCACCAGCACGAAAATCAGGCCGAGAAAGAACAGCCAGTATTCGGCGAAGTACGCGGTAAAGAAGCTCTTCGCGCCATTCACCGCGAATGCGCCGAGGATCGGGCCGATCAGCGTGCCGCGTCCGCCGACCGCGACCCAGATCGCCATTTCGATCGAATTGCCCGGCGACATCTCGCCCGGATTGATGATGCCGACCTGCGGCACATACAGCGCGCCCGCGATGCCGCACAGCACCGCCGAGACGGTCCACACGAACAGCTTGTACGCGAGCGGGCTGTAGCCGAGGAACATCAGCCGCGTTTCGCCGTCGCGCACCGCGGTGACCACGCGGCCAAGCTTCGACGTGACGATCGCGCGCGCGCCGATAAACGTGAGCACGAGCACCGCGAAGGTCATTAGCAGCAGCACTGTGCGCGTGCCCGGATGCGTGATCGGAAAGCCGGCGATGCGCTTGAAGTCGGTAAAGCCGTTGTTGCCGCCGAAGCCGGTTTCGTTGCGATAGAAGAGCAGCATCGCGGCGAACGTCATCGCCTGCGTGATGATCGACAGGTATACGCCTTTCACGCGCGAGCGGAACGTGAAGAAGCCGAACACCCATGCGACGACCGCCGGCGCGAGCACGACCAGCAGCAGCGCATACGCGAGATGCTGTGTGCCTTGCCAGTACCACGGCAGTTGATGCCAGTCGAGAAACACCATGAAGTCGGGCAGATCGCTGCCGTACTTGCCGTCGTGGCCGATTGCGCGCATCAGGTACATGCCGATCGCGTAACCGCCGAGCGCGAAGAAGAGCCCGTGCCCCAGGCTCAGAATGCCGCAATAGCCCCAGACCAGATCGAGCGCGAGCGCGGCGATCGCATAGCACATGAATTTGCCGGCGATCGTCATCGCATACGCGGACAGATGGAACGCACTGGTTTCGGGCAGCACAAGCGCGGAGAACGGCACACCGAGCCCGATTACGATAATCAGCGCAAGCAGCGCCTGCCACGCGCGCCGCGACAGCAGAGCGGGGCGCGGCGGCAAGCCGAGTGCGAAGCCGGCAAGATCCGCGCGGTTTTCGTCGCTGGTCGCGCCGCGTGCGTCGACGGCGGTGGGAGAGGAAGTAGCGGATGTCATCTCAGGCCTCCGCGCTGCGGCCCTTCAAGGCGAACATGCCCTGCGGACGCTTCTGGATAAACAGCACGATCAGCACGAGCACCGCGATCTTCGCGAGCACCGCGCCCCAGAACGGCTCGATCGCCTTGCTGACGAGACCGAGACCGAAGCCGCCGAGCACGGTGCCTGCCAGTTGCCCGACACCGCCCAGCACGACCGCCATAAACGAATCGATGATGTAGCTCTGACCGAGGTCGGGGCCCACATTGCCGATCTGCGACAGCGCGCAGCCGCCCAGGCCCGCGATGCCCGCGCCGAACGCGAACGCATAGGAATCGACGCGCGCGGTCTTCACACCGACGCACGCGGCCATCCGGCGGTTCTGCGTGACCGCGCGCACGAACAGGCCGAGGCGCGTCTTCGTCAGCACGGTCCACGCGATGCCGACCACGATCAGCGAGAATGCAAGAATGGCGAGCCGGTTGTACGGCAGGATCAGGTTCTGCATCACGGTCACGCCGCCGCTCATCCAAGACGGGTTCACGACCTGCACGTTCTGCGCGCCGAACATCATCCGCGTCGCTTGAATGAGGATCAGGCTGACGCCGAAGGTGGTCAGCAGCGTTTCGAGCGGGCGGCCGTACAGGTGCTTCAGCACGAGCCGTTCGAGCACGATGCCGACCGCCGCGGCGGCGGCGAACGACGCGGGGATCGCGAGCAGCGGATACCAGTCGAATGCACCAGGTGCATAGTGCTGCATCAGGTTTTGCACCACATAGGTTGCGTACGCACCGATCATCAGGAATTCGCCGTGCGCCATATTGATCACGCCGATCAGGCCGTACGTGATGGCGAGGCCCAGCGCGGCGAGCAGCAGCACGCTGCCGAGCGACAGCCCCGCGAACAGCGTGCCGGCAATTTCGCTGCGGCGCTGGATCGTATCGAGTGCGTCGATGCCTTGCTGCGCGGCCGCGCGCACACGCGGGTCGGCTTCGACAAAGCTGCCGTCCGGCTTTTTCGCAACGATCGGGCGCAGCAGTTCGTTCATCTCGAGATCGTGCCGCGCGGCGACCAGTTGCACCGCTTCGAGCCGCTTCGCGGCGTCGGGGTCATGCAGCGCGGTCATCGCCCACAGTACGTCGAGGCGGCGTTTCAGCGCCGGGTCGGTTTCCTTCGCGCGTGCCGCGTCGATCATCGGTTTCATCGCGATGTCGGGGCTTTTCAATAGCGCGGCGATCGCGGCGCGCCGCGTGTCGAGATCGGGCGAGGCGAGCTGCAAGCCCGATAATGCGCCCGCGACTTTCGAGCGCAGCAGGTTGTTCAGCGTAATGGGCTGCGCATCGCCGGCGGCGGCCGGCTTGCCGGTGACCGCGTCGCGCGCGGTGTCGCCGCCTTCGGCCGACTGGATCAGCACGGCGCCGGCGTCGGTGGCGAGCGCGTTGTCTTCGGAGAGTGCTTTCAAAAGCGCGAGCGATGGCGCGTCGTGCATCGCGATCAGCTTGTCGATCGCGGCGGACTTCGCGTCGAAGTCATCGCCGGCCAGCGGCGCGACGTCGGCGGTGGTGAGCGCGAACGCGTGCGGCGCCGCGAGCAATGACGTCAGCATCGCGAACGCAGCCGCGACGGAGAAAAAGCGCGCGGCGCTCGAGCCGCGCCGCGCCAGTCTGGAGAAGGAGAACGCCATGATGGCCTTTGAAGAGGAAAGCGGCAGGCATGTCGGCGGCCTCGAATGGTCGGTCCGAGGCCGCGTGCTACAGGGTATGGCTTGACTTCACTTCACTTGCACGAGCCTCGCTGCACGTTGGGCAGAGCATGCAGCGAAGCGGGGCGCGCTTACGCGACGCGCGCGCGCCGCAGGAACGACGGGATCGAGCTGACCACGTCCGGCTTGCTCTCGTTGCCCGCGATATACGGACTCCACGGCTGCGCGCGAACCGCGGTCTTGGTTTTCCACACCACATTGAACTGGCCGTCGCCGCGAATCTCGCCGATCATCACCGGCTTGTGCAGATGGTGATTGCCGTCCATCTCGAGCGTGAAGCCCGACGGCGCGGCGAACTTCTGGCCGATCATCGCGACGCGCACCTTGTCGACGTCGGTGCTCTTCGCTTTCTCGACCGCCTGCTTCCACATATGGATGCCGACGAAGGTCGCTTCCATCGGATCGTTCGTCACGCGCTTCGCGCCGCCCGGCAGGCTCTGCGCCTTCACATACGACGCGAACTCTTCCTTGAACGACGTGTTGTTCGGGCCTTTCACCGACATGAAGTAGTTCCACGCGGCAAGGTGTCCGACCAGCGGCTTGGTATCGATGCCGCGCAGCTCTTCCTCGCCGACCGAGAACGCGACGACCGGCACGTCGGTCGCCTTCAGCCCCTGGTTGCCGAGCTCCTTGTAGAACGGCACGTTCGAATCGCCGTTGATGGTCGACACGACGGTGGTCTTGCCGCCTTGCGAGAAGGTCTTGATGTTCGCGACGATGGTTTGATAGTCGCTATGGCCGAACGGCGTGTAGACCTCCTGGATGTCGGCATCCTGCACGCCTTTCGAGTGCAGGAACGCGCGCAAGATCTTGTTCGTCGTACGCGGGTACACATAGTCGGTGCCAAGCAGGAAGAAGCGCTTCGCGCCGCCGCCTTCGCTGCTCATCAGGTACTCCACGGCGGGAATCGCCTGCTGGTTCGGCGCGGCGCCGGTATAGAACACGTTGCGCGACATCTCTTCGCCTTCGTACTGCACCGGGTAATAGAGCAGGCCGTTCAGCTCTTCGAATACGGGCAGCACGGACTTGCGCGACACGGAGGTCCAGCAGCCGAAGACGCAGGCCACCTTGTCCTGCGTCAGCAACTGGCGGGCTTTCTCGGCGAACAGCGGCCAGTTCGACGCCGGGTCGACGACCACCGGCTGGATCTGCCGGCCCATCACGCCGCCGCTCTTGTTGATGTCGGAAATCGTCATCAACGCGGTGTCTTTCAGCGACGTCTCCGAAATCGCCATCGTGCCCGACAGCGAATGCAGGATGCCGACCTTGATCGGTCCGCTATTCGTCTGCGCGTTCGCAAACGGCACCTTGCCCGCGAGCGCGAGCGCGCCCGACATCGAGCCGAGCTTCAGAAGACTGCGACGTTTCATGTGCTACCCCTTGTCATGGATGGTGAGTGTTTTTGGGTGTCGCGGCGGCGTAGCGCCCCGGCGACCGAGCGAGGCTGCAGACCGACTCAAAGCTTGCGTAGTGCATGACTGGCCGTGCTCGTTACTGCAAGGCATATGCCAACGCTGCAAAGCAGCACTGAAGGGGCTCGGCGGGCGCTGCGATGCGGGTGCGCATGAGCATCGGCGGGTCGCGTTCGATGCGTCATAAGGGCTAAAGCGGTGCATCGGCGCAGCGCGTGCTTCGTTGCGGTGCGTGCCGCGCCGCAACGAAGCACGCGGGTCACGGCCCTCCGGCGCGGCGCGCCCGATCGGTGCAGCACCGCCGCGAGGTTGTGCACCGGCGTGCCGCTGCTTACACTGAGACTCTCAACAAGGCCCAATTCACCGCAACAATCACCGAACACGAGGAGACTCGCATGAACGACCGCGCTGCCAGTACGCTCGACCTGTCCGCTTTCTGGATGCCCTTTACTGCGAACCGGCAGTTCAAGAGCGCGCCGCGGCTGCTTTCGAAGGCCAAGGGGATGTACTACACGTCCAATGACGGACGGCGCATTCTCGACGGCACAGCGGGGCTATGGTGCGTGAACGCGGGCCATTGCCGCGATGAGATCGTCGCCGCGGTGCAGGAGCAGGCGGCCGAGATGGACTTCGCGCCGACCTTCCAGATGGGCCATCCGAAAGCGTTCGAAGCCGCGACGAAAATCGCGAAGCACACACCTGGCGATCTGAAGCACATCTTTTTGGTGAACTCCGGCTCGGAAGCGGTCGATACCGCGCTGAAGATCGCGCTCGCGTATCACCGCGCGCGCGGCGAAGGACAGCGCACGCGTTTTATCGGCCGCGAGCGTGCGTATCACGGCGTCGGCTTTGGCGGCACGTCGGTCGGCGGCATTCCGGCGAACCGCAAGGCCTATTCGGGCGCGATGCTGCCGGGGGTCGATCATCTGCCGCATACGCTGAACATCAAGGAAGCGGCGTATTCGAAAGGGCAGCCTGCATGGGGCGCGCATCTGGCCGATGAACTCGAGCGGCTCGTCACGCTGCACGACGCGTCGACGATCGCGGCGGTGATCGTCGAACCGGTGGCCGGTTCGACGGGCGTGCTGATTCCGCCGCAGGGCTATTTGCAGCGGCTGCGCGAGATCTGCGACAAGCACGGCATCCTGCTGATTTTCGACGAAGTGATTACCGGCTGGGGGCGTCTGGGTACGCCGTTCGCCGCGCAGTACTTCAACGTGACGCCGGACCTGCTGACGATGGCGAAGGGCACCAACAACGCGGCGGCGCCGATGGGCGCGGTGGCCGCGAGCGACCGCATTCACGATGGGATCATCAACGGCGCGCCGGCGGGTATCGAGCTGTTTCACGGGTACACGTATTCGGGGCATCCGATCGCGGCGGCCGCCGCGTGCGCGACGATCGACCTGTACGAACGCGAGCAGCTGTTCGCGCGCGCCGCGAAGATGGCGCCGGTGTTCGAGGAAGCGATTCATGCGCTGCGCGGCACGCGGCATGTGATCGACATCCGCAACCTCGGGTTGATCGGCGGCATCGAGCTCGCGTCGCGTGACGGCGCGCCGGGCACGCGCGCATACGACACGTTCGTGCGCTGCTTCCAGAAGGGTGTGCTGGTGCGTACTGCCGGCGATATTCTCGCGTTTTCGCCGCCGCTCATTATTGAAGAGGAACAGATTGTGGAGCTCTTCAGGACGGTGGGGGAGGTGTTGAAGGAAGTGGATTGAGCCCGCGCGTTGTTAGCGCGGCGATGCGGCGGGGCGGGTCGTGCGGCAGGCGTTGCCGTTGCGGTCCGCGCCGCCGCGTTTCATTTGCGAGGCGGCTGTTGAGCGCTGTCTGAAGCGTGACTTCAAAAAGCGCGACTCTAAAACGCTTCAGCTCAGAACGCGACAAACGGTCCTGTTTTGCCGCCCGCCTGCGCGCCGCTCAGCAGCGTATACACGCTGCGTCCGAAATAGAACGGCAAGCCCCAGACAAACACATTCGACGACAGCGACAGCGCGCCGAGATTGTCATGCGCCGCATAGCCGGCTTCGAACAGATGTTCGGCATTCGCGATCGAGAACGGCACCGACGCTTGCAAACCGATGGTCGACATCATCGTCGCGGAGAGATTCATCGTGTTCTGCGGGGCATACCAGTCGTTCACGCCGGTTGGGATCGACGTATCGCGGAATAGCAGGCCATTTGTGCCGCTGTCGACGATGCCCGGTACCGAACGGTTCGCGTAGAGCGTTGTGAGCGTGCCTTGCTCGCTGACGGCGAGGATTTTTGCGTTGGCCGGCAGCGCGTTGTTGGCGCGTGTGCCGATGCCAAAGATCAATTCTCCGGTCGCACTCGCCTGGCCATCGGGCGGTAACGCGGGCAGCCGGATGATCGTGCCGTTGTTGTCCGTTGCGAATCCGGCGACCGGGTTGATCGTCTGCCGATCGAGCGGCACGCTTGCGGCGTTGCATGAGGTTGTGCTCGCGCAGTAGTAGTAGGTTGCGGCAAGCGGCGTTTGCGCGGCCTGCGGGAAGTCGCGCACGCGATGACCGATGCCGACGATGCCTTTCGCGCCGAGCGCGTCGATCGTACCGAGGTCCGCGACGCCGCGTGATTCGCAGTCGGCCGGCGTCGATGCATACGCGGCGTCGCCGACGATATGCACCGGGATGTCGCGCGCGGTCATGCCGCCGATCGTGACGTCCGCGCGGCGCAGCGATCCCCACAAATAGCCGGAGCCGAAGAGTGCGCATTGTGCGAGCGGTGCGGTGCCGCTCGTGTCATTCGACGCGCCGGTTTGCTGCGGCAGGCGCGCGGTCAGCGTCGCGCCCAGTGCATTGGCGAATACGCGCACGCCGATTGAACCGGTGTCGAGCAGCATGTGGTCGACTGTCGCGCATGCGGCGTCGCTTTGCGTGTTCGGCGGGCATAGCTTGACCGTGACGTAGGGCTGGTTCACGGTCACGCCGAGCGTGTTGTCAACGACGATCGATGCGATGTTCGATGCGGTCGCGGGTGGGGTGTCGGTGCTGGAGGAGCTTCCGCCCGAAGAGCCACTGCCCGAAGAGCCGCTGCCCGAAGAGCCGCTGCCCGAAGAGCCGCTGCCCGAAGAGCCGCTGCCCGAAGAGCCGCTGCCCGAAGAGCCGCTGCCCGAAGAGCCGCTGCCCGAAGAGCCACTGCCCGAAGAGCCACTGCCCGAAGAGCCACTGCCCGAAGAGCCACTGCCCGAAGAGCCACTGCCCGAAGCGCTACTGCCCGAAGAGCCACTGCCCGAAGAGCTACTGCCCGAAGAGCCGCTACCCGAAGAGCTACTACCCGAAGAGCTGCCACCGCCCGAACCATTCCGCCCCGACGTCCCGCTTCCTGACGCCCCCGCGCTCTGCGTCGACCCCGTGCCGCTCGTCGTCGCGTTGGCCTTTCCACCGCCAGCCGTATCGCTGACCACCGCGCCCGGCTTGCCCAGCCACGACTGCGTATCAGACCCATCGCTCGAACCGCCGCCGCAAGCGGAAAGCACCACAGCGGCAAACGCCGCCGCGCACAACGTGCCGCTGAATCGTTTCATCCTCATCTGTTTCCTCGTCTCGAACATGGCCGGTCTCACTCCAGATCGCCGACATCGACTTGCGCAGGCACGAGCCGCGGCACCCAGGCTTTGCCGATGAACTGTCCTTGATAGCCGATCGATTCGACTTGCAAATCGCCGCTGCGCTCGATAAGCGGTCCGGTACCGCGCTTGCCGCGGCGCGCCGCCGAAGCGAAGTTCGGGAAGTAGCTGCCGAGCAGTGCGGTCATATCCGGGCGCACCGGGCCGCTCCACGTGACCGCGAATACGACGCCACTGCGTGTCGCGTATTCGTGCACCGTGACGCCATCGGCGGTATGCGTGCTGTGCGTCGTGTAAGACCGGTTCGATGTCGGCGCTTGCGCTGCCGCGTCGCGCGCGACAGGTTGATTCGCGGCAAGCGGCACAGCGATGGAATTGGATGGCTTGCCGCCGAGTGTCGCGTGCGACACGCTGGGCAATAGCAGCAGTGCGGCGACCGCGCAGGCTGCAGTCGAGAGGTGTCGGGTCACAGATCAGGCTCCGGAAAAAGGTCGGAGCATGGTGCCAGACGATGCGATCAGGATGGCTTACGAAATTTCAGAATCGATACGAGGAAACCGCATCAGTTGCATGCGAGGCAGAAGTATCAGAAGCGCGAGCAGTCCAGAAACGCAAATGCGCATCAGACGGCTGGGCGCGGCGCAACACAGCAGAATGCAGCGCAACACATCAGAACGCAGCAGCGAAAAAAAGCGCCGGTCAATGTGAAACTGACCGGCGCTTTTCGCAACACTCGACTCGCAAGCTCAATAAGTCGGCACCGAAGGATCCACCTGCCGCGACCACGCATCAATCCCGCCTTGCAGATTGAACACATTCGTATGGCCGCGCGATTCGAGGAACATCGCGACCTGCGCGCTGCGCGCGCCATGATGGCAGACGCAGACGACCGGCGCTTCATCGTCGAGTTCTTCGCTGCGCGCCGGTATCTCGCGCATCGGAATCGACACGCTGCCGGCGATCTTCGCGGTTTCGATTTCCCACGGCTCGCGCACGTCGAGCACCACCGGCGCGGCACGCGATTGATCAGCAAGCCATTCGGCAAGAGCAGGGGCAGACAGGTTTTGCATCAGACAATCCGGTTGGGTTCAGGCTGCGGCGCTTGATCAAGCGTCGCTCAGAACTTGAAGCGCGGCGGCTGCACCGCATTCGTGAGCGGCTCGACGACAGTTTCGAACACGTCGGCGACGCGGAACTGCTTTTCGTCGACGCGCGTGATGATCTGCGCCTTCATGACCGGCAGCGTGCCGACGAAAGCGGCGAGGCGGCCGCCCACCTTCAACTGTTCAAGAATTTCCTGCGGCAGAACCGGCAAGCCGCCTGACACGCAGATCACATCGTACGGCGCGGCGCCGGCCCAGCCGCGCGCAGCGTCGCCGGTCACGACTTCGGCGTTGAGCACGCCGTTGTTCGCGAGGTTTGCCTTCGCGAGTTCGGCCAGTTCCGGCTCGATCTCGACGGTCAGCACATGCTGGCTGCGATGCGCGAGCAGCGCGGCCATATAGCCGGAACCGGCGCCGATCTCGAGTACGCTCTCGTGCTTTTTCACCGCGAGTTCCTGCAGCACGCGCGCTTCGACGCGCGGCGCCAGCATGTGCTGGCCGGCCGGCAGCGGAATTTCCAGATCGGCAAATGCCAGTTGGCGGTACGCGGCGGGGACGAAATTCTCACGCTTGACGATGGACAGCAGGTTCAGCACGTCCTGGTCGAGCACGTCCCAGGGGCGAATCTGCTGTTCGATCATGTTGAAGCGCGCTTGCTCGATGTTCATGATGTTCGTTCTGCGGTGTGTGGTTGGAATGCCGGCGAAGGCCGCGCCCGACGCGCGGACCGCTACGGGAGAACCCTGCGATTGTATCAAACCGGCCGTTTGCGCCGCACGCGGTCCGGCGCGTCGGCCGCTGCTTTGCCTCGCTGTTTCGCCCGCCTGGGACGGCCTGCGAGCCGCACCCGCCGGCGCGAGCCGAGCGGTGTTGCGCCCAACGCGCTCGGTATAAATCCCTACGCTATCGTTCTTGCGATTTGTCGCGGCCGAGTCAAAAATATACCATTACAATGTAATCGATTACATCGCGAGGAGATCTATCCGTGTCAAGACCGTCGCCGCACGATCCGCATCACCTGGCCGGCGCATCGTCGAACTCGCCGTCGAGCCGGTCGCGCGCATCGCCTGGCGTATCGAAGGACATCTCGATCGACGACGTCGCCGAGCAGGCCGGCGTCTCGGTCGCAACCGTGTCGCGCGTGCTGAACGGCCATTCGAACGTGCGCGCGGAAACCCGCGAGCGGGTGCTCGCCGCGATCGAGACCAGCGGCTATCGCGTCAACGAACTGGCGCGCAATCTGCGCACCGCCGAAAGCCGTCTGCTGCTGACGATGGTGCCGAACTTCGGCAATCCGTTCTACGCGGACATCGTGCGCGGCATCGACAGTGTCGCACGCCAACATGGCTATTTCATGTTGTTGTGCGACACCGGCGCCGACCCGGGCCGCGAACGCAGCTACTTCGAGATGCTGCGCCGGCGCCGCGCGGACGGCGCGATCTGCCTCGACCCGGCCGCCGCGCAGCAGGCGCTGTCCGAAGAACTGCACACACTGCCGTGGGTCGCGTGCTGCGAGTTCGATGCGGACGTCGGCGTGCCGTATGTCGGCATCGACAACTACCGCGCGGCCGGCGACGCGGTGCTGCATCTGCTGTCGCGCGGCCATACGCGCATTGCGCTGATCAACTCGGGCGACGGCTACCTGTACGCGCAGCAGCGCGAGCGCGGCTATCAGGATGCGCTGCATAACGCCGGCATTGCGCCCGATCCACGCTGGCGCATGCATCTGGACAGCCTCGACTACGAAGCGGGCGCGTTCGCCGCCGCCAGCCTGATGGCGCAGGCCGACCCGCCGACGGCGATCTTCGCGGTGTCGGACACGCTCGCGATCGGCGTGATCAAAGGCCTGCGCAGCGTCGGCAAGCGCGTGCCGGACGACGTCGCCGTGGTCGGCTTCGACGACATCTCGCTCGCCGCGCAAATCGACCCGCCGCTCACGACCATCGCGCAGCCGATGCGCGAACTCGGCGAAACGGCCGCGCGGCAACTGTTGAAACGTCTCGCGAACCGCAGCGCGAATGTGCCGGGCGTGTTGTTGCCGCACCGGTTGATCGTGCGCGGCAGCGCATGAAGCCCGCCGCCGGAGCGCCGCCACGATGAGCCTCGCCGTCCGTTTCGACGACATCCGCAAAGACTTCGGCCCGGTGCGCGTGCTGCACGGCGTGAGCTTCGAACTCGCGCCGGGCCGCATCTACGGGCTGCTCGGCGAGAACGGCGCGGGCAAGTCGACGCTGATGAAAATCCTCGCCGGCTACGAGCACGCGAGTTCGGGCGAGGTGCTCGTCGACGGCGCACCGCAGCACTTCGACGGCTCGCGGGCGGCCGAAGCGGCCGGCATCGTGCTGATCCACCAGGAATTCAATCTGGCCGAGCATCTGACGATCGCGCAGAACATGTACCTCGGCCACGAAAAGCGCCGCGGCCTGCTGCTCGACGATGCCGCGATGCGCGCCGACGCGAAGCGCTATCTCGCGCAGGTCGGTTTGTCGAAGCATCCGGACACGAAGGTGCGCGACCTGATCGTCGCGGAAAAGCAGATGGTGGAGATCGCGAAGGCGTTGTCGCGGCGCGCGCGTCTGTTGATCATGGACGAACCGACCGCGTCGCTCACGCCTTCCGAAACCGAGCGCCTGTTCGCGCTGATGGCGAGGCTCAAGGCGGACGGCGTGACGATTATCTATATCTCGCACAAGCTCGATGAAGTCGAGCGCATTACGGACGAAGTGATCGTGATGCGCGACGGCCGCTTTGTCGCGCGCAGCGAAACCGCGGCGCTCGCGCGACAGCAGATGGCGAATCTGATGGTCGGCCGCGAGCTCTCCGATATGTTCCCGGACAAGGCGCCGGTCGCGGCCGATGCGCCGGTCGCGTTGCGTGTCGAAGACCTGAGCGTGCCGGACTGGGTCGACACCCTGAGCTTCGAGGTGCGCGCCGGCGAAGTATTCGGCTTTGCGGGCCTCGTCGGCGCGGGCCGCACCGAAGCGTTCGAAGCGATCATCGGGCTGCGCAAACGCAGCGCGGGCCGCATCGAGATCGCCGGCCGCCGCGCGGATCTGAAAAGCCCGCGCGACGCGATGCGCCGCGGCCTCACGTATCTGAGCGAAGACCGCAAGGGCAAGGGCCTGCATGTGAGCATGAGCCTGCAGGACAACCTGACGCTGATGACGCTCGAGCGCTATGCGCATCCGCTGCTCGACCTGAAAGCGGGCCGCGCCGCGCTGACCGAAGCAGTGCGCGAATTCGGCATTCGCACCGGCGACCTGAACAGTCGCGCGCGGATGCTGTCGGGCGGCAACCAGCAGAAGCTCGCGCTCGCGAAGTTTTTGCAGCCGAACCCCGACGTGATCGTGCTCGACGAACCGACGCGCGGCGTCGACATCGGCGCGAAGCGCGACATTTACTTCCTGATTCACCGGCTCGCGTCGGAAGGGCGCGCGGTGATCGTGATCTCGTCCGAACTGATCGAACTGATCGGCCTGTGCCACCGCGTCGCCGTGATGCGCACGGGCAAGCTGCAGGCGACACTCGGCCTCGACCATCTGACCGAAGAGGAGTTGATCGCTCATGCGACCGGCACCCACTGACACCACCGCGCCGACGCCGCGTGCGATGCGCATCGCGCACGTGCTGTACGGCTTCGGTCCGCTCGCGGGCCTGATCGCGCTGTGCATCGCGGGCACGCTGCTGAACCGCGACTTCGCTACCGTCGACAACATGATGAACGTGCTTACGCGCACGTCGTTTATCGGCATCATCGCGGTCGGCATGACCTTTGTGATCATCTCGGGCGGCATCGATCTGTCGGTCGGCTCGATGGCCGCGCTGATCGCGGGCGTCATGATCTGGCTGATGAACGGGCTCGCCGGCAGCGCGGCGGCGCACACGCTGGCGCCGCTCGCGATCGTGACGATCGGCATCGTTTGCGCGCTCGTGCTCGGCGCGCTGTTCGGCTGCGCGCATGGGTTGCTGATCACGAAAGGGCGCATCGAACCGTTTATCGTCACGCTCGGCACGCTCGGTATTTTCCGCGCGGTGCTCACATGGCTCGCCGATGGCGGTGCGTTGACGCTCGACAACAATCTCTCCGATCTGTACGGCCCGGTTTATTACGCGAGCCTGCTCGGTGTACCGGTGCCGATCTGGGTGTTTCTGGTGGTCGCGGCGGGCGGCGTGCTGATTCTCAACCGCACGGCGTTCGGCCGCCATGTGCAGGCGATCGGTTCGAACGAGCAGGTCGCGCGCTATGCGGCGATTCGCGTCGATACCGTGAAGATCGTCACGTACGTGCTGCTCGGCGTGTGCGTCGGCGTCGCGACCGTGCTGTACGTGCCGCGGCTCGGTTCGGCAACGCCGACTACCGGCCTCCTGTGGGAGCTCGAAGCGATCGCGGCGGTGGTGGTCGGCGGCACCGCGCTCAAGGGCGGCGAGGGGCGTGTGGTCGGTACCGTGATCGGTGCGGTCTTGCTGTCGGTGATTGCGAACATCCTGAATCTCACCAGCATCATCAGTGTGTATCTGAACGCGGCGGTGCAGGGCGTCGTGATTATTGTCGTCGCGTTTTTGCAGCGTGGACGGCGTTAGCGCGCGTGTCGTGTCAGGGCTGCGGCAGCGTTTCAACGGCGCGTGAGTTTCAACAGTCGTGAGGTGATGTAGGGGAAGCAAGCAGGGAGGAAGGCAGAGCAGCAACGCGACAAGCGGCACGTCGCGGTCGTTTCGGTCGTTCGACAACGAAATCCGGGCGCCCCCATGCCAACAACGTGCAGACGGCGCCCGCACAAATCAGGAGACAACACCATGAAACACGTCATACGAGCGGTCGGCGCCGGCATGCTGGCGCTCACGATGCTGGGCATCACGGCAGGCGCCGCGCGCGCCGACGACAAGGTCATACTGGGCGTGTCGATTCCGACGGCGGATCACGGCTTCACCGGCGGCATCGTCTGGTGGGCGAACAAGGCGAAAACGGATCTCGAGAAAGAACATCCGGACCTGAAGATCATCGTGAAGACCGCGGCGAGCGCGCCTGAGCAGGCCAATCAGTTGCAGGACCTCGTGACGGTGAACAAGATCAACGCGCTCGTGATCTTCCCGCAGGAATCCGCGTCGCTGACGCAGCCGGTCGCGCAGGTGAAGAAGAAGGGCGTGTACGTGACCGTGGTGGACCGCGGCCTGACCGACACCAGCGCGCAGGACGCGTACGTGGCGGGCGACAACACCGCATTCGGCAAGATTCCCGCCGAATATCTGGCGAAGGCGCTCGACGGCAAGGGCGACATCGTTGCGCTGCGCGGCATTCCGACCACGCTCGACAACGAACGGTGGACCGCGTTCACGTCGGTGATGAAGCAGTATCCGAACATCAAGATTCTCGATGCCAAGTACGCGAACTGGAACCGCGACGATGCGTTCAAAGTGATGCAGGACTACCTGACGCGCTTCAAGCATATCGACGCGGTGTGGGCCTCCGACGACGATATGGCGGTCGGCGTGATGAAGGCGATCGATCAGGCCAAACGCACCGACATCAAGATCGTATTCGGCGGCGCGGGCTCCAAAGGCATGGTGAAGAATGTGATGGACGGCGCGCCGTTGATCAAGGCGGATGTGTCGTACTCGCCGAAGTTTATCTACGACGCGATCAAGCTGACGGCCGAAGCGCGGCTGAAGGGCGACAAGCTGCCTGCGACGACGATCATTCCGTCGGTGCTGATCACGAAGGAAAACGCGCAGCAGTTCTACTTCCCGGACTCGCCGTTCTAACGCCTGTTACGCGTGTGAACAGGTTCTTGCATCCGCGCACGGCGCAGCATGCAGCGTACTGCGCCATGTGGGCTCGACCATTGACGGAGGGGCATGATGAAGACCATCAAGGGACCGGCGATTTTCCTCGCGCAGTTCATCGGGGAAGACCCGCCGTTCGACAACTTCGCGCATCTGGCCGACTGGGCTGCGGGGCTCGGCTTCAAAGGCATTCAGGTGCCGGTCGCGCCGCAGCTGATCGATATCGAGCAGGCGGCGGCGAGTCAGACGTATTGCGATGAATGGCTCGGCGTCGCCGCCGATGCGGGCGTGACGGTGACGGAACTCGCGACGCATCTGCAAGGGCAACTGGTTGCCGTGCATCCTGCTTACGACTTGCTGTTCGACGGCTTTGCCGCGCCGCAGGTGCGCGGCAATCCGCAGGCGCGCACCGAATGGGCGATCGCGCAGTTGAAGCTCGCGGCGAAGGCATCGCAACGTTTGGGGTTGAACACGCATGTGACGTTTTCGGGCGCGCTCGCTTGGCCGTATATTTACCCGTGGCCGCAGCGTCCGGCGGGCCTCGTCGAAGCGGCATTCGATGAACTCGCGCGCCGCTGGAAACCGATTCTCGATGCATTCGACGAAGCGGGCGTCGACGTCTGCTACGAACTGCATCCGGGCGAGGACCTGCACGACGGCGTCACGTTCGAGCGATTTCTCGCGACGGTGAATGACCATCCGCGCGCGAACATTCTGTTCGATCCGAGCCACTACGTGTTGCAGCAACTCGACTATCTGGCGTTTATCGATATCTATCATCCGCGCATCAAGGCCTTTCACGTGAAGGACGCGGAATTTCGTCCGACCGGGCGGCAAGGCGTGTACGGGGGCTACAGCGGCTGGGTCGACCGCGCGGGGCGCTTCCGCTCGCTGGGTGACGGGCAGGTCGATTTCGGCGCGATCTTCTCGAAGATGGCCCAGTATGATTACCCGGGCTGGGCGGTGCTCGAATGGGAGTGCGCGCTCAAGCATCCGCAAGACGGCGCGCGCGAAGGCGCGGAGTTCATCAAGCGGCACATCATTCGCGTCGCGGACCATGCGTTCGATGATTTCGCGGAAAGCGGCGTGGACAGTGCGCAGTTGCGGCGGGTGCTCGGGCTTTGATCATCCGGTTGCGCGCGCAACGTGTGCGCCGCATCTAAAGGAGCAGTACGCGATGGCAACGAGACTGAAACTCGGAATGGTCGGCGGCGGACAGGGCGCGTTTATCGGCGCGGTCCACCGGATCGCCGCGCGTCTTGACGACCGCTTCGAGGTCGTCGCGGGCGCGCTGTCGTCGGACCCGCAGCGCGCGCAGGACAGCGCCGCCGAAGCGAATATCGCGCGCAGCTATGCGGACTGGCGCGAGATGGCGCGTGCGGAAAGCGCGCTCGACGACGGCATCGACGCGGTCGCGATCGTCACGCCGAATCATCTGCATGCGCCGGTGGCGACAGCGTTTCTCGAAGCCGGCATTCATGTGATCTGCGACAAGCCGCTCGCGGTATCGCTCGCGGAGGGCGAGGCGCTCGCGCGGCTCGCACGCGACAAGCAGCGGCTCTTTGCGTTGACGCACACGTACTCGGGCTATCCGATGGTGCGGCATGCGCGCGAACTGATCGAGGCGGGCGAACTCGGCGAGATTCGCGTCGTGCAGGTCGAATACGCGCAGGACTGGCTTGCGGAACCGATCGAGCAGAGCGGCACGAACAAGCAGGCGGCATGGCGCACCGACCCGAAGCTGTCCGGCCCGGCCGGCTGCCTCGGCGATATCGGCACGCATGCGTATCACCTCGCGGGGTTTATCAGCGGCATGCTGCCGGCTGCGCTCGCGGCCGACGTGCATACGTTCGTGCCGGGTCGCCGGGTCGACGATCACGTGCAGGCGATGCTGCGCTATGCGAACGGCGCGCGCGGGATGCTGTGGGCAAGCCAGGTCGCGGGCGGCGCGGAGAATGCACTGCGCCTGCGCGTGTACGGCACGCGCGCCGGCATTGCGTTCGACCAGGAAGAGCCGAACGAACTGTGGTTCACGCCGCTTGGCGGCGCTGCGCAGCGCTTGACGCGCGGGCGGGTAAAGGGTGTGGCCGCCGCGCATGCGACGCGTGTGCCGCCGGGGCATCCGGAAGGGTATCTCGAGGCATTCGCGCAGTTGTACAAAGACGCCGCGCTGCAGATCGAAGCACTCGATGCGGGCCGGCCGGCGCCGCCGGAAAGCCGCTTGTTGACCACCGTCGACGATGGGGTCGCCGGATTGCGGTTTATCGATGCCATGCTGGCGAGCAGTGCGGCTGGCGGGCAGTGGCGTGAGATTTGAGCGGGTGTTTTGGACGCGAACGCCGAACCCGCGCGGTGCGGCCGCGCGGCGCCTGAACAATCAGCCGCTCAGCTTTTGCTCTTCCTGATCTGCTCTTCGAACGCCAGATCGAGCTTGCTGGCCTTGCGCGGCTTCTGCGGTCCGAATTCGTCGACGAACTTCACGAACTCATCGAGCGGCAGCGGCGCGGATACCTTCTGATCGGCGCCGCTCGAACGGTCGACCAGATAGAACAACCCGCCGGACAGCGCGACGGCCGCATAGCGCGGATTGCCGCTGCGGGTCTTCAGGCGTTCGACGGCGTAGGTGGCTCGGGTGGTGCGCATAGTCAGGACGCGAAACGCGGATGGGATAGGGCGAGGAAAGACGTCTACTTTAAGCGATCGCGCATCGAATCAAAGCTCGTACGATTCGCTTTCGCCCTTCAACGCCTGTTCGATCAGCTTGCGGTTCATGCTCGGCGACAGCAGCTCGACCAATGTGTAGACATAACCGCGCAAGTAAGCCCCTTGCTTGAGCCCGACGCGCGTCACATTGCTGCCGAACAGATGCCCGACCGGCATTGCGCGCAAATGGCGGTCGCGTTCCGGGTTGAACGCGATATCCGCCATGATGCCGACCCCCAGCCCCAGTTCGACGTAAGTCTTGATCACGTCCGCGTCGATCGCCTCGAGCACGATGTCCGGGTGCAGGCCGCGCAGCCGGAACGCGTCGTTGATCTTCGTGCGGCCGGCAAATGCGTTTTCGTAGGTGATCAGCGGGTATTGCGACAGGTCATCGAGCGACAGCAGCTTGCGCTCGAGCAACGGGTGGTCGTCGTGCATCACCGCCACGTGGTGCCACGTGAAGCATGGCAGTGTGACCAGCTCTTTGTAATTTGAGAGGCCTTCGGTGGCAATCGCGAGGTCCGCCTGGTCGTGGATCACCATTTCCGCGACCTGGCTCGGGCTGCCTTGCAAAATTGAAAGGTGCACTTTCGGGTAGCGTTTCTTGAATTCGGCGATCGCCGCGGGCAGCGAGTAGCGCGCCTGCGTGTGCGTCGCGGCGATCACCAGATTGCCCTGATCCTGCGCGGCGTAATCCTTGCCGATCCGCTTCAGGCTCTCGACTTCCTGCAAGATCCGCTCGATCGACGCAAGAATGATGTGCCCGGGCTCGGTCATCGAGCGCACGCGCTTGCCGTGCCGCGTGAAGATCTCCACGCCGAGCTCGTCCTCCAGCTCGATGATGGCCTTCGAGACGCCCGGCTGGCTCGTATACAGCGCCTTGGCCGCCTCGGTCAGGTTGAAGTTCTGTCGCACGGCTTCCCGGACGAAACGGAATTGGTGCAGGTTCATTTATAACCTCGCGGCATATCAACAGAATTTTTTAGTCGTTTGAAATATAAGGCGAGTTTATTACGATTTCTCCAACTTTTCCAATATGGATATCTCTTTTCGTCATTAGCAAATCACAAGCGGGTCTAACGTCGTGCATCTGACTTGCTTCTCTAATGGAACGATCAGTGATCTCCATCGCGTAGCGTAACCGGAACGCTGCGTGGGTTGAGACAAACGAAAATTGGGGTCCCCGAATGTATCAATACGATCAGTACGACCAGACCATCGTTGACGAACGCGTCGCGCAGTACGCCGACCAGGTTCGCCGCCGGCTGTCGGGCGAATTGAGCGAAGAAGAGTTTCGTCCGCTGCGCCTGCAGAACGGCCTGTATATGCAGCGCCATGCCTATATGCATCGGATCGCGATTCCGTACGGCAATCTGCGCAGCGACCAGATGCGGATGCTCGCGACCATCGCGCGCGAGCACGATCGCGGATACGGCCATTTCTCGACGCGTACGAACATCCAGTTCAACTGGGTCGAGCTCGAGGAAACGCCGGAAATTCTGCGCAAGCTCGCGTCCGTGCAGATGCACGGCATCCAGACGTCGGGCAACTGCATCCGCAATATCACCGCCGACCATTTCGCCGGCATCGCGCCCGATGAGGCGATCGATCCGCGCCCGTGGGCCGAGATTCTGCGTCAGTGGTCGACGTTCCACCCGGAATTCGCGTGGCTGCCGCGCAAGTTCAAGATCGCCGTGTCCGGTTCGAAGGAAGACCGCGCGGCCGTGCAGATTCACGACCTCGGCGTGTATCTGTCGAAGAACGCCGACGGCGAAGTGGTCGCGAGCATCCTCGCGGGCGGCGGCCTCGGCCGGACGCCGATCATCGGCGCGATCATCCGCGAAAACCTGCCGTGGCAGCATCTGCTCACGTATTGCGAAGCCGTGCTGCGCGTGTACAACCGCTACGGCCGCCGCGACAACCTGTACAAGGCGCGCATCAAGATTCTCGTGAAGGCGCTGTCGCCGGAGAAGTTCGCGCAGCAGGTGGAAGAAGAGTGGCAGCACCTGAAGGACGGCCCGTCGACGCTCACGCAAGCCGAAGTGGACCGCGTGTCGCAATTCTTCGCGCCGCCGCAGTACGACAAGCTGCCGGGCACCGATCCGAGCTTCGAGAAGCATCTGCTCGACAGCCGCGGGTTCGCGCGCTGGGTCGAACGCAACGTGCGGCCGCACCGCGTGGCGGGCTATGCGGCTGTGACGCTGTCGCTCAAGCCGCACGGCGTCGCGCCGGGCGATGCGACCGACGCGCAGATGGACGCGGTCGCCGATCTTGCCGACGAATTCTCGCTGGGTGAAATCCGCGTGTCGCACGAGCAGAACCTGATTCTCGCGAACGTGAAGAAGCGCGACCTGTACGCGCTGTGGGAAAAGGCGAAGGCGCACGGGTTCGCAACGCCGAACCTGGGCTTGCTGACCGACATCATCGCGTGCCCGGGCGGCGATTTCTGCTCGCTCGCGAATGCGAAGTCGATTCCGATCGCGCAGGCAATCCAGCAGCGCTTCGACGACCTCGACTTCGTGTACGACCTCGGCGAAGTGTCGCTGAATATTTCGGGCTGCATGAACTCGTGCGGGCACCATCACATTGGCAATATCGGCGTGTTGGGCGTCGACAAGGACGGCTCCGAGTGGTACCAGGTGTCGCTCGGCGGCGAGCAGGGTTCGGGCGCTGAAGGCGCGCGTCTGGGCCGCGTGATCGGCCCGTCGTTTTCGGCTGAGGAAATGCCGGACGTGGTCGCGAAAGTGATCGATACGTTCGTCGATCAACGCCTCGACGGTGAGCGCTTTATCGACACGTACAACCGCATCGGCATCGCACCGTTCAAGGAGCGCGTGTACGCCTCGCGCCAACCCGCTCACGCGTAAAACCGGCTTAGTTGCCCACGGTTTGCCAGACAAGGAATTCTGCAGATGGCTTCGATTATCAAGGACCGCGCGATCGTCAACGATGACTGGACGGTCGTGCGCGCGGCGGAAGACGGCGCGCTGCCCGCGGTGGACGCATTGCCGGCCGGCAAAGTGATCGTGCCGCTCGCGCTGTGGCAGGCATCGCGCGACGCGTTGACGGCTGCGCATGGTGCGGCCAACGTCGGCGTGTGGCTTGCAGCCGACAGCGAACCGGCGGATATCGTCGGCGATTTCGACAAGGTCGCGCTGATCGCGGTCGATTTCCCGGTGTTTCGCGACGGCCGCGGCTACAGCATTGCGCGCCTGTTGCGCGAGCGTTATGGCTACAAGGGTGAGATTCGTGCGATCGGCGACGTGCTGCGCGACCAGTTGCGCTTTTACGAGCGCTGCGGCTTCAACGCGTATGCGCTTCGTGCGGACAAAGACATCCACGACGCATTGAAGGCGTTTACCGAGTTCACGGTGCAGTACCAGGGCGCATTCGACGAGCCGCAGCCGCTGTTCCGCCGTCGTGAAGCCGTCGCAGCGCAAAAGGTTTCGGCATGAGCGACGTGCACAACGTGGCGCCGGAACTGGCCGCGAAGATCGAGCGGCTCGATGCGCTGCTCGATTCGATCGCGGCGCGCCACGCGAACGTGAAGTTTGCGAGTAGCCTCGCCGCGGAAGACATGTTGCTCACACACGCCATCCTGTCGCGCGGCGTGAAGATCGGCATCTTCTCGCTGAATACGGGCCGCCTGCATGCGGAAACGCTCGGCATGTTCGATCGCGTGCGCGAGCGCTACGGCTATGAGATTGAGCAGTACCACCCGCAGGCAGCCGCCGTCGACGAGTATGTGAATGCGCACGGCCTGAACGCGTTTTACGAAAGCATCGACCTGCGCAAGCGCTGCTGCGAAATCCGCAAGGTCGAGCCGCTGAACCGCGCGCTCGCGGGCGTGAGCGCATGGGTGACGGGCCAGCGCCGCGAGCAGTCGGTGACGCGCGCGGAACTGCACGAGGAAGAGCACGACGCCGCCCGCAACGTGGCCAAGTTCAACCCACTGGCCGACTGGACGGAAGCCGACGTCTGGGCCTACCTCGGCGCGTTCGACGTGCCGGTCAATCCACTGCATGCGCGCGGCTACCCGAGCATCGGCTGCGAACCCTGTACGCGGGCCGTCCGGCCGGGCGAAGATAGCCGGGCCGGGCGCTGGTGGTGGGAATCGCGCGATACTAAGGAATGCGGGCTGCACATCACGACCATTCCGATCGCGGTGAGCACCGAAAACGCATCCGCGTGACCGCCGCCAGCCGCGCCGATCGCCGCCCTGTCTTATCGATATCGCGAGCTGGCCGCGCCGCTCGCCAGATGAATCAACGAAGGACCCGAACTATGAGCACGACGCTCGAACCGACTGTGACCGCACCGCTTCCGAACAAGGGCAACCGGATGGACCACCTCGACTGGCTCGAGGCCGAGTCGATCCATATCCTGCGCGAACTCGTGGCCGAATGCAGCAAGCCCGCGCTGCTGTTCTCGGGCGGCAAGGACTCGGTGGTGGTGTTGCATCTCGCGCTGAAGGCGTTTGGCCTCGGCGCGAACCGCAAGACCGT
The DNA here is from genome assembly GCF_902859875.1 of Paraburkholderia solisilvae. GTDB lineage: Bacteria > Pseudomonadota > Gammaproteobacteria > Burkholderiales > Burkholderiaceae > Paraburkholderia > Paraburkholderia solisilvae. The sequence goes on along the minus strand of NZ_CADIKF010000013.1, from coordinate 92,691 downwards.
GCTGCCGTTTCCGCTTGTGCATATCGACACCGGTCACAACTACGAGGAAGTGATCGACTTCCGCGATCGCCGTGCGAAGGAAATCGGCGCGGAGCTGGTGGTCGGCCATGTCGAGGATTCGATCAAGCGCGGCACCGTGCGGCTGCGTCGCGAGACCGATTCGCGCAACGCCGTGCAGGCGGTGACGCTGCTTGAAACGATCGAGCAGTACGGCTACACCGCGATGATCGGCGGCGCGCGCCGCGACGAAGAAAAGGCGCGCGCGAAAGAGCGGATCTTCTCGTTCCGCGACGAATTCGGCCAGTGGGATCCGAAGGCGCAGCGCCCGGAACTGTGGAGCCTGTTCAACGCACGCCTGCATCAGGGCGAGCATCTGCGCGTGTTCCCGATTTCGAACTGGACCGAGCTCGACGTGTGGCAATACATCGCGCGCGAGCAGCTCGAACTGCCGTCGATCTATTACGCGCACTACCGCGAAATCGTGCGCCGCAACGGCCTGCTGGTGCCGGTCACGCCGCTCACGCCGATGCGTGACGGCGAGACAAGCGAACAGGCGCTGGTGCGCTTCCGTACCGTCGGCGACATCAGCTGCACGTGCCCGGTCGCAAGCGATGCGGATACGCTGGAGAAGATCATCGCTGAAACGGCGGTGACCGAGATCACCGAACGCGGTGCGACGCGGATGGACGATCAGACCTCCGAGGCCGCGATGGAACAGCGCAAGAAGCAAGGTTATTTCTGAAGCACACGAGGTAAGACAGTCATGAGCATTCATCAACCGCAAGACCTCGGCGTGCTGCGTTTCATCACGGCCGGCAGCGTCGACGACGGCAAGAGCACGTTGATCGGCCGCCTGCTGTACGACAGCAAGGCGGTGCTGTCCGATCAGTTGTCGGCGCTGTCGCGCGCGAAGAACAAGCGCACGGTCGGCGACGAAATCGATCTGTCGCTGCTGACCGACGGGCTCGAAGCCGAGCGCGAGCAGGGCATTACGATTGACGTTGCGTACCGTTACTTCGCGACCGCGAAGCGCAAGTTCATCATCGCCGATACGCCGGGGCACGAGCAGTACACGCGCAATATGGTGACCGGCGCATCGACCGCGCATGCGGCGATCATTCTGGTCGACGCGACGCGCGTGACGTTCGTCGACGGCGCCGCGCAATTGCTGCCGCAAACCAAGCGTCATAGCGCGATCGTCAAGCTGCTCGGTTTGCAGCATGTGATCGTCGCGATCAACAAGATGGACCTGGTCGACTTCAGCGAAACGCGCTTCAACGAGATTCGTGACGCGTATGTCGAACTTGCGCGCCAGCTCGGTCTCGCCAATGTGCGTTTCGTGCCGGTCTCGGCGTTGAAGGGCGACAACATTGTGACGGCGAGCGAGCGCATGCCGTGGTACGCGGGCGAGCCGCTGCTCGATGTGCTCGAAGCGCTGCCGGTTGAAATTGCCAGCAATGCGGCGCTGCGCTTTCCGGTGCAGTGGGTCGCGCGCCAGGACGGCAGCCAGGCCGACGATTTCCGCGGCTATATGGGCCGTGTCGAATCGGGCGAGGTGAAGGTCGGCGACACGATCGTCGTGCTGCCGGCCAATCGTGAAGCGACGGTCGCAGAGATTATCGCGCCGGTGCCGGGCGGCACCGCGCAAGTGGACCGCGCGTTCGCCGGGCAAACCGTGACGATCCGTCTCGAGCAGGATGTCGACGTGTCGCGCGGCGATACGTTCGTGCTCGCGGGCGACGCGCCGCAGCCGGCGAAGAAGCTCGAAGCGGACCTGTGCTGGTTCGACGACGCGCCGCTGTCGACGCAGCGCAAATATTTGCTGAAGCAGACCGCCAATACGGTGTTCGCGCGCGTCGGCGCGATCCAGCAGGTGCTCGACGTGCATACGCTGTCGCACGCGATCGACCGTCACGAGCTGACGATGAACGATATCGGCCGCGTGTCGCTGACGCTGCAAAAGCCGCTTGTCTGCGACGAGTATGATACGCACCCGGGCACCGGCGCATTTGTGCTGATCGACGAGGCGACGCATCACACGGTTGCCGCGGGCATGATTCGTGCGTTTTCTGCCTGAGAGGCTCGCGTCGGCGCAGTGAAAGCGCGCGAGCCGGTGTGCACAAGCGATTTCACATGAGTCGAATCAACGGAGCGGGAGCAAATGGGTAAGGTGTATCTGATCGGTGCAGGGCCTGGCGCGGCGGACCTCGTTACGGTGCGCGGCGCACGCTTGCTGGGCATCGCCGATGTCGTGCTGCACGATGCGCTGATCGAGCCGGAGATGCTCGAACACGCGCCGCGTGCGCGCAAGATCGCGGTCGGCAAGCGCTGCGGTCAGCGCTCGACCGCGCAGCACTTTATCAACAAGCAGATTGTCGATGCGGCGCGCGAGCATGATGTCGTCGTGCGGTTGAAAGGCGGCGATCCGATGCTGTTCGGCCGCGCCGATGAAGAGATGCGCGCGCTCGAAGCCGCCGGCATCGAATATGAAATCGTGCCGGGCATTACGGCGGCACTCGCGGGCGCCGCGTCGCTGCAGCGTTCGCTGACGCTGCGCGGTGTGTCGCGCAGCGTCGCGCTCGCCACGCACAGCCGCGCGGCCGATACCGAAGCGATCCGCGAGCAGGTGAATGCCGATTCGCTGGTGTTCTATATGGGGCGCGACAGCGCGCCTGAAATCGCGCAACAGCTGATCGACGCGGGGCGTGCACCGGTGACGCCGGTGGCGATCGTCGAGGCGTGCAGCACGCCGCGCGAGCGCACGCTGACGCTGACGCTCGAAGAGCTTGCGGCCGGCGACGCACAGCCGTGGCTGGACCCGGCGCAGCCGAGCCTGCTGATGATCGGCGACGCGTTTGCCGAGCGGCAGCGCGCGGCTGGCACGGTCGACGGCGTGGCCGGCGATGCCGACGCTGAAGCGAGCGGCGATCCAAACGACGTTCGCAGGGTGGCTTGAATCAGCTTGACCCGATTAACCGGTCACAAGGAAACGAAGGCGCGAGAAATCGCGCCTTTTTCGTTTTGGGGAACAGGGGTTCAGTGCACGGGCTCTTTCGAAAGACGGCGCCGCGGGATAATCTGCGCAACCAACGCGGACAGCCGCAGACGGAGATGGATCGAATGACCATGCAACCCACCGGGCACGCGACGCTCGCTTCGTGGCTCGACGCATTCTCGCGTGCGATCGCCTCGAACAACATCGACGATATCGTCGCGCTGTTTGGCGATACCTGTTTCTGGCGCGATCTCGTCGCGTTCACATGGGACATCCGCACGCTGGAAGGGCGCGATGCGATTCGCGCGATGCTCGATGCGACCCTTGCATCGACCCGGCCTTCCGGTTGGGCCGTTGCTCAGCCCGCGCAGCCGGATGCAACCGATGGCTTCATTGCATTCGAGACCGCGCTCGGACGTTGCGACGGCTATGTGCGTCTCGATGCGCAAGGGCGCTGCCTGACGCTGCTGACCGCGCTGCGCGAGCTCAAGGGTTTTGAGGAACCGACGCGTCAGCGCCGCTTGACAGGCCATGAAGCGACGACCGCCGCTTCGCCCGACGAGGCGGCGCAACCTGACGTGCTGATCGTCGGCGGCGGACATTGCGGCCTGGCGCTTGCGGCGCGGCTCAAACTGCTCGGCGTGCCGGCGCGGATCGTCGATCGCCACGCGCGCAGCGGAGATAACTGGCGGTTGCGTTACGCGTCGCTGCGTTTGCACGATCCGGTGTGGACGAACCCTCTGCCGTACCTGAACTACCCGGATCACTGGCCGGTGTTCCCGACGGGGCAGCAGGTCGGCGACTGGCTCGAGACGTATGCGCGGGTCATGGAGCTCGATATCTGGCACAACGCGGAATGCGCGGGCGCACAGTACGATGCGGCGAGCGGCCAGTGGCAGGTGCGTGTCGTGCATGACGGCGAGCCAACGCTGCTGCGGCCGACGCACCTCGTGTTTGCGACCGGCCTGAACGGCGAGCCATTTATCCCGTCGATACCCGGCGCCGGGACGTTCGCGGGCGCGCAATGCCATTCGAGCGCGCATCGGGGCGGAGAAGGTTTCCGCGGCCGCAAGGTGGTCGTGTTCGGTTCGAACACCTCCGCTCACGATATCTGCGAAGACCTGTTTCGCTATGGCGCCGATGTGACGATGATCCAGCGGTCGTCGACTCACGTGATTCGCCAGTCGCATGTACTCGACCTGCTGAGCTCGCTGTATTCGGAAGAGGCCCTGGCTCGAGGACTCGACATCGAGCACGCGGACCTGCAGCGTGCCGCATTGCCGAAGCGGATGATGCCGGCGGTGTTCCGGCCGATGATGGAGCAGATCGCACAGGAGGACAGCGCGTTCTATCAACGGCTCGAGGCGGCGGGATTCCGGCTCGACTTCGGTGAAGACGGCTCGGGCCTGGTCGGGAAGGCGCTGCGCAAAGGGGGCGGGTTCTACATCGATACGGGCGCATCGGAACTGATCGCGAACGGCAGCATCAAGCTGAAGTCCGGTGTCGAGGCGACGCGTATCGGGCGCTCCAGTGTCGAACTGAGCGACGGTTCGCGGCTTGATGCGGACTATATCGTCTACGCGACAGGCTACCGGCCGATGCACGAGCATATTGCGAAGCTCGTTTCACCTGAAGTCGCGGCGTCGATAGGACGCGTGTTTGGATACGGTTCGGGGCTCGACGGCGATCCGGGCCCTTGGGAAGGCGAGTTGCGCAACATGTGGAAACCGACGCGGCAAGCGGGCTTGTGGTTTCACGGTGGCAACTTCCACATGGCGCGCTTTTATTCGCGGGTGCTGGCGTTGCAGTTGAAGGCGCGGTTGGAGGGATTGCCGGTGAAGGTGTATCGGCCGTAGGAGGGTTTCTAACGATACGGTCATGTCAGATCAAGACGCAACGGCGGCCAAGATTGAATTGGAACGTGCATAGGAAGAGGCCAACAAAATTTTACGGATCGTGTTCAGCCACGTGCTAAAAGCACAATTTTTGCCTTTCAAAGGGGCCGAACATGGCGATCCCGCTGCATCTTTGGTTGGAAGACGGATGCGTAGTTCTGTGCGGCTTCAGCGGCGACGCATCGTATGTTGCTGAAGCGAGTCAGGCTCCCGCTGTCCATCCGTACTAGGGGGAACGTTATGCCTGTTCGGTGTACGTTTCATCCTGAACAACGAAGAGACGTCTCGGTTGAGTTGCTCCGGTTTCGGATCGGTGGTCGCTTTCTCGGGGCGGGGAGTCGGGCGCGACAACCCGGCAGCAAGCGCGCTGCAAGACATCGGCCCAATACCGCCGGGTACGTACTATCTGCTTGATCGCGAGTCGGGCGGCCGTATGGGATGGCTATATGACTGGGTCGATTCGCATGGCTACGGAACCACTGATCACACAAAGTGGTTCATGCTCTGGAATGCGAAAAGCGGAGACGCGACCATGGTGAATGGCGTTACGCGCGGAGAGTTTCGGCTCCATCCCGCTGGCCGCTCAGGGCTCAGCAAAGGCTGCATAACTGTCCTCAACCCGTCTGAATTTGATCGCCTCGCGCGCCATATTCGCGCTCGTCCGTCGGACTTGCCGGTTCCGGGCGACGCGCGAAGCGCGTACGGTACGGTGGAAGTGCGATGAAACAGCTTGCTTGCGTAGCGGGTTTGGTCGTGATGTCGTTCATGGGTGGTCACTGGCTAACCCGCGCGCTCGCTCCGTACCCGATGGAGATGCCGCTCTTTCTGTACTACGCCATCGACTTCGTGCTACGTCTAACCGGCAACAGCGATTTGAACAACCCGGAGGACATGGAGACATTAGGGGTAACGTGTCTACTTGTCGCCAACTGCCTTTTTTCAGCGCTCGTTCTAGTGTGTTGCTGGTTCGGATTGCGGCGGCATTTCGTGCGATTCCTGCGACGTTAATTCGATGACTCGTCGTGTCGAACGCGCAAATTCGCCTATAAACCAGTCAAGGTATTTTTCACTCTCTTCGTTGATCTCTCGAAAAAACACCTCCCTAGAATGAAAAGGTTGCCGAAACATCGGCAACACAGGTCCGGAAGCCTGTAGCTGAAACCCGCACGCCTGCGTATGCAGGCCGTGCGTTAGCCTCTGCTCGCCTGCTTTTTCATTGGGCGGGCCGTGATGAGGGAGCCGCGAGGCTCGCCGGTTCAGGTTTCAGCCCGGTCTTCCGACCTCGTCATCGTGCCCGCTCACCCAACTCCCAACTGGGTGAACCGGGCGTTCTCATCAGCGGAGGTGCCTATGACCAGACCAACCCCAGTCGTTACCGTTCAGACGCTCACACGCGAGCAACTCGAGAAGCGCATCGCGCTCCTTGAACGCGTGAACCGTACGTCGATCAATCACGCGGATCAGTACAGCAAGCAGATGGCGAGAGTCGGCGCGTTGGCGCGTGCAGTAAGGCGTGCGGGCGTGACGTTGTCGGATCGCATTGCGTTGGTGGAAGCGCTCGAGGTACTGGCCGATCAAGCGCAAACTGAAGCGACGCTCGACAAGGATTGCATCGAATGGGTGTGCGCGTGTCCGCCGGAAGAATGGGATGAAATGGACGCGGAATTGAATGCAACGCCTGCCGCGGCAACTCAGCACTGACCGTAAGGACGCGCATAAGCGTTGCTAAGTTTGGTTAAGAAAATGTAGCTTCTCTTACCCGACCACCGCCAGCACACTACGCGTTTCAGACGTCAGGCCCTTCGATAAATCACTCGAAGGGCCGATCGGCAATGCGGCAGTGTGGATCCAACCGGACGACGCATTGCAAATTTCCGCCCGATCCGCACGACCCATTCCTCGAGTCCCCGACATGAAGCTGACCCCCTTCAAGCTCGAACGCTACTTCGCCGAGCACGAGTTCACCGCCCGATACCTGTTGTGCAGTTCGGATCCGGAGTCGATGTCGGTCAGCGAATTGCTGGCTTATGAACCCGGTTCATCCGAAGGGCTGGAGCAAACCTGGCTCGGTTACACGGAATATCCGGGCGCCCCGGCGCTGCGCGCCGAGCTCGCAAAGCAGCTTTACACGTTGACCGGCGCCGATCAGATCATTGTTCACACCGGCGCACAGGAAGCGATCTACTCGTTCATGAACACGATGTTCGCGCCCGGCGACCACCTGATCGTGCACATGCCCGGTTATCAATCGCACTATTCAATCGCGCAAGATCGTGGCCTCGCCGTGACGCCTTGGATGGCTCGCGAATCGGCCGGCTGGTCGCTCGATCTCGACGAACTTACCCAGCTGCTGCGCCCCGAAACGAAAGCACTGGTGGTGTGCTTCCCGCACAACCCGACCGGATATCTGCCTTCGGCGGATCAGTTCAACGCGATCATTGACTTCGCACGCCACCACAATCTGCTGCTATTCAGCGACGAGGTCTACCGGGGTCTCGAACTCGACCCGGCGCAACGGCTGCCCGCTGCGTGCGATGTTTATGAACGGGCGATATCGCTGGGCGCGCTCGCGAAGTCGCACGGCCTTGCGGGGTTGCGCATCGGCTGGATCGCGACGCGCGACCGTGAAGTGTTACAGCGCATGAGCACATTCAAGGACTATCTGACGATCAGCAACAGCGCGCCGAGCGAATATCTCGCGACGATCGCAGTCCGTCACACCGCCGCGATGACCCGCCGCGCCACTGACATCACCCGCGCGAATTTGCAGTTACTGGATGCGTTTTTTGCACGCCACGAAAAGACGTTTGAATGGCGTAAGCCGCGAGCTGGAACGATTGCATTCCCGCGTTTGAAGAATACGTCGGCGCATGAATTCTGCGAGAGACTGCTCAAGCAAACCGGCGTCTTGCTGCTGCCGAGCACACTGCTTGACCACGGCGACGCGAATTTCCGCATCGGCTTCGGCCGCAAGAACCTGCCGCAGATTCTGCCCATGGTCGACGACTACCTCAAAAACCTCGGCGGCGCCCGCTAGGCGCGAAGACAATGAGTTGCGACGTCAATCCGCGCCACTTCAATTACCTTATTTAACCATTCATGGCTATTCGATTTAACCATTTGTGATCTTTTCGTTTTGAAACATCAACACTTTATTCTTTGAGTGGACTGATTACATTGAAAACACGGACAAATTGAATTACTCATATATCTGACGCGCCTGAACTCGGGTTTCCCGAAGGAGCCGATGATGAGAGACAAAAAAATCTCCGTGCTGGTTTTTATGCTTTACGCCGGATTGTTTGGCTACATCGCGCCGGGTTACGCCGGCGGCCAGTTTGAAGTTCACTGCACCTATTCGCACACCAAACCCGACGACTCGATCGTATGGCCGAATGCGCCGGGGCGGGCAATGGTGCACGACTTCTTCGGCAACACCGGCACCGACGCCTACAGCGACTACAAGACTTTGAATGCCCACAAGGTCACCACCTGCGACGCGAAAGCGGACGTGTCCGCCTACTGGGCGCCGCAACTCAAGCGTGCATCCGGAATCATCGTGCCCGACTTCGCAAAGATCTACTACAAGAACGACCAGCCCGTTGTGCCGCTCAGTCCGATTCCGGCCGGCCTGCAATTGCTGGCGGGCGACCATATGGGAACCGGCCCGAAGCCGGAGATCAATTATCTGTGCCGCGGCGGCAAATACACGACGACCGCGCCCACCAATTGCCCGGTCGTGACCGATGACAAGGGCACTTTCGCGCAACTCGATATTTCGGTGCATTTCCCGGATTGCTGGAACGGCAAAAAAATAAAGCCGGATATGTCGAGCCCGCATGCCGCCTCAGCCATGATGAACTATAAGAGCGCAATGGACTACATGGCATATCGCAATGCCGACGGTACGTGTCCAAGCGGCTTTCCGGTGAAAATCCCCGAACTGCAACTGAACATCCAGTATTCGTTAGGGCAGGACCCGGACCTGTCGACGGCGCAGTTGTCGATGGACCCGATGATTGTCGACGGTGCCTCAGTACCGCAATGGGGTTCCCTCTATACGGCGCACGGGGATTTCATCGATGCATGGAAAATCGACAGCATGCAATATGCGATCGACAAATGCAGCAATGCCAATGTGGCTTGCGGCAACAACATTCCGCTCTATTATTCGCCCGCGACTGCGGATGGTTGGATCAATGCGGCGGGCGCCGCTACGACATCCGGCCCGTCTTTGCAGGTGGGGCCAGGAGACGTGATATTGATGAATTTCCCGACACCGGCCAATACGAGCGCTTACCCGTGGAGCGAAGTGGACCTGCAGACGCTTGGGCAAAACGTCACGAACACGAGCGCGGTGATGCTCGATCTGTACGGCGCGTCGACGAACTGGAACGACAGCAGTACACCGCCGACCCCCGCGAACTGCTCGACGCAGCATATCGGCGGCATCTATCTGGACAACGCGAGCAAATCGCGCCTTAGCGATGTGACCAGCTATGTCAAAGATGCGATTGCGTCCGGCGCGCCGGCGATCGGTATTTGCGTGCGCAACAACACCGGTACGACGGTCACGTTCTCGTCGAGAGAGGGGTCTTTCGCGCCGGCGCTTTTTCTTCGTTGACGGATAGTCGAACCTGTCGGACGGAGGGGCGCTGTGTGTTTGCGTCGCCGGCCAGGAGTCGCCCGCTTGTCCGCGTGAATCGCGACTCGGAGCTACACCTGCCGCAGGCAATACTGCGCAATCGCCTCGATGACCGTGTCATCTTCGCCGACCGGCGTCACGCAGCGAATGTCCACGCCCGGGTGCGCGGCGCGGCATTGATCGACGATTACCGGCAGGTCCTGGCGGATGTGACCGCCTTGCCCGAAGAATACCGGCACGACCGTGATGACCGTGCAGCCATGCGAGATCTGTTCGGCAACCGCTGTCGGCAAATCGGGTGTCATCAGTTCGAGAAACGCCAGTGCAACCGGCGCGCTGCCGCGCATGCCGCGCAACTTGTCCGCGAGCCGCTCGAACGGCTCCGCCCAGCGCGCGTCGCGCGCGCCATGCGCAAAGAGAACGATGCCTTGCGTGTTTGCCGAATCAGTCAGATCAGTTGCCATCACACGTCTCCCGACTGGCCAACACGGGGCCGCCGTGCCGCCAGGGCTACCCCCCGCTAATGCCGGTCAACCCACTTCAACCCCACCAGCCCCAACACCAGGTACACAAGCCCGGGGGTCGCGGCGGTCAGCGGAGCAGGCCAGGTATTCAGGTTGCCGATGTGCGAGAACAGCGTGTTGAAGAGCTGGAAGCTCATCCCGAGCATGATCCCGCCGAACACCTTCACCCCGACCACGCCCGCGCGCGTATGCAGATACGCGAACGGCAGCGACAGCACCAGCATCACGAACACCGCGAACGGATACAGCAGCTTACGCCACAGCGCGATTTCATAGCGCTGTGTGTCCTGATGGTTCTCGGTCAAATGCTGGATATAGCGGAACAGGTTGAACATCGACATCCGGTCGGGCGCCACCAGCAGCACCGACAGAATTTGCGGCGTCAGTTCCGAGCGTAGCGAGTATTCGGGCAGCGTGATCTGCTGCGCGCGATAGACCGGGTTCAGCGCGTCGGCCGGTGTCACACCGGCCGGCACGACATCGATCAGTTGCGTATCGGTGACGTCGGTCAGCTTCCAGTGGCCGGGCGGCTGAAACACGCCCGACTTCGCAATCCGCACATTCGAGAGCCGGAACTTCGAGTCGAACTCGTAGATGCGCACGTTGCTGATGGTTGCATCGGGCTTCAGTTCGCCGACGTTGACGAAGCGCGTGACCTGCTCGCCGTCGGCGCGCTCGGTGAGCGTGTCCTTCACCCACACGCCGGATTCGAAATTGCTCGACACCGACGAGCCGAGCGCCTCGAGCCGCACGCGCTCGGATAGCTGATCCGTATAAGGCCCGACGACTTCGCCGATCAGGTAGGTCAGCAACACGAGCGGCACGCCGATTTTCAGCAGCGAGCGCAGCGCCTGATTGGTCGCCAGCCCGGACACGCGGAAGATCGTGTATTCCGAGTTCGCGGCCATTTGCGCGAACACGTAAATCGAGCTGATCAGCGCCGCCACGGGAATGATTTCGTAGAAGCGCGACGGCGTTTGCAGCGCGACGCGCAGCACCGCATAACTGAAGTTGTAGTTGCCGCGGCCGACCGAGTTCAGTTCGTTGATCAGGTCGAAAAAGAAAAACAGACCGGAAAACGCGAACAGAATAAAAACAAACGACAGATAAACCTGACGCGCGAAATACCGCTCATAGATCCGCATCGGTCAGGCTCCCTGCGATTGCGACGATGAACTCGCGGCCGCCGAGCGGCTGAACATCGCCCGCGAGAACAGCGGCCGGTTGCGCACGCGCAGCCAGAAAATGAACGCGACGATCAGCGCGACCACGACGTGCAAGCCGACCAGTCCGACCGGGAACGACATTTTCCCTTGCTGGATCCACGACTGCACGACGTTCAGCACGTTCGAATACGTCAGATAGATCAGCACCGCCATCACGAGGTTGATCGTGCGGCTGCGGCGCGGGTTCTGATAGGCGAGCGGAATGGCGAGCATCATCAGGTTGATCGCGATCAGCGGCAACCCCGCGCGCCACGCGAATTCAGCGAGGTTGTCGCGCGTCGGGTTGCGTAGCAGTTCGAGGGTCGGCGTGCCGGTGGTGGTAGGCGTGCTGACCACTGGCTGGCTCTGGATCTTGATGCCGTAGCGCTGGAATTCCATGATGCGGAAATCCGGATGGCCGGGCTCGCCGTCGTAGCGGCGGCCGTTTTCGAGCACCACGAAGCGGTCGCCGTTCTTCTGCGTCTCGGTGTGGCCGAACTTCGACACGACCACGTTCACCTTGCCGTTCTCGGTGCTCGTCACGAACACGTTCTCGACGCGCGACTGGTCCGGCGACATCTTCTCGATGAAGAACACGCGGTGGCTCAACGGCGATTCGCGGAACTGGCCGGGCGCGAGCAGCGACACTTCGTCGCGTTGCTGGAAACGCGCGCGTATCAGCTTGTTCTGCTGGTTCGACCACGGCCAGCCGACGAACACGAAGAACATGATGAGGAGGATGATCGGCGTGGAAAACACCGCGATCGGCTTGATGAACTGCGCGAGACTCACGCCGGACGACAGCCAGACGACCATTTCCGAGTCGCGGTACCAGCGCGTGAGCACGAACAGGATGGACACGAATAGCGTCGCGACCAGCATGATCGCGAGGTAGCCGATCACGGTGAGGCCGATCAGCACCAGCACGTCGCGCGGATCGATCTCGCCCTGCGCGGCGAAGCCGACGATGCGAATCATCATCGTCGTCATCACGAGCGTCAGCAGGACCATGAACACGGCACCAGCCGTGTATGCCAGTTCGCGCTGGAGAGAGCGTTCAAAGATCATCGTTGATGAGGGGAGGGCGCGCCTGGCGGGGCGCCGTATGCGTAGTACGTGCCTCCGAAGCGACGGCCACGGGAAAAATAGCGGATAATTGCGGCTTTCATCCTAAGCCCAGATTTTATCCGAGGACAAGCGCGATGGACTTTAGCATAAAAGCCTGTGATTGGAGCAAAGGCTCGACCCAAGGGTTCCTGACGGGGAAATCCGATTGCATCGTGATCGGTGTGTTCGAATCGCAGACTTTGTCGGGCGCGGCGCTGGAAATCGACACCGCGACCAAAGGCCTCCTGACCCGCATCATCAAGGCGGGCGACATGGACGGCAAGAACGGCAGCACGTTGTTCCTGCATGAAGTGTCCGGCATCGGCGCATCGCGCGTGCTGCTGGTCGGTCTCGGCAAGCAGGATGGGTTCACGCAGAAGGCTTACGGCGACGCGGTGCGCGCCGCCTGGCGCGCAATCCTCGGCACGAAGATCGTGCAGATCACCTTCACGCTCGCGCAGGCGCCGATCAAGGAACGCTCGTCGGACTGGGCGGTGCGTGCGGCCATCCTCGCGCTGCGCGAACTCACCTACAAGTTCACGCAGATGAAGAGCAAACCGGATACCACCGCGCGCGCGTTGAAGCGCGTCGTGTTCAGCGTCGATCCGGCCGACGAGAAGCTCGCGAAACTCGCGGCGAAGCAGGGCGCGGCGCTCGCCAACGGCATGGACCTCACGCGCGACCTGGGCAACCTGCCGGGCAACGTCTGCACCCCGACCTATCTCGCGAACACCGCAAAGAAGCTTGCGAAGGACTGGAAACTGAAAGTCGACGTGCTCGGCCAGAAGCAGATGGAAGCGCTGAAGATGGGCTCGTTGCTGTCGGTCGCGAAAGGTTCGGTCGAGCCGCCGCAGTTCATCGTGCTGCAGTATCAGGGCGGCGCGGCCAAGGCGGCGCCGATCGTGCTGGTCGGCAAGGGCATCACGTTCGACACCGGCGGCATTTCGCTGAAGCCCGGCGACTCGATGGACGAAATGAAGTACGACATGTGCGGTGCGGGCGCGGTGCTCGGCACGCTGCGCGCGGTCGCCGAAATGGGCCTGAAGCTCAACGTGGTCGGCATCGTTCCGACCTGCGAGAACATGCCGTCGGGCACGGCCACCAAGCCGGGCGACATCGTCACCAGCATGTCGGGCACGACCATCGAAGTGCTGAACACGGACGCCGAGGGGCGCCTGATTCTCGCGGACGCGCTGACGTACGCGGAGCGCTTCAAGCCGGCCGCGGTGATCGACATCGCGACGCTGACGGGCGCCTGCATCATTGCGCTCGGTCATCACAACAGCGGCCTCTTCGCGAAGGACGACGCGCTCGCTGGCGAACTGCTCGACGCCGCGAAGGAAGCGGCGGACCCCGCGTGGCGCATGCCGCTCGACGACGAGTATCAGGACCTGCTGAAGTCGAATTTCGCGGATGTCGCGAACATCGGCGGGCGTGCGGCCGGCAGCGTGACCGCCGCGTGCTTCCTCGCGCGCTTTACCGAAGCGTATCCGTGGGCGCACCTCGATATCGCCGGCACCGCATCGAAGAGCGGCGCCGCGAAGGGCGCAACCGGCCGTCCGGTGCCGCTGCTGTCGCAGTTCCTGATCGACCGCGCTGCACAATAACGCGGGCATGACGCGCATCGACTTCCATTCGAACGTCGGCGACTCGCTGCTGTATGCGTGCCGCCTCGTGCGCAAGGCGTATCTGGCCGGCCAGCCGCTCGTCGTGCTGGCCGAGCCGCCGCGGCTGCGCGCGTTCGACGAGCAGCTGTGGACCTTCGCGCCGCTCGAGTTCATTCCGCATTGTGCGGCGGGCAGCGCGCTCGCCGCGGATACGCCGGTCGTGCTCGCGGCGAATCTCGACGACGCGCCGCATCATCAGATCCTGCTGAACCTCGGCGCCACGGTTCCCGCGCAGTTTGCGCGCTTCGAGCGGCTGCTCGAAGTGGTCGGCAATGCCACAGACGAACTCGCGGCGGGCCGCGAACGCTATCGCTTCTACCGCGATCGCGGCTATGCTCTGAACAACTACAAGCAGGGCGGCTGACAGGGCGGCTGACCCCGGGCCCACGAATTGCGGGCCGTGTGATGCTGATCACCCCGCCGGGCCGGGTTCTGGCTCATCGGTTCGTCCGACTTATTGACGGAGTGCACCTATGTCCCATCCGAACGATTCCTCTTCTCCCGAAACCGCCATTCCCGTCCTCGACGAAGTGATCGTTCAGGGCGATCCCGCGCAGGCGCGCGACATCCCGGAACTGTCGGACGTGGTGCCGGAGGAGCCGGCGTTTGTCACGCCGGCGGCTGCGCAGTCGCCGCATGTGCAACCTGCCGCGGCGGCCAGCGCACCCGCACCGGCGAGCGCCGCGCCGGTCGCACCGGATTACGACGCCGATCTGCTTGCCGAGCGGCTGCGCGGCCGGTTCGCAAGTTTTCTGACCGGCGAAGGGCGCACGCTGATCGAAGCGCGCTGCCGCGACACGTTTCAGGAGCACACCACGTGGCTCGTCAACCAGATCACGCGCGAAGTGGCGCTGGCGCTGGAAACGGAGGTGGCGGGCTGGATTCGCGAGGCGATTCGCGAAGAGTTGAAGCAGCGCGGCGACGGCGCGGCCTAGCCGCCGTTCGCAACGCGCCGCACGTTGGTGCCCGCCGTGAAATTCGCGCGGCTTATTTGAGCGTCAGAATCCAGCCGGCGAGTTGCGCGGCTTCGTCAGGCGTGACCTGCGTATTCGCGGGCATCGGCACTGCGCCCCAGACGCCTGCGCTGCCTTCGACGATCTTGCGGGCGAGGTAGGCGGACGCATCGCTGCGCGTCGCGTAGCGATCGGCGATGTCGTGCAGCGACGGCCCCATGAACTGCCGCTTGACCGAATGGCAACTCAGGCAGTTTTCCTGTTGCGCGAGCGCGAGGCCCGCGGATGTTTCCGCGCGCGCCGCCGGTCCCATCGACGCGCAAGCCAGCGCGTACACCAACCCCACTGCCGCATGCGACTTCGCTTTCATCGTGGTCTCCACCGGTAACGGTGCGTGGCGTTGTCGTGCGCGCGCAGGGATGTGGTCGTTGTGCTCGTACCGGGTGCTCCGCATTATAAAAGCAAAGGGCACACGCCTTATTCGCGTGTGCCCTTGCATGGGGTCTTTGCATGTGCCGCCCGGCGTCAGCCGGTGTGATTGGCGAGCGTGCGCCGGTTCGCCGCACGCGGCGGCGGCGCATCCATCCGCCGCCGATGGCCTTGCCTGCCTGTTGCGCAGCGCTTACCCGGTCACCGCACCCTTGTGCGCCGGCAGCGCAAGCGCCGCATACTTCGCCAGCACGCCGTGCGTATAACGCGGCTTCGGCTGCTGCCACGCGGCACGGCGGCGCTGCAGTTCAGCGTCGTCGACGTTCAGTTGCAGCAGCAGCCTGCGCGCATCGATCGTGATCGAATCGCCTTCCTGCACGAGCGCGATCGTGCCGCCGACAAACGCTTCCGGCGCAACATGGCCGACCACCATGCCCCACGTGCCGCCGGAAAAGCGGCCGTCGGTAATCAGCCCCACCGATTCGCCGAGCCCCTTGCCGATGATCGCCGACGTCGGCGCCAGCATTTCCGGCATGCCCGGGCCGCCTTGCGGGCCGAGGTAGCGCAGCACCAGCACGTCGCCGGCCTGAATGGTGTCGCCGAGAATCGCGTCCATCGCGCTTTGCTCGTCGTCGAACACGCGCGCAGGCCCGGTGATCACCGGGTTCTTCAGGCCGGTGATCTTCGCGACCGCGCCGTTCTCCGCGAGGTTGCCCTTCAGGATCGCGAGGTGGCCTTGCTCGTACAACGGCTTGTCGATCGGGAAGATCACCTGTTGATCGGCGCGCGGCTTCGACGGCACGTCCTTCAGTTCTTCGGCGAGCGTGCGGCCGGTGATCGTCAGGCAGTCGCCGTGCAGCAGGCCCGCGTCGAGCAGAATCTTCAGCACCTGCGGGATGCCGCCTGCCTGGTGCAGGTCGGTCGCGACATACTTGCCCGATGGCTTCAGGTCGCAGATGACGGGCACGCGCTGGCGAATCCGTTCGAAATCTTCGATGGTCCAGTCCACTTCCGCCGCATGCGCGATCGCGAGATAGTGCAGCACCGCGTTCGTCGAACCGCCGGTCGCCATGATCAGCGTGACCGCGTTCTCGATCGAGCGCTTCGTGATGATGTCGCGCGGCTTGATGTCCTGCTTCACCGCTTCGACGAGCACGCGCGCCGATTCGGCGGCCGAGTCGACCTTTTCCTGGTCCGGGTTGGCCATCGTCGACGAGTACAGCAGCGACAT
This sequence comes from Paraburkholderia solisilvae, assembly GCF_902859875.1. Classification (GTDB taxonomy): domain Bacteria; phylum Pseudomonadota; class Gammaproteobacteria; order Burkholderiales; family Burkholderiaceae; genus Paraburkholderia; species Paraburkholderia solisilvae. The sequence continues at coordinate 76,040 of NZ_CADIKF010000013.1, read as the reverse complement.
GCCGAGCGCTTCGAACGACGAGCTCATCGTGTTCGCGGTGTACATGCCGCCGCACGAGCCGGTGGTCGGGCACGCGTTCTGTTCGACCCCGGTGAAATCTTCTTCGGACATGCGGCCCGCGGTGAATTCGCCGACCGCCTCGAACGACGACACGATGGTCAGCGCCTGTCCCTTCCAGTTACCCGGCTTGATGGTGCCGCCGTATACGTAGATGCCCGGCACATTGATGCGCGCGAGGCCGATCATGCCGCCCGGCATGTTCTTGTCGCAGCCGCCGATCACGACGACGCCATCCATCCACTGCCCTTGCACGCAGGTCTCGATGCAGTCCGCGATCACTTCGCGCGAGACGAGCGAGTATTTCATCCCTTCGGTGCCCATCGACATGCCGTCGGAGATCGTCGGTGTGCCGAAGGTCTGCGGGTTCGCGTCGGCGCCCTTGATCGCGGCGACCGCGGCGTCCGCGAGGCGCTGCAGGCCGGCGTTGCACGGCGTGATGGTCGAGTGGCCGTTGGCGACGCCGATCATCGGCTTGTCGAAGTCTTCCTTCTTGTAGCCGATGGCGTAATACATCGAACGGTTCGGCGAACGGGCGACGCCTTGTGTGATGTGCTTCGAACGACGGTTGTACGACATGGGGATCTCCATCCGGTTTGTTGTGATCGGCGCACGCCGGGGCGGTACTTGCCCAGGTCCATGCAGTGTAGGCCGCGCGCGTCGAGCAAGAATGCAGTTTCGGCGAAGCACTGTCCAATATATTATTGAGGGCCGATTAGGTCGTAAAATGTATCAAGCGGGTTGCCGGGAGCTGTCGAGACACACGTCGAGAGACATCGGCGGGCTCTCGAACACCATCGATTCACCATTCCCAATGATTCCGTCCGTGCCCGATCTGCGCCAGTTGCGCTATTTCATCGCCGTTGCCGAAGAGAAGCACTTCGGCCGCGCGGCCGCGCGCCTGTCGATGACCCAGCCGCCGTTGTCGCAGGCGATTCGCGCGTTGGAAGAGACGCTCGGCGTCGAGCTGTTCGCGCGCACCAAGCGCTCGGTCGAGCTCACGCCGGTCGGCGCCGATCTGCTGCCGGAAGTGCGGCGGCTGCTCGCCAGTGCGGACGCGCTGCGGCCGCTGGCGCAGAGCCTCGCGCGCGGCGAGTCGGGTGGGTTGTCGCTGTCGTTCGTGTCGACCGCCGATTACGGCTTGCTGCCGCCGCTGTTGCGCGATTTCGGCGTGCGTCATCCGCGTGTGCGGCTGCAACTCGTCGAAGCGACGAGCGACGTGCAGTTCGAAGAACTGGTCGCGGGCGAGGCCGATGCCGGTCTCGTGATCGGGCCGCTGCCGCCGCGTTACGCGGCGCAGCTGTCGTGGCTGCCGATCGCGCATGAGCCGCTCATCATCGCGATGTCCACGCAGATGGCCGCGCGTATCGAAGCAGGCGAGCACGCCAAAGCGCCGCCGGCCGAATGGCGCGATGCGCCGATCAGCCTGCGCGATGCCGCCGATGCGCCGCTTGTGATCTTCCCGCGGCCTCTGGCGCCGGGCTTTTATGACATCATTATGGATTGCTACGGTGCCGCCGGCCTCACGCCGCACATCGGTCAGGAGGCGATCCAGATGCAGACGATCGTCAGCCTCGTGTCCGCGGGCATGGGCGTCGCACTGGTGCCGCAATCGTTGCGTAACCTGCGGCGCACGGGGGTCGTGTACCGGCCGTTGATCGAGGCGGTGCCGGCCATCGAAACGGGGCTCGTGTGGCGCACGCGGGCGGTCAGCCCGGTGCTGGCGGGCTTCATCGAGATTGCGCGCGCGCATGCGGCGGCATCGCGGTCGGTTTGAACCGTGCTTGCGAGGGTGCGCGCAAAGCTTCCAAACCGCTTGCGCGGTTTGCGCCGCGGGTGCGAATTGAGCGCTCAATGAACGGCCAATTGAAGGGGTCATTGAGCGCGTCATTGAGCGCCTCATTGAACGCCTGAGTGCGCCGGCCGCTCCAACGACACATCCGAAATCCGGATCCCCAAATCCGAACCTGTTAGAACCGAACACGAACACCGATAACCACACGATGCTCATTCACCCGAATTTCGATCCCGTCGCCATCCATCTGGGTCCGCTTGCCGTGCGCTGGTACGGCTTGATGTATCTCGTCGCATTTATTGCGGCGATCGTCATCGGCCGGTTGCGGCTGCGTCTACCGTACGTCGCCGCGCAAGGCTGGACCGTGAAGGACATCGACGACATGCTGTTTTACGGCGTGCTCGGCACGATCCTCGGCGGCCGGCTCGGCTATGTGCTGTTCTACAAGGCGAGCTTCTACTTCGCGCATCCGCTCGATATCTTCAAGGTATGGGAAGGCGGCATGTCGTTCCACGGCGGCTTTCTCGGCGTGGTGCTGGCCATGACCCTCTTCGCGTGGCAGCGTCATCGCACGTGGATGCAGGTGACGGACTTCGTCGCGCCGATGGTGCCGACGGGTCTTGCGGCCGGACGCCTCGGCAACTTTATCAACGGCGAGCTGTGGGGGCGGGTGACCGATCCGTCCGCGCCGTGGGCAATGCTGTTTCCGGGCGCCGCGACCGACGATGCCGCGTGGCTCGCGACGCATCCGGCGCAGGCCGCGCAATGGCACCTGAACGAAGTGTTCGCGCAATATCATCTGCTGCCGCGCCATCCGTCCGAGCTCTATGAAATCGCGCTCGAAGGCGTCGCGCTGTTCTTCGTGCTGTGGTTCTTCTCGCGCAAGCCGCGGCCGGTGGGCGCGATATCGGCGGTGTTTCTGGTTGGATATGGTCTCGCGCGCTTCACAGTGGAGTTCGCGCGCGAGCCCGATGACTTTCTCGGCTTGCTCGCGCTCGGCTTGTCGATGGGCCAGTGGCTGTCGCTGCCGATGATTATCGCGGGCATCGTGATGCTCGTCTGGTCGTATCGTCGCGCGGGACGGCAGGCGCAGCAGCCGGTGAGTGCGAGCTGAGTTTGCGGCGTGGGTGTCGAGCTCGCGTGCGCATGAGCAGGTTGCGCGTGTGAGCTCGACGTCGTTCGTTCGCGACTGACGGCAGGCAACTGACTGAGCGACTGACTGCGCGACAGCCGCCTCGCGGCACAACGGCACGCTTCGCTGCGCGCCGTCATCATCATGAAAATCGCCACGGCATGCCGTGGCGATTTTCGTTTCAATACGACGCGCGGAACCCGCGCTCGATGCGACGCGCGCAGTACGACGCACGCATCACGCACCACCAGGCGCGCGTCACTTCATCTGCACCGACCCCGAGACATTGACGGACACCGTCGACGTGCCGCCTTCGAGCGGCACCGGTGCGGCGACCTTCGCATCGGCGGACATCGCGCGTGCGCTCATCATCATCACCGGCCGCGGCGGGATCGATCCGCCATGGCCGACGTTGACTTCGCGGATCGTATAGCCGCTATAGCCGAACGCTTGCGCAGACGACGTAGCTTGCTGTCGGAACGACGTAATCGCCTCGCCGGTCAGCTTCTGCTCGGCCGCACGCTGCGCCTCCGGAGACAGCGAGAACGACACGTTGCCGACTTGCATCGTCGGCGCCATTTGTCCGGCGAGCTTCGAGGCGGCCGCGAAGTCGTGCGATTCGAGCACGACCTCCGTGCGCCCGCGCCACGCGGAGATGCGGCCATCGCGATCGGTCGACGGGAAGATCGAGAACGAACCGGTGCGCGCGGTCACGCCCGATACGCCCTTGGCCTTCTGCAACGCGGCGTCGGCACGCTGGTTCAGCGTGGTCGTCAACGACGACGGGTCGCTCGCTTCCTGTTCATAGAACAGCGTGATGTCGACGACATCCTGCGGCACTTCGGCGCTGGCCTGCGCATTGAGCGACAGCACGCCGGACGGCTGATAAGGCGCGATGGTTTGCGCGCGCGCCGCGCCCGATGCGAGTGTGAGCAGCAACGGCACAGCGCAGGTTCCGGCAAGCGTCCACGCAAGCCTGGTTTTTGTGATCATGAGTTCGACTCCTTGGTTAGGCGAGGGCGCTCGCGCTGACGATGGCGATAACGCGATGATGCGACGCGATGCATGCCGATGCGAGCTTGCAGATTCCTTGCGATCCCGTTAGGCGGTAACCTTGGCAATCTGGTTCCCGAACCGGACTGGAACAACCGCTCGACGACGCGCGCGATGCGCTGCGCCTGCTTGTGCGGGCGGGGCGGGCACGCACACATGACCGCCGGCGCGCACTTGCCGGCCGCAGCGATATCAGGCGATCAACGGACAATAGCGGCCCCGGCCCGCCATGGCATTACGCGACGGGCTTCGCGAGCCGCTTCGTAATGAATTTCCACTGTGCGTCGGTGACCGGCGTGATGGATAACCGGTTGCCCTTGGCGAGCACACGCATGTCCGCGAGTTCTTCGTGTGCGCGCAGCGCCGCGAGCGGAATCAGCTGCAGCTTCTTCCTGAACACGACGTCGACGAGCAACCAGCGCGGCGTTTCCTGCGACGACTTCGCGTCGTAGTACGGGCTCTTCGGGTCGAACTGGGTGGGGTCGGGATACGGCGTCGACGATACTTCAGCGAGCCCGGCGATGCCCGGTTCCGGGCAGCTCGAATGGTAGAACAGCACGCCGTCGCCGATGGTCATTCCGTCGCGCATGAAGTTGCGCGCCTGATAGTTGCGCACGCCGGTCCACGGCAGCGTGTGCGTGGGCGCGTTCGCGAGGTCGTCGATGCTTGCTTCGTCCGGTTCGGACTTCATTAGCCAGTAGCGCATGAATCGAATGGAACGTGAAGTTAAGGACACGCGGGACGTTGAGGAACAGCCGTGCCGTCGAAACGCAACGCCCAATGAAAAACGGCATCGGACCTTGTCCGATGCCGTTTGATATAGGTCCCCGCCTTAGCCGCTAGGCCGGCATCCTGAACCGGAGGTTCAGAATTGGTCGCAGTTAGCAGCACTTCGGGTACATCAGACAGAGTGACGCGCACGCCCGTGCTACAAATTTCCGCAACCGTGCACATGGCATTGGTTCAAGGAATATATGACCTTGGCGAACCAGGCAGGGAAGCTAAACCTGTTGAAGCTCAAACCGCTGAGACCGGACCGTAACCTGAACGATTGACCTGCGCGATCAACCCGATGACGGCCCTGCCTGAAGATGCTCTAAAGATGCTTACTGAGCGCTGTATTGCTCGATGACCGCGTCGAGCTGCTCATTCATTTGCGTCATTGTACGCCGGATTTCCTCGGCGGGAAACGATTCTCCATGGCGAATACTCGTTTGCAACTGAAGCAGTTCCGATGCCAGCGAAAGCGCCGCCATCACGGCGATCCGGTCCTGGCCGCGCACATTGCTGCTGGCGCGGATTTTGGTCATTTCAGCATCGACGCGTGCGACGCTTTCGAGCAGTTCGCCCTCGGTTTCCGGCGAGCAGGCAAGACGATACGACTGACCGAGAATCGACACTTCGATCTGCTTCGTGCTCATGCGTTTTCTCCGTGGCGGGTCACGTCGCTATGCGCGGTTTCGTGCTGATCGTGATGTTCGGGAGCGAGCAGGTCGAGTTGACTGTCCGGCTCGGCATGAGCACGCGCACGCGGCAGTTTTTCGAGGATCGCGTTGAGGCGCACCTGCGCGTCGTCGATCTTGGCCGACAATGTATCGCGTTCCGCCTGCAACGCATTGCGCTCGTCGCGAGTCTGCTCGAGTTCGGCGCGCGTGGCGTCGCATTCGGCACGCAGCTGGGCAAGCTGTGCCTCGAGCGTGACGCGCGCTTCCTGATGGCGCTGGCTGATCTGAATCAGGCGGCCGATGTTCTTTGATAGGGTTTCGAGTTCGGTGAGCATGAGCTGCGTCCTCTTAAGACCCCGGCATTTTAGCGCGGAATGCGCGGCGTTCGGGCATTTGTCTCGTTTCGAGACGTAACAGCAGCGCTTTACGCTGGTTTTGTGCGCATCGCGCGTAGCCGGCGCCGCGTATGCGACGCACAAAACGCTCTACGTCTACGTGTTTTTCGACGGCAACGCAGGCACGAACAGACGATTGTCCCGGGCTATGCCGGCTCAGCGAGCGCGTGGCGAGTGCTGCCCGTCGAGCGGTGCACGCGCGCAGGCGTGGTGTGCAAGCAGGGCGGCCGTGTCGTCTCTGAAGACCGCCGTCACAAGCAAGTCGCGGACCGTGATGTGCGAGCTGCACCCATATCGATCGCGCGGCGCGACGCATGAACGCGCACTGGTGCGAATCGTGGAGCACGTGGAGCACGTGCTGCGCCGCCGTCGTCGGCGCCGGATTTTGACGCTATCGACACGCTGATTCCAGACCCCGCTGCGTGAACAGCGCGTGCAGTGTGCGAATGGATCGCCGATCGGTTTGGCCTGCCGACCTCTGCTTGAGGCTTGAATTGCGAACGGCAGCGTTACGCGAAGCGGCCTCGCAAAGCGATTCAGTTTTCGCGGGGCAAACAGTTACTATCTCGGCTACGGATAGCGGTTCGACCATGACTGGAAGGCGACTGCAAGCCGGTCCGATCTGTCGCGGCACAAATATAGAACCTTCGACTACGACGATGAACTTGCCTTCACACACACCGCGCGCCCCACGCAGCCCACGCCCCGCACGCACTCCACGCAGTTCGCACGCCATCGTGTCGTATCGGCGCGCGCCTGCGGGCAACGGGCGCGCCTTGAACCGTGGCCTCGACCGCGACCGGTCACACGCACAGGACCGCCGTGACTGAACTCGCCCAGATGAACCGGCCCGCGCCGAACGTTGCGCGCGCAATGACCGCGCGCCGCGCCGCCGCGATCTGGGCCGGACTCGGCGCGCTGGCGCTGGCGGTATTCATCGCGTCGCTGGCGCTGGGCAGCGTGTCGGTTGCGCCCGCTCGCGTGCTGAGTGCGCTCGTCGCTTCTTCTCACGGCACGCCGGGCGACCTCGCCGGCGAGATCGTCCGCACGCTGCGGCTGCCGCGTGCGCTGGCGGGCTTTGCGTGCGGCGCGTTGCTCGCGCTCGCGGGCGCGCTGCTGCAGGTGCTGTTGCGCAATCCGCTCGCGGAACCGTATGTGCTCGGCGTGTCCGGCGGCGCCGCGACCTTCGCGCTATTCGCGATGATGGCCGGCTGCGCATGGTGGCTCGTCGATGCGAGCGCATGCGTGGGCGCGTTCGCGTCGATCCTCGTCGTGCTCGGCCTCGCGCGCGGCGAGCTATGGCGCGGCGAACCGCAGGACACGTCGCCGCGTCTGTTGCTGACGGGCGCGGTGATTGCCGCCGGCTGGGGCGCGGTCATCACGCTGCTGCTGACCGTCGCGCCCGACAGCCGCCTGCGCGGCATGCTGTTCTGGCTGACCGGCGATCTGAACGGCGGCGGCCCGCTGCCGTGGGTCGCGCTCGCGGCGACCGTGCTTGCATTGGCCGCGATCATGCCCGTCGCGCTGCAACTGAATGTGCTGCTGCGCGGCGATTCGGCCGCGCGTGCGCTCGGCGTGCCGGTCGTGCGGTTGCGTTTGCGCGTGTACCTGGTCGCGTCGCTTGCGACCGCCGCCGCGGTGACCACAGCCGGCACGATCGGCTTCGTCGGCCTCGTGGTGCCGCATATGCTGCGGCTCGCGTTCGGCAACGATCAGCGCATGCTGCTGCCCGCGTCCGCGCTGGGCGGCGGCGCGGCGGTGATGGGCGCGGACCTCGTCGCGCGCACGGTGATCGCGCCCGCGCAATTGCCGGTCGGCGTGATCACCGCGCTGGCCGGCGTGCCGGTGTTCCTGTGGATGCTGTTGCACAGGCGGCGCTGATGAAGGCTCACGCGTCGGTTGCCACTACGCTTTGCGCGCAGCGCGTGACACTGCGCGCGGGCACGCGCACGCTGATCGACGACTTCACGCACACCTTCTATCCGGGCGAGATCTGGTGCGTCGCCGGTCCGAATGGCGCCGGCAAGACGACGTTGATCGCGGCGCTCGCCGGGGTGGTGCGTCCGTTTGCGGGCCACGTCGAGATCGATGGGGTGCGCGTAACCGGCTGGCCGCCCACGCGGCTTGCGCAACGTCGCGCACTGATGCCGCAAAGCGTGCACGATGCGTTTAGCGCCAGCGTGCTCGACACGGTGTTGCTGAACCGTTTTCCGCATCTGACCGGCTGGGGCTGGGAGCGAGCCGACGACCGCGCGGCCGCGCATGCGGCGCTTGCTCGGCTGACCCTCGCGGACTTCGCGCAGCGCGACGTGTTATCGCTTTCGGGCGGCGAACGCCAGCGCGTCGCGCTGGCCGCGGTTCTGTGCCAGGATGCGCCGCTGCTCCTGCTGGATGAACCGCTTGCGCATCTCGATCTGCATCATCAGATCGACTGCCTCGACGCGCTGACCGGATGGACGCGCGAGGCAACCGGCGACACGGCGCGCACGGTGCTCTTTTCGTGCCACGACCTGAACCTCGCGCGGCGTTTTGCGACGCATGCGCTGCTGCTCGACGGCCGGGGCACGATCTGGGCGGGTCCGGTGCGCGATGTGTTGACGCCAGAGCTCGCGAGCCGCGCATTCGGCTATCCGCTTGCGCTGATTCACGATGGCGACCACGAGGCGCTGATTCCCGTGTTGCGGCGGCAGTCAGCGGCCCGCTCGCCGCAGCGCTCATCCGGCGACGAGGATGCGTCCACCTCTTTTCATTGACGTTTCAGACACGGCTTTTTTTTCACTCATGACACTCGCGTCCTCCTTACCCGCAGTCGAACCGCTCGATCAGACGATGCGTGCGGAACTGCAGCATCTGATCGATACGAAGACCAAGCCGCCCGGCAGCCTCGGCCGGCTTGAAGCGCTCGCGCTGCAGATGGCCCTGATCCAGCGCACCACGCACCCGGGCATCGAGCGCCCGGTGATGATCGTGTTCGCTGCCGATCACGGCATTGCCGCGCAAGGCGTGAGCCCGTATCCGCAAGCGGTAACGGCACAGATGGTGCTGAATTTTCTCGCGGGCGGCGCGGCGATCAACGCGTTCTCCGGCGTCGCGGGCGTCACGCTCGAAGTGGTGAACGCGGGCGTCGCGACGCCGCTGCCGGTTGCCGCGCATCTTATCGACATTCCGATTGCACGCGGCACGCGCAACTTCGCGCACGAACCGGCGATGACCCGCGACGAGGCGCTTCGCGCGATGCAGGCGGGGGCGGCCCGCGTGCAGCATCACGCGGCGCTCGGCACGACCGTGATCGGCTTCGGCGAGATGGGTATTGCAAATACGTCGGCGGCTGCGTGCCTGATGAGCCGGCTGTGCACGTTGCCGATCGATGCGTGCGTCGGGCGCGGCACGGGTCTCGACGATGCGGGCCTCGCGAAAAAACGCGACGTGCTCGCGGCGGCGCTCGAACATCATACGAACGCGACCGAGCCGCTCGACGTGCTCGCGACCTTCGGCGGCTTCGAAATCGCGATGATGGCGGGCGCGTATATCGCGGCGGCGCAGGCGCGCATGACGATTCTCGTCGACGGTTTTATCGCGACGGCGGCGCTGCTGGTTGCGCTCGCGCTCGCGCCGGCGGTGCGCGACTACTGCGTGTTCGCGCATGCGTCGAATGAAACCGGACACAGGCTGATGCTCGACCATCTGCACGCCGAGCCGCTGCTCGCGCTCGATCTGCGTCTTGGCGAAGGCACCGGCGCGGCGCTCGCAGTGCCGCTGCTGCGCGCGGCCGCCGCCTTTATCAACGAGATGGCGAGCTTCGAATCGGCGGGGGTGGCGAACCGCGATGCGTCGTGATCCATCACCCGCCGGCACGCGCGCCGGCACGCGGCAGCGTGACGCGAGCGCACACGCAGGCGCACACGCTGATTCGCACGAGGGTGCGCAACGATGAATCCGCTCGCTGAGTTGCGTTACTTCTTCACCGCGCTCGGTTACTTCACGCGCTTGCCGGTGCCGCGCTGGGTCGGCTACGAGCCCCACTATCTGCAGGGCGCGGCGCGTTACTTCCCGCTCGTCGGCGTGCTGGTCGGCGGCGTCGGCGCACTCGTCTATCTCGCGGCGCTGCGGTTTTTTCCGGCGGGCATGGCGGTGCTGCTGTCGATGGCGGCAACGCTTTTCGTCACTGGCGCCTTTCACGAGGACGGTCTTGCGGATTGCATCGATGCGTTCGGTGGTGCCTATTCGCGTGAAGATGTATTACGCATCATGCAAGACTCGCGGATCGGCGCCTTCGGTGCGATCGCACTGATGATTGCGCTCGCGCTGAAGTGGCAGACGCTTGCCGCATTGCCGCCGTTGCGCGCGGCGTGGCTGATGGTCGCCGCGCACGCGGCGAGCCGTGCGTGCGCGATCAGCTATCTCGTCACTCTCGATTACGTGCGCGCCGAGGGCAAGGCCAAACCGGTCGCGCAGCGGATGACGCGCACGGCGTTTGCATGTGCGCTGCTGTTCGGCTTGCCGTGGCTTTTCTGGCCCGACTGGCGTGGAGGTTGCTTGATAGCCGGTGTGCTGTGTGCGCTGCGCGTGCTGCTCGGCCGCTATTTCGTGCGGCGCATCGGCGGTTATACCGGCGATTGCCTTGGTTTTGCGCAGCAGATCTTCGAACTGGCCATCTACCTGACGGGGTTCGCATGGATGTCGTCCTGATTCGCCACCCGGCTGTGAATGTCGATGCGGGGGTTTGTTACGGTAACAGTGACGTGCCGCTCGCGGCCGGCCCCGAAACGTCGGCCGAAACGCTCGCGATGCGTCTCGCGACGTTGCAGATGCCGGCGCCGCGCGTCGTGCTGACGAGTCCGCTGACGCGCTGCGCGACGGTTGCCGCCGCGCTGGCCGGCAACTTCGGTTGCGCCGCGAGCAGCGACGACAGCCTGAAGGAAATGGATTTCGGCGACTGGGAGTTGCGGCGCTGGGACGATATCGATCGTGCGATGCTCGACGCATGGGCCGCGGATTTCGAAGGCGCGCGCGTGCATGGCGGGGAGAGCGTCGCGCAGTTCGTCGCGCGTGTGCGCGCGTGGTTCGACGTCTTCGAACAGACGCGCGAACTGAGCCCTGCGTATGTGGTCACGCATGCCGGCGTGATGCGGGTGATCGCGGCGCTCACGCTCGGGCTCACGATCGACGCGTGTCTGCCGTGGGTGCTCGATTCGGGCGCGCTCGTGTGGTTAAGGCGTAACGACGCGACGATGAAGTGGGCGATCGTGCGCTGGAACGCGTGACTGTTGCTCGCGGACGCGATGGAGATGATCTGCGCGGCGGTTCGGCTTGGCGCGTTCGTCGCGGCGATGTGCGGTCGATGTGTAGTCTGCTGACGATCACGACCGCGGCGGCGCTGATGTTTAAGGGTTCGGCCTGCGCGAGCGTGCGGTCTCGAGGTCGTCGCACAGTTGCGCGGCGCCTTGCGCGAGACGCGGTGTCGGCCGGTTGATCAGATCGCCGTCGATTGCGAACAGGTTGTTGCGCGCAACGGCCGTCACGGCGGGCCATTGACGCCAGCTGTCGAGTTGCGGCAAAGCGGTATTCGATGCAGTCGCGCCTGGCGCCGCGGTCACGATGGCCTCGGGGTTCGCGGCCAGCACCGCTTCCGTCGAGACGGTCGGCACGAGCGGCTCGAGTTGCGCGAACACGTTACGCCCGCCGCACAGCGCGATCACATCGCTGATCAGATGCGTGCCGTTCAAGGTCATCAGCGGGCGCTCCCACACCTCGTAGAACACGCCGACGGGCGGTTTCATCGCATAGCGTGCGCGCAATTGCGCGATGTTCCCCCGGTAGTCGCGCGCGGCTTTGTCCGCCACGGGCGATGTGCCGAGCAACTCGCCGAGCTTTGTCAGCGTCACGGCGATATCGTCGAGATGATGCGGCTCGCTGAAAAAGAGCGGCACATGCAGGTCGCGCAGCTGTTCGATCTGCCGCTGCGCATTGCCGTGGCGCCATACGACGATCAGGTCCGGCCGCAACGCGACGATGCGCTCGAGGTCGAGCGCCTTGTTGTCGCCGACGCGCGGCAATTGCCTGGCTTCAGGCGGATAGTCGCTATAGGCGACCGCGCCGACCATCTTCGTTGCGCCGCCCGCTGCGTAGAGCAGTTCGGTGGTGTGCGGTGCGAGGCTGATTACACGTTGCGCGGGAGCGGGGAGCGTGACGGTGGCGCCGGTGTCGTCAGTCACGGTGATGGGCGCCGCATTGACGATCGACGCAGGCGCGATGCAAACGATCGCGTACACGAGCCGCCGCACGGCGCGGGCGAAGGCAAACCCATGCGACACGCGCGGCGTGGCGTTAGCGGGTGTCATGTGTATCGATCTCGCTTGCGCTTTGCGCCAGTGCGCGTTCGAACCGCGACCAGTCGTCTTCCGATGCGGGCAGGCCAACGCGTACGCTCGCTGACTGCGCGAAGAGGCGCGTCCAGATACCGCGCGTGGCGAGCGCACGATGCAACGCCGCTGCGCGCGCATCGGGGGTCCATGCGAAGAGCGGCGTCGCCTGCACGATGAACCGTTGCGCGCGCAACAAGCTCGCGAGCCGTTCGCCTTCGCTCGCAACGCGTACGCGCATCTGCTGTTGCCATTGCGTATCCACTAACGCAGCAGACACCGCATGACGCGCAGGCCCACTGACGGTCCACGCGCCGAGTGTTTCGCGCAGCGTGTCGAGCAGTGCGGGCTGTGCAAGCACGAAGCCCGCGCGCACGCCGGCAAGACCAAAGAATTTGCCCGGCGAGCGCAGCACGATCAGCCCCGGCTGCGCAACGCATGAAGCAAGCGACGCGGACGGCGCGGGCATCGCATCCGCAAACGCTTCATCGACCAGCAGCGTGCCGCCGCGTGCGCGCAATTGCGCATGCCAGTCCAGCAGCGTCTGCGCGCCCGCGTAGGCCGCAGTCGGATTGTTCGGGTTGACGATCACCGCATGGTTGAGCGCGTCAGGCAGCGTGGCGTGCGTCGTATCGAGCGGCACGACGCGATGCCCGGCGCGCTCGAATGCCGGTGCGTACTCGCTGTACGTGAGCGGGGCGATGCCGACCGTCGCGCGCGGCAGCAAGGCGGGCAGTGCGCGAATCGCCGCCTGGCTGCCCGCGACGGGCAGCACGTGCGACGCATCGGGCGCGCCGTAGTAGCGCGCGGCGAGCGCGGCGAAACCGTCGCCGTCGTCGGGCAGGCGCCGCCATGCGTCGGCCGGCACCGGCGACACCGGATAGCCGTGCGGATTGATACCCGTCGACAGATCGAGCCATTGACCGTACGGGATGCGATACAGCCGCGCCGCTTCGTGCAGATTGCCGCCGTGCGTAATCGGATGAGCAGGGGTGTCGTTCATGAGCGGGAGCCGTCGGTCAAACGCGTGCTGTGCGATGCGTCGCGTGTCATGACTGAAACGGCACGCTCAACAGCGCGAGCACGATCAGCACGGCGAGCCACAGAATTTCGGTGCGCTCGACGAGCGCGAGCGCCGCATGCACATGCGTGGCCGTGGCCGGCTGACCCGCGCCGAGCGTCGGCCGGCGCTCGATCTCGCCGTCGTAGACGGCCGGGCCGCCGATCACCACGTTCAGGCTGCCGGCGCCCGCGGCCATCACCGGCCCGGCGTTCGGGCTGTCCCAGCGCGACGCCTGCTCGCGCCAGCAGCGCCACGCGGTGCGTGTGTCGCCGAGCAGCGCGTAGCTCGCCGCGGTGAGACGCGCGGGCGCCCAGTTGAGCACATCGTCGATACGCGCGGCGGCCCAGCCGAAGCGCAGATAGCGCGGCGTCCGGTAGCCCCACATCGCGTCGAGCGTATTGGCGAGGCGGAACGCGAGCGCGCCCGGGCCGCCGAGCAGCGCAAACCAGAAGAGCGCACCGAAGATCGCGTCGTTGCCGTTTTCGAGCGCCGATTCGACCGCGGCACGCGACAGCGCCGCTTCATCCGCGTGCGCGGTTTCGCGCGACACGATGCGCGAGGTCAACTCGCGCGCGGCGCCGAGGTCGCGTCGCCCGAGCGCCTGCGCGATCGGCGCGATATGCTCGCGCAAGCTGCGCGCGCCGAGCGCGAACCACAGCAGCGCGACGTGCAGCGCGCACGCGAGCGTGACCGGCAAAATCGCGACCAGCACCCACGACACGACGACCGGCGGCATCACCGCCAGCAGCCACGCAAGGAGGCCCGCCGGGCGGCCGCGGCGGCCGGTGTTGTAGTGTGCTTCGAGCCGCATCGCGAGGCGGCCGAATGCTTCGAGCGGATGATGGCGGCGCGGCTCGCCGAACCAGCGGTCGACGACCATGCCGGCGGTCGCGCAGGCGGCGATCAGAGGCATCGACAGCATGGTTAGCGGCCCTTTGCGTGTGACGCCGCGTTGGTCGACGGCGCGTCGCTCTGCGCGGTTCCGGTCAACGATGCTTCGCCGCTGGCCGTTTCGCTCTGCGCGGTTCCGGTTGGCGAGGCTTCACGCGTTATCGTCGCTTCCGTCCCGCCGCCATGCGGTGCGGTTTTGAGCACGAGCGGCAAGCCGGCCACCATCATCGTGACGTTCGCGGCGCGCGCGGCGATGCGCTGATTGAGCCGGCCGAGTTCGTCGACGTAGAGGCGCGTTGCCGCGCCGAGCGGCACGACGCCGAGTCCGATCTCATTGCTGACGATGAGCACTTTCGCCTGCGCGGTGCTCAACGCCGCATCGAGCGCGTCGATAGGCTGTTGATAGTTCGCGCTGGGCGCCGCGCCATCGGGCGGGCACAGCAGATTCGCGAGCCACAGCGTCAGACAGTCGATGAGGACGCAGTGACCGCGCGCATCGGCGGCCGCGAGCGCGCCGGCCAGATCGAGCGGCGCTTCGACGAGCCGCCAGTGCGCGGGCCGTCGCGCGCGATGCAGCGCGACGCGCGCGGCGAATTCGTCGTCGGCGACGCGCGCGGTGGCGAGATAGGTGACGGGACACGCGCTGGCGCTCGCGAGCTGTTCGGCGTGCGCGCTCTTGCCGGAGCGCGCGCCGCCGACGATCAAGGTGACGTCGGGTGAAATCATCGCGTGATTGTACCGGCGCGATGGGATAATGCGGCCTTCGCTTCGCCTTCTGCGCGCCGCGCCTCGCCGTTGCGCCCATCGCCTCCCGTGACTGCATCCAATCCGACTTCGTCCGTTCAGTCTGAAGCTCAGCCGGTGGCTCGGCCGGCTGAGCCACCGGCAGATCAACCGTCTGCGCAGTCGACGGTTCCGCCGTCAGCTTTGCCGTCAGATCAAGCGCCCGCTGAACCGGCAGCCCGACAGACGCCGGTTCAACAGCCGGTTCATCCCGCTGTTCCGGCAGACAAGCTCACCGTGCCGCGCGGCACCCTGATGATCCAGGGCACCACGTCCGATGCGGGCAAGAGCACGCTGGTCGCGGGCCTGTGCCGGCTCGCGCGCCGCGCTGGCGTGCGGGTCGCGCCGTTCAAGCCGCAGAACATGGCGCTCAATAGCGCGGTGACCGTCGATGGCGGCGAGATCGGCCGCGCGCAGGCGCTGCAGGCGGTCGCGGCCGGCATCGATGCGCATACCGACATGAATCCGGTGCTGCTCAAGCCGACCAGCGACCGTGGCGCGCAGGTCATCATCCATGGCAAGGCGCGGATGAATCTCGATGCGCGTGCGTATCACGACTACAAGCCGGTCGCGTTCGAAGCGGTGCTCGAGTCGTATGCGCGGCTCAAGGGGGCGTACGACACGATTTTCGTCGAAGGCGCGGGCAGCCCGGCCGAAGTGAACCTGCGCGAGCGCGACATCGCGAATATGGGGTTCGCGGAGGCGGTCGATTGCCCGGTCGTGCTGGTCGCCGATATCGATCGCGGCGGCGTGTTCGCGCATCTGACCGGCACGCTCGCGTGCCTGTCGGCAAGCGAACAGGCGCGCGTGCGCGGTTTCATCATCAACCGGTTTCGCGGCGATCCGGCTTTGCTGAAGCCCGGACTCGACTGGCTCGAAGCGCGCACCGGCAAGCCGGTGCTCGGTGTCGTGCCGTATCTGCATGGCCTGACGCTCGACGCGGAAGATATGCTGCCGCGCGAACTGCGTGCTGCCGCTGAGGCGGGGCAAGCGGTCAATGCGTCCGGCGCGAACGGCGCGTCCGGCACGAACGGTGCGAACGGTGCGAACGGTGCGAACGGTGCGAACGGCGCGAACGGCGCGAACGGCGCGAACGGCGCGAACGGCGCGAACGGCGCAAGCGACCCGCGCGCCTTCGCGCCCGGCAGCGTGCTGCGCGTGGTCGTGCCGGCGCTGCCGCACATCAGCAATCACACCGATTTCGACGCGCTACGCGCACACCCGCGTGTCGATTTCCACTATGTGAAGGCCGGTACGCGGCCGCCCGCGGCGGATCTGATCATCCTGCCAGGCTCGAAGAACGTGCAGGGCGATCTCGCGTTCCTGCGTGCGCAGGGCTGGGACGCGGCGCTCGAGCGGCATCTGCGTTACGGCGGCCGCGTGATCGGCGTGTGCGGCGGGATGCAGATGCTCGGCCGCGAGGTCGCGGACCCGTATGGCGTCGAAGGCGTGCCGGGCAGTGCGGCGGGCCTCGGCTGGCTCGATTTCACGACGACGCTCACGCGCGAGAAGACGCTGAAAAACGTGACCGGCCGGCTCGCGCTGCCCGGTGCGCCCGCGCTGGCCGGCTACGAAATCCACATGGGCGAAACCGACGGCCCGGCGCTCGCGACACCAGCCGTGCGGCTCGCAACCGCGGACGGTGGCGAGCGCCCGGACGGCGCGCGCTCCGCGGACGGTCAGATTCTCGCGACCTACGTGCACGGGCTGTTCGACACGCCGGCCGCGTGCGCGGCGCTGCTGGAATGGGCGGGGCTTGTTGACGCGCCGCCGCTCGACTACCCGGCGCTGCGTGAAGCGTCGCTCGACCGGTTGGCGGATACGCTAGCCGCCCATCTCGATCTGCCACGGCTGTTCGGCGCGATGAGTTGAAGGCCGGTTGCCCGCTGCGCCGGCGTGGTCAACCGGAAAACAACGGGCGTGCACGGTGTAGGCGGTGATTCATTCCTATTGAGAAATAATCTAAGCGTACCAGGCGGTTTTTCACCCAAATAGGTTCGAATAAAGTCGGTTCCAGGCGACGACGCGCTAGGCGTCGTCCAGTCAACACATCGAAAAAGGAACCGACATGAACCGTCCGATCGCCGCCACCGCTCAGTCCTCGAACGCCGAACTTGCCGCGCTATTGCTGCGTATCGCGCTAGGCGTGCTTTACCTCGCGCACAGCCTGCAGAAGATTTTCGTGTTCACGCTGCCGGGCGCCGCGCAATTTTTCGTATCAGTCGGTTTCCCGGGCTGGCTCGCGTACGTGACGACCTTCGTCGAACTGTTCGGCGGCATCGCGCTGCTGCTCGGCGTACAGGTGCGCTGGGCCGCGCTCGTGCTGCTGCCGTTCATGCTGGGCGCGCTGTCGGTGCACTTTCATAACGGCTGGGGATTCGCGTCGCCGAACGGCGGCTGGGAGTACCCGGCATTCTGGGCGGTCGCGCTCGTCGTGCAATCGCTGCTGGGCGGCGGCAGGTTCGCGCTCGGCGCCGCCCGCGCGCCGCAGGTCGCCCGCGCGCAGTAACGCGCCGCCAGCTCAGTACAGCACCATCTGCGTACAGCGGAAGAGCGCGATGGTGCGGCCGTCCGGCCCCGCGACGGTCGCGTCCCACACCTGCGTGCTGCGCCCCAGATGCACGCCTCGCGCGACCGCGCGGATCGTACCGTCGGTCGCGGTGCCGAGAAAATTGCTTTTGAGCTCGATCGTCGTGAAGCTGTGCGCGGCCGGCGGCAGGTGCGCGAGACACGCGTAGCCGCAGGCGGTGTCGGCAAGGCCGATCACCGTCGCCGCATGCAGAAAGCCGTTTGGCGCGAGCAGCTCGGGCCGCACCGTCAATTCGGCCCTCAAGGTGCCTTCGCCGAGCGCGGTCGCGCGCACCCCGATCAGCGCCGGCAGCGTGCCGGGCTGCCGTGCGCGCAGCCAGTCGAGACCGCGGTCCGCACGCAGTTTGCCCCTCTGCGATTCGTCCATCACGCCTCCTGCAAAAGGGAAGGGATTCGTCCAAATGGCCTTCGGGGGCTTTCGAGCCGCCCGGCTTTGCCGATATTATCAACGCCTGTGCCGGCCCGGCCGACGCCCGTTGCGGCCGTCGCGCCCAGCTGGCGGGGCCATTTGAGATAATCCAACAACTAGCAGGCCTTCTTCCCGGGAGTATTCATGACGGTAATCGTGGTGGCGAATCCTAAGGGCGGCGTGGGCAAGAGCACGCTCTCCACCAATCTGGCAGGCTATTTCGCAGCCGAGGGCGAGTGGGTGGCGCTCGCCGATCTCGACCGGCAGCAGTCCGCGCACGCATGGCTCGACCTGCGTCCGAGCGGCCTGCCGGCGATCGAGACATGGCATGTCGACCCGGAAGCGCCGGTAAAACCGCCGAAGGGCCTCGAGCGCGCGGTGATCGACACGCCGGCCGGGTTGCACGGCAACCGGCTGAATGTCGCGCTGAGTCTGGCCGACAAGGTGATCGTGCCGCTCCAGCCGTCCATCTTCGATATTCTCGCGACGCAGGAATTTCTCGAGCGCCTCGCGAAGGAGAAGGCCGTCAGGAAGGGTTCGATCGAAGTCGGCGTGGTGGGGATGCGCGTCGACGCACGGACCAAATCCGCGGACCAGCTGCACCGTTTTGTCGAAGGTTTGAATTTGCCGGTGCTCGGCTATCTGCGCGATACGCAGAACTATGTGCAGCTTGCCGCCCATGGGCTGACGCTATGGGATGTCGCGAAAAGCCGGGTCGAGAAAGATCTCGACCAGTGGGCGCCGATTCTCAAATGGACTAACGGCAACGCGTGAATGGGGCGGGCGGCCGCGGCGCGGAGCGACATGAGGCCAGATGAGGCCACATAAGCGCCGCCGTGCGGGTCGTGGGTCTGGGCGCGCGGTGCGAGGCCGCGTCTGGGCCGCTTATGCGGCCGTATATGCGGCCGCTTGTGCGGCCGTATAAGCGGCGGGCTCCCGGTGACGCTTCAAGTCCAGCTTTGCGTCGGCACGTGATGCCGGCTGCCCTTAATTCTGTTCTGCTCGTCGACGAACACCAGATCGGGCGTCCAGCCCGCCTGCAATTCGGCCTCGTCGACCATCGCGAATGCCGCGATGATCACGAGGTCGCCGAGCTGCGCGCGACGCGCGGCCGATCCGTTCAGCGAAATCATTCCGCTGCCGCGCTCGCCCTTGATCGCATAGGTCGAAAAGCGCTCGCCATTGTTGATGTTCCAGATGTCGATCCGCTCGTTCTCGACGATATTCGCCGCTTCGAGCAAATTCTCGTCGATCGCGCACGATCCTTCGTAGTGCAATTCGCAGTGCGTGACCACCGCACGGTGAATTTTCGATTTCAGCATATGGCGTTGCATGGCACTTCCCTTGCGCGCGCCGCGGCAAACGGCGCGCGTCAGATTTCCAGGTTGTCGATCAGGCGCGTGGCGCCGAGCTTCGCGGCCGCGAGCGCGACGAGCGGCACATCGGTTTCGTGCGCGGCGGGCGGCAGCAGGTTCGCGCGCTTGCGGATCGCGACGTAGTCCGGTTGCCAGCCGCGCGCGGCGAGCGCCGCCATGGCGTCGCGCTCGAGTGCCGCGAAATCGTGCCGGCCCGCGCGCACCGCGTCGCGGATGCCGTTCAGCGCCGCGGCGAGCTGGGGCGCCTCGGCGCGCTCGGCCGGCTGCAGGTAACGGTTGCGCGAACTGAGCGCGAGCCCGTCGCTGTCGCGCACGGTTTCCGCGGCGATGATATCGGTCGGCAGCGCGAACTGTTCGCACATGGCGCGCACGATCATCAACTGCTGGTAGTCCTTCTTGCCGAACACCGCGACGCGCGGCTGCACGCATGACATCAGCTTCATCACGACCGTGCATACGCCGGTGAAAAAGCCGGGCCGGAACTCGCCTTCGAGGATGTCGCCGAGGTCGTGCGGCGGATGCACGCGATATTCCTGCGGCTGCGGATACATGTCCCGCTCGGTCGGCGCGAACAGCACGTAGACGTTTTCCTTCTGCAGCTTCTCGACGTCGGCTTCGAGCGTGCGCGGGTATTTGTCGAAGTCTTCGTTCGGACCGAACTGCAGGCGGTTCACAAAGATGCTCGCGACCACCGGATCGCCGTGCTGGCGCGCAAGCCGCATCAGCGAGAGATGGCCTTCGTGCAGGTTGCCCATGGTCGGCACGAACGCGGTGCGGTTCTGGCCGCGCAACTGGTCGCGCAATTCCTGGATCGAGCTGATGACTTTCATGATCGGATGGTTGTCCTCACGCTGGGCGGTGCCGCGGGGCGGCCGATGATGGCGCTCATGGGCTGCGGGTACGGCGCATCTGATGCGCGGTGCGAGTGCGTGGCTGATGCCGTGGTGGATGCCTGTGCCCCGCCGCGCATGGTGCGGCCGCTACGCGTGATGGGTGCGGGACAGCGGCCAAAACAGCGTGCAAAGCGGGGTCCAAAGCGCCGGATTGTAGAGGATTTGCGGGCGCTGCGCACCATCGGGAGGCGCAGTGCGGCCGCCCGATTACGCGGGCAGGTACGCAAGCCGTACGTAAATCGGCGCGAACGGTTCGGGTTGCGTGATTTCGATCAGCGACTCGCGCGACAGTTCGAGCATCGCGATGAAATTCACCACGACCACCGGCACGCCGCGCGACACGTCGAACAGTTCCGAGAACTCCATGAAGCGCGCGTTCTGCAGCTTGCGCAGGATCACGCTCATATGTTCGCGCACCGACAGTTCCTCGCGCGAAATCCTGTGATGCTGCACCAGCTTCGCGCGCTTGATCACGTCGGCCCATGCGGCGCGCAGGTCGTCGGTGTTGACGTCCGGAAAGCGCGGCGTAATGCTCTGCTCGATGTACACCTCGGCGCGCAGGAAGTCGCGGCCCAGTTGCGGCAGATGATCGAGCCGCTGCGCGGCGAGCTTCATCTGCTCGTACTCGAGCAGGCGGCGTACCAGTTCCGCGCGCGGGTCTTCCGCTTCTTCGCCGGTGTCGGCCTTCTTCACCGGCAGCAGCATGCGCGATTTGATCTCGATCAGCATCGCCGCCATCAGCAGATATTCCGACGCGAGCTCGAGGTTCGTCTGGCGTAACTGCTCGACGTAGCCGAGATACTGCGCGGTCACGTCGGCCATCGGAATGTCGAGCACATTGAAGTTCTGCTTGCGGATCAGATACAGCAGCAGATCCAGCGGACCTTCGAAGGTCTCGAGAAAGACTTCGAGCGCGTCCGGCGGGATGTACAGATCCTGCGGCAGCTTGAAGAGCGGTTCGCCGTACAGGCGCGCGAAAGCGATGCCGTCGACGGTGTCGGGCGTCGAATCGGTTGCGGGCGCGGTGAGCGCGGCGCTCGCGGGTGGCACATCGGGGGCATGCGCAGGTCCGTGCGCAGATGCATGCGCGGCCTGAGCCTGCGCGGCGCGGGCCTCGTCGGCGGAAGACACGTTCAGAAGTTCTGGTAGTAGACGTACGGCGTCTGCTCGACGCGCGACGATTGCTGGTCCGCGCGTTCTTCGAGATTGATAGGCTGCTTGTCCCACAGCAGTGAGCGGCCGCGGCGCTGTTCTTCTTCGAGTTGGGGCTTCTGGGCTTTCAGCTGATTCAGGAACTGCGTGATATCCGACTGATACATGGCTCGAGGTCCGTGATGGGAGGGGGCGCCGCCTGGGCGGCCATTCGAATCGCACGTAATTTTAGCGCAAGCGGGCGGGCCGCAAGCGATTCTGCGAAGAAAGGCGCGTACAGCGCCCGTGGCGGTGCGCAGTGCGGGCGTCAAGCGGGTTTGAGCGGGGTTTCAAGGGAGTGTTCAAAGCGGGGGCGATCTGCGGCAAGCGGGGGCAGGTGGGCGGCAATCAAGCGGCAAGCGGGCGGCAATCGGGCGGCAAGCGGGGCCGCAGGCGAGCGGCAAGTGAGCAGCAAGCGGACGGCAAGCGTAGCCGCACGTGAGCCGCACCTGAGTGGCAGGTAAGCGACAGGTGAGCGACAGGTCAACGGAACATCGGTGCACTGGCGCCGTCCAAGGCGGGCGCCGGCTCCGCTCGCGCGCGCGGGTTCCGCATCTCGCGCCGCGCACCGCAATTCGGGATGCGCGGCTGCGCCGATGTGGTCAAATAACGAGCTTCAGTCCCGCCGTGGACTGGCCAACCGTAAGAAACTGTCAACAAATGCCGGAGGTCGTGTTTGGCGGGGTGGTCAATCGAACCGTCGCAAGCGCGGCGCGGGCGGCGCAACGCCGTCTCGAAGCCGCTTCGCGTCGCGTGGCCGCCGTCCGCCGCGCGGCGTGCGCGCGCATGGCTCGCCTGGGCGATCTTCGCCGCGCTGTTGTTCGCGGTGGCCGGCGCACCGCCTGCGCACGCGGCGAAGAAGCGCGCCGCGTATGAGGTCAACATCGACGCGACGCCGCGTTCGCTGCGCAAGCTGCTCGAGGAGCATCTCGATCTCGCCCGCTTCGCGAAGCGCGACGACATCAGCAGCGAGCAATTCGATTTTCTCGTCACCGCGACGCCGCAACAGGTGCGCGACCTTGTCGCGACGCAAGGCTACTTCTCGCCGGTCGTGCGCACCGATGTGCGCACCGTGGACGGCAAGCGTCAGGTCGCGGTGCACGTCGACCCCGGTGCGCTGACGAAAATCACATCCATCAGGCTGTCGTTTCAAGGTCCGGTCGAAACCGAGGACCCCGCGCAGGAAAACGCGACGCGCTTTGCCTTCTCGCTGCATGAGGGCGATCCGTTCACGCAGTCGGGCTGGGACGGCGCCAAGAACGCGTCGCTCAAGGCGCTGCAGGCGCGCCGCTACGTGGGCGCGAAAATCGCTCAGTCCGAGGCGCGCATCGATCCTCAGACGCACGAAGCAAAGCTGTCGGTGACTTTCGACAGCGGCCCGACCTTCACGCTCGGCAAGCTCGACGTATCGGGCACGCGGCGTTACCCGGAAAGCATCATCGACCACGTGAACCCGATCAAGCCGGGCGAAATCTACAGCGTGCAGCGCGTGACCGAACTGCAGCGTCAGTTGCAGAACACGCCGTACTACGCGAGCGTTGCGATCGACGTCGACAACGATCCCGCCAAACCGCTCGATACGCCAATGCATGTGAAGGTCAGCGAGTATCCGTACAACAGCGTGCGCGGCGGCGTCGGCTATGCGACCGATACCGGCGCGCACGTGCAGGGCTCGTACACGTATCTCGATACGTTCGGCGCCGCATGGCCGTTCACGGTGTCCGGCCGGCTCGACCAGATCCAGCAATACGGGCAGATCCAGCTGTCGATGCAACCCGGCGAGCGCGGCTGGACCAACAGCGCGCTGGCGTCGTACACCACCACCGACGTGTCCGACACGCGCATCTACAGCTTGCGCGCGGGCGTGCAGCGCACCCGCACGTCGCAGTACATCGATTACTCGTACTCGCTGCTGTACTACTACGACCGGCTGGACCAGAACACCGCGCCGCCATCCAGCGCCCGCGCGCTCGTGCCCGGCTGGTCGTGGACCCGCCGCAATACCGACGACCCCCTGTTCCCGCGCTCCGGCAACGTGATTCACGCGGAGGCGGGCTTCGCGGTGAAAGGCGCGGCCGACCAGACGTTTATCCGCGGCTACGCGCGCGGCCAGCAATACTTCCCGGTCGGCCAGCGCGATCTCGTGCTGTTTCGCGCGGAGTTCGGCGGCGTGTTTACGAGCGGGCCGTCGAGCGGCGTGCCGGCTTCGCTGCTGTTCCGCGCGGGCGGCTCGAACTCGGTGCGCGGCTATGCGTTCCAGAGCATCGGCAACAACGTCGGCGGCTCGGTGCTGCCGACCAAATACCTGGTGACAGGCAGCTCCGAATACCAGCACTGGTTCACGCACGACTGGGGCGCCGCGGCATTCTTCGATATCGGCACCGCGACCGACAACTGGCACGAGAAGGTGTTTTTCCCCGGCGTCGGTTTCGGCGCGCGCTGGCGCAGCCCCGTCGGGCCGGTGAATATCGACCTCGCGTATGGCATTCGCGAGCGCAGCGTGCGTCCGTATCTGACGCTCGGCATTGCGTTCTGATCAACCTTGACATCGACTGCACCCGACGCATGACCCACGACCGTCTCGCCAACCTGTCATCGGATCGCCCGGGCGATGGATTGCCGCCCGGCGATTCCGGTGATGCCGCTGGCTTCGGCGGCGCGGGTCGCGGTGCGGGCGGTGCGGGCGGTGCAGGTGGTGCCGGCGGCGGGGCGGGTGGCGGCGATACGCCGCCGTCACCGCGCAGGCGCGGGCGGCTATGGCACGCGCTCGTGTGGGCGACCGTCGTGCCGGCGCTGCTCGTTGCTCTGCTTGCGGGCGCGCTGTACGGCGTTGTCGTCACCGAGCGGGGCACTGCGTACGCGTGGCAGGCGGCGGTCAGGCTGCTCGGCGGGCGGTTGTCGGGCACGCTCGAAGGCGGCACGCTCGCGAGCGGGGTGCGTCTTGCGAATGTGCAGTGGCGCAGCCTCGACGGCAGCGGCACCGAGATTCGCGTCGATCGCGCGTCGGGCAAATGGAGGCTGTCCGGCCGGCCGTGGAAGTTCGTGCTCGATTATCTGCATGTCGGCACGATCGACGCGCGGATCGCGCCGTCCACCGAGCCGTCGAGTCCGCTGACCTTGCCGCAGGACTTGCAGTTGCCGATGCAGGTGGACTTGCGCGACGTGCGTGTCGACAAGCTACTGCTGCATGAGGGGGCCTCGACCAGCGAATACGCGCGGCTGCTGTTTCATGGCCGCAGCGACGGGCGGCATCACGAAGCGTCGGTCGAGCGGCTCGATACGCCGTTCGGTGCGCTCACCGCGTCCGCGCGGCTCGACGGCGTGCGGCCGTTTGCGCTGACCGGCGAGGCCGGCTACTCGGGCAAGGTCAACGACGAGGCGGTGCAGGTGAGCGGGCATGTGTCCGGCACGCTCGAGACGCTCGTCGCGGAGCTCGACGCGAGCGGGATGAAGCTCGACGGTCACGCGCGCGTCGAGGCGACGCCGTTCGCCGATGTGCCGCTGCAGCGCGCGACGCTGACGTTCGATCATGTGAATCCACAGGCGTTTGCGCCTGGCGCGCCGGCGGCGGATCTCGCGGTGCGCGCGGATTTGCGGCCGGCGGGAGAGGCCGCGCAGGACGCTCGCGCGGCGGAGGCGGGACAGGTTGCGCAAGGCGCGAGCGGGGCGGCGGCGAGCGGTGTCGGTACTTCGCGTGCGACCGGCGGATCGAAGGCTGTGCGTGCGGGCGGTGCGGTGCGGGCGGCGAGTGCCGCAAGCGCCTCAAGTGCCTCAAGTGTCGCAAGCGCCGCAGGCACAACAGGCACCGCAAGCACCACAGGCTCTACAAGAGCCGCAAGCACCGCAGGCGCAGCAGGCACCGCCAAGCCAGCGAGCGCGAAGCGTATGGCAGGCGCATCGACCGCCGGTGGCGCGGTCACCGCAGCAAGCGCGGTCAGCGCCGCGAGCACACAAGGTGCGGCCAGCGCTGCCCCCTCTCCCGCCAACCCCGCCGCGCGCCCGCGCGGCTTCGCAGTGACCGGCTCGGTCTCGATCGTCAACGCGAAGCCCGGCGCGATCGACCAGCACCTGCTGCCGCTCATCGACGCGCGCGCCGATGTGCGTCTCGATGCGCAAGCGCAACGCATCTCGAATCTGAATGTGCGCCTCGTGAAGAATGCGACGCTGACCGGCGACGGTGAACTTGCCGGCAAGCGCGGCCGCTTCGACCTGAAAGTGGCGAAGCTGGATCTGAACGCGCTCCAGGCGACCGTGCGGCCGACGCAGTTCGCGGGTCCGATCGCGATCCGCCTGAACGACGACATCCGCACCGTGACGCTCGATCTCGCCGATCCGCAAGCGGCGTTGCGTGTGCAGGGCAAGGTCACGCTCGACCCGGCGCGCACCAGCTTCAACGACGTGCGGCTTACGTCGGGCAAGGGCCGCATCGATCTGTCCGGCGCGATCAAGAACGACGCGAGCTCGACGTACAATCTGAAGGCGACGTTGACCGACTTCGATCCGCTGTCGCTGACGTCGATGGTGGTCGCGCCGCCCGCGAAATCCACCGCGGCTGCCGGCGGCGGCAGTAACAACCGCAGCAGCAAACGCAAACCCGGCAACACCGGCAACACCGGCAACACCAGCAACACCAGCAACACCAGCAACACCAGCAACACCAGCAACACCAGCAACACCAGCAACACCAGCAACACCAGCAACACCAGCAACACCAGCAACACCAGCACATCCGCCGCGCCTAACAAGACCGCCGCGCCTACCAGGCCCACCACGGCCACCGCGCCTGCGAAATCCGCGCAACCCGCGCGCAAGATCGAGGCGCGCGTCAACGGCACCCTCACCGCATCCGGCCTGCTCGCGCCGACCTTCACGACCAAGGCGGAATTCAAGCTCGGCGACAGCGTCTACGACAACCTGCCGATGACCGGCAGCGGCACCATCCAGCTCGCCGGCTCGCGTCTCCTGCCGAGCCACGCGACGCTATCGGTGGCGGGCAACCAGATCGATCTGCAAGGCAGTTTCGGCGGGCGCGGCGATCGCCTGCGCTTTCAGGTCGACGCGCCGCAGCTCGATCGGCTCGGCTTCGGCGTCGCGGGCCTCGTCGACGCGAGCGGCGACGTCACCGGCACGTTCGTGCATCCGAACGTCACGCTCGACTACAAGGCCGACAGCGTCGTGTTCGGCGAGAACCGGCTGGGCCATGCGCAAGGCCATGCGGAATTGCGCGACGGCGCGAACGGCGCGATGGTGTTCACCACCGATGCACGCAATCTGAGCGCCGCGGGCGTCGAACTGAAGACGCTCACCGCGCATCTCTCCGGCACGCGCGCGAACCATACGCTCGAAGCGTCCGCGTCCGGCTCGGTGCGCGACCGGCCGCTCGATCTCGCGCTGGCGGCCAACGGCCGTCTCACCGACGCCCGCGACGGCACGCACTGGGACGGCACCGTCACGCGTCTGCAAAACCGCGGCACGCCCGCACTGAACATGGAATCGCCGCTGACGGTGAGCGCCGGCCCGCAGCGTCTCACGCTCGGCGCGACGCGCATCACGCTCGAAGGCGCACTGCTCGACCTGAAGTCGCTGTCGTACGACCACGGGCGCGTGCATTCGGCCGGCATGCTGACCAATATTTCGGTGACGCGCCTGCAGCAGTTGCGGCAGGAATTCACCGGCACGGCGCCGCTCACGAAGACCGATCTGGTGTTCGACGGCGATTGGGACTTCACGCTCGGCGACACATCGAGCGGCCATATCCAGCTGAAACGCCGCAGCGGCGATGTGACCGTCGAAGTCGGCCGCGGCTTCGCGTCGCTTGGTGTCACCGATATCTCGGCGCGCGTCGACTTCGCGGCCGGCAACCACGTGAACGCGACCGTGCATGCGCAGGCGAGCCGCGTCGGCGTGATCGACGCCGACGCGCACACCGCGCTCGCGGTGCGCGACGGCACGCTGACGCTCGATGAAGAGGCGCCGCTCACCGGCAGGATCGACGCGAATGTGCCGTCGCTGAAAACCACCGGCGGTCTGCTGGGCCCGAGCTACGTGCTCGACGGCCACCTCGCGCTGCGCCTCGCGCTCGGCGGCACGGTCGCGAAGCCGAACCTGTCGGGCTCGCTGGTCGGTGACGGCTTGTCGGCGACCGCCGTCGACCTCGGCGTGCAACTGAAGGACGGCGTCGTGCGCATCGCGCTGTCGGAGAACCTCGTCGACTTCCAGCAGGTCGAGTTCCATGGCGGCGCCGGCACGCTGCGCGCGACCGGCCGCGTGCGCCTCGACAATGCCGAGCCGGATCTGACCGCGAGCATCGTCGCCGATCAGCTCGAGCTGTTCGCATCGCCAGAGCGGCAGTTGACGGTATCGGGCAGTGCGAGCGTCGCGAACGCGGGCCAGCAGGGCGGCTTGGCGATCAACGGCAAGTTCGATATCGAACACGCGCTGTTCGATATGCCGGAGCAGGCGGCGCCGAGCCTCGGCGACGACGTCGTGATCGTGCGGCCGGACGGGACGCTGTCCGGCGGCAAGCCGCCTCAAGTCGGCAACTCGAACAAACCGGTGAGCGCGTTTGCGCCGCGCGCGAATATCGCCATCAACCTGGGCAACGATTTCCGCTTCCGCGGCCAGGGCGCCGACGTCGGGCTGCGCGGCACGATCACCGCGCTGTCCGCGCCGAACCAGCCGCTGCGCGCGGTCGGCGACGTGCGCGTGAGCGAAGGTTCGAGCTACACCGCGTTCGGCCGCAAGCTGGCGATCGAGAACGGCTACTTCACGTTCAACGGGCCGGTCGCGAACCCAGGCATCAATATTCTGGCGATGCGCCGCAATCAGGAAGTGGAGGCGGGCGTGCAGGTGACCGGCACGATCCAGTCGCCGGTCGCGAAGCTCGTGTCGGAGCCCAGTGTGCCGGACAACGAAAAGCTGTCGTGGCTGCTGTTCGGCCACGGCACCGACCAGGGCAACAACCTCGGCCAGCAGAGCACGATGACGACCGCGCTCGCGTTGCTCGGCAGCGCGAGCGGCAAGCGGATTGCGCAGACCTTCGGGCTCGACGAGTTTTCGATCGGACGCAGCGAAGTCGGGCTGACCGACCCGCAGGTCGTGATGGTGTCGAAGGCGATCAACGAGCGTTTCGTGGTCGGCTATGAGCAGGGCTTGCAGTCGGCGAGCAACGCGATCAAGGCGACGCTGAACCTCACGCGTTACTGGTCGGTCGCCGCGTACGGCGGCACGTTCCAGGGGATGGATCTGCTTTATACGCGGCGGTTTGATCGCTGGCCGTGGTGATCGCGCGAACCGCGGTCGCGCGGTTCGGCGATTACGGTTCTCGATCCGGCAAAGAAAAAGCACGCTCGCAAGCGTGCTTTTTCGATTTTGCGCTGCTTCGTATGCGCTGCTTCGTATGCGCTGCTTCGCGAGCGCTGCGTAGACCTGGGCGGGGCGGCGGCTCTACGCCCCGAGTCGCATCACTTCACCCGCATGCCCGGCTTCGCACCGCTATCCGGTTCGAGCACGTAAATGCCCGGTTCGGCCTTTTCATCGGCCGCCGATGCCGCGAGCACCATGCCTTCGGACAGCCCGAACTTCATCTTGCGCGGCGCGAGGTTCGCGACCATCACGGTCAGCTTGCCGACCAGCTGTTCCGGCCGGTACGCGGACTTGATGCCCGAAAACACATTGCGCGTCTTTTCCTCGCCGACGTCGAGCGTCAATTGCAGCAGCTTGTCCGAGCCCTCGACGGCCTTGCAGTCGACGATCTTCGCGATGCGCAGGTCGATTTTCGCGAAGTCGTCGATCGAGATGATCGGCGCTTCCTCGTCCTTGCCGTCCTTGCCGTTCGCAACGGCTTTGGCGGCCTCGCCCGCTTTGCCTGCGGCGCCCTGCGCGGTCGCCGTTGCGCCGTCAGCCGAGGCCGACGGCTGCAGCGACGCGCGGTTCGCTTCGAGCAGCGCATCGATCTGCTTCGGGTCGACACGCGTCATCAGATGTTTATACGCATTGATCGGACGATCCGACGCGAGCGGCCGCTGCGCATCCGCCCACACGAGCGGCTCGATGCCGAGGAACGCTTCCGCCGCCTCGACGACCTTCGGCAGCACCGGCTTCAACGCAAGCGACAGCAGCCGGAACGCCTCGAGGCTGACGCTGCACGTCTCGTGCAGCGCGACACTGTTGGCCGGGTCTTTCGCCTGATCCCACGGCTTCGCGGTATCGACGTAGCCGTTCACCGCATCGGCGAGTTCCATGGTCTGGCGCAACGCGCGGCCGTAGTCGCGTGACTCGTAGTGCGCGGCGATCTGCGGCAGCGCCGTGCGCAATGCGCCGAGCAGCGGATGATGCATTGCGCTGTCCTGCACGCGGCCGTCGAAGCGCTTGAGCAGGAAGCCCGCCGCGCGGCTCGCGATATTCACGTACTTGCCGACCAGATCGCTGTTCACGCGCGCCTGGAAGTCGTCGAGATTCAGGTCGATGTCTTCCATCGTGCCGTTCAGCTTCGCCGCGAAGTAGTAGCGCAGCCACTCGGGGTTCATGCCCGCTTCGATGTAGCTGTTCGCGGTGATGAACGTGCCGCGCGACTTCGACATCTTCGCGCCGTCGACCGTCAGGAAGCCGTGCGCAAACACATTGGTCGGCGTGCGGTGGCCCGAGAACTCGAGCATCGCGGGCCAGAAGAGCGTATGAAAGTACAGGATGTCCTTGCCGATAAAGTGGTACTGCTCGGCGCTCGAGCCCTTGCGAATCCACGCATCGAAGTCGATGCCGCGCTTCTCGCACAGGTTCTTGAAGCTCGCGTAGTAACCGACCGGCGCATCGAGCCACACGTAGAAGTACTTGCCCGGCGCGTCCGGAATTTCGAAGCCGAAGTACGGCGCGTCGCGCGAGATATCCCAGTCGGCGAGTTTCGCTTCGCCGCTCGCGCCGAGCCACTCGCGCATCTTGTTGGTCGCTTCCGGCTGCGCGAGCCCGCCGACCCAGCCGCGCAGGAAGGTCTCGCAGCGCGGATCGGACAGGCGGAAGAAGTAGTGCGTCGATTTTCTGCGCACCGGCGTCGCACCCGACACGACCGAGTACGGGTTGATCAGGTCGGTCGGCGAGTAGGTCGAGCCGCACACTTCGCAACTGTCGCCGTACTGGTCTTTCGCGCCGCACTTCGGGCATTCGCCCTTGATGAAGCGGTCCGGCAGAAACATTTCCTTGACCGGGTCGTACGCCTGTTCGATCTCGCGCGCGTCGATCAGCCCGGCGTCGCGCAGCGCGACATAGATCTTCTCCGACAGCACGCGGTTCTCTTCGGAATCGGTCGTGTAGTAGTGGTCGAACGAAATGCCGAAGTGGTTGAAGTCGCGCGTGTGCTCCTGCCAGACGCGCGCGATCAGCTGCTGCGGCGTGATGCCTTCCTGTTCCGCCTTCAGCATGATCGGCGTGCCGTGCGTGTCGTCGGCGCCGACGTAGTAGATCTCATGCCCATGCATGCGCAGCGTGCGGACCCAGATGTCCGTCTGAATGTATTCGACCAGGTGGCCGATATGGATCTGGCCGTTCGCGTACGGCAGCGCGGACGTAACGAAAATCTGGCGGCGGCCCGGCGGCGTGCCGGCTGCGTGGAGGTCGGGGGCGGATGCTGACATACGGATTTTTTTGGCCTGCGGAGAGGTGGGGGTGCGGTCGAGGACAGCACCAGCTTGATTCGACCGATTTTACCAGCCTGTCCCTGAACGGAGGATCGCGCGTCTGTCGCAATCGGACAGGCGCTGGCTGCAACGTGCGCAAGGCCGCTTTATTCCGCCCGCCATGCGGCTCTTCCCGCCACTTGGTTGGCAAGCGCACAGAGTGGCCTCGATACGCCACCTTACTGTTCTTACGCAGCCCGCATCAGTCCGTCGTCGTCCACCGCAGCATAACGCAACGTATCGCAACCCACGGCAACCCACGGCGAGCCACGGCAAGCCAGTGGCTAGCGGCGGCCATGTGCCGTTGCTGGCCGCCGCGCGCCACGGTCAGCCGGTCACCGCGTGTGACAGCCGCTGCGCGAGCGTCGCGTTGTCCGAGAATGAAGGAGTGAAGAATGATGGCCAATCAGCCGCTCGACCACGAGTTGCTGGCATCCGTCGATATGACGGACGTCGAGAATCTGTACGTGTCGATCAACCAGAAGGGGTTCGGCGTCCTGCATAACGTGGTGCCGGATTCGGTGCTCATGCCGACGCGCGAGTACATCACGCATGAACTCGACAAGCGCGGCGGCCAGTATTTTGGCCTCGGCGGCCAGGACTGGATCGGGCACAGCCCGCTGAACGCGATTTTCAGCGCGCGCGGCTTTCATATGGTGCTCGACGGCCTTTATCAGCGCGCGATGCACGGCGAGCCGCCGAGCCAGCGCATTCTGCCGGTGCTGCGCGTGCTGGCCGGCACGCACGGACTGCGCCACGCGAACCGCTTCCATTACGACTCGTATATCGTCACCGCGCTCGTTCCGATCCTGATTCCGAACCGGCCGGACGAGCCGCGCGGGCATCTGGTGATGTACCCGAATATGCGCAACGTGCGCGGGCCGGCGGCGGTCAATATTCTCGAGAAAGCCGTGGTCGAGAGCGGGGCCGCGTGCCGGCTGTGGCGCTCGCCGACCGTGCAGCGCTGGCTCGGTGCGAAACCGGTGCCGCTCGAGCCCGGCAACATCTATTTCTTCTGGGGGATGCGCTCGCTGCACGCGAACGAGGCGTGCCTGCCGACCAGCATCCGCAGCACGGCGCTCTTTCACTACGGCGATCCGCACGAGAACAGCGTGTTCAAGCAGTTGAGCCAGGCGCGGGCGCGCGCGAGCCTCAGACGGTTGGCGAAGTAGGGCGCGAAGCGGGATGTGAAGTGGAATGTGAAGCGGGATGTGAGATTGGACGCAAAGCGGGACGTGCGCTGGCGGTCGTGGCGCGCGCCGGCTGAACACAGGACGTCCGCCGTGACGCGCTGTGACGTAATGTCGCCGGCTTGCGGAGCAGACAGCGTGACTGTGTCGGGGTCCGGCACGACCGGGGGAGGCGTGCGGAAATGGGCCAGGCTGCGGATCCGGCTGCGGCGGAGGCACCAAAAAAAACCGGGGCTAATGGGCCCCGGAGCAACAACGACAAGAGGAGAATGGTGACGCGGCGGACGAACCGCACACGTACCGTAAATAGAGACAACGCATCGCCGGAAGAGTTCGAAATTTTTTCGTTCGCCTTAGACGAACCCTTCAGTCGGGCTTGCCAGGCGGGGTGGACGGCCGGCGGCGGCCGGCCTCCCGGGCTGCTTTCGCGGCGCCGGTGGGCCGCGCAAATGAGCGTAGCGCGTGTCGCCACCCGATGCACAGTTCGGCCAGCCCCTCACATCGAGCCCCATTGAACCGCTCGACGCGTCGAACTGCCTGGTAACCCGCCTTAACGCGCTCGCCTTAGCGCGCCCGCCCTGATCCTCCTTAACCCGCGCCTCTACCCCCGCCGGCGCCCCGCTTACTGCGTGCGCTGCTGGCCCGGCTGCGCGGTCGCCCGCAGATAGATCTCGACGCGGCGATTCTCCGCGCGGCCCGCTTCCGTGTTGTTATCCGCGATCGGCTGGCTCGCGCCCATGCCGGTCGCCGACAGGCGCTGCGGCGCCACGCCTTGCGTGGCGAGGTAGCTGGTCACGCTCTGCGCGCGGTTCACCGACAGCGTCTGGTTGTAAGCCGCCTGACCGGTGCTATCCGTATGGCCGACCACCTGCGCGATGACTTCCGGGTTCTGGTTCAGCGTTTGCGCAACCTGGGCGAGCACCGGCTGGAACGACGGCTTGATCGCGTAGCTGTTCGTATCGAACGTGACCGAGCTCGGGATGTTCAGCTTGAGCGAGCCGTCCGGCTGCTCGGTGATCTGCGTGCCCGTGCCCTTCGTCGCGCCGGACAGCTTGTTGTGAATCTTTTCCCAGTTGTAGCCGGTGATGCCGCCGACCGCCGCGCCGACGCCCGCGCCGATCGCCGCGCCCTTGCCGCCGCCGAAGATCGCGCCGAGCGCGGCGCCCGTGCCCGCACCGACGCCGGTGCCGACTGCCGTGTTAGTGCCTTGCTGCGTGGCGCAGCCGGTGACGAGCGCGCCCGCGATGGCGATTACCGAGAGGCGAGTCATGATTTTTGCGTTCATTTTCAGATCCTATGGATGAGTCAAACAAGCCGGCAACGACGGATGGCTGGCGGGCGGCAGCGGGATGCGCATTCCGCCACGGACCCACCGGACTGACACCCGAAAAGGGTCTTCCGGCATGCCCGGGTACCAGCCACTACAATGACGATTGAAGCACCAGCGATTCGGCCCTATTGCTGGTTGCGCGGCAAGCGTGCCTGCGGGGCCGGTTTTACGCAATCCTGGATAACAATTTCTTTCAATTCCGGCCGCGGGCGAAATTTCGATTTCGCCGCGCGCCCAGCGTTCCCACGGAGTTTCAATGAGTATCGATCGGGCCCAGGTGGATGCCGCCCTCGCGGCCATCGCCGACCCCAATACCGGCCGCCCATTCGCCGCCGCGAAGAACTTCAGGAACATCAAGGTCGATGGTGCCACGGTCAGCGTCGATGTGGTGCTTGGCTATCCGGCCACGCGTCAGTTCGACGCGCTCCGCGCGCTCGTCGCCGGCGCGCTTGCCGCGGTGCCGGGCGTGGCCGCCGCGAACGTGCAGGTGTCGCAGGACATCGCCGCGCACACTGTGCAGCGCGGCGTGAAATTGCTGCCGAACGTGAAGAACATCGTCGCGGTCGCGTCGGGCAAGGGCGGCGTCGGCAAGAGCACGACCGCGGTGAATCTCGCGCTCGCGCTGGCGAGCGAAGGCGCGTCGGTCGGCATCCTCGACGCGGATATCTACGGCCCGTCGTTGCCGATGATGCTCGGCATCACCGGCCGCCCCGAATCGCCCGACGGCCAGTCGATGCATCCGATGACCGGCTACGGCATGCAGGCGAACTCGATCGGCTTTCTGATCGAGCAGGACAATCCGATGGTCTGGCGCGGCCCGATGGCCACCTCCGCGCTCGAACAGCTGCTGCGCCAGACCACCTGGCACGAACTCGACTACCTGATCGTCGATATGCCGCCGGGCACCGGCGATATTCAGCTGACGCTGTCGCAGCGCGTGCCGGTGACGGGCGCGGTAATCGTCACGACGCCGCAGGACATTGCGCTGCTCGACGCGAAGAAGGGCCTCAAGATGTTCGAGAAGGTGGGTATTCCGATTCTCGGCATCGTCGAAAATATGGCCACCCACATCTGCTCGCAGTGCGGCCATGAAGAACATATTTTCGGTTCCGGCGGCGGCGAGCGGATGGCGAAGGAGTATGGCGTCGACGTGCTCGGCAGCCTGCCGCTCGACATCGCGATCCGCGAGCAGACCGATTCCGGCAAGCCGACGGTGGTCGCCGAACCGGACGGACGCGTCGCGGAGATCTACCGCACCATCGCGCGCAAGGTCGCGATTCATATCGCCGACCGCGCGCGCGATATGTCGTCGAAGTTTCCGACCATCGTCGTGCAAAACACCTGAGCGGTGCGCGTTGCGCCCGGCACGCGCTGCGCCGCCTGGGATAGAGCCGCGGCACGGCGTGGTACGGGTCGGCTCGCGGTATCATGTCGGCTTCGCCAGGTCCGGCACGACGGCTGCAGGGGTGGCCGGCGCCCGACAAGAGGATCGCATGAGAAAACGAAACGACGGCCGTGCGATGCAAGCCTTCATCACGCTTATCGTCATGGCTGCCAGCGGCGTGCTGCTTGCGGGCTGCACGTCTTTCCTGAGACCGCAGGAAAAGCGCGCGGTCGCGCAGTTGCAGCCGACGCTCGGCAACCAGGCGCGCGGCACCGTCACGTTCATCGAGCGCTCGGACGGAGTCCAGGTCACATACAACCTGACCGGCCTGCCGCCGAGCAGCGACCACGCATTGCAGGTGCACGAGCGCGGCGACTGCAACGCGGCGGACGGTTCGAGCGCCGGCGCGGTGTTTTCGCCGGGCGCGGACCGGCTCAGGAGCGGTGCGCGCGTCGAGGGCGACCTCGGCAACATCCACGCGGACAGCACCGGGGTGGCGGCCGGCTTTGTCGTCGCGCCGGACGTGTCGCTCGACGGCGTGCGCTCGGTGCTGCAGCGCTCGGTGCTGCTGCATCACGACGCGACCGACCCTTACGCGTACCCGCAGCACGGCGCCGGCCCGGCCATCGCGTGCGGGCTGATCCGGACGCAATAACTGCGCGGCCGACCGCGCAACGGTCCGCGCGGTCGATTTCCGTGGTTGACCTCACCGCGGTTGGTTCACCGCCGTCGCTTTACCGCCGTTGGTTCACACGCAGGCACGGTTTCGAAGCCCGCTGTGTCTGTCCCTCACACTCCGCCGGACCCCGCGAAACGCCGCTCGCCCACTCCCCGCCGAGCGCGCTTGACGCGCTGCTGGAGCACCCCGACGCCCTTCGCGTAAAATAAGCGCCTTTCGCCCGCGACCGGCCGTCCGCGACCGGTCGTCTTCAGCGCCGCCGGGGTCTGAAGCGCGGCGTTCATCCGATTCCACCGTCACGTCAGCGTCCACCTATGAGCATCAAATCCGACAAATGGATCCGGCGCATGGCCGCCGCGCACAAGATGATCGAGCCGTTCGAGCCGTCGCAAGTCCGCGCGTCCGAGGACGGCCGCAAGATCGTCAGCTACGGCACGTCGAGCTACGGCTACGATATTCGCTGCGCGGACGAATTCAAGATTTTCACCAACATCAACTCGACGATCGTCGATCCGAAGAACTTCGACGAGAAGTCGTTTGTCGATTTCAAGGGCGACGTCTGCATCATCCCGCCGAATTCGTTTGCGCTCGCGCGCACCGTCGAGTACTTCCGGATTCCGCGCAGCGTGCTGACGGTGTGTCTGGGCAAGTCCACGTATGCGCGCTGCGGGATCATCGTCAACGTGACGCCGTTCGAGCCGGAGTGGGAAGGGCATGTGACGCTGGAATTCTCAAATACGACACCTTTGCCTGCCAAAATCTACGCGAACGAAGGCGTCGCCCAGGTGCTGTTCTTCGAAAGCGACGAAATTTGTGACGTGTCGTACGCGGATCGCGGCGGCAAATACCAGGGTCAGCACGGCGTGACGTTGCCGAAAACGTGACGCCGAAAGCCTGCCAAGGCGCGTTGACTCAACCGCATACGGGGACCGCTGCTAACACATTGACCGGCAGCGGTCGTTCTTTTTGGAGAATCGCCCCATGAAGTTTCGTTTTCCCGTCGTCATCATCGACGAAGATTTCCGCTCCGAGAATATCTCGGGTTCCGGCATCCGGGCGCTTGCCGAAGCGATCGAGAAAGAAGGCGCGGAAGTGCTCGGGTTGACGAGCTATGGCGATCTGACTTCGTTCGCACAGCAGTCGAGCCGCGCGTCGTGCTTCATCCTGTCGATCGACGACGACGAGCTGCTGCCGTACGTCGAGAAAAAAGCGGCCGACAGCGACGCGCCGGAACTCGCCCCCGCGATCATCGATCTGCGCGCATTCGTCGCCGCGGTGAGAAAGCGCAATGCGGATATCCCGATCTTCCTGTACGGCGAGACGCGCACGTCGCGTCACCTGCCCAACGATATCCTGCGTGAGCTGCACGGCTTCATTCACATGTTCGAGGACACGCCGGAGTTCGTCGCGCGGCATATCATCCGCGAAGCGAAGGTGTATCTCGATTCGCTCGCGCCGCCGTTCTTCAAGGAGCTCGTGCAGTACGCCGAAGAAGGTTCGTATTCGTGGCACTGCCCGGGCCACTCGGGCGGCGTCGCGTTCCTGAAGAACCCGCTCGGCCAGATGTTCCACCAGTTCTTCGGCGAGAACATGCTGCGTGCGGACGTCTGCAACGCGGTCGACGAACTCGGCCAGCTGCTCGATCACACCGGCCCGGTCGCCGCATCGGAGCGCAACGCGGCGCGCATCTTCAGCGCCGACCATCTGTTTTTCGTGACCAACGGCACGTCGACGTCGAACAAGATTGTCTGGCACGCGACGGTCGCGCCGGGCGATATCGTGCTGGTCGATCGCAACTGCCATAAATCGATTCTGCACGCCATCACGATGACCGGCGCGATACCGGTGTTTCTCACGCCGACGCGCAATCACTTCGGCATCATCGGCCCGATTCCGCGCGACGAATTCAAGCCGGAGAATATCCGCAAGAAGATCGAAGCGAATCCGTTCGCACGCGAGGCGCTCGCGAAAAATCCGAAGCTGAAGCCGCGCATTTTAACCATCACGCAAAGCACGTACGACGGCGTGATCTACAACGTTGAAATGATCAAGGACCTGCTCGGCGATCTGCTCGACACGCTGCATTTCGACGAAGCGTGGCTGCCGCACGCGGAGTTCCATTCGTTCTACCAGGACATGCACGCGATCGGCGCGGGCCGGCCGCGCACCGGCGCGCTGGTGTTCGCGACGCACTCCACGCACAAGCTGCTCGCCGGCATCTCGCAGGCCTCGCAGATTCTCGTGCAGGACTCGGAGAACAGCACGTTCGACCGCCATCGCTTCAACGAGGCGTATCTGATGCACACGTCGACGAGCCCGCAGTACGCGATCATCGCGTCGTGCGACGTCGCGGCCGCGATGATGGAGCCGCCGGGCGGCACCGCGCTCGTCGAGGAATCGATTGCCGAAGCGCTCGACTTCCGCCGCGCGATGCGCAAGGTCGACGATGAATTCGGCGCCGACTGGTTCTTCAAGGTGTGGGGCCCCGAGGAACTCGCCGAAGAGGGCATCGGCTCGCGCGACGACTGGATGCTGCGGCCGAACGATCACTGGCATGGCTTCGGCGCGCTCGCCGAAGGCTTCAACATGCTCGATCCGATCAAGGCGACCATCATCACGCCGGGGCTCGACGTCGACGGCGAGTTCGGCGAAACCGGCATTCCGGCTGCGATCGTCACGAAGTATCTGGCCGAGCACGGCATCATCGTCGAAAAGACCGGGCTGTACTCGTTCTTCATCATGTTCACGATCGGCATCACGAAGGGCCGCTGGAACTCGATGGTCACCGAACTGCAGCAGTTCAAGGACGACTACGACAACAACCAGCCGCTGTGGCGCGTGCTGCCGGAGTTCGTCGCGCAGCATCCGGCGTACGAGCGGATCGGCCTGCGCGATCTGTGCGAGCAGATTCATAGCGTGTATCGCGCGAACGATATCGCGCGTCTGACCACCGAGATGTACCTGTCGAGCATGGAGCCGGCGATGAAGCCGTCCGACGCGTTCGCGAAGCTCGCGCACCGCGAGATCGACCGCGTGCCGATCGACGAGCTCGAAGGCCGCGTCACGTCGATCCTGCTGACGCCGTATCCGCCGGGCATCCCGCTGCTGATTCCGGGCGAGCGGTTCAACCGGACCATCGTCCGCTATCTGCAGTTCGCGCGTGAGTTCAACGAGCGCTTCCCGGGCTTCCATACCGATATCCATGGGCTTGTCGGCGAAGTGATCAACGGCCGCATCGAATATTTCGTCGATTGCGTGCGCGACTGAGGGTGGTGAACGGATGGTGAAAGGTTTGACAGCGGCGGCCGTCCTGCGCGTGCTGACGGGAGTGACGGCGGCAGCGGCGGTGCTGATGCTGGCGGGGGCGCCGGCGACGGTGCGCGCGGAAGTGGCCGCGGCCGATCCGATCGATGCGGCGATGCGCACGTGCCTTGCGCGTGCGGATATGTCGTCGACGGCAGGGCAATTGCAATGCATGGACACCGCGCGGCTTGCGTGGCAGGTGTCGAGCGATCAATCGTTCCAGAAGCTGCTCGCGAAGGCGCCGCCCGCGCAGCGCAAGCGCTGGCAGGCGAGCGAGCAGGCGTGGAAAGCCTGGCGTGACGCGGAAACGCAGGCGCTGGCGGCGGTCACCGCGACCACGCACGGCACGCGTTATCAGCTGTCCGAAGGCGATTTGCGCTTGCAGCCGGTGCGCGATCGCGCACTGGCGCTGCGCAGCGCCGTCGCGAAGACGGGTGGCCCTGATGCGCCGCCGCCGCTGCGCGCGTGTTCAGCCGATCCGCAATGCGTGCACGCGAGTGCGGACGTCACCCAGTACTATCGGCGGCTCGTGAACAAGATGCCGCAGCGCGCGTGGCCCGTGCTGTGGCGCGCGCAACAGACGTGGCTCGCGTATCGCGATGCGACCGCGCCGCTCGGCGACGCGCGGGCACGCATCGATCTGATCGGCGCGCGCGTGGCGACGCTGAAGAAGTTGGCGGAGACGGCGGGGAACGATTAACCGTCTGTCGTGTGCGGCGGTTCGCATGCTAGAGAAACCGAGACCCGTGGTTGCACGTGCGCGGCGATGCGAGATTGCGTCTGGTTCGAATCCGCGTGTAATGGCTGCCGTGCGTCGGAAACCGCCGCGCTGCCTGCGCGGCCCAATGTTTCGCAATGGAACCGGTATCCGCGGGACGGCACGTAGGTCAACCGTCGATCGAGGCCCAGCGGCTGCAGCGAGCGGCGCAGGCGTGACACGAGTTTGATCAGCCGGCTCGCATCGACAGGCGAGCCTTTGCCCCAGATTCGCGCGATGAGCGCTTCCCGATCGAGCGTGGCGCCGGGAAATTCGATGAGCGCGGCAAGCAACACCTGTTCGAGAGCGGTCAGGCAGACCGTCACGCCGTCACAGCTCACGCGATCGGATTCGACTTCGACAACGGGCAGCCGCTCCGATTCCGCGTTGGCGTCTTCGCGCGTTCGTCTGAGTGCGCGCCACGCAACACGGATTCGCGCGACCCACCCGAGCGCGACGCGGCGAGGCAACTGAGGCTGCGGCTGCGAATCGGTCGCGCATTCAACGTATTCGCATTGCAGGCCATCCGCGACGAAGCGGTAGCCGGCGCGCGGCACCGTCACGATGGCGCCGGCCAGACCGAGCGGTCGCAAGCTCTTGCGCAGCCTGTATATCAACTGCGTCAGATAAAGTTCGTCCACGTAAGCTACGCGGCCGGCCCAGATCGTATTCATGAGCTGTTCCCGCGCACATAGCGCGCCGGCGCGCTCCACGATCACGCGCAGCAGCGCCTTTTCCTGTCCCGATATGCGCGCAGCGAGCTTGCCGCGCATCACGCGATCGCGATTCCAGTCGAAGCGAACGATGTGGGTGTCGTCGGTCATGAACGGCTCCGGTCGCGCCTGGCAAGCGCATG
The DNA here is from genome assembly GCF_902859875.1 of Paraburkholderia solisilvae. Classification (GTDB taxonomy): domain Bacteria; phylum Pseudomonadota; class Gammaproteobacteria; order Burkholderiales; family Burkholderiaceae; genus Paraburkholderia; species Paraburkholderia solisilvae. The sequence continues at coordinate 35,439 of NZ_CADIKF010000013.1, read as the reverse complement.
AATGCAGCGATGAAGGGAGGGCGCATCGATTCGACATCCGAATTATCTCGAATATGTCGACGACATAGACGATCAGACCTGGCTTTTCCTATCGTTGTTCCATTTCCCGCGAACTCGCGTCACTCGACGATGACGTGTCGCATCGGCCATGCAGCGCCGGCCGCCGCGACATCCCATTCACGAATGGAGTCATATGATGAGGCACGCAATCCATCGCGGCAGTCGAGCCGCGTCAAACAACGTAAAGCGTCAAGATAGCGAACTGGTATATGACGGCGATCCGGGCGACAAATACGGAGCAAGGGGCGCCACGGAAAAGAAGTATCAGATGAACGGCTTCAGGCCGGACAGCGAAGTCGAAGCATTCAGCTATACGTCAGGCCGTGTTGCGAAACGTGTCTATAACGGCTACGAGTCGAACGCTTATCAGGTGCTCGGCTATTACACCGACTGGTCGCAGTACGACGGCCGTTATGACGGCAGCTACGGCGATAGCGATTGCGGACGGGGGATCGACCTGATGCGGCTCGATGCGAGCGCATACGACAAGCTCGTGCTCGGTTTTGCCGGCATCGTCGGCGACAAAGGTGAAAAAAAGCAAACCATCGATCAGGCCGCGCGGGATTTCGGCCGCAAAACCGATGAGGCGAGTTTTATCGACGCATGGGGCGACGTCTCGTCACATCGCAATTGCGGCTTCGATACGGCCGCCACCGCGGACTACAAGGCGCTGTTCAACCAGCAGACGGCGCAAGGCGTGCTCGGCGGCTTGCGTCAGCTGCAGCAGAAGAACCCTGACCTGATCCTGTCGTTCAGCATCGGCGGATGGACGATGAGCGAGGCGTTTCACTGGGTTGTCGCGTCGGCGGCCCGTCGCAAGACGCTGATTGCGAGCATCGTTGACATTTTCAGGCGTTTCCCGATGTTCCGCTCCGTCGATCTGGACTGGGAGTATCCGGGCGCACCGGGCAATACCGGCAACACGTATTCCGACAGCGACGCGCCGAATTTTCAGGCGCTCGTGCGGGAACTGAAGCAGGCGTTGGCCGCCGCGGGGCGCGCGGACGTGACGATCGATATTGCCGCATCGGCGGCCGTGGAGAAAATGAAAAAGGCGGATCTGAAGGGGATGCTCGATGCCGGCGTATCGATGCTGCACCTGATGACTTACGACTTTTTCGGCACGCCGTGGGCGCCGGCGCTCGCTCATCACACCAACCTGCACCCGAGCCATCCGGACAATCCCGACGAGTTCAGCGTCGACGCGGCGATCGATTATCTGGTCGAAATCGGCGTGCCGCTCGGGCGCGTGATGCTCGGCTATGCGGCCTACAGCCGCAGCGCGCGCAACGCCGCGATTTCGAACGCGTCGCCGCTGACCGGCACCTACGATCCTGGGTCGGGCACGACCACCGGCAGCTTCGAATCCGGCGCGACCGAGTGGTACGACCTGATCTACAACTACGTCGATCTCGAACACCAGTGCGGTCTGAACGGCTTTGACGTCTATACCGACGAGGTGGCCGACGCCGACTACCTGTACAACACTGGCTCGCGGCTGTTCGTTTCGATCGACACGCCGCGCACCGTCAGGGCGAAAGGCGAGTATGTCAGGCAGCGCGGCCTCGCGGGGCTGTTCACCTGGACCATCGACATGGACAACGGCGTGCTCGCGAACGCCGCGCGCGAAGGCCTCGGCAATGCGATCGCGCATCAGGTCGTCGATATGGCGCCGTTCTATTTCAAAGGCATCAACGTGGCGGGCGCGAACCGGCCGCCGATTGCCGCGATCGACGGCCCGGTGGAAGCATTCGAGGGCGACGCGCTGCAGTACGACGGCTCGCGCTCGAGCGATCCGGATGGCGATTCGCTCAGCTATGTGTGGTCGGCGCCGGGTTTGCCGTTCGACGGTGCGACGACGGTCAGCGTGACGGGCGTCGCGCCGTCGAACGGCGCGGTCACGCAGTACGCGGTGCAACTGACCGTCGAAGACGACCGCGGCGCAAGCGATAGCGAATCGGCCACGCTGACAGTCAAACCAAAAAGCAGCGACGGACCGGTCGCGCGAGTGACCGTGCAACTCGCATCCGGTACGCCATTCGAGCTATCCGGCACGGCGTCGTACGATCCGGACGGCGACCCGCTGACGTACGCGTGGTCCGCGCCGCAATTGCCGTTCGATGGATCGACGCAGCCGGTTGTGTCAGCGGTCGTTCCGACTGTCGACGTGACTACCGATTACTGGGTCCAGCTCTGTGTGAGCGATGGCGAAGCGAACTCGAGTACCGCGTTCTACCTCGAAGCGACGCCCGCACCGGAAGGGCCGGTCAAGGCGGTGATCACGGGCGACACCCTCGTTGAAAGCGGCGCGCCGCTTACGCTGTCGGGCGCCGCGTCGACTGGTCCCGCACCGCTGATGTACAAGTGGTCCGCACCCGGACTGTCGTTTGACGGCGCGACGCAGCCGGTCGTTAGCGTGACCGCGCCGACCGTCGGGCAGGCCACGAACTACGCGGTGCAACTGACCGTCACCGGACATGGCGGAGACGGCGCGCAATCGGTGGCAGCGGTCACGGTCAGCGTGCAGCCGAGCGGCGATAGCGGAACATGGAAGCCGCAGGCGTACCCTGGCGGTTCGGAGGTGACGCATAACTACCAGGGGCAGGGTCTGCACCGCTATCGCGCGAAGTGGTGGGCCAACGCGACGGACGAACCGGGCGATCCGGCCTGCACGTCGACGCAGTCCGACGGCGATAGCAAGGTATGGCTCGATCTCGGCGCCGTCTCTTTCGTGAGCTGAAGCAGGTGACGCGCCGTTAGCCGGATGGACGCGCCGGCCGCAACCCGTAACGGTTCGGCCGGCGCGCCTGGTCTACGGTCGGGGAGGGCGACTTACTCGAGTGCCGCGCGTGCCGCCTGCGCGGCCGCGCGCACCTGTTCCGGCGCGGTGCCGCCCGGATGATTGCGGCTCGCAACCGAGCCTTCGAGCGTCAGATAGCCGAACACGTCGTCGCCGATCAGATGCGCGACGTTGGGCAGCTCGCCGCGCATTTCGTCGAGCGTGAGGTCCGCGAGATCGCAGTGGCGATCGACGCACACGCGCACCGCGTGCGCGACCGCTTCGTGCGCATCGCGGAACGGCAGCCCGCGCTTCACCAGGTAGTCGGCGAGGTCGGTCGCGGTCGAAAAGCCCTGCAGCGCCGCCGCGCGCATCGCCTGCGGCTTCACTGCGATGCCCGCGACCATCTCCGCGAAAATCCGCAGCGTGTCGGCGACCGTGTCGACGGTATCGAACAGCGGCTCCTTGTCTTCCTGATTGTCCTTGTTGTACGCGAGCGGCTGGCCTTTCATCAGCGTGAGCAGCGCCATCAGATGGCCGTTGACGCGGCCGGTCTTGCCGCGCGCGAGCTCGGGCACATCGGGGTTCTTCTTCTGCGGCATGATCGACGAGCCGGTGCAGAAGCGGTCCGCCAGATCGATAAAGCCGACGCGCGGGCTCATCCAGAGCACGAGCTCTTCGGAGAAGCGCGACACGTGCGTCATCACGAGCGCCGCGGCCGCGGTGAATTCGATTGCGAAGTCGCGATCGGACACCGCATCGAGCGAGTTCGCGCAGATGCCGTCGAAGCCGAGCGTCTGCGCGACCGCGTGGCGATCGATCGGATAGCTGGTGCCCGCGAGCGCGGCCGCGCCGAGCGGCAGGCGGTTCACCCGCGTGCGGCAGTCGCGCATGCGCTCGGCGTCGCGCGAGAACATCTCCACGTACGCGAGCAGGTGATGCCCGAACGTGACCGGCTGCGCGACCTGCAAATGCGTGAAGCCGGGCATGATGGTTTCGGCGTTCTGTTCGGCGAGGTCGATCAGCGCGCCGCGCAAGTCCTTCAGCAGGCCGCCGATGCGGTCGATTTCACCGCGCAGCCACAGGCGGATATCAGTCGCGACCTGGTCGTTGCGCGAGCGGCCCGTATGCAGACGCTTGCCCGCATCGCCGATCAGCGCGGTGAGGCGCGCTTCGATATTCAGGTGCACGTCTTCGAGGTCGAGCTGCCATTCGAATTCGCCGCGCTCGATTTCGCCCTTGATCTGCGCCATGCCGCGCTGGATCGCGGCGAGGTCGTCGGCGCCGATGATGTTCTGCGCGGCGAGCATCGACGCGTGGGCGAGCGACCCTTCGATGTCGACGAACGCAAGACGCTTGTCGAAGAATACCGACGACGTATAGCGTTTGACGAGCTCCGACATCGGCTCCGAGAAGCGAGCCGACCAGGCTTCGCCTTTTTTGTGCAGTTGGGACGTCATGATCTAAGGGCGCGAATGGTGAACGAGGCGGGTGAAGGAACGCGGACGGCATGTGCGCCGGGCGCTCGCGAGCGCCGACTTTTTCTGCGTGACAGGCAGAAATTCTGCTTTCCGGGCAGAAAGGAAGCAGATTTTAGCATCCGGCGCGCAGAAATTTTGCGCGGCAATCACAGCGCGGGCGGCGTAGCGCATCGCGGCGCCTTGGGGGGCGTTGCAGCGCGGGGTGGCGGCCCGATCACCGTCAACCCTCGCGCACCAGCACGACGAGCTTCAGGTCTTCTCGATGCGCGGGCTTGAACGTGATCTGATCGTACGCAACGCGTCCGTCGCGCGGATGCTCGAACTCGCGCCGGCCGCCTTCGCGTTCGCCGACGTCCTGCGAGGCCCAGAACTGCGCGAACGCATCGCTTTGCGCAGTCAGCGCGTCGATTAGCGCGCGCGTCGGCGCATCGTTCAGATGCCGGATCGAATCGGCGCGGAATTCGGCGGCAAGGCGCCGCGCGCGCGATTCCCAGTCGACGATCAGCGCGTGCCCGACCGGCGACAGGAACGTATAGCGCAGCAGATTGCGGTCGTTGTCGCCATCGAGCCAGCCGACGAACAGGTCGGCGGCCGGCGCGTTCCATGCGATCGCGTTCCATTGCCGGTCGAGCAGATACGCGGGCGATTGCACGACCTGCACCGTTTTCAGCAGCATCGCGGGCGTGTCGGCGCCGCCGGTGTCCGGCTCGGCGGGATCGCGCTGCGCGGCGAGCTCGAACAGATACGCACGCTCGGCGCGCGACAGTTGCAACGCGACCGCAATTCGCGCGAGCGCGTCAGCCGATGCGGACACCGGGCGGCCCTGCTCGATCCACGTGTACCAGGTCGGACTCACGCCGCACAGTTGCGCGACTTCCTCGCGGCGCAGCCCGGGCGTTCGGCGGCGCGGGCCGGGCGGCAAGCCGACCGCGAGCGGCGACAGCCGTTCGCGATGCGCGCGGATAAATTCGCCGAGCGCGTGCGCGGGCGTGGCATCGAGCGGCGGGGGAGCGTCGGGCGTGGCGGGATGGGACGGCGCGGTCATGGGTAGACGGGTGTTGGCGATACCAGAATAGTTGCTTGCCTTGTACTGGTACAGGCGGCGCTCTATTGTAGCGATTCAGGCCGCGCATGCGAACGACGACGCGGGCGTCCACGTACGGCGCCGCATCGATAACCCCTCAGACCACCTTACCAGGACCTCGCGCGGACAAGGAGCGAACAATGAAACATCGGGACCAGGTCAGCGACGCATTCGGCTCGACCGCCGCGAACTATCTGACGAGCCGCGTGCATGCAACCGGCAAGGACCTGCAGACGCTCGCGACGCGGGTCGCGAAGACGCCGGGGGCGACGGTGCTCGATATGGGCTGCGGCGCGGGCCACGCGAGCTTCGCGGTCGCGCCGCATGCGGCGAAAGTGGTCGCGTACGATCTCGCGCGCCCGATGCTGGCGACGGTCGCGACCGCGGCGATCGATCGCGGTCTCGGCAATATCGTGACGAAGCAGGGCGCCGCGGAAAGTTTGCCGTTCGACGACGGTTCGTTCGACTGGGTGATCAGCCGCTTCAGCGCGCATCACTGGCACGACGTGCCGCGCGCGCTGGTCGAAGCGCGTCGAGTGCTGAAGCCGGGCGGCCGGGCGCTGTTCATCGATATCGCGGGTGTCGACCATCCATTGCTCGATACGCATGTGCAGGCGGCGGAGCTGCTGCGCGACGGCTCGCATATTCGCGATTACCGGGCTGACGAATGGCTCGCGTTTTTCGGGCGCGCGGGTTTCGACGCGAAGGTGAGCGAGCGCTGGCGGCTGCCGCTTGAATTCGACGCGTGGGTCACGCGGATGCGCACGCCGCCGCTGCGCGTGAGCGCGATCCGCTCGCTGTGGGAGAGCGCGCCGGATGAAGTCAGGCAGTATTTCGCGGTGCGGGAAGATGGGTCGTTCGAACTCGATGTGCTGATGATCGAAGCGCATTGACCTGTACGCACGGGGACTGCGCACGGACCGTGCGTGGACCGCGCACACGCACGCACACACGGACCACACGGGGGACCATCCACACGCGCTGACCGGGCGCACGGACTGCGCACTGACACGTGCGACCCATCCCACGCCATCAAACCAGAAAGGGCACGCGGCGCACCCCCCCGCACCGCGTGCCCCTGCAAGCCATCATCGGTTCAACGAAGCGGCCGTCAACCGCGTGCCGCTCAACCGGTATTGCGCAATCCCGCCGCGATCCCGTTGATCGTCAAATGAATCCCGCGCCGCAAGCGCGTATTCTTGTCGCCCGCGCGGTGCCGCTTCAGCAATTCGACCTGCAGATGGTTCAGCGGGTCGAGATACGGAAAGCGGTTCTTGATCGAACGCGCGAGCAGCGGGTTATCGGCAAGCCGCTCCTTCCTGCCGGTGATCTCCGACAGCGCCTTCGAGGTGCGCTCCCATTCCGCGACGATCCGCTCGAACACGTGCTTGCGCAGCTTCTTGTCTTCGACGAGCTGAGCGTAGCGCGACGCGACCGCGAGGTCGGTCTTCGCGAGCACCATGTCCATGTTCGACAGCAGGTTCGAGAAGAACGGCCAGGTCTTGTACATCTGGCGCAGCTGCTGCAGGCGGCGCGTGCGTTCGGCGTCGTTGGCCGACGCGTCGAGCCAGCCGCCGATCGCGCTGCCGAACCCATACCAGCCGGTCAGCAGCAAGCGGCATTGACCCCACGAAAAGCCCCATGGAATCGCGCGCAGGTCTTCGATCTTGCGGTTTTTCGGGTCCTGCAGCTTGCGCGACGCGGGGCGGCTGCCGATGTTGAGCTCGGCGATTTCGGTAATCGGCGTCGACGCGAAGAAGTAGCTGACGAAGCCGGGCGTCTCGTAGACGAGCGCACGATACGCTTGCATCGCCGCGTCCGACAGGTTTTGCATGGTCTCCTCGAACACCGGCAGTTGCGCGGGCAACGGGCCTGGCAACTGCGCGGGCGTATGGCCGTGCGGCGCGAGCGACGCTTCGAGCGTCGCCGCGACCACCGTCTCGAGGTTGCGCCGGCCGATTTCCGGATTGCCGAACTTGCTCGCGATCACTTCGCCCTGCTCGGTGAGCCGGATCTGCCCGTCGACGGTGCCAGGCGGCTGCGACAGGATCGCCTGATAGGTCGGGCCGCCGCCGCGGCCGACCGTGCCGCCGCGGCCGTGAAAGAGCCGCAGCGTGACGCCGCGTTCGTTGAAGAGCGACACCAGCGCGAGCTCCGCGCGGTACAGCTCCCAGTTCGATGTGAGGAAGCCGCCGTCCTTGTTGCTGTCCGAGTAGCCGAGCATCACTTCCTGCTCGTTGCCCTGATGCTCGATGATCGCCTCGATGCCCGGCAGCGCCATCAGGTCGCGCATGATGTGCGACGCGTTGCGCAGGTCGGGGATCGTCTCGAATAGCGGAATCACCATCAGGCCCGCACGCGCCGGATAGTGCGCGGCGCCGAGCAGTCCTTGCAGCAGCCCGGTTTCCTTCTGCAGCAGCATCACCTCGACGAGGTCGCTGACCGTCTCGGTGTGCGAGATGATGTAGTTGCGCACCGCGCGCATGCCGAACTTCTCGCGCGTGACGCGCGCCGCTTCGAGTACGCCGAGCTCGCTTTTCACGAGATCCGAATACTCGACGTACGGCGAGCGCAACAGGCGCGGCTGTGCGAGTTCCGCGAGCAGCACCTGCAGCTTGTCGGCTTCGGGCAGCGCCGCGTAGTCGTCGACGACGCCCGCGCGACGCAGCAGTTCGGCGATCACCGCTTCGTGCACGTCGGAGCTCTGGCGCAGGTCGATCGACGCCAGATGGAAGCCGAACACTTCGGCCGCGCGCACGAGCGGCGACAGGCGTGGCGTCGCCAGCGATTCGCCATGGTGCTGCGCCAGCGATTCGATCAGCACGTCCAGATCGCGCACGAATTCGTCGGCATCCGCGTACGGCTGCGCGTCGCGGTTCGCGGCGGGTCGCGTTGCGATCACGCCGTCGCCGAGACGCTCGCGCGCGGTCGCGGCCATCCGCGCGTAGACGCCGATCAGCGCGCGCCGGTACGGCTCGTCGACGCGGTGCGGCGAGCGGTCCGGCGACGCGTCGGCGAGCGCCTTGAGCGCCTCGCTGCTGCCGGCAAGCAGGTACGACACCGCGAGCTCGGCGCCGAGCTGGTGGATCTCGTCGAGGTAGTGCTCGAAGATCACCGCGGCCTGCTGCGCGATCGCGAGTTCGAGCGTCTCGGCGGTCACGTTCGGATTGCCGTCGCGGTCGCCGCCGATCCAGCTGCCCATCTGGAAAAACGGCGGCAGGCGCGATGCGAGGCCATGCTCGGCGAGCGCCGCTTCGATGTCCGCATAGAGCGCGGGAATTTCGGCGAGAAACGTCGCGCGGTAATACGACAGCGCGTTTTCGATTTCGTCGGCCACCGTGAGCCGCGAGTCGCGCAGCATCCGCGTTTGCCACAGCGACGTGACGCGCGCGCGCAGCAGCGCGTCGTTTTGCGCGCGCTCGCGCGCGGTCAGCGGCTGGTCGCGCTCGGCGAGCAGCCGCGCGATATCGTGCTGCGCATCGAGAATGCTCTTGCGCTGCACTTCGGTCGGGTGCGCGGTGAGCACCGGCACGATCAGCGCGTCGTCGAAAAACTGCTGCAGCACCGGCGTCGGCGCGGCGCCCACCTTGTCGAGGCGCTCGAGCGCATGCGCGACCGTGCCCGGCTGCGGCGACGAGCCGGCCAGCTCATGGATGCGCCGCCGCCGGTTGTGGTGGCGGTCTTCCGCGATGTTCGCGAGATGCGAGAAGAAGCTGAATGCGCGCACCACGCTCACCGTCTGCGCGGGGTTCAGCGCGCGCAGCTTCTTGTCGAGCGTCTGCGCGGCTGCGCTGTCATCCTCGCGGCGAAAGCGCACCGCGGTCTGGCGGATCGTTTCGACGACGTCGAATACCGCATCGCCTTCCTGCTCGCGCACCACGTCGCCGAGCAGGCGGCCGAGATAGCGGATGTCTTCGAACAGCGGCTGGTCCTTGTCTTCGCGCGTGCGGCCGTCTTTGGCTGCAGCGCTCGCGGAGGCGGTGGCCGTGGCGAGCGCACCGGAGGCCGCGACGTCGAGCGTGCCGACGCGTGCGGCGCGCCCCGTTTTCGCGCGGCGGCTATCGGCAAGCGGTGCCGCGCCGGCGCTGCCGTTGACGGCTGCCTTGCCGTGCTTGCCTTTGTGCGTGCTGCCGGCGTGCGCGTTGCTCGACGGGGTCTTGCCCGTTTTGCGCGCTTCCTTGCCTGACTGACCCGCCTGGACCGACGTGCCGGCTTTGGCGGTCGTGGCGGTCCTGGCGTTTTTCGGGGCCTTGACGGGCCTCGCGGCCAGATCGGCCTTCTCGATGCGGGCGGCCTGGGTGGTCCGCGTGGTGCGGCCGGCGCTGGGCTCGCCGCTGCTCGCTGCAGTCTGAGCGGCCGGCGCCGCGGTGACGGCGGTGGGTGCGTTAGCGCTGACGGCGCTATCCACGCCGCGTTCGAACGATGCAGTGTTGCGGCGCGCGGTGCGCGCCGATCCGGAAGACGTCACGATGGGTTTCCTTGGAAAGCCAGGGTCTAAGAGAGAGGGATTGCAACTGCGTGTCCTGCAGGGCCTCGCGCGCGATCGGGGCCGCTCCCGCGCGGTGGCGCGCACCCGTTGCCGCGCGCCGCATCGCACCGCATCATCGCGCAGGCTGCGGATGGGCGCGCGAACGACCGTGCACGGGTATCGCGTGTGCTGCGTGGTTCATGTTGTTCGATGCGTCGCCAGTGGGGCGCCGGCGCGCCGTCTCCTCCGTGTTGTGATGCGCTTTGCCGCGCTGCGCGGCCCGGACGGCGGACCGTGAAGCGCGTGCTAACATTGTTTGTTATCGATGCCCGTCATTCATCGCATGTCACCCGCATTCTACTTTTCGACGCTTCAGCAATGAATTCCGAGACGCTCTCAGCGACACCTCCTCGCACGCTCGTGATCGCCTCGCGTGAAAGCCGCCTCGCGATGTGGCAGGCCGAGCATGTGCGGTGTGCGTTGCACAAATTATATCCATCCTGCGACGTCAAAATTCTCGGCATGACGACGCGCGGCGATCAGATTCTCGACCGCACGCTGTCGAAGGTCGGCGGCAAGGGCCTGTTCGTGAAGGAACTCGAGAACGCGCTCGCCGACGGCCGCGCGGACCTCGCCGTGCATTCGCTGAAAGACGTGCCGATGGAATTGCCGCCGGGCTTCGCGTTGAGCGCGATCCTCGAGCGCGAGGACGCGCGCGATGCGTTCGTGTCGAACCACTTCGACACCCTGTCGGCGCTGCCGCCGGGCAGCGTGGTCGGCACCTCGAGCCTGCGGCGCGAGGCCAGTTTGCGCGCGCGTTATCCGGAACTCGTCGTGAAGCCGTTGCGCGGCAATCTCGATACGCGGCTCGCGAAGCTCGACCGCGGCGACTACGCGGCGATCATTCTCGCGGCCGCGGGGTTGAAGCGGCTGGGTCTGGGCGAGCGCATCCGCGCGCTGCTCGATCCGGCCGACAGTCTGCCGGCCGCGGGGCAGGGCGCGCTCGGCATCGAGATTCGCGCGGATCGCACCGAGCTCGCGCAATGGCTTGCGCCGCTGCATCACGCGCATACGGCGGCGGCGGTCGAAGCGGAGCGGGCGGTGTCGCGCGCCCTGGGCGGCAGCTGCCAGGTGCCGCTCGCCGCATATGCGACCTGGCACGACGGCGCGCTGCATATGCGCGCGCTCGTCGCGACGCCGGATGGCCGGCGCGTGCTGCATGCGCAAGGCTCATCGCCGGCGCCGACAGTCGAGCGCGCGATCGAACTGGGCCGCGAGGTGGCGAGCCAGCTCGAAAGCCAGGGCGCACTCGAGATCGTCCAGGCGCTGATTGCCGCGGACGGTTCCGCGAGCGGCGCATAGTGGAACGCGCAATGGGACGCCCAACCGGACGCCCAACCGGACGGTCGATGGGCTGCGCAATCGAACCTGCGATGGGACGCTCAAGCAGGCGTTCATGCGGATGTGTAAGTAGGCCTGCAAGAGGACGCACAGGCGGACCTGCGAACGGACGCGCAAGGTGCGGTCCGGGCACGGAGGACGCGTAATGGCGGCGGGCGCGCACGACCATCGTCCCGACGCGTCGTTCACCGGCGGCGCAAGCGGCGGCGCAAGCGGCGCGCAACGCGCGGCGCCTGAACGCGACGACCGCCGCGCGGCTCGAGATACCAGGACCGCGCGCCATCCGACCGTGGTGCTGACGCGGCCGGCCGGCCAGTCGGCGGCCTTGGCCGCGCAACTTGAGGCAGCCGGCGTGGCCACCGTCGACTTCCCGTTGATCGACATCGCGCCCGTGGCCGACGATGGCCCGCTCACCGCCGCGTTGGCCGCGCTCGCGAACTATGCATGGGTCGTGTTCGTGTCGCCGAACGCGATCGACTACGCGTTTGCGCGCTTCAAGTCGATCTGGCCGCATGCGCTGCCGGTCGGCGTAGTCGGTCCGGGCAGTGTCGCGGCGCTGGCGCGGCACGGCGTCGCGGCGCCCGCGTACCAGGTGATCAGCCCGGCGACGCAGAGCGGCGACGCCAGCGACGGCAACGGCGACGGCAGCGCGCGCTTCGATTCCGAAGGGCTCTATGCGGCGCTCGAAGCCACGCTCGGCGTGAATGCGCTCGACGGCAAGCGCGTGCTGATCGTGCGCGGCGACGGCGGCCGCGAATGGCTCGCGGAGCGCCTGCGCGAAGCGGGCGCCGAAGTCGATGCGGTCGCCGCGTACCGGCGCATCGTGCCGGAGCCGTCGGTCGACACATGGGAACGCATTCATACGCTGCTCGCGGGCGGAGCGCACGCCAACCCGCACGTATGGCTCGTCACGAGCTCCGAGGGCGTGCGCAATCTGAGCGAACTTGCGCGCGATCATCTGACCGCCGGCGAGCTCGCGCAATTGAAGCGCACGCCGTTCGTCGCGCCGCATCCTCGTATCGCGGAAACCGCGCGGGGATTGGGTTTTGATAGCATTACGGTGTCCGGCGCGGGCGATGAGCGAATCGCCCGCGCGTTGCTGTCCGCCGTCGCGCCCACCGATCAACCGGTTCAGACCAACCCGGCTCAACAACGAATGACTGATTCGAACGCATCCACGAACTCTTCCTCGCCGCCGGCGGCCGCTCCGACGCTGCCGCCGAACCAGCCGTTCACGCCCTATGAGGCGCAGCAGCCGCGTCGCCGCGGCGGGACCGGATTGCTGTGGTTCGTTATCGTCGTGGTGCTGTGCGCCGCGGTGGCCGGCGGGCTTGCGCTGAACCGCAAGCTGATCCGCCTCGATCAGGAATTGACGAAGCGCCAGCAGATCAACGACGCGCAAACCGCCGAACTGCGCGTGAAGAGCGACCAGGCGCTCGCCACCGTGCGCGCGGTCGATACGCAGATGTCGCAGCTCGAAGGCAAGCTGGCGGACGCGCAGAACGCGCAGCAGGCGCTGCAACAGCAATACGCGGATCTCGCGCGCAATCGCGACGACTGGACGATGGCCGAAGTCGGCCAGATGCTGTCGAGCGCGAGCGAGCAGCTGCAGCTCACCGGCAACACGCAACTGGCCCTCTTCGCGCTGCAGAGCGCCGATACGCGCCTTGCCGCATCGGATAGCCCGCAGGCGCTCGCGGTGCGCAAGGCGATCGGTCAGGACATCGACAAGCTGAAGGCCGCGCCGTCCACCGATCTGAGCGGCCTGGCGATCAAGCTCGACAACGCGATCGAAATGGTCGACAGCCTGCCGCTTGCCGGCGAGGCGCCGATCGCGCATGCGACGCCGCACGCGTCCACGCCGGCCGACGCCGAAAAGGTTGCGGCCGCAACCGGCGAGCCGCGCTGGAGGGTGTGGTGGCAGGGCTTCGTATCCGGCATCGGTCAGCAGCTCGCGAGCCTCGTGCAGGTGCGCCGCGTCGACAATGCGGACGCGATGATGGTCGCGCCCGACCAGGGCTACTTCCTGCGCGAGAACCTGAAGCTGCGCCTCCTGTCTGCGCGCCTCGCGCTGCTCGCGCGCAACCAGACGACGCTGCGCTCGGATCTGCGCGCCGCCGATGCGGCGCTCGCGCATTACTTCGACGCGTCGTCGAAGAACACGCAGACCGTGCGCGACCTCGTGAAGGACGTCGACAACGCATCGGGCGCGGTCGAGGTGCCGAACCTCGACACGAGCCTGCAAGCCGTGCATCAATACCGTAGCCGGAGTTGACGATGGCGATTCGAGGACTGCTGTGGCTCGCCTTGCTGTTCGTGATCGCGGTCGTGTTCGCGCTTGCCGGGCGCTTCGACACCGGGCAGGTGCTGCTCGTCTATCCGCCGTATCGCGTCGATATCTCGCTGAATCTGTTTATCGTCGCGCTGGTGGTCGTGTTTATCGTGCTCTATGCGGCAACGCGCATCATCCGCAATATCTGGCGCATGCCGCAGCGCGTCGCCGCGTATCGCGCGCGCTCGCGCGTCGTGAAGGCGCAAGCGGCGCTGCGCGATGCGATCGGCAACCTGTACGCGGGGCGTTTTTCGCGTGCCGAGAAAGCGGCGCGCGATTCGCTCGCGCATGACGCGAACCGCGGCGCGGCCGGGCTGATCGCGGCCAACGCCGCGCATCGGATGCACGAATATGCGCGCCGCGACGAATGGCTCGCGAAGATCGATGCGCCCGACTGGCAGGACGCGCGCCTGATGGCGACCGCCGATATGCGCGCGGACGGCCGCGACGCGGACGGCGCGCTTGCGGCGCTGCTCGAGATTCAATCGCAGGGCGGCCGGCGCATTCACGCGCAGCAGATCGCGCTGCGCGCGCAGCAGCAGTTGAAGAACTGGGGCGAAGTGCTGAAGCTCGTGAAGACGCTGGAAAAGCGCGAGGCGATTCATCCGGCGGTCGCGGTGCGGCTGCGCCAGCTGGCCGCGGAGAATCTGCTGCGCGACCGGCGCCACAATGCCGACGCGCTGCTCGAGCTATGGAATTCGCTGTCGCCCGCCGAGCGGCATTCGCCGCGTCTTGCGGATCTCGCCGCGGAACTGCTAGTCACGCTGAACCGGCCGCAGGATGCGCGCAAGATCGTCGAGGAGGGGCTCGCGCAGAACTGGGACGCGCGCCTGTTGCGCCGTTATCCGGATACCGCGGGCGGCGGCGATGCACTGCCGCTGATCCAGAAGGCCGAAGGATGGCAGAAGGAGCGTCCGGACGACGCCGATCTGATGTTCACGCTCGGCCGGTTGTGTCTGCATCAGCAACTGTGGGGCAAGGCGCAGGCGTTCCTCGAAGCCGCGCTGAAGCTGGCCGACAACGAGCCGCTGAAAATCCGTTCGCATCGCGCGCTCGCGCGCCTGCACGAACAGTTGGGCGATGCGGCGAAGGCGAGCGAGCATTATCGCGAGAGCGCGCTCGCGATGAATGTGGTGTGAGCGGCGCCGTTTCAGGCACGATCCGCATTCGCACAGCCCGGTGTTCCTCGATGAGGCCGCCGGGCTTTTTTGCGCGATCGGCTCACTAGCCACGTCGGCACGCTGACGGCCAACAACCCGCCTGGGTGGGTGCAGCGGATTGGCCGGACTGGCCATGATGTCTCGTCGTTCTTGTATGGAAAACGGCGCAACGAAAAACGCGGCCGATGCCGCGCGCCGCAACGCACCGCGCCTTAAACGCAGCGTCCGCCGTCCACTTCGAGACACACGCCGGTGATGAACGCCGCCTCGTCGGACGCGAGATACAGGCACGCGTTTGCGACATCCTGCGGGGTCGAGAACCGGCCAAGCGGAATGGTCGCGAGAAATCGGGCGCGGTTTTCCGGCGTATCGTCCACGCCCATGAATTCGGGCAGCAGCGCGGTCTCGCCGATCACCGGGTTCACGCAATTCACGCGGATGCGGTCCGCGCCGAGTTCGACCGCGAGCGATTTGCTCGCGACGATCACCGCGCCCTTGCTGCCGTTGTACCAGACGAGTCCGGGCCGCGGCCGGATACCGGCGGTCGACGCGATATTGATAAACACGCCGCCGCCGCGCTCGCGGAAATACGGAACGAACTCGCGCACGCTCCAGTAGAGGCCTTTGACGTTCACCGCATACACGCGGTCGAATTCGCTCTCGCTGACTTCGAGCACCGGTTTGTTGCGATGCGTGGTGCCCGCGTTGTTGACGACGATCTGCACGCTGCCGAAGTCTTCGAGCGCCGCTTCGCGCAGCGTTCGCCAGTCGTCGCCGCGTGTGATGTCGCCGGTCACCGCAATCGCCTTGCCGCCCGCGAGCGCGATTTCGCTGGCGACACGTTCGGCGGCGGCGCCGTTCAGATCGTTGACGACGATATTCGCGCCTTCGCGCGCGTACGTTTTTGCAATGCCTTCGCCGAAGCCCGAGCCCGCGCCCGTGACGACGGCGGTTTTGCCTGTCAGCCGCATGATGTCTCCGATATTGTTTGTGGTGCTGCGGTGTTGCCTGTTCGGTGTTGCTTATGTTTGTCGCACTCAGGTTGCCCGCACTCAACCGTGCCGGATCGCGACCGTCTTCAGGACAGTGAACCCATATAGCGCTTCGAAGCCCTTCTCGCGCCCGTGCCCCGAATGCTTGACGCCGCCGAACGGCAACTCGACGCCGCCCCCCGCGCCATAGTTGTTGATAAACACCTGACCCGATCGCAGCCGCCGCGCGACGCGCAATTGCCGTGCGCCATCGCGCGTCCAGACACCCGCGACGAGCCCATATGGCGTGCCGTTCGCCAGCGTCAGCGCGTCGTCCTCGTCGGCGAACGGCAGCGCGGCGAGCACCGGGCCGAACACTTCCTCGCGCGCGAGCCGATGCCCCGGCGGCACGTCTCGCAGCAGCGTCGGCGCCTGATAGAAGCCGGATTCCGGTGCTTCGGGCATCACCTGGCCTTGCGCCGCCATCGCGATGTTGTCGTGTTGCGCGTCGGACAGAAAGTCCCACACGCGCTGCTGCTGCTTCGCGCTGATCAGCGGCCCGCAATCGGGATCCGCATGCGACGGTCCGACGCGCAGCGCACTGAACGCGCTCGCGAGCCGGTCGAGCAGCGGTTCGTACGCGGCGCGCTCGATCAGCACGCGGCTGCCGGCCGAGCATGTTTGCCCTGCGTTCTGCACGATCGCGGACACGAGCGCCGGCAGCGCGGCGTCGAAGTCCGCATCGGCGAACACGATTTGCGGCGACTTGCCGCCGAGTTCGAGCGTGACCGGCACATGGTTTTCAGCGGCCATCTGCGTGACGAGCTTGCCGGTTTCGGGCGAACCGGTAAACGAGATGTGGTCGATGCCCGGATGCCGCGCGAGTGCCGCTCCTGCCTCGTGTCCATAGCCGGTCACGATATTCAGCGCGCCCGCGGGCAGACCCGCCTCGGCCGCCAGTCCGGCGACGCGCAGCACTGACAGGCACGCGTCCTCGGCCGGCTTGACGACGCACGCGTTGCCGGCGGCGAGCGCCGCGCCCGCGCTGCGGCCGAAAATCTGCATTGGGTAGTTCCACGGCACGATGTGGCCGGTCACGCCATGCGGCTCGCGGATCGTGAACACCGTGTAGCCGGACTGGTACGGCAGCGTTTCGCCGTGCAGCTTGTCGGCGGCGCCCGCGTAGAACTCGAAGTAGCGGGCGAGGGCCGCGGCGTCTGCGCGCGCCTGGCGCAGCGGTTTGCCGGTGTCGCGCGCTTCGAGCTGCGCGAGCTCTTCGTGGCAGGCGCCGACCCGCAACGCGAGGCGATAGAGCAGACGGCCGCGTTCGGCGGCGCTCAAGGCGCCCCACGCGCCGTCGAATGCGCGGCGCGCGGCGGCGACCGCCTGGTCGATATCGGCGGCGTTGCCGCGCGCGAGACGCGCGAACGGCTGACCGTCCGACGGATCGATCACCGCGAACGTGTCGCCGCCCGCCGGCGCGGACCATTCATTGCCGATGAAGTGTTTCGCTTCTTCCATACATGCTCCTTGTGCAAAGAGATGATTGGCGGCACGACGATGGTGCCCGAAACGGGTAGAGCGGAACGGCTTTTGTGCGGGCGTTTGAAGCGGCTGGCCGGGCGTGAGCTCCGGCAACGGCGATCGCAGCGGTAAGAAGCGCAGTAACGACCGCAGTAACAACGGCGAATGGGACCCGATTGCGAACGCCGACTGCGTGATGATGCATCGCAACGCAGCCCGATGCGCAACGAGCGGCGCAAAAACGAAACCGCGGCGAAACCGCAACGAAACTGCGGCGCAATCACAACGCAATCGCCACGCAATCGCCACGCAACCCCGACGCACCGGCCAGCCGATACGGCGATTATCGCGCCGAACGCACGCAGGCGGCAGCGGCCGATTGGCTATAATGGCGCAGTCCCGCGGCGCCCGGCCTGATGCGAGCGGCTCGCGATGCGCGTCGAAGGCGGTCGATGCGTGCCGGCGCAGGTGCAGGCCGGTGCATGTCGATGTGCCGGGCGCCATGTCCCGTTTTTCATTTCACCAGAGAGCAGCCATGAGCTTCAACAATGTTCCTCCCGGCAAGGATCTGCCGCAAGACTTCAACGTCATCATCGAAATCCCCGCGCAAAGCGATCCGGTGAAGTACGAAGCCGACAAGGATCTGGGCTTGCTCGTGGTCGACCGTTTCATCGGCACCGGCATGCGTTATCCGGCGAACTACGGCTTCATTCCGCAGACGCTCTCCGGCGATGGCGACCCGGTCGACGTGCTGGTGATCACGCCGTTTCCGCTGCTCGCGGGCTCAGTCGTGCGCGCCCGCGCGCTCGGCATGCTGCAGATGACCGACGAATCCGGCGTCGATGCAAAGCTGATCGCCGTGCCGCACGACAAGATCTGCCCGATGACCGCGCATATGAAATCGATCGACGACGTGCCCGGCTATCTGAAAGATCAGATCAAGCATTTCTTTGAACAGTACAAGGCGCTCGAAAAGGGCAAGTGGGTGAAGGTCGAAGGGTGGGCGGGCGTCGATGCCGCGCACAAGGAAATTACCGACGGCGCCGCGAACTACAAGAAGTAAAGGCGACTGCGACTGCTGCCATGCTGGCGGCAGCGCGTTCAAGCTTCAAAGCATTTCGCCGTAGGGGTAGCAAAACCGCGCACGCTCGCAAGGGCCGCGCGGTTTTTTCATGCGGCGTCGGCTTCGCCGTCGGGCGCCGGAGCCGGCACGGGCAGCACCGATTCGAGCGAGCGCGCGCCGGCTGCGAGCGCGCGTTTGCCGGCGGGCGGCAGACGCTTCACCCAATACTCGGCACGCGATGCGCTCGCGCGGTCCGCGAGTTCGAACGATGCGAGCACGCGCAGCGGCTTGCGCGAGCGTGTGTAGCGCGCGCCCGTGCCGCTCAGATGCTTGTCGAAGCGTGCGGCGACATCGACGGCAATGCCGGTGTAGACACTGCCGTCATCGCATTCGATCAGATAAAGGAACCACGGCGTCGTGCGCGTCACGGTGTCGTCCCCGCCTTGGGTGTCAGTCCTTGAACGGATTGTGCTCGCGCAGTTCGTCGACATACGCGTGAATATGGTTCTTCTCGTTGTCGAGAAAGTTCGCGACCGCATCGGAGAAGGCCGGATGCGCGAGCCAGTGCGCGGAGCGCGTGACGGTCGGCATAAAGCCGCGCGCCATCTTGTGCTCGCCCTGCGCGCCGCCTTCGAATACCGCGAGCCCGGCTTCGATGCAGAACTCGAGCGGCTGATAGTACGCGGTCTCGAAGTGCAGACACGGCACATGTTCGAGCGCGCCCCAGTAGCGGCCGTATAGCGTGCCGCCGGTCAGGCGGTCGCGCTGGTACACCACGAGCGAGCTCGCGATCGGCTTGCCGTCCGCTTCGGCGATCACCATCATCAGGTTCTCCGGCATCGATTCGCCGATCATGCGGAAGAAGTCCAGGTTCAGGTAAGGGCTCGAGAAGTGTTCGCGATACGTTTGCCGATAGCACTTGCTGAAGAAGCGCCAGTCCGCGTCGGAGATATCCTCGCCCACCATGCGGCGGAACGTGACGCCCGCCTCGCGCACCTTGCGGCGCTCCGCGCGGATGTTCTTGCGCTTTTTCTGCTCGAGCGTCGAGAGAAATTCGTCGAAGTCGCGATAGCCGTCGTTGAGCCAGTGAAACTGCACGCCTTCGCGCTGCATCATGCCGAGTTCGGTCAGCGCGTTCGCTTCGGCATCGGTTGGAAACAGCACGTGCAGCGACGAGACATCCGCCTGTTCGGCGAACGCAACGAGCGTGGCCGCCAGATGACGCAGCGCGCGCTCGTCGTGCGCCATCAGCCGGGTGCCCTGCACCGGCGTGAACGGCACCGCGCACAGCAGCTTCGGGTAGTACGCGAGGCCGTTGCGCTTGTACGCATCGGCCCATGCCCAGTCGAACACATACTCGCCGTACGAGTGTCCCTTCAGATACACCGGCGCGGCCGCGGCGAGCCGTCCGCTCGCCGGGTCGGTCAGCGTGACGAATTGCGGCGCCCAACCGCTGTCGGGCACCGCGCAACGCGCCGTGTGCAGCGCGCTCAGGAACTCGTGCCGCAAGAACGGCGTCGGCTGAGCCTGGCGCGCGAGCAGCGCGTTCCATTCGGCGGCATCCACTTCGAGCGGCGACGCCAGAATGCCCGTGAGATAATCAAAACGTTCCTGATTCAATCTGCTTGACCGTTCCCGATCCGATCGGGCGCGCCGCGCGAGCGGCGTGCCGTGTGTTTAACCTGTGTCGCGCGTGTTGCCGCGACTGCGTTGCCGGGCGTGTGCGGCCCCAGCTTGTGCTGCCGCCGCCGTTGCCGGGCCGCCGTCGGGCCACGCGCAACGCCCTGTTCCAGCGTATCAGGCCGCTCGCCGTGCCGCGACCCGCAACCCCCATTCGCGGCAAGCGGCAGGCTTGTCCCGATCCTGTCACGAAGACCTCATGAAGACCCGCATTGCTCTTGCCCAACTCAATGTGACCGTCGGCGATTTCGCCGGCAACGTCGCGAAGATCGTCGCCGCGGCGCGCGCCGCGCACAGCGATGGTGCGACGCTGCTCGTCGCGCCGGAGCTTGCGCTGTCCGGTTATCCGCCGGAAGACCTGCTGCTGCGGCCCGCGTTCTATGCCGCGAGCGCCGCGGCGCTGGCCGACCTCGCCGCGCAACTGAAACCTTTCGCGGGGCTGCACGTGGTGGTCGGCCATCCGCATCGCGACGTGGCGCACGGCCATGGTAATGCAAACGCGCCGATCGAGCGCGGCCTGCCGCCGGTGGACACCTACAATGCGGCATCGCTGATCGTCGACGGCGCGGTGGCGGGCACCTATCTGAAGCAGGATCTGCCGAACACCGAGGTATTCGACGAAAAACGCTATTTCGCGTCCGATCCGCAGCCGTTCGTGTTCGAGCTCGACGGCGTGAGGTACGGCGTGGTGATCTGCGAGGACGTGTGGCACGCGTCCGCCGCGCAACTCGCGAAGGCGGCCGGCGCGCAGGTGCTGCTGGTGCCGAACGGCTCGCCGTACCACATGAACAAGGAAGCGGTGCGCATCGATATCCTGCGTGCGCGGATTCGTGAGACCGGGTTGCCGATGGTCTATGTGAACATGGTCGGCGCGCAGGACGAGCTGGTGTTCGACGGCGGCTCGTTCGTGCTCGACGCGGCAGGCGAGATCGTCGCGAAGATGCCGCAGTTCGAGGAAGGTCATGCGATCGTCGAATTCGACGGCGCGCGGCCGCTCGCAACGGCGCGCGCACCGGAGCTATCGGTCGAAGCGCAGGTCTATGCGGCGCTCGTGCTCGGCGTGCGCGATTACATCAACAAGAACGGTTTTCCGGGCGCGATCATCGGCCTGTCGGGCGGCGTGGACTCGGCGCTGGTGCTCGCCGTCGCGTGCGATGCGCTCGGGCCCGAGCGCGTGCGCGCAGTGATGATGCCGTCGCGCTACACGGCCGATATTTCGACCACCGATGCGGCCGATATGGCGCGGCGCGTCGGCGTGCGTTACGACGAGATCGCGATCGCGCCGATGTTCGATGCATTTCGCACGTCGCTCGCGGACGAGTTCGCGGGCCGCGCCGAAGACGCGACCGAGGAAAACATCCAGGCGCGCATTCGCGGCACGCTGCTGATGGCGCTGTCGAACAAGTTCGGCTCGCTCGTGCTGACCACCGGCAACAAGAGCGAGATGGCGGTCGGCTACTGCACGCTGTACGGCGATATGGCCGGCGGCTTCGCGGTGATCAAGGACATCGCGAAGACTCTGGTCTACCGGTTATGCCACTATCGCAACGCGGCCACCGCGTTTGCGAAGCAGGACGTCATCCCGGAACGCATCCTGACGCGCGCGCCTTCCGCGGAGTTGCGCGAGAACCAGACCGACCAGGACAGCCTGCCGCCGTACGACACGCTCGATGCGATCATGCGGATGTATATGGAGGAAGACCGGTCGCTCGCGGAAATCGTGGCCGCCGGATTCGCGCCGGACGACGTGAAGCGCGTGACACGCTTGATCAAGATCAACGAATACAAACGCCGTCAGGCGCCGATCGGCATTCGCGTCACGCATCGCGCGTTTGGCCGCGACTGGCGTTATCCGATCACGTCCCGCTACACGGAACCGCTCGAATAAATGCCGGAAACGGCGCGCATTGAGCGCCGCGAGTGTGCGCCACCGTGCTGGTAATGTGTCCGGCGCGGCGTAGAATCAAAACACGATCCTGGATTTTGTCATTTTCGAACCACAACGAGGCTCGCCATGAAACGCATCACCGCAGTCATCAAACCATTCAAGCTCGACGAAGTGCGCGAGGCGCTCGCGGAAGTGGGCCTGACGGGACTGACCGTCACTGAAGTAAAAGGATTCGGACGCCAGAAAGGGCATACCGAGCTGTATCGCGGCGCCGAATATGTGGTGGATTTTCTGCCGAAGGTGAAGATCGAAGTCGTGGTCGCGAACGATCAGACCGACCAGGTGATCGATGCGATCATCGGCGCCGCGCGCACCGGCAAGATCGGCGACGGCAAGATCTTTGTCGCGGATGTCGAGCGTGTGATCCGCATTCGCACCGGCGAAGAGAACGAAGCGGCGGTGTAACGGGAACAGCCGCGGGTTGCGCGTCGCATCGCGCGGTGCGGACTTGCGGCGCCCCCATGAAAAAACGGTGCGATACCCTTGCGGACATCGCACCGATACGCGCCTCTCGCAGCAGCGTGAAAACTGTTCTCTAGCTAAATCTGTTGTATTCGCAACGTTCGATTAGAACGAGTGCTGGATACCGGCGTACACGCCCGACTGGCTGTGGCCGACGAGCGGGTTGTCCGTCGCGGTCGCATCGCCGAAGTTGTTCGCGTTCAGGCCGTAGTTCGCCGTCTTGCTGTTCTGCACCGTGGCGACCTGGATGTCCAGCAGCGTGCGCTTGGACAGGTTGTACGAACCGCCAACCGTGTAGATCGTCGCATTGCCCGCGCCGTTGTTGCCGTTCACGTGGTAGACCGCCGCGATAAGCGCGGCCGCCGGCGTGGCTTGCCACGTCACACCGCCCCATTCGTGATCAAGCGTGGTCGGCTGGCCCGGCAGCTGGCCCGTCATGCCCGACGAACGGATTGCCTGGTAAGCGCCCTGGATCTTGAACTGGCCCAGGAACACGTTGACCATCGCCGAATACTCGCGCGAGTAAGCGTAGACACCGTTACCGTTGCTGTTGTCCGGGTTGGCCGTACCGCCGTTGAGCGCGTTGTACGCGCCGCCGAGCATACCGTTGCCCGGGTTGCGGATTTCGTCATAGATACCGCGCACCTGGAACAGCGACGACGTGTAGGTGATCTGCGCACCACCTTCACGGCCTTGCGGCGTCGTGCCGTTACCGTTCCAGTTCGTGGCGTTCGACAGCGCATATTGACCGTAGAAGTCAAAGCCCGCGATCTTCGGCGACTGGTACGAAATGTTGTTGCTCGATTGCGGCCAGTTGCGGCCACGCACCAGCGACGCCGACGACCAGTTCGACTGACCGAACGGATCGAAGTCCCACACGCCGTTGGCGATGTAGAGTTCGCGGCCGAGGAGCAGGGTACCGTACTGGTCGCTTGCGACACCGACGGTTGCCCAGCGATTGAAGAGACCGTTGTTGCCCGGGCCTTGACCGGTCATCGTGTTGAAGGAGCCTTCCAACTGGAACACCGCCTTGTAGCCGGCGCCGAGGTCTTCAGCACCCTTCAAGCCCCAGAGGCTGGTACCCCAGTCGCCGCTTTCCGCGCGGAAACGGTGCGAGCTGTCGGTTGCCTGGCCATTGGCGCCGGTGCCGGTCGGCACGCCCCACATGGCTTCGAGACCAGCGTCGAGACGCCCGTACAGCGTCACGCTGCTCTGTGCGTGCGCAGCAACGCCGATAGTCAGCAGCGATGCGGCGAGCAAAGCTTTCTTCATCTTCTCCTCCATACCCTGTCAAAAGTAAAACCAGTACTGCGAGTGGTATCCGGACGCGAGTGGCGCCGGACAGGAAACCTTTATGCAGTGAGATACGGGGGTGATTCGGGAATGATCGATGTCTCCTGGCGCGCGCAGCCTTGTTGCGGCCGTCCGGGCGTCTTGCCGATCCTCGCCGACCGGTATCTCCTGTGTGTTATGTCCTGTTCGCTTTGAAGTGAAACTACTTTTAATGAACTTCGTTTTGCTACTTTCGTTACTAATTTAGCAAAAATACCCGAACGTGGCGAACAAATTCGAGGCTTGCAGTAGAGATGTCTCCAAATTGCAATACGCTTGTGACAGGAGGACACCGAATTGATTGCCAAACCCCTCGTCAATCCTTGCTCAGCAAGGGATTCATGGTTTAACGCAGGGTGGGTCAAGGATTGCCACTATTGACGCTGGAAATCGTCGGGAGTAAGCGGCGGCATGCGCTTATAGCGTGCATATGTTGGGATGCCGAATCTTTTCGAGGCCCGCCTGGCGGGGCTTTCCGGCAATAAAAAAGGCGCGTAAGCGCCTTGTAATGCTACACGAACGACATGCAATTCGAATTTATTTGAGGCTGCCCGCGAGAAACTGCTTCAGCCGTTCGCTTTTGGTATTCCCGAATACGTCGGAAGGGTGGCCTTCTTCTTCGACGCGCCCTTGATGCAGGAACATCACGTGATTCGACACGTTGCGCGCAAATGCCATTTCATGCGTGACGACGATCATCGTGCGGCCTTCCTCGGCGAGCGTCTGCATCACCTTCAGCACTTCGCCGACGAGTTCCGGGTCGAGCGCGGAGGTCGGCTCGTCGAACAGCATCACGTCCGGGTTCATCGTCAGCGCGCGGGCGATCGCGACGCGCTGCTGCTGGCCGCCGGACAGGTGCGACGGATATTGTTTCTCGAGCCGCGGCGCGAGTCCGACTTTCTCCAGATACGTACGCGCGCGTTGTTCCGCTTCCTTGCGCGACAGTCCAAGCACATGCAGCGGCGCTTCGATGATGTTCTCGAGCACTGTCATGTGCGTCCACAGGTTGAAATGCTGGAACACCATCGACAGGCGCGTGCGCATCCGTTGCAACTGCTTGGGGTCGGCCACGCGCAGCGCACCGGCCTTGTCCTGTGCGGTGCGCATCTCTTCGCCGTCGACGAAAATGCGGCCCTGATTCGGCTGTTCGAGAAAATTGATGCAACGGAGCATCGTGCTCTTGCCTGAACCGGACGAGCCGATCACGCTGATCACGTCGCCGCGTTTCGCCTTCAGCGAGACGCCTTTGAGGACTTCGTTGTCGCCGTACTTCTTATGCAGGTTGTCGACGAAAAGCATCGGGGAAAGGGTGTTCATCAGAATCCTTGGCGGCCGGCATGCACGGCCCGATTGGCACGTCTTGCGTGGCCTTGTTGCTCTTATTTGCCTTGTGGGCGCAGGTAGGCGAGCCAGCGGCGCTCGGCGCGGCGAAACAGCCACACGAGCCCGAACGAAATGGTCAGATAGAGCAGCGCGGCAATACCGAACGCATCGAACGAGCGGTAGGTTGCCGAGTTCACGTCGCGCGCGATCTTCAGGATGTCGGGCACGGTCGCGGTGAATGCGACGGTGGTCGCGTGCAGCATCAGGATCACTTCGTTGCTGTAGTACGGCAGCGCGCGGCGCAGCGCCGACGGCAGTATCACGCGGCGATACAGCGTGAACGGCGACATCCCGTAGGCGCGCGCCGCTTCGATTTCGCCGTACGGCGTCGCCTTGATCGCGCCGGCGAAGATTTCGGTGGTGTACGCGCAGGTGTTCAGCGTGAACGCGAGCAGCGTGCAGTGCATGCCGTCGCGGAAAAACGCATTGGTCAACTCATGCGAGCGGACCACTTCGAGGCTGTAGAGCCCGGTATAGCAGAGCAGTAGTTGCACATACAACGGTGTGCCGCGAAACACATACGTATACAGCCACACCGAGGTGGAGAGCCATTTTTTCTTCGATACGCGCGCGACCGCGAGCGGCACCGACAGACAGAAGCCCAATCCGATCGACACGACCAGCAGCCACAGCGTGATGGCGACACCGGTAAAACGATAGCCGTCGGTATACAGATAGTTGCGCCAGTATTCCTGGATCAGCTCGATCATAGTTCTGCCTTTCGCACGCCGCTCGAGTAGCGCCTTTCGAGGTACATCAGCACGAAGTTCGACACGGTGGTGATCGCGAGATAGATCGCGCCTGCGAGCAACGTGAAGAAGAAGAAACGCAGCGTGCCTTTGCCGGCGTCCTGCGACGCTTTCACGACGTCGGCGAGACCGATGATCGAGACGAGCGCGGTCGCCTTGACCATCACCTGCCAGTTGTTGCCGATGCCGGGCAATGCGAAGCGCATCATCTGCGGAAACATGATGCGCGAGAACACCTGCCAGCCGGTCATGCCGTACGCGGCGCCCGCTTCGAGCTGGCCGCGCGGCACCGAGAGGAACGCGCCGCGGAATGTCTCGGTGAAGTACGCGCCGTAGATAAAGCCGAGCACGGCGACGCCGGCGACGAACGGATCGATGTCGATCTGATCCCAGCCGAGCAGGTCGGTCAGGTTGTTCAGCCAGATCTGGATGCTGTAGAAGAGCAGCAGCATCAGCACGAGGTCGGGCACGCCGCGCACGAGCGTCGTGTAGAGCGTGCCGATACCGTGCGACAGCCGATTCCTCGACAGTTTCGCCGCCGCGCCGAGCAGGCCGAGCAGGAATGCGAGCGCGAGCGACAGAATCGCGAGCTTGATCGTCTGGAACGTGCCCGACAGAATCAGCGGGCCGTAGCCTTGCAGAAGCATAGTGGGTCCTTGACGGCGCGCCGTGCGCGCCGCAAAAGACGCGGTGGGCTCAGGCGATGCGGCGGCCGGAGCGGACCCCGTGCGCGCCGCGCCGCGTGGGGCGCATCGCTGTGCAAATGACTGCCTGACCGTCGCCGGCCCGCAGCGCTTTTTCCGACTGTATAACGTGGCCCGATGCACAGCCCATTCGGGCCTGCCCCGAGCCAATGTGCGCTAGCCGACACGCGCTTGCTGTTTCACTTACCGTGCCGGTTGTCCGTCGATATCGAAGTCGTGTCTGCCGGAACGGGGCGATGGGTCGTCCTTGCGGGACGACGACAGCGCGTGGTCGACCATCGCTTTCAGCGCGGCGCCGTTCTCGTGCAAGCCGGTCGCGGGGTCGTCTCCAAGCGTGCTGCGCTCGTTCGCTATCGCGCTCATGCCGATGGCGGCAAGCGCTACGCACAGTGCGAGCTTCTTCATGTTTCTCCTGTCATCGATCGTCGCGGATCGGCCGTGGTTGACTGCCGTCGTTCGTTGCGGCGTGCGTCGGGCGCGAACGGCCGCCGTTGTCCTCGCGCGCGGACGAAGGCCCGGGGCACGAACGCCCGGGGCAAGCCATGCCCAAGGTCCGGCCGACGCTATTCTAGGCGGCCAAAAATGAGCGGCTTCGCGTGAATTCCCCGAACTTCGCCTGCGCCGGTCGCGCAAAAGGGCGGTATTTTACCCGAAGCGGCGTTGCGCGCTAGCCGGTCAAACGCGTAGAGACGCGGCGGTGGTTTGCCCGCTGCGATATCGGAGGCGTGTAGGGAAGGGCGAAAGAGGCCGCGAGTCGGGCAACGTGCGTGTTGACGAGGCGGCGTCGGAAAATCGCACCGGTGCGTGAAGTCAGGCGCGGCGGTGAAGATGGGAAGAGGCGAAGAGGGGAAGCGTCCGGACGTGACGCGAGAGCGGGGAAGACGGTGAGCGCGCAACGGCCATGGCAGCGCAACAGCGTTGAAAGCGATAACGGCACACGCGCCATTGGCAAAGCAAAGGCAACAGAAGCAAATAGAGCGGCGGCAAAGAAGAGCGGCGGCAAAGAAGAGCGATAGCAAACGCCACGGCACCGCAACGCCGTGGCGTGCATCGAAGCGAGGCCGGCTGCGGCCGGCGCATGAGCGCGTTGGCGACTCATCGCCCGCCGCGCGCGACGCCGCGACCGCTATCCGTCAATCGATCACGACGTGCGCCGCTCGCACAACGCGACAGCCTTACGGCTTCGCGGCCGACGCCGCGGCATCGCCGTGCTGATGCTGCCAGTGCTCACGCATCTTCTCGTGGCGCTTTTCCATTTGCGCGAAATGCTGCTTGAGCGCGGTGCTGACCGTGGTCTTCTGCTGGTCGTTCAGGCTGTTATAGAAGTTGAGCCATGCAGCCGAGGTCTGCTCGCGCAATTGCGCGTTCTGCTGCTCGATTTTCTGATGCGCATCGTGCATCGCGTTCAGGTCGAGGATCGGTTGCTGCTGCATCGACTTGAACTGCTCGTGCATCTGCTTGCGGCTCGCGCGCATCGCCTCGCGGTTCTGCTTCATCGTATCGAGCGCGGTTTGCCACAGCTTTTCCTGATCCGCGTTCAGATGCAGTTGACCGTGCAGCTTGTTGAGTTCCTCCTTGAAGTGGTGGTGCCATCCGCCCGGACCGCCGTGGCCCATGCCGTCCGGCCCCGAAGGTTGAGCGGCATAGGCGGCGCCGACGCCGATCGCAAGCGACGCGGCGGCGATGGCGAGAAAGCGAGAAGTCTTTTTAGCGACGTTGGACATTTGCAGTGCTCCCAGGTGACATCCGACGAGCGGCCGTCACGACGTGTGCGGGTCCGCATTCGGTAACGCACAGCGTAAAGGGGCGCAGTTCCGGCCGTGTTACGCGGATAATGCGTGCTGTTACGCGACATTACTCACGCCTTTCGCCGTAACACCCCGTAACCCTTTTCGGGGCCAGTTGCACAAGACAGGCTCCGGCTGCGCGTTAAACTGCAAGCCATGGCTACTCAAATTCTTGTCGTCGACGACGACGTCGAACTCCGCGATCTGCTGCGCGATTATCTGGCGCGCCAGGGCATCGAGGTTTCCGTGCTGCACGATGCCGGCTCGCTCGAGCGCCGCCTCGAACGCGAGCGTCCTGATCTGATCGTGCTCGACCTGATGATGCCGGGCGTCGACGGGTTGACCGCGCTGCGCAAGCTGCGCGCATCCGGCGACGATATCCCGGTGATCATGCTCACGGCCCGCGCGGACGATGTCGATCGCATCGTCGGTCTCGAACTCGGCGCGGATGACTATCTCGGCAAGCCGTTCAATCCGCGCGAACTGCTCGCGCGCGTGCAGGCGGTGTTGCGGCGGCGCCGCACGATGCCGTCGGCGGCCGCGCCCGAGCAGCGCGAGCCGTTTTCGTTCGGCCGCTTCACGCTCGACTTCCAGTCGCGCACGCTGAGCCTCGAAGGCAGGCCGCTCACGCTGTCGGGCAGCGAGTTCGCGCTGCTCAAGATCTTCGTCAATCATCCGATGCGCACGCTGACGCGCGAACGCCTGCTCGAACTGCTGCATGGTCCGGAGTACGACGGCACCGACCGCGGGATCGACGTGCAGGTCTGGCGTCTGCGGCGGATTCTCGAGACCGATCCGTCCGTGCCGCGTTTTATCCAGACTGTGCGCGGGCGCGGTTACGTCTTCGTACCGGATGGCGAGCAACATGCGGCGTCCCATTGATTCGCTGTTCGGCAGGCTGGCGCTGCTCGTCGTCGGCGTGTTGTTCGTGTCGCATTTCGCGTGGTACGCGTTGATCCGCCTCGAGCGCAGCAATCTGCAAACGCGCTACGCGGTCGAAGAAGCCGCGTTCCTCGTCGACGCGGTGCGTCAGCACGTGCAGCGCACGCCCGATCAGCCGTTGCCGTCGCGCGTGCGCCTCGTCGATCCGACGAGCGCGGATGTACCGCCGGTCAACGCCGATCTGCCGGTGCCGTTGGACCGCTTCGTCGACGACGTGCGCGACCGCATGCCGGACTCGACGCAGGTGCGCGTCGGTTTGCCGGGCAAGCCGCCGACGCTATGGGTGAAGTCCGTGAACGATCCCAACTGGATCGTCGTACCGGTGCAGCCGTTGCGGCCGCCGCGCTCGCTCGACCGGATGGTGCTGTGGCTCACCATCATCTTTTCCGCGGGCGTGATGGCGGCGCTCTTTGCCGCATGGCAGTTGCAGCAGCCGCTGCGTTCGCTCGCGCAGGCGGTCGCGCGTTTCGGCCGCGGCTTGCCGGTGCCGCCGGTGCGCGAGCGCGGGCCGCGCGAGTTGCGGCAGCTCACGCACGGTTTCAATCAGATGGTGCAGGAGGTCGCGCGGACCGAGAACGATCGCGCGGTGATGCTCGCGGGTGTCGCGCACGATCTGAAGACGCCGCTTGCGCGGCTGCGGCTGCGCGCCGAGATGATGGAAGAGCCGAAGATGCGCGACGGCGTCGTGCGCGACGTCGACTCGATGACGCATATCGTCGACCAGTTTCTCGTGTTCGCGCATGACGGCGCGGACCGCAGCGAGCCGGTCGAAGTGGACGCGCAATGCGAACGCGTGGTGCGCAGCTACCGCGCGGTCGCGCCGGGCTCGCACGGCGTGCAGACCGATCTGACCGCCGGTCCCGGTTTCAGGTTGCCGGCGGCGACACTCGATCGCATTCTGTCGAACCTGCTCGATAACGCGCACGCGTACGGCGCGCCGCCGGTCGTCGTGGCGACCGCGCGCAGCGGGGAAGGCTATGTGCTGTCGATCAGCGACCACGGCAGCGGCATTGCCGCGCAGGATCTGATCAATGCGGCGCGGCCTTTCGTGCGGCTCGACCCGGCGCGCGGCGGCAACGGCCACAGCGGCCTCGGCCTTGCGATTGTCGAGCGGCTCGTGCGGCGCGCCGGCGGCACATGGGAAATCGGCAATCACGACGGGCACGGTCTGCGCGTGCTGATGACGTTTCCGCTGGAAGTGGTATCGCGCGCGGCGTCCGCGTCGGAAAGCGTGTGGTGAAGCCGGCTATTCGGTAAACAGCGTATTGAGCGCGGCCGCCGCTTCGCTATCGACGGTGTTCCACGTCACAGTCTCCGCTTCGAAAATATAGTGCGTCGTGTATTTGCCGAGGCGCGCGAGTATTTCTTCCTGCACGGTCTCCGGTGAAGCGTCGAGCTTCAGATACCAGGCGGTCGACGACAGCCGCGTCTGAAATGCGCCATATTCGGCGAGCAGATGGTCGAACGCGTCAGCATCCTGATCGCGGCAGACGATCACCAGATTTCCCTTCATGCGAGCCTCCCGGCAAAACGGCGGTCAATATCTTCGGATGTAAGCCTCCGGTTCATCATACCCTGTCGTTCCGGGCTCGACAGCGGTTAGCGTACATTGACGCGTGAAAGGGGCGGACGGCGGGCGGGGTCTAGAGCGCGGTAGCCGGTGTGCGGGCGGGTGGCGCCGTATCGTCGGGCGGAACCGCCTTGCTGCGATCGCGCCCGCCCGACTTCGCCGCATAGAGCGCCTGGTCCGCGCGGCTGACGATGCGTTCCGGCTGGTCTTCCGGCGACAGTTCGGTAATGCCGATGCTCACGCTCAAACCCGCGGTGGCCGGCAGCTTCGCGCACGGCATCGCCTTCAGGCCGACGCGCAGCCGCTCGACCACTTCGAGTCCGGCGCCGAGCGACGTTGCCGGCAGCAGGATGCCGAACTCTTCGCCGCCGAGGCGCCCGATCGCATCGCTGCCGCGCAGCTCGGCGCGGCAGGTGTCGACGAAATGCTCGAGCGCGCGATCGCCCGCCGCGTGGCCGAAGCGGTCGTTGATCTGCTTGAAGTGATCGAGGTCGGCGATCGCCATGCAAAGCGGTTCGCCGGTCGCGTGCGCGCGATCGATCTCGTGTCGCAGCAGATCGAGGAAGTAGCGGCGCGACAGCGCGCCCGTCAGCGCATCATGGCGCGCTTCGGCGGACAGCAGCGTATTGGCGGCCTGCAGCTGTTCGGCGAGATCGCGCGTCGCGCGATGGTGACGGCGCTCGCGCAGATACGACACGGTGATCACCCACGCGAGCGAGACCGTGCCCGCGAGCGTCAGAAACACCAGCATATGGTCGCGCTTATGGTTGCGCAGCAGCTCGTTCCATGCGGCCAACGGATCGACGAGATGCGCGGAAAGCCCCGAGTTCAGGCCGCTTCTCGACTGATACAGCGTCGGAATCGCCTGGCCCGGCATGTCGAACAACTGCGTGGCGATGGCGTCGGGCACCCACGGCGCATCGCGCCGCACGACGCGCGCGACCGGTTCGATCTGCACGGCCGGAAACACTTCGCGGTGATAGGTGGTCATGCGTTCGGCGGCGCTCATCTGCGTGACGCGCGAATTCGGCATCGCTTCGCCTTCGAGCGTTGCGTTATGCGCCATGATGATCACGCCGTTGTCGTCGGTGACGAACGTGCCCGCGTGCGCGACCCAATGGCGCAAGCGCGCGATGCCGACCTTCGCGACGATCGCGCCGACCAGCAGCCCGTCGTCGTAGACCGGCGCGGAAATGAAGATGCCCGGCTCGCCGCTCATGCGCCCGACGCCGTACGCTTCGCCGAACGCGCCGAGCAGCGCGTTGGTCAGATAGCTGCGCCCGCGCATGTCGAGGCCGATGAACGTTTGCGGACTTTGCGCATTGCTCGCGGCCACGCACAGTCCATTGGCATTGACGAGCCAGATGATGTCGAGCCCGGAAAACCCTTGCGCGTCATGCAGGAAATTGTTGACGGCGGCAAGCTCCGGCATGCCCAGCAGTTCGCCGCGATGCGACGGCACCGTGTCCGGACCGAGCACGGCGTAATTGCCCGCGTGCGACAGCGCCTGCTGGATCACGCCCAGTTCGGCCATCGTGGCGGGAATGGCGCGCGACATCGCGAGGTCGCTCGCGATGACCTCGGCCATGTTGTAGACGATCGACGACGACATCTGACGCTGCTGGCGCAGCGCCGCGTCCAGCTCCTGCTGGACCATCCGGTCCGCGACGAGACCGGACGCGAACCAGCAAACCAGCGCGACCAGTACGAAACTGGCCGGCCCGACCGCCTGGCGCAAGGTTGTCCGTTTCATCGACCCTCTGATCCGTCCATGTGTTACATGCGGCAAGGTCATTCGTTGCAACACGCCGGCACCGGGCCGCTTTGCTCGTGATGTGCCGTGCGGCTCGCCGGATGAGGCCAGCTCCACGGGGCAATGCGCCGCCGGGCCGCTTTCAGATTTTAACCGTCGCGCGGCACACTGCCAGTCCGGAATTTGCACGCTTGGGCCTTGCCCGGTCTTGCAAATTTCTTATCGGCTTGCGGGCGGCGTTTCTGAATAGGGTGCGCCGCCAGGCGCTGTGGCTTGCGCGCGACGGTTTGGCGCCGCGCGATACGCCGTGTCCCCGATATCCGCGTGTCGACGGTTGTGCCTGTCATGCTGGTTGTAGTACTGTCGTGCCGTCCAAAATAGGGAAAGCTCGCCAACCCTCGCCAGCAGGCGATGGGCGGCGCCAGCGGCGGAGCATGCGCCGGGCATCCGATGCACCCGGCGCGACGCGCCGCGGTCCATCAGGTCTGCCATCGGTCCGCCCCGCCTCCAAACGCCAACGATTACCGCGCCCATGCGTTTTGTCATGCTTGATTTCAGCTTTCCGGACCGATTGCCGCGTTGCCGCACGCGCTTCGGCGCGACCCGGATCGTCACACACGGCGAGGGAGCCTGATGGATCTCTTCAGCTTCAATCTGAATCGCACTGCCAACGCGTCGGCGTGGCGGGTGCTGCCCAATCGCTGGGACTTTGTCGCGTTCCCGCTGATCATCTGCGCGATCGCGATGGCCGCGATCGGCTTTCACGAAACGATGGCGCCGATTTCGACGCTGCAGACCCAGGCGATCTCGCTCGACCCGGCGAACCTGCCCGAGTACGCGATGCGCACGACGCTGCGCATGCTCGCGGCGATGGTCGCGTCGCTCGCGTTCACGCTGATTTACGGCACGCTCGCCGCCAAGAGCCGGCGCGCGGGGCAGGTGCTGGTGCCGATTCTCGACATCCTGCAGTCGGTGCCGGTGCTCGGCTACATTTCGTTTACGGTCACGTTCTTCCTCGCGCTGGTGCCGTCGCGCGTGCTGGGCGCGGAGCTCGCGGCGATCTTCGCGATCTTCACGAGCCAGGCCTGGAACATGACGTTCAGCTTCTATCAGTCGCTGCGCACGGTGCCGCGCGATCTGGATGAGGTCTCGCGCGGCTTTCACCTGACGTGGTGGCAGCGCTTCTGGAAGCTCGAGGTGCCGTTCTCGATGCCGGGCCTCGTGTGGAACATGATGATGTCGATGTCCGGCGGCTGGTTTTTCGTCGTCGCGTCGGAGGCGATTACGGTCGGCAACCATACGATCACCTTGCCCGGCATCGGCGCCTATCTCGCGCAGGCGATCGCCGAGCAGAATCTGCACGCGATCGGCTGGGTGATCCTGACGATGACCATCGTGATCCTGCTTTACGATCAGTTGCTGTTCCGCCCGCTCGTCGCATGGGCCGACAAGTTCCGCATGGAAACCACCAGCTCGGGCGACGCCCCCGAGTCGTGGCTGCTCGATCTGATTCGCCGCACGCGCCTGATTCACCGGTTGCTGGTGCCGCTCGGCTGGTGCTTCGCGCGCGCGGCGCGCGTGCCGATGCGGCTGTCGCCGATGGGGCCGATGCGCTTTCCGTCCGCGCCGAGCGGCACGTCGCGGCGCATCAGCGACGCGCTCTGGGCGCTCGTCGTGCTGCTCGTCACCGTGTACGTGCTGTATCGCGTCGTCGCTTATGTTCGCACCGGCGTGTCGCTCGACGAAATCGGGCATGTGCTGGTGATGGGGCTCATCACACTGCTGCGCGTGGTCGTGCTGATCGCGATCGCATCGGTGATCTGGGTGCCGCTCGGCGTGCTGATCGGGCTGCGGCCTGCGCTCGCGGAAAAGATCCAGCCGCTCGCGCAGTTTCTTGCCGCATTCCCGGCGAATCTGCTGTTCCCGGTGTTCGTGATCGGCATCGTGCGCTTCCACCTGAACCCGGATATCTGGCTGTCGCCGCTGATCGTGCTCGGCACGCAGTGGTATATCCTGTTCAACGTGATCGCGGGTGCGAGTTCGTACCCGAACGACTATCGGGAAGCGGCGAAGAACTTCCGCATTCGCGGCTGGCAGTGGTGGCGCCAGGCGATGCTGCCGGGCGTGTTCCCGTACTACATCACGGGCGCGATCACCGCATCGGG
This sequence comes from Paraburkholderia solisilvae, assembly GCF_902859875.1. Taxonomy (GTDB): domain Bacteria; phylum Pseudomonadota; class Gammaproteobacteria; order Burkholderiales; family Burkholderiaceae; genus Paraburkholderia; species Paraburkholderia solisilvae. The sequence continues at coordinate 641 of NZ_CADIKF010000013.1, read as the reverse complement.
CGGCGCGTGGAACGCGAGCATCGTCGCCGAGTTCGTGCAGTGGGGCCATACGCGGCTCGCCGCACATGGCCTGGGCGCCTATATCGCGCAGAACACGGAAGCCGGCGACTACCCGAAAATCATCCTGGGCATCGCGGTGATGTCCCTGTTCGTGACCCTGTTCAACCGGTTGCTGTGGCGTCCGCTGTACGCGTATGCCGAATCGCGACTGCGGCTCGATTGATTGCAACTGAAGGCAAAACGCGATGCAAAACCCCAAAGCCGCTACTGCGGCGCCGATCCAGACGCCGCCGATGCCGCCGCGCCTCGGCGACGAGATCCTGCGCGTCAAGGACGTCTGCCGCGGGTTCAACAAGACGCAGGGCGAACTGCTCGTGCTCGACGACGCGAACCTGTCGCTGCGCGAAGGCGAGATCGTCGGCCTGCTGGGCCGCTCGGGCTCGGGCAAGTCGACGCTGTTGCGCATCATCGCCGGGCTAATCGAGCCGACCGACGGCGAAGTCACGTATATGGGCAAGCCGCTTGCGGGCCCGGCCGAAGGCGTCGCGATGGTGTTCCAGACGTTCGCGCTGTTTCCGTGGCTCACGGTGCTGCAGAACGTCGAAGCCGGACTCGAGGCGCAGGGCGTGCCGGCCCGCGAG
>NZ_CADIKF010000012.1 GCF_902859875.1 Paraburkholderia solisilvae | reverse complement strand
GCGTTGTTTGATTGCGGTCCGCACCTTCGACAAATCGCCCCATCCTCGCCTCTCGCGCTAACGCGTTGGTTCAGTCTAGGTGATCACGCGCGTTTTTACACGGCCTCGGCCCATGGCAGTCAAGGTTGGTGCGTATTGCGACGACGCCATGTGCCCACGCGGTCATCAACGCGAACTCCATGCGTCGCCGCACGTCGTTCGCATTCCACCGCGTGGCGCGGTCGATGCGGTTCGCGTGCGCCGCGCCGGCGAAATCGCCGGTCCAATTGGGTTGGCGCGGTGCAGTATGACTTTTGTCGAGATGCGCATGGCAATCGATCATGCCGGGCAGCAACATGGACCGATCGAGGTCGGGACCACTGTCGGTCGGCGCCGTGCCGGTCTGCTCAATTGAAACGATGCGGCCGTTATCGATCAACACGTCCGCGTTAAGCAGATCGTCGGGCGGCAAGCCACGTACGTCAATGCCTGTCACGACACAAACCGGAACGCTAACGTTGCGAAGTGTATAGCGTGAACTATCCGGAAGAGCGAAGAACGGCATCTTGCGACTCGAACTAGTGTCGATAACGCCTTCAATCTATCACGCAGACTGCCTGACGGGCAGCGAACCGGACACGCTCCCGAGTGCGGACGCGATCCTTGAGGGGCTCAACGTCACATCCGACATGTGCCTCTCGACGATTTGTCTCGCGCGGAGGCAAACCAGCCGCCCACTGTATTGACGGATGACGGTTTGGCGCCTCAACCCACCGTCACCGCTTGCACGCGTTTGCGCAGACGAAGACTCTATATACGCTTGATCAGCAAAAGGGCAGAAAAGCCGACGTCGACCTCATCCCCGCGTTTCAACGTACGTTTCCTTGCATATCTGGCGCAACGATTCGACGAACAGATTCTGCGCCGCCGAATGCGGGCCTTCTGAGCGGGTAAACAACGCAACAGGCGGAAGGGTCCATTCGAACGAATAGGGCACGATTGCGACACCGGCAATTCGAACCAGTTCTTCCGCGATATCCGAAGGTACGATCGACACGGCTTCTTCGCTCGAGGCGATCATTTCGCCGATGAGCTTGGACGAATAGCTCTCCACCATCGCCACGGGAGGTGTCGTTCCCGCAGCGAGAAACAGGTCGGCCACCTGCTCTCGCATCGGCGTATGCGGCGCGCCGAGAATCCACTCCAGCGCCACCAGCTTGTTCCAGTCGAGCTTCGTGCGTGCGAGTTTCGCCGCGAGACGCCGGCTCGCGATCAACCGGGGATGCTGCCAGAACAGCACCTCGAAGCTCGCCTTGTGCAACTCGACCGACGCGGACGCCCGGCCGATCACAATGTCTACGGTATGGTCCCGCAATTGCGGCAACAGTTGGTCCGTCGTGCCTTCGTGCAGGGTCGCAGTGACGCGCCGCTCCATGCCGGCATGCAGCCGCTTCAGCGCCGCCGAAAGGAGCTGGCCGGAAATAAACGGAATCACGCCGATATGCAGGTGCGTCGCATGGCCTGAGGCGACGGCCTTCATGTCCTGAGCGAGATGATCGAGATCGTGGATCATCGCCCGGGCCCGTTCGATCACAACGGAGCCGAGTGCAGTGGGCAGCATGCCGCGCGACGAGCGCTCGAAGAGCGGCATGCCGAACATGCCCTCCAGCTCCGCCAACGCATTCGTCACCGCCGGTTGACTACTGGCCATATGTTCGGCGACGCGCGTGAGCGACCCGTGCTGCTCGATCTGCAGCAACAGCACCAGATGCCGCATCTTCAGGCGCGCGCTCAGCCGCCTGACCAGGTCGTTCGACTCGAATGTCATTGACGGGCCGGTGTAGCCATCACAAAAAAATGATGGGCCGATATTAAAACAAAATCGTCTGCTGATGGCGTCTCTCTAGAATCGCCTCAATGGATCGCGCCGGGACTGGCTCGGCGCACTCACTCAGGCACAGAACATGAAGCAGACCGATACCGACCAGCAAGCCGCGTTCGACTATCACGAGTTTCCCACGCCCGGAAAGATCTCCGTGGTGGCCAGCAAGCCGCTCGTGACCCAGCGCGATCTGTCGCTCGCGTACACGCCCGGCGTGGCCGGTGTCTGCGAGGCGATTGCGGCGGACCCGCTGAAAGCACATCGCTTCACGGGCCGCGGCAACCTCGTCGGCGTCATCACCAACGGCACCGCCGTGCTGGGCCTCGGGAACATCGGACCGCTCGCATCCAAGCCGGTGATGGAAGGCAAAGCCGTGCTGTTCAAGAAGTTTGCCGGTATCGATGTCTTCGACATCGAAATCAACGAGACTGATCCTGACAAGCTCGTCGAGATCATCGCCGGCCTCGAACCCACGTTCGGCGGCATCAATCTCGAAGATATCAAGGCGCCGGAATGCTTTACGGTCGAGCGCAAATTGCGCGAGCGCATGAAGATTCCGGTCTTCCATGACGATCAGCATGGCACCGCGATCACCGTATCGGCGGCCTTTATCAACGGCCTGAAAGTGGTGGGCAAAGCGATCTCGGAGGTCAAGGTGGTCACCTCGGGCGCGGGCGCGGCGGCTTTGGCCTGCCTCGACCTGCTGGTCGATATGGGCTTGCCGGTGAAAAACATCTGGGCGACCGACATCGAAGGCGTGGTTTACCGTGGCCGCACTGCGCTGATGGACCCGGACAAGGCGCGCTTCGCGCAGGAAACCGACGCACGCACGCTCGCCGAAGTGATCGAGGGTGCCGATGTGTTCCTTGGGCTGTCGGTAGGCGGCATTCTCAGCGCCGACATGCTGAAGAAGATGGGCCCGCGCCCGCTGATTCTCGCGCTGGCCAACCCGACACCGGAAATCTTCCCGGAACTCGCTCATGCGACGCGCGACGATGTCGTCATCGCCACGGGCCGCTCGGACTATCCGAATCAGGTCAACAACGTTTTGTGCTTTCCGTATATCTTCCGCGGCGCATTGGATGTCGGCGCCACGACCATTACGCGTGAAATGGAAATTGCCGCGGTGAATGCGATCGCCGGTCTTGCGGAAGAGGAGCAGAACGAAGTCGTTGCAGCCGCGTATGGTGTCTATGACGTGGCATTCGGCCCGCAATATCTGATTCCCAAGCCATTCGACCCACGCCTGATTACGCGGATTGCGCCGGCGGTGGCGAAAGCGGCAATCGAAAACGGCGTGGCGACGCGTCCCCTGCCCGACCTGGCCGCTTATGTCGAGCAGTTGCAGCAGTTCGTGTATCACTCCGGCGCCTTTATGAAGCCGCTGTTTTCGACTGCGAAGCGACTCGTGCGCGATGGCGGCAATGCGCGCATCGTCTTCACCGAAGGCGAAGACGAACGCGTGCTGCGCGCCGTGCAAGTGATCGTCGACGAAAAACTGGCGCGGCCGATTCTGGTCGGACGCCCGGAAGTGCTGCTTACCCGCATCGAGCGATTCGGTTTGCGGCTCAAGCTCGGGCAGGACGTCGAAGTGACCAACCCTGAATACGACGAACGCTTCCCGCAATACTGGACGACGTACTGGGAATTGATGTGCCGGGACGGCATCACGAAGGAGATGGCGCGCGTCGAAATGCGCCGCCGTTTGACGTTGATCGGCGCGATGATGGTGCGGCTTGGCGACGCCGACGGCATGATCTGCGGCACAGTGGGCGCCTATCATGACCACCTGCGCTTTGTTGATCAGGTAATCGGCAAGAAGCACGGCGCGAAGACCTACGCGGCGATGAATATTCTGCTGCTCGATCAGCGTACGGTGGCGCTGGTGGATACCCACATCAACGATGATCCGACCGCGGAGCAGGTTGCCGAGTTTACGATTAGCGCGGCGCGGCAGATGGAGTGGCTGAACCTCACGCCGAAGGCCGCGCTGCTCTCGCGCTCGAACTTCGGCTCAGGCAGCGCGGCCTCGGGCGCGAAGATGCGTCAGGCGCTGCAGATTGTCAGGGAGCAGGCGCCGGATCTCGAAGTGGACGGCGAAATGCACGGCGACTGCGCGCTGGATGAATCGCTCCGCGCGCGGATACTGCCGACGTCGCCGCTCAAGGGCGACGCCAACCTGCTGGTCTGCCCGAATGTGGATTCAGGCAACATCGCCTATAACCTGCTGAAGACCGGCGCCGGAAGCAATGTCGCGGTGGGCCCGTTCCTGCTGGGCGTCAACGCGCCGGTGAACATCCTCACGTCCAGCTCGACCGTGCGGCGAATTATCAATATGGCGGCGTTGACGGTGATCGAGGCAAATCGCGGCTAGCAGGAGGCGCGCGGCGGTTCGTCACGGACGTTGCGCATCACGCATCGTGACTGCGGCCGCGCCTATTCAGCAAATGAACGCATGAGCGAGGGGTTCGTTGCAAACGCCTTCATTCAGGCGTTTCGGTCAGCGCATCGAACAGCTTGGCGACATGCGGGGCGAGCGGGCCGGTGGGACGAGAAACGATTTCCAGGTCCCGCTTCGACCAATCCTCGTAAAGCGGCACGATGGCGAACGCCAGCGTGCCGCTCAAACGCCGCGTCGTCGACTCGGGCACGATCGACACGCCGACTCCGGCAGCCACCATATGGCACGTTGCCTCGAAGCTCTCGACCTGCACCCGGAACCGGATACTCTGGCCCAGCATCAGCGCGGTCTTCGAAATGTATTGCTGATGCGACGTGCTCTCGTTGAGCCCGATGTAATTCCACTCGAGCACCTGGTGGAACCTGACCGCCGGCTCACGCGCCAGTGCATGACCTTCCGGCACGATCACGACCAGTTGGTCCTGCCGGAACGGCGTGACCGTGAGACCGCGCGTATTCACCAGCCCCACGATGATGCCGAGATCGGCCACGCCCTCGTCGACCGCGCGCACGATATCGGGACTCGTGTGTTCTTCGACCTCCACATTGATTCTCGGATTGTCGACAAGAAATTTCGGCAGCAGCGCGGGCAAGTATTCGTGAATCACGTTTGTATTGGCAAACAAACGGATATTGCCGCGCGTCCCCTCGCTGAACTGGGACAGGTCATGTCTTAACTTGGCCGTCTCGCGCAGGATCGAGATGGTGCGGTTCAGGAACACCTCGCCCGCGGGCGTCAACTCGACGCCACGGCTGCGGCGCACAAGCAGTTGCGCACCCACCGACTCTTCGAGTCCTTTGACGCGTGAACTCGCGGCCGCCACCGCGATCGGGAGGCTCTCGGCGGCTTTGGTGATATTGCCGCAAGCGGCAATCGCCGCGAACAACCGAAGATCGGTCAGGTCGAAACGCATTAATGTCTCTCTGTCATCCTCCCGCGATCTTCCATCATACCGTGCGGGCACTGAATTCGCGATTGGCGAACGCTCGCTCAAGCAAATAGTGACGCGGTTGCCCGAGACGCGATAAATAATGGGTCTACACGTCCCCTGTCGCAGGCTGATGCCTGTGTCAGGGTGACCCGAGAGGATTTCAATAAACCCACAAGGAGCCTGAACGCAATGGCATGGAAACCGATGGCCCGGGTCGATGAAGTCGAACCCGGCGAAGTGAAAGGCTATCGTATCGACACGATTCCGGTAGCGCTCTATAACCTCGACGGCGAATTTTTCGCGACTCACGACACCTGTACACATGCACAAGCCTGTCTTTCTGACGGCTATCTCGAGGACGGCAAGATTGAATGCCCGCTGCACCAAGGACTTTTCGATGTACGAACGGGCAAGGCCGTATCGGGTCCGGTCGATGTAGACGTGAAAACCTTTCCCGTGCGCGTAGAGGGCGACGAAGTGCTGATCGATCTCGCCTGAGTTCATGCCGGGACAGGACGATCGACAAGCAATCGCGGAATCAGGAGACAGGTGCAGTGACACAGCGAATCATCATTGTCGGCGCGGGACAAAGCGGTGCGAGAACGGCCGCTGCGCTGCGCAAATCAGGCACGGACGACGACATCGTGCTGATCGGCGACGAGAGCGAATTGCCGTATGAGCGACCGCCGCTCTCGAAAGACGCGCTGATCAATGGAGCCCAGGCAAAGAGCGCGACCATCTTCCCGCGCGACTACTACGCCGGGAATCGAATCGATCTGCGTGTCGATACACGGGTGGTCTCGATCGACAGTGCGGCGCGAAATGTCGTGCTCGCCGATGCCGCTTCGCTCGCGTACGACCATCTGGTGCTGGCGACAGGCGCACGCGCACGCCGCCTCGAGGTCCCCGGCGCGGACCTCGACGGTGTGGTTACGCTGCGCACGGCGCAAGACAGCGCACGGCTTGCAGCACGACTTACGCCGGGCGCGCGAGTCGTCGTGCTGGGCGGCGGTTTTCTCGGCCTCGAAGTGGCGGCTTCGGCGGTTCAGCTGAAGTGCGCGGTGACCGTCGTCGAAGCCGGTCCCGTCCTGCTCGGCCGGATTCTCGGCGGGTTTATGGGCGATCATCTCGCGCGCCTGCATCGTGCCCACGGTGTCGATATTCGAACCGACGCGCGTGTGAAGATGATCCAGGGCCAAGGTACCGCACATGCCGTCGAGCTCGACGACGGCACGGTCCTGCCTGCCGATACCGTGGTGGTGTCGATCGGCGCCACCGCAAATGACGAACTCGCACGTGCAGCAGGCGTCGAATGCAATGACGGCGTGCTCGTCGATGCGCACGCGCGCAGCTCGGTGCCCGGCATCTATGCGGTCGGCGATGTCGCGCGGCAGCGCGAAAGGTGGGCCTTGAATGCGGTGCGCCTCGAATCGTGGGAAAACGCCGAACTTCAGGCTCAGACAGTCGCGAGAACGATCCTCGGCGTCCCTGAAGCCACCGATCTCGCACCGTGGTTCTGGACCGATCAGTACGACGAGAACATCCAGATTCTCGGTGGCCGCGCCCCCGAAGACACGCTGGTGATGCGCGGCGACATGGCCGAACGCTCATGGTGTGCATTCTTCGTACGTGACGATTCCGCCGGCGGCGCACGCATTCACGGCGCTTTGCTGATGAATGCCGGTCGCGAGCGCCGCATCGTCAAACAGCTGATGGACAACCGGCAGTTAGTGGATACCGCCCTGCTTGCCGACCCGGCTCACCCTCTCAAGAACCTGCCGCGGACGTAAAGCGCCGCGCAGACCTTCTTCTATACACATCGTGGAGATGAAATATGGAGATTGAACTCAAGCAAATCGACCGCTCCGCGCCCCCGTGCGCGTCGGCGGGTCCGATCGAAAACATATGGCCGGATGACGGCGTTTCACGCATCCCGTTCCAGATCTACGATAGTCCCGAGATTTACCAACGCGAGCGCGAACGCATCTTCCTCGGCCCGAACTGGTCGTATGTCGCGCTCGAATGCGAGATTCCGAATGCGGGCGATTTCAAGCGCAGCTTCGTCGGCGACCTGCCGATCGTGGTGGTGCGCGACACCGACGGCAGCGTCAATGCGTTCGCTAACAGCTGCGCGCATCGCGGCGTGGCGTTCTGCCAGGAAGATTCGGGCAATGCCAAGTCGTTCACCTGCCCGTATCACCACTGGAGCTACGATCTGAAGGGCAATGTGACGGGCCTGCCGTTCAAGCGCGGTTTCAAGGGTAAGGGCGGTATGCCCAAGGATTTCGACGTCAGCGAGCACCGGGCGCGTCCGCTCGTGGTCACGGTGCGCAATGGCGCGATCTTCGCGTCATTCGATTCGAGTGTCGAGTCGTTCGAAGACTATATGGGGCCGAACATGCTCCAGTATTTCGATCGCGTGTTCGACGGCCGGCCGCTCGAACTGCTGGGCTATATGCGCCAGCGTATCGACGGCAACTGGAAGTTCATGTTCGAGAACCTGAAGGACCCGTACCACGCCAGCCTGCTGCACGTTTTCTTCGTGACCTTCGGCCTGTTCCGCATGGACGCGAAGTCAGCGATCGAGATGGACGAAACCGGCCGCCACTGCGCGATGGTGAATCGCCGCGCCGGCGAACTGGAAGCCGAGGCCGCCAAGGAAATGAAGCAGACCTTGCGCGACGACATGAAGCTCAAGGACACGCGCGTGCTCGATCTGATTCGCGAATTCCCGGGCGATGTGACGGCCGTGATGAGCACCGTGTGGCCGAATCTGATCCTCCAGCAGCAATCGAACACGCTGGCGATGCGTCACATCGTGCCGCACGGTCCGGGCCAGCATGATCTGCACTGGACCTTCTTCGGCTATGCGGACGACACCCCCGAGATGCGCGCGCACCGAATCCGTCAGGCCAATCTGATGGGACCGGCGGGCTTCGTTTCCGTCGACGACAGCGAGGTGATGGTGATGTCGCAGGAAGGGACGTCGCCGTACCACGATCGCGTCGGTATCGCCGAGATGGCCGGCAAGACCGTCGAGGATCATGACCATACGATCACCGAAGTGGCCGTGCGCGGTCTCTACAAACACTACCGGAAGGTGATGGAACTATGAACGTGATGTCCCGCCCCGAAGCACAGCATGTGCGCGGAAAACCGGCCGTGCCGGTCGAGACGCGGCTTGCCATCATCGATCTCTACAACGCCTACGCGGAGGCGCTCGACGAACGCCGCTATCAGGACTGGGCCGCGTGCTTCACTGAGAAGGCCGTCTACCGCCTCACGACGAAGGAAAACCACGACCGCAACCTGCCGATCGCGATCATCTACTGCGACGGCAAGGGGATGATAGAAGATCGCGCGTTTACGACGGTCGAGACGACGATTGCCCAGCCGCGTACGCTACGTCATTTCATCACGGGTATCTCCGTGCGGGAAAAGACGGAATCGGCATACGAGGTGCGTGCCAATTTCCTGATCGTCCAGACCATGCTCGACCGCATGACGGAAATCGTGATGTCTGGATACTATGTCGATCGCGTGGTGGAAAGCGCGGAACAGGGCTTCCTGTTCGAGCAGAAGATCGCCGTATCGGACACCTTGTTGTATCCGACGTCGGTGGTCGCGCCCGTCTAGTCCAGGCTGGTGGTTTTCGCCTGAGAGAAACGCCGCTTCGTTGAAGCGGCGTTTTGTTTTTCGCTAGTTACCAGGATGCGGCAGGTCGGACAGGTGCGGACGGTAGAATTCAGGGAACTACCGTCGTCTTGGAGCAGGTGTTTGACAGCGCAGAAACAGGGCTTCATTTTGACCCGCCACTGGCGAGACTCGCCGGCTGGTACGGAGGTGGTGTTCTGGCTGGCGACGGACGATGGGCCGCGCCAAATCCGCCTGCGCCCGCAGGAATCCGTTGCATTCATCCCGGCCGCGCAGCGCGAGCTGGTCGAGCTGATGCTGCATCGCGAATCACCGTCCGCAGGCATCGAACTGCGTCCGCTCGAACTCTGCGACTTTAATCATCGTCCGGTGCTGGGACTGTACAGCCGGCAGTATCGGCAACTGACTCGCCTCGAAAAGCGTTTGAAGCAGGCCGGCGCCGACGTCTACGAGGCAGACGTCTTTCCACCCGACCGGTACATGATGGAGCGCTTCATCACGGCGCCCGTCTGGTTCAGCGGCCAACCCAACGGCAATGGTCCGCTGCTGGACGGCGACATGAAGCCGGCATCGGGCTATCGGCCGCAGTTGCGGCTGGTATCGCTGGACATCGAGACCAGTGCCAAGGGGGAGCTCTATTCGATTGCACTCGAAGGCTGCGGGCAGCGTCAGGTCTATATGCTTGGGCCGGCCAACGGCGATGACAGTCCGCTTGACTTCGACCTCGAATACTGCGAAAGCCGCGCGCTGCTGCTTGAGCGGCTGAACGAATGGATGGCGCGGCACGATCCCGATGCGATTATCGGCTGGAATCTGGTGCAGTTCGATTTGCGCATCCTGCATCAGCACGCGGAGCAGTATCGTGTTCCGTTGTGTCTGGGCCGCGACGGCAGTGTGATGGAATGGCGAGAACACGGCCTTACGCAGGGGCATTTCTTCGCGGGTGCTGCGGGCCGGTTGATTATCGACGGCATCGAAGCGCTGCGATCGGCGACCTGGAGCTTCGCGTCGTTCAGCCTCGAGTCCGTTTCGCAGGCCGTGCTGGGCGAAGGCAAGGCGATCGACAACGCATACCAGCGCATGGACGAAATCCAGCGGCGCTTCGATGAGGACAAGCCAGCGCTCGCGCGCTACAACCTGAAAGACTGCGAACTGGTCACACGTATCTTTGCTAAAACCGAGTTGCTGGCGTTCCTGCTCGAGCGCGCTACCGTGACGGGCTTGCCGGCAGACCGAAGCGGGGGCTCGGTGGCCGCGTTCACGCATCGCTATATGCCGCTTATGCATCGACTCGGGTATGTCGCGCCGAACCTGGGGGATGTGGCGGGAGCGCCGAGCCCAGGTGGGTTTGTGATGAACTCGCGGCCGGGTCTCTATGACTCGGTGCTCGTGCTTGACTATAAGAGCCTGTATCCGTCGATTATCCGCAGCTTTTTGATCGATCCGGTTGGGCTCGTTGAGGGCATACGCAATCCCAGTGAGGCGGACTCGGTTCCTGGGTTTTTAGGTGCGCGCTTTTCGCGTACACGGCATGGTCTGCCCGCCGTCGTCGCGCAGATCTGGGAAGCGCGCGAAGCGGCCAAGCGCGAGCACGATAAGCCGCTGTCCCAGGCGTTGAAGATCATCATGAACTCGTTTTATGGGGTGTTGGGTTCGACTGGATGCCGGTTCTTTGACCCGCGTCTTGCGTCGTCGATTACGATGCGCGGGCACGAGATTATGCGTAAGACGCGTGAGCTGATCGAGGCGCAGGGTTATGAGGTTATTTATGGGGATACGGATTCGACGTTTGTTTGGCTGAACCAGGCGCGTACGGAAGATGAGGCTGCCGAGATAGGTCGGACACTTGTCGGGTATATCAACGGATGGTGGCAGCGGGATCTGCGGGAACGCTTTGGTTTGGAGAGCGCTTTGGAGCTGCAGTTCGAGCGGCACTTTTGCCGGTTCTTCATGCCGACTATTCGTGGCACTGAAGAAGGCAGCAAGAAGCGTTATGCAGGGCTTACGCTGGGTGAGGATGGTCGCGAGGAAGTGGTCTATAAGGGGCTGGAGACGGTGCGGACTGACTGGACGCCGCTGGCTCAGAGGTTTCAGCAAGAGCTCTATCTGCGTGTGTTCAGGCGGGAACCGTATCAGGATTACGTGCGCGATTATGTGCGCCGGACGTTGAGCGGGGAGTTTGATGAACTGCTCGTTTATCGGAAGCGGCTGCGTCGGCCGCTTGCTGCCTACGAGCGCAATGTGCCGCCGCATGTGCGGGCGGCGCGTATGGCGGACGAGTTCAATCTGCAGCGCGGCAGGCCGCTGCAGTATCAGAGCGGTGGGTGGATCAGCTATGTGATGACGAGCGCCGGGCCGGAGCCGCTTGAGACCTGGCGGTCGGGGCTTGATTACCAGCACTATGTGAGCAATCAGTTGATGCCTGTGGCGGATGCGATATTGCCTTTGTTGGGGGATGATTTTGAAACGTTGACTAGTGGGCAGGAGAGGCTTTTTTAAGGCGGAAGATGCACTGGGTAAATGACGCGGCCTTGGATTGGCGTCAGCGATTTCGAGTGTGCCCTACGCTTCTACGAAGCCGTGATGGGCAGCCTGGGTGTCGACCAGCTATCCAGGAAAAACAGAGTAAACCGTGTCGCTCGGAAATGGACCTACGTTGTCATCTCACTGACGTGAGGCACACCAAACACCGGATTTTTGGCTTTACGCACAGTCAATGCGACGTCTATTTCATTCTCTCAAACGCGGCAGAAAGCGCGCGCTGTTGCGTCCTGGCATAGGCGATCGAAACGACCGCATCAGGCACAAAGCTGTCGAAGCCGTGAACAGCGCCCGACATGACACACAATTCGGTGGGAATCCCGGCGACCATCAGTCGCATCGCGAACTCCACATTCTCTCTTGCGAAAAGATCGAGCTGGCCCACGCCCACGAAGGTTGGCGGCAAACCTTTAACGCTCGCGACCCTCGCAGGAACGCTGTCCGGATCGACCATCTCGCCACCCGGCCGGCAACCAAGCAGCGCTTCCCAGGCGGTGCGATTTTGTTCGCGTCTCCAGATGTTCTGCCCGAAGATCGCCCCCGGATCACGCGATGCTCCGGTGCGATCGTCAAGCATCGGCATCGACAGGAGCTGGAACCCAATCGAAGGTCCTCGATCGCGCAGTCTGAGGACGAGCGCGGCCGCGTGTCCTCCTCCCGCGCTGACACCCCCTACGGCTAGCCGGGTGGGATCGATGTTCAACTCGGCATGGCTGTCGAGCACCCAACCCAGTGCGCGTTCAAGATCCTCGACCGCGCCAGGAAAACGGGTCTGTGGCGCCAGGCGGTACGTGGGCAGTGCGACGACGCATCCGCAATGACGGGCAAATTCACAACTTGCACGCAATGCGGTCTCCGGCGTTCCGTACATATAGCCGCCGCCATGAACGTAGTAAAAGATCGGCAGCCGACCAACGGCAACGGGCCTCACGAGGACGATGCGCATACTCGCGCCGTCGGGTCCATATGGAACATTGCGTTCCTCGACATGGAGATCGGGCGCGCGTGCCTGCTCAACAGTCAGATTGACATGGTCAGGCGGATCGACGGCCTCTAGCCACTGTCTGATTTCCGGATCAATCAGGGCTTGCGCGCTGGCGAGTATGTCATCGGGCAAATTGCAAGCCTCATCGCCACAATCCCAATCGTCTTTGCGCATTCCCGATACTCACCAAGTAGACATCCGAACGGGAAAATTATCGCAACCCTTGCGGAACAAACTAGAACCCGCGCGAATGTCAGGCGCAAATCGCGAACGTCAGGGGACACTCGATCACAAGCAAGTACTTCGGAAAACATCTTTTGATAGTCCTCTGCGTTCAGGGCAAATCGTGGACCGACCCGGGACCAGCCGCCTGCTTTCTCGCACGCTCCTACAGCGGCATCGGCATGGCGCCCGGGATCGCGCCACAGAGAGACCTCATGAAGGGGCTCACGTACCTCCGCTCTCGATATGTTCGAGGGACCGCTTCGGGGTCGCGTGCCGCCCGGCAGAATCGGCACGCTCATGCCGATCGCATGAGCCGGTGAACGGCCATGAAGAGCCATTCGCTCCTACCGTTGCTCGGACGCTCAGAGGTCTGCTCCGCACCAAAAGCGGCCACTCAGTCTGCGACGATCATGTGACGTACTGGGTTCCCGCGGGATGCTTGATGCTTAGGCGTTGCCTGTTAATCAGCTCACGCACAGGCGCTGACGGTTTGGCCAAAGCTGAAAAGCTCTCCACATACGCTTTTCCCACGTAGACGGCGTGCCGCTGGGCATCGCAGGTCTGTGAGACAGATACAGAGATACAGCGGGCCAGTGGCATGAGAGCTACACAATGCTGACGATTAATGCAGATCAGCACTCTCTTTTTCAAAACTATCACCGCCCTGGCGAAGAAAAGCGCATGGTCGTGATTCTGCTTGCCGGCGCTTATGGCGACTGGCTGGACGCCGGCGCAGACGACACCCGAGACTTTCTACGCCCCTAACCGGAGTCCGTGGGCGGCCGCTCCGGTTCGCCGATGGGTGCGCTACGGCGCCCCACATACGAGCGCCGTAGCGATGCTGCCGATCAGCTAACCTCGAGCTGGGGCATGACGACCGCCGTGTCGGCCGGACTTGGAAGTTAGAGCCCCTCGGGCCACGACTCCACGATGAATGTGGTGCTCGTGGCCGCGGCCTGACGCATTGCCTTGAGGGGTTCGTACTCAGGGGATTTGTACCAGGCTTGCGCATCTTCGACGGTCGGGAACTCGAGGACAACGCTGGAGTCCACGGGGCCATTTTCCAGCGCCGCGTTGATGACGGGCCCGGCAAAGAATTTCACGCCCTGACTCTTAACGACCGGGATCGCTTCATCGCGATATTTCTGGAGCAATGCTTTGTCGTGAGCGCTGTGCACGACGAAGATCAGATAAGCACTCATATTTACCTCTGTTTTAAGTGAAATCGCTCGACGAGGCACACACTGCCTCGTCGAGGGAAGCGTCACCGGCTTTCGCGCCAGAAAAGGCGCGTTCCAGTGAGCTAAACTCCAGGCGGCATGCTTCATCGGCACTATTGTCGTTTCCGTCACGCTGCCATGCTCATTACGTGGGCAGCTTGAAGGCGAGCAGATCCGCCTTTTCGATGACCGGATCGCGAACGAAGAGATCCTTGGCGGAAGCCATCAGAGCTGCGGCGGCTTGACCGGTCAGGTGACCATTGCGGCCGGCTTCGTTGTCGAACGCGTCGAAGATGGCGAACGTCGACTTGCCGGTGCGGATCGCGAACCAGGTGACGGTGAACGCCTCCTTTTCGACGAGCCCCTTAGCGCCAGCCAGGAATTCGGCGACGGCCTCTTCCTTACCCGGCTTGGCTTCCATCGTCGCAAGGATTGCGAGCTTGATCATGATTTTCCTTTCGTCCCGTATGCGGGAATATGTGTAAGAAGCCTGTACTTTAGAGAGCTTGGTCGCCCACAATAAGTGGCAAATTTGCCTTTTTTGATATAATTCCTGCCATGGACATCCATGTAATTGCTATCAACGGCGTCGCGGACTTCGGGCTCTCGGCAATCGTGGACACGTTGAACTACGCAAACCAGCTCGCCCCAATGCTGGACCCTTCGCCTGCGCCTCTGAACGTCACGGTGGTTGGCGTCCGACGACGCGTTCGAACCGCCAATGGACTCATCGTTCCAGTGCAGTCCATCGACCGGCAGTCCCGGCCGGACGCGATCGTCACGCCTGCCCTTGGACCGGTGACGCCTGATGCCATTGAGGCCGCACTCGAGCAGCCAGAGCTACGCGACATCAAGGCAGCGATGATCGCCAAGGCCAACGACGAGGTGTGGATCGGCGCCGCCTGCACGGCGACCTTACTGCTCGCAGAGACGGGACTTCTGAACGGACACACGGCGACAACATCGTGGTGGCTCGCGCCGCTGTTTCGCCGTCGCTATCCGCAGGTGTCGCTTGATGACTCACGCATGCTCATCGTCTCAGCGCCGTTCGTCACAGCCGGAGCAGCCCTGGCACACGTCGACCTGGCGCTTGGGCTCGTGAGGCGTCGAAGCCCCGCACTTGCAGCGCTCACGGCTCGCTACCTGCTGGTCGATTCGCGCGCATCGCAGGCCGCTTACGCCATCCCCGATCACCTGGCGCACGCCGACCCTTTGGTCGAGCGCTTCGAGGGATGGGCGCGTCGCAATCTTTCGAAGGGCTTTAATCTCGCCGATGCTGCGGTTGCGGTCGGAACGAGCGAGCGCACCCTGGCGCGGCGCCTGCAGAGCACGCTCGGCAAGACGCCTCTCGGGTTTTTCCAGGACTTACGCGTCGAGCACGCGGTGCATCTGCTCCAGACGAGTCACGAAAGCGTCGATCGGGTGGCCGAGCAAGTGGGCTACGCCGACGGCGTGACTCTGCGAGGGCTACTTCGTCGCAAGCTTGGACGGAGCGTGCGCGATCTGCGTACGACGCTCTAACCTGGTCGAAGAGGCCGCGACGATCAGATGCGTCGCGGCAAGATCATCGCGATGCGTGACACCTAAGGCCACGGTGCTCAAGCAAGGCACCAAACGAACATGGAAGCTACCGTGTCTGGCCATGCAGGGCGGCGCGGAATGACCGTTCCATTCCGCTAACAGCCATCGGTCATTGCAGCAACGAACGGCTGGGATGGGTCGATACCAGCCGAAACCCATCGTGCAGCAAGCGACCACGGACCATCATTCGACAGCGCTTGCAAAATGCCCATCTCTATCAAATGGCGGTCAGCACACACCATCGAATAGCAGGCCGAACAACAAACGTGTTGCCGCTCATAACCAATCACGTCGGCCAAATCTCAAACAGCGCGCCCGACTGCTTCTCGGTAAGTCTGATGTTGCTCGCATAGGTGAGCTTGCGCGCAATGCCGGCCCGCTTCGCAAGGCGCGCAAAGTCCACCCATTTGACGGCGGTTTGCTCCCAGTCATGGGGACGCACGCAGTGAAACGTCTTTACGGTTTGTCCCGGCTCCTGAAAAATGCTTTCGATCCGTCCGTGTCGATACACCAAGACACCCCGCGAGGAAGACATCTTGTTTCTCGGACGGGAACACTGGACGACGACGTCACCCACCCGAGCAGTGGAAGGAAATGGTGCATTCCCACCCCACCAGAACCAACTGACGATGCCGGCGTCCGGTCCAATACGCTTCTGCACTTCGTCCATCGCGTTTTCCACTGCGTCGATAGCGCCGGGATAACGCGCGTCTTCACGCGTACTGATGAGCCAGCATTTCGGTTCACTCATTTGAACCTTGGGGTGCGAGCCAGCCCGGATTGACGGGGAATCGGGAGAAATGACGACCGGAATCTTCCGAATCCGCGCGATAAACTCGCTATCAATAACGTCCCCAGACGCCGCAAGCGAACCGATCAGTTGCTCAGCCTGCCCGATGAGTTCGGGCCGGTCCGAGATAACCGACGCCTCAACGTAGTAATGGGAAGACCGCAGCGAAGCATTGGCCGAGCCAATGACAGTGCAGTCGTCAAGCACTAGCACCTTGGCGTGCAGGTTGGGCACATTGAACAGGGCGGCTCCCGCTGCGAGGTACCCCGCGAGCACCTCGGCGCTCGTTCGTCCTGCCGCGATGGAAGCATCGGAGGCATCGACCACAAGCACGTCTCCTGCACCAAGCGGAAGGAATCGTGGCTCCGTCACGTACGCAATCGCAGCCCGGCGCCGCCTGGCCTTGACGGCTTTCTTCCCGACGATATCCCACAGGTCTGCACTTAAAATTTTCAGCATGTGATTTTGTTTGAATTAGCTTCGAGCCATTCTCCGTCACTCTTGCGCGGCCATTCGGTTATCCGATCGGGCTCCGAAGCGGTCGTTGAAGCAATGCTGGCCCGACATCCGCCTCCGCACACGATCGGGAACATATCACCTCGCGGACGAATCCTGCAACGCGCGAAAATATGAAGCAAAAAGAAGCGCAGTTTCGTAAATCAGACTTTCCGGGTCACGTTCGGCATCCTCAATAGCCATCTGCACGAGTGCGGAACTGAGCTCCGACACCATGCGCGCCGCAACATGCAATCTTGCCGCCGGAACCATCGGAAATTGCGGCTGCAAGATGCCGCAAAGTTGTGCAGCGACCGATTCGCGTGATTCGACATGAAGCTGCTGCAACAGCGGCACGGCATGAATCGCCCGATTGACGACTACGCCGCCAGGAAAGCGCTTCGTGACGGCAATGAGGCTACGCAGTACCGATGCAATTCGCTTGATCGAGTCTTCCGGCCTGGACGGCCCGACTACACCAGACGTGAGCCATTGATCCACCACCAGGTCCTGCGCGGCTATCAGGCGCTCGCCCAGTATCTTGAGAATCGCATACTTGTTCGGAAAGTACCGGTACAAAGCGGGCGGCGTCATACCTGCCGTACGGCAGATCAGATTGGTCGTCAGCTCCTCGAAACCCATATTCCCGAGCAACTTGCCAGCCGTTTCGAGAATGTACTCGTAAGTATCCTGGCTTCGGGCCTGAGCAGGTGCAGTCTTTGTCTCGAGCGCCGGCGTTCTTCCGCCTGCCTTTCGGCGCGTTCCAGCGCGATTGGTCATCAAACCTCCATAGAAGGCGACACAGGGTTCCTCCACCGCAAAAAGCTTGATTTTGCCGCATTCAAAACGATAGTATAAGCTATCGTTTTGATCGGAACGCAACGCTGGCCCCGATCGCCCCACTCACGAGAGATCGAAGACATGTGCTATTTAACCGGCTTACGGATGCATCAGAGGCGCGTACAGAAGACGGCTCTCGTCATGTCGCTCGTCCTCTGGCTGTCAGCGTGTGGAAGTGCTGAAGTGACATCTCGCACACAGCAGTCCGCGGTGGCCGCAGACGTAATGCCCGATACGGTGTATGTCGCAGATTTCCACTTGCAAGGGAGCGATATCCGTTTCGAAGGTCCCGGGTCCGACGTCGATCGCCGGACGCTGTTGGGACACGTGTTTCCCGACTCCCCGCTCATGGTTCATACGACGAGGCAAGATAAGGCCAATCACCTGGCAACACTCATGAGTCGCTCAGTCGCCGACGATTTAAAAAAGCACGGACTCCACGTCGAGCGCCTTGCGCCCGGATCACCGAAGCCTTTGACGGGTTGGCTCGTAAGCGGTGAATTTGTATCCGTTGACGAAGGGGACCGCGTAAAGCGTGCGTTAATCGGTTTCGGTTCCGGTCACACGAGCCTCGAATTCAGAGCATACGTCACCAATCTTGCCGGACCGGCTCCAACCCAACCCATGCTCGACATCACGACAACGGCGAGAAGCGGCAAGACACCCGGTGCCGCACTGGGTTTTAATGCGTTTCTGGCGGCCGGCGGGTTTGTTGTTGCCGGCGCGGACAGCGATAACGACGTGAAGCATAGCGCCTCAAAGCTGTCGGACGAAATTGTTCAGCGTCTCTTGCCTGGCAACCATAACACTCGCTAATCGGTATGTCTTGAGGTTATATCGCATGCCTGAACAAGCAGGACGGGTCAAAACCGGGCGATTGCGTTGGCGACGACGTGATCTGCAAGGGCCAAGGAATGCACCCGCTTCAGCTCATCAATGCGGAGCTGATAGCTTCGTAGTAGACAAGCCTTATCGGCACACACATTGCGAGAATTGCGAAGCCATGCCCGTTGAGCCGCTCGCAACCGCGCCTTGTTACGCGATGCCTTCATGTTTTGGGAATAGATTTCCGTCAATTTTTTGTCCATTCGCGTCAGTTCGGCGTCGCCGCAAACAAGTTGCGCCTGAACAGATATGAGCTTGCTGCAGTCAAAGCTTTTCATCAACGCAGCCTTCGCCCCGCGCTGAGTTTCCAGCAGTCCAGGTTTGCACAGACCCTGCAGCGATTTGCAAGCGACGTCGCGCCCGACCCATGCCATGTCTTGCGCACCATATTGCTTAACGAAACGATTGATGCCCGCGTGGCTGATTCCCCTTCGCATGGCGTTCGCCGCAATTATCTCGTTGCAAAGCGAGTCGCCGGCATAGGTTCCCCCATTGCGCCGATAGCAACTGTGAAAGCCGAGCAGCCCACTGCCGATCACGCTTCGGCGTTCCCCTGACGCGAACAGGATGGAAGCGCACGCGGACGCGCACCTGGCATCGGCCGGAACTGCTGTATAGACGTGGATTCGATCCATGGCATCGACGATTCGGAAAGCGGCCTCAACGTTTCCCCCTGGACTATTTAAAATAAGGGTAACGAGTCCTTCGTCGTCGCGGTCAGCCGTCCTGGCAAGGGCCAGAAACTTCTCGGCATCCCCATCCTGAATCTTGCCGTCCCCCATAACCATCTTAAGCTCGAGCTGGGGCTGGTAGTAGATCTTGAAGTCCATTCCCGCCGCCACACCGGGCAACATGAGCACCGTGCAACAGAGCCAGCAGAGCAACCGCTGAATCGATCTCTGCGCCGTTGGATCCCACGCTGCCTGGTGCAGAGTTGCACGCACAGTCAGAAATCATGTCGGGCAGAAACGGTTGCCCCAATCTCATGCGCATGGGTGGCGTTCATGAGCGGACTTGCTGTAAAGCGCCAATTGTCGTCTGGTACGGTTGCACTGCTTTGCGCGTTTGACGCTGCGGGTAATCCATAACGGGCGGAATCTCGCGTCAGGATCTGGCTCTCCGGCGTTCCTCCCGAATAGCGTGATTCGCCGAGCGCCGGCACAACCGAGAAAAGGAGGTTGGTGTTTCCGTACCGCAATTGATACTCGTCCGGCGTTGCACTGTCATTCCGTTCGCGCTTCACCGACGATACCTTTACCGAAGAGGGATATGCCGTTCGGAGTGCGTGCGGATGCCACTGCGGCCGATCAGCCAGCCGATCGGTTTTCTTGTGCGAGGAAGGGATATTCCCGGTGACCGGTGCACCGGGCGCTATTCCAGTAGCCTCGGCGAGAGCGGCGCCCGTGAGGCCCCAAAAAAGCACACCCGCGATCCAGTGTTTTAGATGCGATCTTTTATGAATTGCCCCACTGCACGACTGCGACATGGCGGTTCAGGTCCTTCCGATTGCGTGTGCGCACCGGATTTTCGAAGCAGCGTAATCATAGAACACGCTCAGCAGACTAACAGTTCGAGGTTTCCCTAAAGCCGCAGACAAAGGGACGAAAACCGTAGGCCGGCGCGGCGCTGCCAGGGACGCGTGAGACTTTACTGATTGAATCAGGACATGGCCGCGCAAGCACGTCCAAACGCGCGTGTGTTTCCAGCTTATCGATCCCTGCGGTCGCGCATACCCCGTGCAAATCCCGCTCCCCAGAACATAATCACACGTTGCGGGTTCTCAAAAAGGGTGTTGTCGCCGAAATCGTTTATTTCCTCACGGATAGCCTGAACAATAGGCTTGCGATTGTCGAGCCGAAGCGCGGCCATGTACCCTTGAGCTTCATAATGTCTGGCAATAGCAGTTGAAATTTTTGATGCATTTCGAATCATCGCGAGCTCCTGATGAAATGTAAATCGCGCCCGCCCCCTTGCGACACTGCAGATACATTTTTATCACATGTTTTTACGCAACGACCTTTTTGTCATAACGAATGAAGAAAATCGAATCCCCCGCATCAGGGCTAAAATCCAGGACGCCACTCGAATAGCGATTTCCAGTGCAATTGCAGCGGTACGTCGAAAACCGGATCACCCCGTTCGTGAAAGCGGCCGGATCATCAGTGTGTCAAAGCGATTTTGACTGATGATTCTACCCACTGCTGAGGCGGCGTCACTACGCCCACGAATAATTAGACGGTCGGACAACACATTGCAGAATATGACCGCCTCCGGTAAGCCATAGATGTCCGCGAACTCACATATCGTCTCGTCGACGGAGCGTTGCAATGTATCTTTGCTCATACTGCTTGCGATAAACGACGCCGCCCGTGCCAGCTCCAGCTGAAACTCAACCTCGCAGCGTCGATAATCTTCATGGCGTATTCGCCTGCCGGAAATTGGAGTCAATTTAACTGCCTCCGGTGCATTGCCATTGAATATATGCAATTCACATTATCCAATAGCTTTATTTATCAGATTTATTCCGCAAATAAATTCATCTGGTTAACAGCGCTTTCATCGTAGAACGTTTTCGATCGTTCTCAAATGAAATAGCACTCACAACGACAACTTAAAAAT
Source organism: Paraburkholderia solisilvae (assembly GCF_902859875.1). Classification (GTDB taxonomy): domain Bacteria; phylum Pseudomonadota; class Gammaproteobacteria; order Burkholderiales; family Burkholderiaceae; genus Paraburkholderia; species Paraburkholderia solisilvae. The sequence continues at coordinate 119,444 of NZ_CADIKF010000012.1, read as the reverse complement.
CGAGTCGCTCAAAAGTCTCTGACGTTTCGCCCGCGAGTATGGTCGTGATCCGCTGTCCAAAGCGGTTGCCTGATCCGGTCGAATCGGGAATTAAATCGATCTCGTTTCCTGGCCGGTTGCAGAGTCCGGATCTCATGCGTTGTGGAAAATCGATCGATCACCGCCTGCATCGAATACTGGCTTCCGTTTTCGACACAATCATCGTATTAAACGCGACGGTTGAGGCGCGGGTTGAAGATACATAAAACGCATCAGAGGTTGCGCACACGCCATGCGACTTGCACGGCTCGATTGCCGGAGCCTGGATGAGATCTCGAAGCGACATCTCAGATGAACGTCAATACCCTTTCGTGTACATCGTCAGGTGGTTGCTCACCGACGTTACACCCGGCACGCCCATCGCCACTTCCGAAGCCTGCTGGATCTGACGACCGTCCGACACGCTGCCGGATAACGTCACGACACCGTCGCGCGCCTTGACGAAGACGTTTGACACATTGAAGTTGGGCGCGCTCGATAACGCCTTGCGTACATCACGCGCAAGCTTCCTGTCCGCCGGCGTCGCCTTACCTGAACTCGCGGCCGGCCCCGACGCCATCGGCATGGCGTTGTTGGCTTGCGCGTAGACGTTCGGCGTCAGCGTCACGCACCCCATAAGAACGAGGAGACTTGCGACAGTACGTGCTTTCATGATTGCCTCTCCCGTTCAAACAGTCCCGGCGGTGAGACAAAGATACAACATTCCACCTCTGGCAAAGCTTCGTGTGACTAAGCAAAAACCTGCATCGAGAAGCGAGTTCGAAAAATGGAGCGTCGTCGCACTCAACCTGCGAGATCCGCCATAAAGGTAAGCACCTACAGAGAATCCCCCGCGCCGATTCACCATCAGGAATGACGCATTTAAAGCCATAAAAAACCTTGCATTCCCATCACAGAAAACTATCTTGAGTTAACAAAACGACTCCAGTCTCACCACCGGAGGAGACCCATGCCGGCCACCCGTATGATGATTGCGCGTCGCGCCGGCGTCAGCGTGGCCACGGTAGATCGCGTACTGCGCGACGACCAGGCCGTTCGCCCCGAAACAGCTGAACGCGTTCATCTCGCGCTAGCGACGCTGCGCGATGAACGCGCAAGCCGCGGCCGGCCATCAAAGGCCACGTCGTTCCGGGTCGCTTTTGTTCTGCCGCACATCAACTCCCGCTTTCTCAATCAGGTCGAGCGTGATATCGCGCTGTCGGCCAGCTTCTTTCGCGAGCATCGCATCGTCCCGTCGTTTTATCGTTGCGACCTGTCCAGCCAGCGAGACGCTGAGTCACTCGCCGAGCAACTGATCAACTACGATGCGCTGGTGCTCGTGCCCCTCGATTATCCGTGGGTCGAGAGGATGATTCAGGACATGGCCGATGCGAATGTGCCCGTCGTCACGGTGTTCTCCGACTTGCCGTCGAGTGCTCGCGCCGCATACGTCGGTGTCGATAACCGTGTCGCGGGACGCACCGCCGCCCTGCTCATGGGACGCTTTGTCGGGTCGCGCATCGGCACCGTAGCCGTGTTGTCCGCGTCGTCGCGGCTGCACGATCAGCTCGAGCGTCGCATCGGCTTCTCACAGGTTCTCGAAGAGGATTTCCGCAACCTGCGCTGGGTCGCCGAACCCGACTTCACCGAAGACGACGAGAGCGCGGGCCTCGCTGTGCAGGGGCTGATTGCCGGACACCGCGATCTGGTCGGCGTCTATGCGACGGGCGGCGGCATTTCCGGCATTGCATCCGCGTTACAGGAATTGGGCGACAAGGCGCACGTCGTTCTGATCGGACATCAATGCACCGGCGACACGCGCGCGCAACTTGCCGCGCGCGCGATCGACGTGATCCTCGATCAGGACGTGCGCGGCATCGTCCATTGGGCAGGCCTTGCGGCCATCAATTTCCAGAACGACGTGCGGGGTGTGCTCGGCATCCCGACGCCCGAAACCCGGATTTATCTTCGTGAGAATGCGCGCGCCTGACACTCGCGACACGCGGACGCTGTTCTGAATCCGCCAAAGCTCGAACACAGCGCCCGGCGCATGGGTGCTGTCTGTCATCAGGTTGGAGACCCGAGAGAGACAAGGAGAAGACAAATGTTACGTCTTACGTCAGCAAGGATAATCGCGGCGGTCCTGGCATCGATGGGGCTTTGTTTCGGATCGGCGGCGCACGCGCAAGGCAAGCAGTTGACGTTGTGTTGGGCCGCATGGGATCCCGCCAATGCACTCGTCGAGTTATCAAAAGACTTCACGGCCAAAACCGGCATCGCCATGAAGTTCGAGTTCGTACCGTGGACAAGCTACGCAGACCGCTTCCTCAACGAGCTCAATTCGCACGGCAAGTTGTGCGACCTGATCATAGGCGATAGTCAGTGGATTGGCGGTGCGGCCGTCAATGGACACTACGTGAAGCTCAACGACTTCTTCGCGAAGAACAAGATATCGATGGACGATTTCGTGCCGGCAACGGTGGTCGGCTACGCGGAATGGCCGAAGAACACGCCGAACTACTGGGCGTTGCCCGCCATGGCGGACGCGGTGGGATGGACGTACCGAAAAGACTGGTTTGCAAGGCCCGAGCTGCGCGCCGAGTTCAAGCAGAAATACAAACGCGAACTCGAACCGCCGACCACGATGGACGAACTCAAGCAAACCGCCGAATTCTTCCAGGGCCGAAAAATTGACGGAAAGACCGTGTACGGCGTCTATATCTTCACGGAACGCGGCTCAGAAGGCATCACGATGGGCGTGACCAACATGCTCTACAACTACGGCTTCGAGTATCAGGATCCAAAGAAGCCGTATCACCTCGAAGGTTTCGTGAATTCGCCTGGCGCAATCAAGGGGCTTGAGTTCTATAAGGCGCTTTACAAGTGCTGCACCGCACCGGGCATGACGAACGCCTACATGCAGGAAGGACTCGATGCGTTCAAGTCCGGTCAGGTCGCGATGCAGATGAACTGGTTCGCCTTCTTCCCGGGACTCTATAAAGATCCGAATGTCGGCGGCGACAAGATCGGCTTCTTCGTCAATCCAAAGGAAGTCAAACAGTTCACGCAGCTTGGCGGACAAGGCATTTCGGTCGTCTCGTATTCGGACCACAAGGCGGACGCGCTCGAATACATCAAATGGTTTGCGCAAGCCGATGTGCAGAAGAAGTGGTGGCAGCTGGGCGGCTACTCGGCGGCGAAGTCGGTCGTCGATGCACCCGACTTTCCGAAGAGCGCACCGTTCGCGCCGGCCTTCCTGAAGTCGATGTCGATCGTCAAGGACTTCTGGGCGGAGCCCGCGTACGCCGAGTTGTTGCTCGACATGCAAAAGCGCGTACACGACTATGTGGTGGCCGACAAAGGCACCGCTAAAGAAGCGCTCGATCTGCTGGTCAAGGACTGGAACAAGGTCTTCAAGGCAGAAGGAAAGAACTGAAGCTCGGAAAGAACCTTAGCGTGCGGGACCGCCGGGCCGAATGACCCGGGACGTTCCGCACAAAGGAGTCAGGCATGTTGGCAAACAAGCCTTTTCCTTCAGAAGGATTGCAGGCGAAAGCGCAGGCGCGCGCGGCGGCGCGTCTGCGCGGGCTGTCCGACCGGACCATCGCGTGGCTGTTTATCCTTCCGACCATCGTGCTGCTGTTGGCGATCAACATCTTTCCGTTGATCTGGGCATTAAGGCTGTCGTTTACGAACTTCAAGTCGAACATGCCGAGCGTGCCGGCGCGTTTTGTCGGCATCGGAAACTACACGGACATCCTGACTGACGAAGACATCTGGTATGCGATGCAGGTCACCGCGCGCTTTGTGTTCTGGTCGGTCGGTCTCGAAGTGTTGCTCGGGTTCGGGCTTGCGTTGTTGATCAACCGGCAGTTTCGCGGCCATAGCTTCTGGACGACGCTGATTCTGCTGCCGATGATGCTGTCGCCCGCCGTGGTCGGCAACTTCTGGACTTTCCTGTTGCAACCTCAAACAGGTCTCTTCAACGACATCGTCAGTTTCTTCACCGGCATTCCGCCCGGCTCGTTCCAGATGATCGGCGACGTGGCGCTCGCGCCGTGGACCATCGTGATGGTCGACATATGGATGTGGACGCCCTACGTGATGCTGATCTGCCTTGCCGGTCTGCGCTCGATTCCCGACTACATCTACGAAGCGGCCGAAGTGGATCGCGCTTCGCCGTGGCGTCAGTTCCGGTCGATTACGTTGCCGATGACGCTGCCGTTCCTGATGCTCGCCATCCTGTTTCGCGGCATCGAGAACTTCAAGATGTTCGACATGGTGAATCTGCTGACCTCGGGCGGTCCAGGTTCCGTGACGGAAACCGTGTCGATCACGCTCAAACGCGCCGCGTTCGAAAAGTGGCAAACCGGTTACTCGTCCGCGCTGGCCATCATTCTGTTTGTCGTCGTGTTCGGCGCCGCGAATATCTACGTGAAGGCACTCAACAAGGTGAAACAGCGATGACAGACCTTGCCCTTCAACAATCCGTCGTGGCCGCTTCACCGCGCGGCAAGACTTTCGCCGCGGTCGTGGTGATCGCGTATGCGCTGTTTGCGGCATTGCCGATTGTATGGATCATCCTGACGAGCTTCAAGACGCAGGAGGACGCGATTGCGTACCCGCCCGTCGTGATGTTCCAGCCGTCGATGGAAGGCTACGTGAATCTGTTCACCATCCGTTCGCGGCAGACGCCGGAGTTTATCGCGAGCCTGCCGCCCGCGCAGACCTGGTATGACCGCGATGTACGCAAGCGCAATATGGTGATCGCCGGTCCGTCGAAGGTTGTGCCGCGTTTTATCAATTCGCTCGTCATCGGCTTCGGCTCGACGTTTCTCGCCGTATTTCTCGGCACGCTGGCGGCGTATGCATTTTCGCGCTTCAAGGTGCCGATGGCCGACGATCTGCTGTTCTTCATTCTGTCGACGCGGATGATGCCGCCCATCGCTGTCGCGATTCCAATCTATCTGATGTACCGCGCGCTCGGTCTGGCGGACAGCTACCTCGGCATGATCGTGCTGTACACGGCTGTCAACGTTTCGCTCGCCGTGTGGCTGCTCAAGGGCTTTATCGACGAAATTCCGCGCGAATACGAAGAAGCCGCGCTCGTCGATGGCTATACGCGCTTGCAAGCGTTTATCAAGGTAGTGCTGCCGCAAGCGATCACTGGCATTGCCGCCACCGCCATTTTCTGTCTGATCTTCGCGTGGAACGAGTACGCGTTTGCGTTGCTGCTGACAAGCGGCGACGCACAAACCATGCCGCCGTTCATTCCGTTCATTATCGGCGAGGGTGGTCAGGACTGGCCGGCCGTCGCGGCCGCGACGACCTTGTTCGTGCTGCCCATCCTCTTCTTCACCGTCGTGCTGCGCAAGCACCTGTTGCGCGGCATCACCTTCGGAGCGGTGCGCAAATGAAAGTGCATCCCACCCTGCCGCGTCGGCGTCCGTTTGGCCGGCACAACTGCGAAGGCGCGTCGACGGTGCTGATCGGCGTCGGCATCGCGATGCTTGTGCAACCGTTCACCGTCGATCTCTACACGTGGTCGTTTCCCGTCATTCTGGCGGGCGCGCTGGCTTTCGTCGTGACAAGTCACTTCCCGGACTGAGCCATGTCGACCATCGTTCTTTCGAATCTCCACAAGCGCTTCGGCGATTTTACGGCCGTGCGCAATACGAACCTGACGGTGAGCACCGGCCGCTTCGTCGTGTTGCTCGGACCTTCCGGCTGCGGCAAGACCACCACGTTGCGCATGATCGCGGGGCTCGAACTGCCGACGTCGGGGCACATTCATATCGACGGCGAAGACGTCACAGCACTGCGCGCGCGTCAGCGTGACATCGCGTTCGTGTTCCAGATGTTTGCGCTCTATCCGCATATGAGCGTGCGGAACAACATTGCATTTCCGCTGAAAAACGAGGGCATTTCGCGGCGTGAGATCGCCGCACGCGTCGAATCCGCCGCCCGTATGCTGCGCATCGAATCGATGCTCGACCGCAAAACGGGTGGACTTTCCGGCGGCGACCGTCAACGTGTTGCGTTGGGACGCGCGATCGTGCGGCATCCGAAGGCGTTTCTGATGGACGAGCCACTCGGTACGCTCGATGCCGATTTCCGCGAACTGATGTGCCTTGAACTCCGCAAGCTGCACAACGCACTCAACGCAACCACCGTCTACGTGACGCACGATCAAAGCGAAGCGATGGCGATGGCCGACGACGTGGTGGTGATGAACCAGGGCGAAGTGCTGCAGTCCGCGTCCCCGCACGAGATCTATCATTTTCCCGCCACCGTTTTCGTCGGCAATTTCATCGGCAGTCCGCCGATGAACTTTCTGCCCGTCGATACAGGCGTCGAAGCCGGCGCCGAGCAGGTGACGTTAGGCGGCGCGCCGGTGCCCGTGCCGCGCAGCGAGGCGTCCGCCGCGAAAGCGCTATTGGGCATCCGGCCCGAGCATATCCGGCTCGACGAGCACGGTCCTTTGCGCGGTCGCGTGATCGCCGACGAATATCTCGGCTCGCATCAGGTCCTTGTGGTCGATACGTCGCTTGGCATTGTGCGCGTGCGGGTTGGCAAAGACGACGGGCGAGCGGCCGGGTCGCCGGTCGGGTTGTCCTTTCGCAAGGAACACACGTTGCTGTACGACGCGGCCAGCGGCAAGTTGCTACCGGGCTCGGCGCGCCAGATGGTCGTCAATGGCAACGGCGATGGCAACGGCAAAGGGGGCGCTTATGTCTGAGATCCGCTTGCAACACGTGACGAAACGCTTTGGCGATATCGTCGCGGTGGATAAGGTGTCGATCGATGTGAAGGAAGGCGAGTTCGTCGTGCTGCTCGGGCCGAGCGGCGCCGGCAAGACGACGACACTGCGGCTGATTGCGGGACTCGAACGGCCCGACGAAGGAGAGATCTTTATCGATGGCGAAGCGGCAACGCATACTCACCCCGCCGATCGCGACGTCGCGTTTATCTTCCAGCAATACTCGCTGTATCCGCATCTGACCGTATTTGGCAATCTCGCCTTTCCATTGCGTTCGCCGCGGCGGCGCCTGAGCGAAGCGCAAGTGAGCGCGCGCGTGCAGGAAGTGGCCCAGATGCTGCATATGGAATCCAAGCTCGGCAACATGGCGACGCATCTGTCAGGCGGCGAAATGCAGCGGGTCGCAATCGGGCGCGCGCTCGTGCGCCAGCCCAAAGTCTTTCTGATGGACGAGCCGTTGTCATCGCTCGACGCGAAGCTGCGCGAGGAACTGCGGATCGAACTGAAGCGGCTGCATCGCACGATCGGCGCGACGATCATTTATGTCACGCACGACCAGGTCGAAGCGACGACACTTGCCGATCGCATCGGCATACTCGAACATGGCCGCATTGTGCAGATGGGCACGCCGCGCGAAGTGTATGGCAATCCGGCTTCCCTCAGCGCGGCGCAGCGCCTTGGCTCACCGCCGATCAATCTGCTGCCGGCTGCGCTGTTCGATTCCACTGCTTTGCCGGAGGGCACGTCGACGGTCGCGATCCGTCCGGAAGACATTGTTCTGCATGCCCCGGATGCGCACGATGGGCTCAACCTGCGCGTGCTCGAATATTCGCCGCTTCGGCATCTGTTGATTCTGGATCGCGAGGGCACCGCGATCGTCGCGACCACGATGACCGAGCGGAATTTCGCGCCTGGGCAAACGGTCGGCGCATCGCTGCCGCCGCGCAGCCTTCTCTATTTCCGCTCCGACGGCAGGAGGATTCCGGCATGAACGGCAAAACGGTCATGACATGCATCGAGGCTGCGCATGCCACGTTGAAGGAACACACCGACGAAATCACGGTGCTCGATCAACAGATTGGCGACGGCGACCATATCTTCAACCTGCTACGCGGCGTCGACGCACTGCTTGCGATGCGTGCCGAAATCGAGGCCGCGGCGTTTGCCCCTGCGTTAGATCTTGCCGCGTCCAAACTGCTATCGACAGTGGGCGGTTCGTCGGGGCCGCTGCTCTATTCGCTCTTGCATGGGATGGCGAAAGCGTCGGCCGACAGCGTGGACGCCCCGAGCCTGGTTGACGCCGCACGAGTCTTCGCGGCGGGCGTCGACGCCGTCGCGCAGCGCGGCAAGGCGGGCATCGGCAGCAAGACGATGATGGACGTGCTGATTCCCGTCGCATCGCGCTTTGCGGAACTGGCTGACAACAACGCGTCGCCGGAAGCCGTGCTCGATGCATTACCGCAAGTCGCTGAAGCGAGCATGCTCGCCACCCGCGATATGCTCGCCACCAAGGGACGCGCGTCTTTTCTCGGCGAGCGCTCGCGCGGTCACATCGATCCGGGTGCACGCTCGAGCCAGTTGATGATCGGCGCGATATGCGCGCGGCTTGCGCAAGACAGAGACTGAAAGGAGCGTAGCCATGAAGAAATTCATCAATCAGGTCGACGACTTCCTGGCCGAGAGCCTCGCCGGGTTCGCCGCGGCGCACAGTGATCTTGTCGTGCTCGATCAGGAGCAGGTATTTGTGCGGCGCAAGACACTGAAGCCGGGCAAAGTCGCGCTGGTCTCGGGCGGCGGGTCGGGACACGAGCCGCTGCACAGCGGCTTCGTCGGCTACGGAATGCTCGATGCCGCCTGCCCGGGCCAGGTTTTCACCTCGCCGACGCCCGATCAGATGATGGCAGCAGCAAAGGCCGTCGATACTGGCGCGGGTACGCTCTTTATCGTGAAGAACTATTCAGGCGATCTGATGAACTTCGAAATGGCGTCCGAGATGTCGGATCTGCCGAATGCCATGGTGCTGATCAACGACGACGTTGCCGTCGAAAACTCCAGTTACACAACGGGACGGCGTGGCGTGGCGGGCGCCGTGATCGTGGAGAAACTGGTTGGGAGCCTCGCCGAAGCCGGAGCCAGCCTCGAACAGTGCAAGGCTTTCGGCGACCGGATCAACAATCGCACGGCAACCATGGGCGTCGCGTTTTCAAGTTGCACGGTGCCCGCGGCGGGCACCCCGACGTTCAAGATCGGCGACGATGAAATCGAAGTCGGCGTCGGCATTCATGGCGAACCGGGGCGGCGGCGCGCCCGCTTTGCCGCGGCAGATGAGATAGCGGGAGAGCTGCTTACCGGGATCGTCGCCGATCTGAAGCCGAAGGCCGGCTCGGAATTGCTGGTGTTGATCAATGGCCTTGGGGGCACACCGCTCGGCGAACTCTATTTGCTATTCAATTCGACCCGCTTATGGCTGCAACAACGGGATCTGAAAATCGCTCGCGTGCAGGTCGGGTCGCTGACGACCTCGCTGGAAATGGCCGGTGCGTCGATTACGCTGTGTGTGCTGGACGACGAAATGACACAGCATTGGGATAGCCCCGTGCATACGCCGTCGCTGCGGTGGGGTGTGTAGGCGCGCCTCGTCAGCTAAAGCCGATCTCTCCTTCCCAGCCGCCCTTCGTCAGCACGACGAGCTGCTTCAACTGCAGCGTGCCGCCGTTGCGCACGACCATCGCAACGACCGGAAACACGCGTTGCACGTCCGCGTCTTTCGTCCAGGGCGCCGCATCGATCGCGTACGTGTAAGTGATCACCGTACGCTCGACTCCGTCGACCGTACGCGGCAGCTCCCACCCGATCACCTTGTCGACACGCAGCTTGCCGTAGCACAGGTCGCCGTCGTGCATCGTAATGGCGCCGTTCGCCGCCATGCTCGGCAGCGCCTTGTGCAGGTAGTACTTGTTGCCTTCGTCGGAAAGCGTGTAGCGCGTCGTCGAATCGGAGATCTGCTGCTTGTGCACGAGGCCGATTTTCTCCAGCACGGGCAATTGCAGCGAATTCGCGGTGCGCTCGTTCGCCTCGTCCTTCGAGATATCGATCGGCCACTTCACTTTGCCGATGCACATATCGCCGTGCGCATCGAGAAACCTCGATAGTGCGGCCGTGAAGTTTTCGCGATTCGGCACATCGTCGTTGTGTGCACTGCATCCGGCAAATAAAAACACGGGCAGCCAAAGCGCCGTCAATCCTTTCGGCTTCGTCATATTCAGCTTGCGCCTCCATCTGGTTGTGCGCGCAACGGCGGCACGCAACGAGTGCGTCGGCCAGTTGCGGCGTCATGTTTTGCGCCTGTGGTTGCGCGCGGATGGCCGGCGCAGGCGCGCCGCGCGCGAATTCGCGCCAGCAGCCAGTTGCGCCTATCGGCCGGAAAATTGACGGGCATGACAGCGGGGAAGCATTGCGATGCGCGGGATCATACCGGCACATCGCAACAGTTCGGTGTCAGGGAGTGCCTGCGGGAGAAGCCACGATTAATGGTTTATTGCGTTCCGGCAACGTGACACTCGCGGTATTGAACACGCCAGGTCTGCTGGGAACGGCGAGCAAACCCACGAGTCCGGGTGTCATCTTTGAGTGGCTTGCAGCGACAGACCGTGCCCTGGTAACTGGCCGAATTCCAGCTCCGGTCGAACCGGCCAAGCTGCGATGGCGGAGTAGTATTGCACCGTGGATACGTTACGCAGCGTAAAGGAACACATCATGTCAAGCGAATGGAAACGCCGGGTCAGGCTGTTTGTCCAGCGCTTCTGGCAGCCCACCAGTGCGTGCATGACGTGCATGCCGGGGAGCTGGAGTAACGTCCTGAGCCTTGCACACTGGACGATCGCACTGCGGACAGGGCTGCTCACCGGAATCCTGGCGATACTCCTGACCTTCACGCCGGCGGCGAAACTCTACGCGAACCGATACGGAAACGCGCTGATCGTCGGCTGCCTGACAGCATTAGGCGACGCTTACGCGCATACGAGCCATTACCGCATTCCCGTTCTCGAACATGTCACGACGGGTGTCGTTTCGGGTCTATTGGCGCTGGCCGCGTCGTATCTCTTTGAAGACCGCGCGCGGCGCATTCGGGCGGCCTGGGCCCGGGTTTTCGGATAATTCGAATCGCCATCAAAGGCGACGGCCCTGCGACCGGGGCGTACTCGCAATCAGCGTCGACGGGACGCCGCAGCCGCGACGATCCGGACGATTTCAGATCGTGTATCGATCCGGGCGAACTCCTCAGCCATGAGCGACGCGCGCGCACGGTATTCAGAGTTGTCGAGCACGGTCCGGATTGCGTCGCGCAGCGACTCCGGCGACGGCTGGTTTGTCGCAAGGTCGATCCCGACACCAGACCAGGCCACGCGCGCATTCACGGCGGCTTTGTCTTCAGTCAGGCCCGCGGTGACGAGAGGAACGCTGAAGCTCATCGCCTGGTTGACGCTGCCATATCCGCCGTTGGTAACAAACACATCGGTCTTCGGCAGGATCCATTCGAACGGCAAATAACTCGCGAGGCGCGCATTGCCGGGAATTGGGCCGGGTATCGCGTCAGTTGGCCGGCCGCCTGCTGTGACTACCACGAGCACATCGCGTTCGTTGGCGAGTGCCGCCAGCGTTGGCGCGACCAATAGACTAAAATCGTGATTCGCGACGGTGCCCTGTGTCACCAGAACGACCTTGCGCGAGCCGTCCAATTCATGGGCCCAGGATGGACGCGGAGCTTGATTCGGGATGATGGGCAGCGCGCCGACGAAGTTCACCGTAGCCGGCATCGCGCGCGGAAACTCGAAACCTGGAACAGAAAGCTGCATATCGACGTCCGCAAGCTCCACCACGCACTCCAATAGAGGCGTGTGCACAGGTCCGAGGCCTAAGCCGGCGAGCACCTGATTCAACCGGAGAGCCAGCGGCTGATTGACAATGCGGTCATAGTCCCGCGCGATGGTCGCGTATTCGTCGAACTGGGCCTTGGTGGTTGCAGGCGGAAGGCCGGAAAAAACCGGCGCCCCATCTTCACGGCGCCAGTGCAGCACCGACGTCCCGCAAACAATAACGGGAGGCCGTTCTGAACTCGGCCCGAGGAGCATCGGCAGCACGCCGAAAAACATATCGTCCACCACGATAACGTCCGCGAGGAGGTCTCTTAGAACCTCGCCTGTTCCCTCGTGCTGACCGCGGATACTATCGACAAACACGCGCTCTAAAGAAATACGCAGCCATTCCGGCCCTGGGCGTGTGTTTTTCAGCTCAGGAGCCACCGCGTGGATGTTTCCCGGGTCAAAATCGACCTGCGCAGGCAGCGGATGGAATTTTGCACCAATACCTTCGACGCGCTGCCGGAATGCACTACCCGTCAACGCGGTGACTTCATGACCTGCGGCGATCAAGATGCGCCCGATGGCAAGCAGCGGGTTGAAAAGGCCCGATGCGGGCGTCGAAGCGATGAGAATTTTCATGCGATCCTTGAGTTCTGTTTTCAGCGACCGGCGATTGCCCGCGGCGATCGCTGAAACAAACCTGGCCGGACAATCTGGCAAAGGCATCGCGCCCGTGACACACGTCCGTGGCGTTGATCCTATTCCTGGTCACGCACCGAACATAGGTCGTTTATACGGCTGCTTTGAGACAAGGAAATACTACCGATCGTGACCGTATAAGTTCAAGCGCGCGAGAGAAAGTGGCGCCCCGATTCCGATCGTTATGGCGTAGGCGTTACGTGACAACTTTGCTACGGAGAATTCAATGAAGAAAGGAAAGACAAAACTTACCCGCCATGATGCTGAGCGCCTTTTCGAAGGACTGCCTGGTGGGAACGTAAGAGTATCGAGCCGGCCCGAGAACCCATTCGGAACTGGGGCGCTTGACGTGGTCAAGCGCGCCGACGATGAAACCAGGCTCTGGAAAGACAACCTCATCTCTCTTCCGATGGCGATGGAGCTACCGGCTGGCTATGAGTCAGCCGCTCGCATGCGCGAGTCGATCGAGAGGGCGTGGCGCGTGAAGTGGATGAGGGAAGAAAAACGCGAAGTCGTCACCGAGTTTCCCGAGGGATGGAAAGCCGTTCGCCCCGAAAGCGGACCGATCGAGTTGCGGGATCCCGCCGGCGTTGTCCGCGCCGTATACGGGTGGGCCGAGGACGCGGAGCTCAGGATTCTGCCGCGATATCTGGTCGAGTCACAGGCGAACAGTTCCAGCGGACTGGGCAGCCTGCTTGTCCGTGATCGCGCGAACGGTCACATTCTTGAACGGTCGTCGATCTGGTCTGCCCAAACCGGCACCAACCATCCGGATTGGAGCAGGCTGTCGGCATGGCTCAACTTGCACTATCCACAACATCGCGACCCGCTTCGCTACTGGGAAGATTGCGAGGAAAATATCCGGAAGTGAGCTGCTTTTTAGGGCACTGTTATCGCGTCGCCATGAAAATCCCCATGTTCGTATGGATTGCGGCCTTGGTAGTCCTGTTCTTTGTCGTGGTTAATGTTCTGCGGCGCATAAGCGACAGCGCTCGCGCGCTGAACAGACAGGGACGCCCGCCATCCTTCACGTCACGCGCGTTGATGACGCCCAATGAGATCGAGTTTTTCGGGCGCCTGCGCGACGCGTTGCCTGAGCATTACATTTTTCCGCAGGTCGCGATGAGCGCAGTGCTCGATCCGCTAGCAAAGGGCAACGCGGGCTATGCCGACTTTCTGCGCATCGCCCAGAAGCGCATTGACTATGGCGTCTTCACGCGTGAATTTCAGCTCGTGGCGATCGTCGAGCTCGATGACCGTTCACATAGCCGTGTAAAAGACCTGCAGCGCGACGGCTTCGTCGCATCGGCTGGCATCCGTACAGTCCGGTTTCAATCGTCACGACGGCCGAACCGTGAACAGATCCGGCAGGCCGTGTTGCTGCCGGCGCCGACGGCCGGCGAGCCTCTGCGGCGAGAGCCGTCGTAATGCGCTTTCACGCAAGCTTTTCCCGCAGGTCGGCACATTCAACACGAACCGCGCCGGTCAATTGACGCGAAAAACCTGCAGACCAGCTTCGGCGGCTTGCGGCCCCTTCGTATGCACGACATAAAGCCGGTGCAGCGAAGGGATGTAAACAGAAGTCTTGCCACCCAAAGTATCGATGTGCTGTTCGATCCGATAATGGTCGGGGTCCGTTTGCTGCACGACGTCCAATCCGCCTGCCCCGGTGATATAGAGCCGATGATGATTTGCGTCGAAATGCATGTCGTCTGATACGTCGACGATATCAAGCGACTGGACAACAGATCCGGTATCGGAGTCCAGCACATAAAGCTTGCCCGGCGCCCTTGAACCAATGAACAGGCGCTTATGCACGCTGTCGAATGCGATCGCCGAGTTACGGCTCGGGCCGGGAACGGTCCAGATGCCTGCTAACTTGCGTGCTTTGAGATCGATCACGCCGACCTGGTTTTTGTCTCGAAGATTGACAAAGAGGCGGCCCGAGGCGTGATCAATCACCATCCCTTTCAACTGGGCGCCGGGCACGTGGACTTGTCCGAGAACCGCGCCATCCGAAAGCGAGAGCAGAGTGATATAGGCGTTGTCCTGATGGGACTTTACGCCTCCATTGCCTACATAAAATATTCCGTTCTTCCTGTCGGCAACCCCGGTGTCGGGTTGAGGTTCAACGGGAATCGTCTTCTCCACCTGGAAGCTCGATGTATCGACGATCTTGACATTTGCATCGCCAGCATCTGCGATGAACATGGTTTTGCCGTTGTCCGTCAGGAGGATTTTGTGCGGCGATTTCGCCACGTCTCTTTCGCTTGACAGATGCTCGCCGTCTGGCAGGCCGAACACCTCGATCGACCCATACTTCTCTGCCGAAACGTACAACCGGTGATGGGGCAAATCCACAGCGAAATGATCGAAGTCGCCGCCCGTGACAGCCGGTAGCGGTATCGTTGTCAACCAGGTCAACGGCGCCGGGCTCGCCGTCGCCATCAATGGAAAAATGGTCACGCAAGCCGAAAACAGACGGAAGAGAGTCGGGAGTACTTTCATAACGTTTTGATTACCTGTGCGACCAGCGGCGTTGTGGGAGAAAACCGGATTTTGCGCCGCGCAGGTTATCGGGCGGCGTCGCAATGTTTACAAATCTATCCGGGGCGGCCGCAGCAGGTCATGCGTTGCTCGTCGCCGATCGTCCAGCACAACCGTGTGCCTCACTTATCAACTCTGCCGCGATATTCAGGCTCAGCATGCGTACGCCGCGTGTTCAATTCGAACATCAGGCCAACGCCTGCACATCACGCCCATCAATCCGGCTTGCGAACATCACCCGGCTCGTTGTGAAGCGCAAGCGGATCGAACGGTATCGTCTGTTCCGGAGTCGGCAGATCCGCTGTGCTCCAGCCGCCGCCCACCGCACCTATCAGCCCGACCACTGCCTGAAGCCGGCGGCTCTGCACCTGGGTGGTCGCGAGGTCCGCCGTCAGCGCGGCCATCTGCGCGACTGTCACATTGAGGTAGTTGTCGAGACCATCGGTGTAAAGGCGCAGCGACAGGTCTTGCACCTTGAGCGCGGCCGTGAGCGCATCCTGCTGCTGCCTGTACTCCGACGCAAGCTTGCCGGTCAGCACAAGCTGGTCTTCCACCTCGCGAAACGCCTGGAGCACAGTCAAGCGGTAGTTATCTGCGGCCTGCGCGAATGCGGACCGGCTTTGCTGTTCCTCTGCTCTGCGCAGTCCACCCTCGAACAACGGCAGCATGGCCGATGCGCCGACGGACCACAGGCTGTTCGGCAGCGAAGCGAGCCCGCCAAAGGCGTCGTCTTCGAAGCCCGCATTGGCGCTCAACTGAATGTTCGGATAGAAAGCCGCGCGCGCCACGCCGATCGCTGCGTTTTCCGCCGCC
The DNA here is from genome assembly GCF_902859875.1 of Paraburkholderia solisilvae. Lineage (GTDB taxonomy): Bacteria > Pseudomonadota > Gammaproteobacteria > Burkholderiales > Burkholderiaceae > Paraburkholderia > Paraburkholderia solisilvae. The sequence continues at coordinate 103,745 of NZ_CADIKF010000012.1, read as the reverse complement.
ATTTGCCGCTCAGACTGTGCAATATCCGGGCGCCGTTGCAGCAGTGCGGACGGCACACCCGTTGGAATCACCGGAATCGCCAGGTGTGCCAGTCCTTCGGGGGGCAGGTTGAACGTCGACGGACTTTCGCCGGCGAGCACGGCGATAGCGTGTTCGAGCACGGCGCGCTGCGTCTCGACATCCGTATCGGCCGCCTGCGCTGACGCAAACTGGTTTTCAGCCCGCTCGACGTCAAGGCCCGCCGCTATCTTCCCGGAAAAGCGCAGCTTCGTGATCTTCAGCGCTTCACCGTAGTAGCTGAGCGTTTTCGTGTAAATGGCGTGCTCGGCGTCGAGCCCGCGCAACGCCATGTAGTCGTTGGCGAGTTCAACTTCAAGGCTCAGGCGAGCCGATGCCACCATCGCCGCGGTGGCCTGGGCGTTGGCCTTCGCAAAGTTCGTCCGGTTCCGGATTTCGCCCCACAAATCGGGCTCCCACGATAGCGCCGCCCCGTAGTCGAGCGATGCTTCCTCGCTCGGTCCGGTGCTGCTGGCGCGGAACAGACGGTGCAGCGATTGGCGGTTCTGCGAACCGGACGCCTGGGCGCTCAGCTGCGGATAGAGCTGCGAGCGGGCCTCGCCCACCATATCGCGCGCCTGAATGTACGTTTCCCGCGCCGCTTGCAGATCGGGGTTCGCTCTGTTCAAGCTCGCTTCGAGGCGATCGAGCTCTTCATCGCCGAACATTCTCCACCAGTCGTCCTGCAGCAGCTGGTCTTCCGGATGCGCGGGCGCGAAGGGCCCCGTTCCTTTGTAACTGGCGGGCAGCGCCATTTTCGGCGCCGCATAGGGTGGCGCAACGTTGCATCCGGCAAGCGCCCCGCACAAGGTAAGCAGCGTGGCGGCCGTGAGGCGGCAAGCGGGTTTTACGACGCCCATCATTTCGGATTGCTCATGACAGCAGCGACCTTGGTTTGCGTGCCCTCATCCGCATGTGCGGCCTTGGCAGGCGCCGAAGTGCGGCCCGAAGTGTCCGGCGTGCTTCCCGGTACGCCGCTTACGATTTGCACTTGCTCGCCTTCGAGCGTGCCTGCGGAAGGATTGATCATGAAGCGGTCGGTGGGCCTCAGGCCCGAGAGCACCTGAACATTCTGGCCGAGATTGCGCCCGAGCTGGACGTTTTGCAGATGCACGCGGTTGTTTGAATCGACGAGCGCCAGCTGCATACCCTGATCGCGGAACAGCAGCGCCTGTTCGGGCACGACGAGCACGCTCCGGTTCGTCGGAATGACAAACTGGACGGTCGCATAGGTACCCGGCCAGATCAGATGGTCCGGGTTTTGAGCAACCAGTTCCGTGATGACGGTTCGCGTCTGCGGGTTGAACGCGTTCGCGGTGGTCAGCAGCGTCGCCTTGAAATGGCGGCCTGGATACTGCGACATGGTGAACGTCGCATCGAGCCCCGGCTTCAGCATGTCCGCATAGTCCTGAGGCACGGAAACGAAAAGCCGCATCTCGTGGATATCCGCTACCGCGAACAATTCGTCCGCCGTCCCCCGGGAACTGACGTCGCCGCCAGCGGCGTTCACGTAGTTGCCCACGTCGGTGTCGCGCGAAATAACGACACCGTCGAACGGAGCCACAATATTCTTGAACCCTTCGAGCGCACGCAAGCGTGCGACATCATGCTCGGCTGCTGTGACCTGTGCCCGCTTCGCCGCGGCATCCGCGGCTTTCACGTCCACCTCTTCCTGAGCCACGGCTTCCGTACCCGCAAGCGCATTCCAACGCTGCGCCGTCACATTGGCAAGCGTGCTGTTGGTCTTCGCTACGTCGAGACTCGCAAGCGCCGTCTGGTACTGCTCGTCGACGGTAGGCGCGTCAATCGTCGCGAGTAACGTACCGCTTCTGACAGACGCGCCGTAATCCACGAACCATTTGTGCACGTAGCCGGAGACCTGCGCATAGATCGGGGCGGTGTACCAGGCCTTGACGTCGCCGGGCAGTGAGACGGTTTGCGTAGCAGGCCCTGACGCAGCCGACATGACCTGCACCTGCGGTACCGATTCTTCGTCGGCAAGCGCCGCAAGATTCGCGATGTTGTGCCGGCGCTCGACGATGCCGTAGACAACGAGACACACAAGGACAATGACCGCGATCGCCGCCAACCAACGTGGTCGAATCCGACGCACGGCCGCAACTTCGCTATTTACATTCATGGCTGAAACTCCGCGGCTTTTTTGTCGTTGAGGTGCATCATCGCGAACACACAGGGAACGAAGAGCAGCGTGGCGACTGTCGCAACGAGAAGTCCGCCGATGACCGCCCGTCCAAGCGGCGCGTTTTGCGTATTGCTCATGGACATCGGCAGCATGCCGATAATCATCGCGAGCGCGGTCATCAGAACCGGGCGAATGCGCGCGTATCCGGCTTCGATCGCTGCGGCGATCGCGTCGCCGTGTTCCGCAAGGCGCTCGCGCGCGAATGACACGACGAGGATCGAGTTGGCCGTCGCCGTGCCCATGCACATGATTGCACCCGTGAGCGCGGGCACCGAACCGTCCGTATGGGTGAGGAAGAGGCTCCAGACAATTCCGGCGAGCGCGCCCGGCAACGCCGTGATGATGATGAACGGATCGAGCCAGGACTGAAAATTGACGACGATCACGAGATAGACCAGCAGCACCGACAGCGCGAGTCCTCCCAGCAGTTGCATATATGCGCTGCTCATCGTCGTGGCCTGACCGCGCAAGTGCACGGTCGCGCCTTTCGGCAGTTGCGCATGCATCTCTTTCACGACCTGTTCGATCTGATCGTAGACCGCGCCAAGATCGCGCCCCTGGTTGCTGACGTAGATATCGACCGCGGGCAGGATGCCGTAATGAGAGACCAATAACGGCATGGCCGTTTGCGTGACGGTGCCGAGCGCCCCAAGCAACTGCGACTGCTGGCCGCCCGGATCACCGTTGCCTCGATCGATCGGGATCGTCTCGAGATCGTTCATCGACGTGAGCTGGTCTTGCGGCGTCTGCAGATTGACGAGATGCGAGACGCCGCTCGCGGTATCAAGCCAGTAGGTCGGCGCCGTCTGTCCGCTGCCGGACAGCGTCGCCAGCGCGTTATCCGCGATGTTCGCTTCGGTCAGGCTCATGCCGGACGCCAGCGAACGGTCTGCGGCAACCCTGAGTGTCGGTTCATTGAACGCCTGCTGAATGTTGACGTCGGCGGAGCCGGGAAGCTTGCGGATGCGTGCGGCGAGCATCTGCGCGTATGCCATGCTGGCCTCCTGTCCGCGGCCCGAGATCTGCACGTCGATCGGCGCCGGCAGGCCGAAGTTCAGGATCTTTGCTGTGATATCGCCGGGCAGGAACGTAAACACCGTGCCGGGAAAGCGCTTCGGCAGCTCTCGGCGCAGCGTGGACCGGTAGTCGTCCACAGGTGACTGTTCATTCTTCAGGCTGATCGTAATGTCGCAATCCTGCGGGCCGATCGTGCCGTCCGAGGTATAGGCCAGGTTGATACTGGTCGTGGGCAGCCCGCAGTTATCGAGCAGATTGGTAACCTGACCGGGCAAAATCTTGCGGATCTGGTCGTTGACAAGGTCCGCAATCTTGGACGCATCTTCGAGCCGCGTGCCGATTGGCGCGCGCATGTGCATATCGATTTCGTTCGACTTCAGGCTCGGGAAAAAGTCACGGCCGAGAAAGGCGAGCAGACCCATCGACGCAATCGCGCAAGCCATGAAGCTCACGACGAAGCCTTTGCGGTGAAGCACGGCGAGCGTCAGCACGGCGCGGTACCGGTCGCGAAACTGCGAAAAGCCATGCTCGAAGCGTCGCTGGAACCGCGTAAAGAACCCGGGGTTCGCTTCGTGTTGATGGCCGTGCGCTTTCACCTGCCCGCGCAGCAGCCATGCGGCCATCGTCGGCACCAGCGTGCGCGAGAGGATGAACGACGCGATCATCGCGTAGATGATGGCTTCGGCGAGCGGCTGGAACAGATAGCCCGAGATGCCATCCAGCTGGAACAACGGCAGCCAGACAATACAGATGCACAGCGTCGCCACGAACGTCGGCACGACGATCTGGTTTGCCGCGGTGATAATGCCATGCTCGAGTTCGGCGCCCGTCTCGAGATGAGCATCGATGTTCTCGATCATGACGGTTGCGTCGTCAACCAGAATACCGACCGCGAGCGCCAGTCCGCCAAGCGTCATGACATTGATCGTTTGCCCGGTGTAATGCAGCGCCAGGATCGACGACAGGATCGCAAGCGGTATCGATGTCGCCACGATCAAGGTTGAACGCCAGCTGCCGAGAAAGAGCAGCACCGTCATCCCTGTCAGAAACGCGGCGGTGATCATCTCCTGCACCACGTCTTCCACCGAATCGCGCACGAACCCCGAGGCGTCGTTGAGCGGCGTGATCGTCACGCCCGGCGGAAGCGTCCGGATAATGCCCGGCAACGCGCGCTTGATGCCCGCCACCACGGCAAGCGTGGACGCGTCGCCGCTCTTGAAAATCTGGATCATCACCGACTGCTTGCCTTTCACCAGCACCGCGTTCGTCTGCGGCGGCGCGCCGCGATGCACGTAGGCGACGTCGCGCAAATAGACGGTCGCGCCGTTCACCGTCTTGATCGGCAGGTTGTTGAACGTCGGCACCTTGAGCGGTGTCGAGTTCGTTTCGACCATGAAGTCGAGGCCGCCGATCTTCTGGTCGCCGGCGGGAAGCACGACGTTCTGCGAACCTAGCGCAGCAGCGACGTCTGCGGCTGACAGGCCGTGCGCCAGCAATTTCGACTGGTCCAGATCGATTTCGACATTCAGGGATGCGCCACCGTACGGACTCGGAATCGAGACACCCGGAGTGGACACCAGTTGCGGGCGGATCAGGTTGGACGCCATGTCGAAAACCTGTGCCGAGGTCATGTTTGGTGCGGAGACCTGAAGGTTGAGCACCGGGACGGATGACGCGTTGTACACCAGTACCTGAGGCGGTGTAATGCCCGCAGGCATTTGCTTCAGCACGGTCTGCGAGATCGACGTGACCTGGGCCTGAGCGGCCGCGATGTCGGTTCCCGGCTGAAAGTAGATTTTCACGACGCCGGCGCCGTACAGGGATTGGCTCTCGATGTGCTCGATGTTGGCCACCGTCGCCGTCAGCGCACGCTCGTAGTAATAGACCACGCGGCCGGACATATCCTGCGGCGACAGCCCGGTGTAAGTCCACACGACCGCAATCACCGGGACGCGGATCGCTGGAAAGATGTCCGTTGGCGTCTTCAGGACGGCCATCGCGCCAAACAGGATGATGAGGATACTCATCACCACAAAGGTAAGCGGGCGGCGCAGGGCGATCAGGACAATGGCGTTCATGTAAGGGTGTTTGAGTCAGATGAGGCACTGTGTCGCAGCCCCTTGCCCGGTCGAGACTGACGAGGGCGTGTCGAGATGGCCTTGTGACCGGTGGCGCGGGTAACCGAACGTCGCTGAAGATTGACCAACGCTTTCCGTCGGCGATGCTGATTACGCGGGCACGAGATACCTCCGCGTGGCGACCGGTTGGATCATCGCGCTCATTCGCGAGCGCGATGCCGATTGTGGTCCGACGCTCGCGCGCAAGAAACTGCCTGAAGACACCGTTCGCTGCCAGCGAAGGAAAACGTCAGGCGGCTGATGATCGATGTGGATCGGTGGGTTCTGCGGCGCCAACAGCCACCTTACGTATGCCGGCGGCGAGGCCGGCATATATGCCGAGGCGTGCTGGTTCAAAGCGAGGACAGCGAGCACGCGTGGTTTGATGGCCGTGACGTTGCGATGCACACTCCTCATGTATGTCGACGAAGCGACCAGCCGGCCGGTGTGCGCTGTAAACGATCGAAACGGTTTTACCAATGGCGGTGGCCGTACCATTCACGACGCCCCCACCAACGGCGGCCATCCCAATAGCGGTCACCGTGCCAGCCGATAAAAATCGCGGGGGCGACGACGGGCACCGGTTGATACGCGATGGTTGGAGGCGGCGCCGCGTAGACGGGCGCAGGCGCCACAACGACCGGGGCGGGTGCAACGTACACGGGCGCCGGCACGCCAACGTTGAAACCGACCGACACGCCCGCCATAGCAACGCGCGAACAGATAAGCATGAGCGCACTTGCGCCGAGGGCAGCAAATACTTTCACTTTCATTCGAACCTCCGTCATTCGACAAATGGGTGATTCAAAATCTAGCCGTTTTCGTCGCCGCTTGCGTTACAAAGCCAGCAACAAATTTGACGGCGGAGATCAACCCATACACTTTCGTGAATCTGACTGGCGCCTGACGCACCCGCTTTCTGGCGAGTGCCCCTTAGCGTGCGCCTTTTGGCAAGCCCAGCAGCGCCCGGGTTGCAAACCGCACATGCAATCTGCACAGACCGTAGCGATGCCCTTGAGTTCAACCTCGACAGGCCGTTGACAGGTGTCGCGCAGATTGAACGAATCCCGTCGACGCATGCGTAAGGCTTCTTTAAAAAGAGATGAAAGGCGCGCTACTGGAGCTCTAAAATTAATTTGTATAGCTGATTATTAAAGCCCAGTTTCCAGCGTCGCCTTCTCTGCCGGAAGTGGTCATCTTAAAGCTGTCTCCGAAACGTCTTCATGCGACGCTTCCAAGACCGTCAATACTCGTTCGGCGCCAGCGCACCCGCTGGTTTCGTCTTGAAGAAAAGTGAGCGATTCAGTCTGCGCGCGGCGATGGGACCACAATGCCGCGATTGCGTCGTATGCCGGCGCAGGCAATGTGAACGAACATGCTCGCCTCTGGGCGAATATGCCGCTCGAGGTCGGACAATCACGTTCACCCGCGGTCCCATCGGCATAGCCCTCACCTCGGCGCATATCGCTGCGGCAGCCGAGTCGCTTTTTGGATGCGCGAGCGCATCGGCTGCGAACTGAGCGCCAAACTCATTAAACGTCCAGGCCGCCTCCGCTGGTGTCAGTTTGTGCTTGCGCCGGTCGAATCAGGCGGTAGATCCCCATCGCGGCACTCGCAGCCAGGACGTCGTTGCAGCATGGCGCTCTCCGCTCTCAGCGTGCGGTCGCGTTACGCCCCTGGCGATCGAGCTCCTTGAACTGTTCATCGGTCAGTTTCACGCTGGCGCCGGCCACGTTATCGAGCAGGTGATCGACGCGGCTCGTACCCGGGATCGGAAGGATGACCCTGGAGCGCTTGAGCAGCCATGCGACCGCAATCGCACCGGTCGTCACGCCATGCGCGTTGGCCATATTGCTCACGACGGAACCCGGTTTGGCGAGTTCGCCCGCCGCAAGCGGATTCCACGGAATAAAGCCGATGTTGTGCTCCTCGCAGTAGTCGAGTACGTCCTCGCTTTTGCGATCGACGAGGTTGTACTGGTTTTGCACGGTCACGACCTTGAAGTGCTTTTGCGCAGCTTCGATATCATCCACCGGAACTTCGCTAAGACCGACATGCCGGATCAGGCCTTCGCGCTGCATGGCCGCCACGGCATCGAACTGCTCGTCGCGCGGCACTTTCGGATCGACGCGATGCAGTTGCCAAAGATCGATCCGTTCGATGCCAAGGCGCCTGAGACTCATCAGCACGCACTGTCGCAGATATTCGGGCCGGCCGAGCGGCGCCCAGAGATCGGGGCCGTGTCGCGTAAATCCTCCCTTGGTGGCAATCAGCAGACCTTTATACGGATGCAGAGCCTCCTTGATGAGCTCTTCGCTGATGTCGGGTCCGTAACTGTCGGCCGTATCGATGAGATTGACTTCCAGTTGGGGCAGGTGCTTAAGCGTCTCGAGCGCCGCATCGCGGCTGGCGGGCGGACCCCAGATGCCCGGTCCGGTAATTCGCATTGCGCCGAAACCAAGACGGTTGACGGTCAGGTCGCCACCAATGGCGAAGGTGCCTGAGGCAGATGCAGTAACTTCGACAGTCTGTGACATGGATATTCCTTTTGGGAAGTTGATCCGCGGTTGTGCATCGCGAAAATTCTATTCATCACGAATTCGACAGGCTATGGCGAGATCGGACAAGCGTTTCGCTTGTCGACAGGTCAGCAAAGAGATTTTGAATTTCGGACTGCAGCAAAGCGTCATCGGCGGAAATCTCCGATCGGCCATGCAGAAAAAAGTCTAGTACAAGCGCTTTGGTCTTGCCCAGCAAATGCTGATCAACAGAGCCTGTCACACGCGTTGCCTCTCACTGTCCGTGCGGCGTCGATTGTTGCCGTTCGGACAACATGCTGAGGCATTTTCGATGCTACTGGCATGCGCGCCCCTGACTACAATCAGCCACACGGTTGGTCGGGACGCGAGCAAAAACGAAGCGCGCGAAATGCGTGGTCGTGCTGGTGACCCGCGCCGTCCGGTTCGGCCCACCCCATTCAATTAACAGGACTATTGAAGATGAGCGAAACGACCCGCAACGTGCAGCCGGTTATCGCCAACCTTGGCAAAGAAAGTGCAGGCGAACTCGTGCCGTCCCGCTACGCCGTGCGCGTGGGTGACGTCGACGTCGTGCTGATCAGCGACGGCATGCTGCCGCTACCGACCTCCACCATGTCCACTAACGTGAACGAAGCCGACCGCAACGACTGGTTCGATAGTCGTTTCCTGCAACGTGACATGTTCGACTGGGCGCTGAATATCGCGCTTGTACGCAGCGGCGACCGCCTGATCCTGATCGACTCGGGCGTGGGCGACGGTTTCGAATACTTCACGCGCGCCGGTCGGTCGGTGATGCGCCTGGAATCGGCAGGCATCGACCTGGCTGCGATCACCGATATCGTGATTACGCATATGCACATGGATCATGTCGGCGGACTGAACGTTGATGGCGTCAAGGCCAGGTTGCGCCCAGATGTACGCATTCACGTGTCGGCCGCGGAAGTGGAGTTCTGGAAAGCTCCGGACTTCAGCAAGACGGTGATGCCGGAAACGGTTCCCCCCGCGCTCCGCAAGGCGGCGGCAAAGTTCGTGCAACTCTACGGCGAAAACATCGTGCCGTTCCATCAGACCGTGCAAGTCGCAACGGGCGTGTCGGCGCGCGTGACGGGCGGGCACACGCCGGGCCATAGCGTTGTGGACATCGCATCAAACGGTGAGAAGCTGACGTTCGTCGGCGACGCGATTTTCGAAGTCGGCTTCGACAACCCGGAATGGCAAAACGGCTTCGAGCACGAACCTGAAGTGGCTGTGGACGTGCGAATCGCGCTGCTCAACGAAGCCGCCGATACCGGCGCTCTGCTGGCCGCGGCGCATATCGCGTTCCCGTCGATCGGTCACATCGCAAAGAACGGTACGGGCTTCCGTTTCGTGCCGGTGCCGTGGGACTACTGATTGATGATCGACGATCAACGATCGTCGCGCGGATTGCACTGACGATTACCATAAGAGAACATTGTCAAAAAAGAACGCCACGAATCCACAAGTCTCGCGGCGTTCTTTTTGGAAATAATCACTTGCCCGCACTGTGGCATCGATCACACTGCCAGCGCGAGATTCCGGCCGTGCCTGATCGGCCGACTCCAATGTGCAAGCGCCACACTTGCCGGCGCTACTGTAGCTTCACGGTCGACGCGACACGACAAGAGAAGGCAAGTAGAACTGCATCGTTCTACCTGGGTTCATCGTCACGCGGTCAGCACACCATCGGGCGGCAGAGGACCTCAAAAATGCGTACCGCCTGTTTCCTCGTCGTATGGCCATGAACTGCGTTCGGTTACCGTAGGACAACAGTCTTTTTCATTTCTACGCCGGCAAGAGTCCAGCCACCCGATAGCGCTCGACAAGGCATCGAAGAGTTCGTATCGGAGCGGCCTTGCGCCATCAGTCGCGCGCCTGAGACTGCGGCATCGGGCATTTTCGACAGCACTTTCAGCGCCGCAGCCGCATCCTCCCAGTAACGCTCTTCAACCGCGGCGGCGAGTCTGCCTTGCTCGGGCAATGGCGGTAGAGGCTCGCAGCCTTGATCCATCTCTTGCACCGGAGTACGAAGATTCAATCCGCCGCGGCCGTGTTGCCCTGCGCAATCGCACTCCCTGGCTGCCAGGACAACGTCACTGGAACGGATACCGGCCTCGTTCTCCCCGGATTTCCCTCGATGAAGATCAGCCGCCTCGAAATCGTCCATCCGGGCAGATCAAAAGATGTTGACAAGACGAAGTACACCGCCTAATCTTCGCCCTAACAAACGTTAGGTAGTTTCGATGCCTGACTTTTGTAAGCTACTTTTTTTCGACACTTTAAGGGGCTCCTCATGAGCATCGAACTCATCTCCCAAGACGCAACCCGGCTGGCTGAACTGATTCGCAACAAGGAAGTTTCGCCGGTGGAGGTCATGCGAGCGCATCTCGACCGCATCGATGCGGTCGATTCCAAAATCAATGCGATCGTCACGGTCGCCGACGGCGCGCTCGAAGCCGCGAGAGTCGCAGAAGCCGCGGTTATGGCGGGTGAAGAGCTTGGGCCGCTGCATGGCGTTCCCTTTACGGCGAAAGACTCGATCGACACCGCCGGCGTGCTGACCCAACGAGCCTCGCCCATCTTCAAGGGCCGTGTGCCCGACACCGATGCAACCAGCGTGGTTCGCATGAAGAAGGCGGGCGCCATTCTGCTGGCTAAAACCAACCACCCCGAGTTTTCGTTCTGGATCGAAACCGATAACCTAATTTCGGGCCGCACGAGAAACCCGTGGAACCTGGACCGCACGCCCGGCGGATCGAGCGGTGGCGATTCCGCGGCCATCGCGGCACTGATGTCGCCGCTCAGTATCGCCACCGATGTCGCTATCTCCGTGCGCGGCCCGGCAGCCCTGACTGGCGTCATCGGTCTCAAAGCCACGCACGGGCGGATTCCGATGACGGGTATCTGGCCGCGCGTGCCGCGTCGCTTCTGGCACATCGGCCCGATTGCACGTAGCGTGCGCGACATCGCGCTCGCCTATTCGCTGCTGGCCGGACCTGACGGTGCGGACGGTTTCTCGACGGCCCCGCTCAAGCTCGATGCCGGCGTAGGGTCCACGCCGGGCCGGCCGCTTCGGGTTGGCATGCTCATCGATGCTTTCGCGCCCGTGGACGCCGACGTCGCGGCCACCGTACAAGCCTCGGCCGACGCGCTGCGAGGGTTGGGCGTGACCGTGGAGCCGGTGCGTATTCCCGCGCTCGAGAAGATCAATGCGCTCGAGTTGCTCTGGAAACTTCAGGTCATGGAAACCAAGCCGGCCTTCAGGAAGGTGACAGCCGGGCACGAAGACAAGATCTTCAAGCATGTCCAGGGGGTCTTTGACACGCCGGACACTTCGATCGCCGACTTCGTCGACGCCGAGCAGCAGGCGGAACAACTGCGCGACGGCTTCGCCGAATACTTCCAGCGCTACGACGCATTGCTCTGCCCGGTCACGCCGGTGCCGGCACACGCGCACGACGCCGCGGAATTCAACATCAACGGCCAGACGGTGTCTTCGCTGCACGTGATGACTGCAACGGCGCCGCTCAACGTGACCGGACTGCCGGGCCTGTCGCTGCGCTTCGGTACGAGCCGCGAAGGGCTGCCGGTCGGCGTGCAACTCGTCGCACCGTGGCTCGCGGAGTCGACGCTCCTGCACCTCGCCTCGCTGCTGGAGGCGGTGAGTCCGGTGCGTGGTCTTCATCCCGATCTGTCGAACATCTGAGTCGGGCTGCGGTCTTCCATCGCTTCCGGGCAATTAACTATCGTCAATCATTGGCCGTCGCTTGCCGACGGCCTCTTTTCTCGAGGTCGTGCCATGTCAAAGCAGACACCACGCCGCGCGTTGATTGTCATCGACGTGCAGAATGAATACATTACCGGCAACTTCCGTATCGAATACCCGCCTGTCGCGTCGTCGCTGCCGAATATCGCCAAGGCGATCGACGCCGCCAACGCAAATGGCGTTCCGGTCGTGCTTGTGAAGCACGTCTTGCCCGCCGATGCACCGATATTCGCAGAGGGTAGTGTTGGCGCGGAATTGCATCCTGACGTTGCGGACCGCCCTCACGACCGTGTCATTACCAAAGTTTTGCCAAGCGTCTTTTCCGGTGCCGGTTTCGAGGACTGGCTGAAGGAGCGCAAGATCGATACGTTGACCGTCATCGGCTACATGACGCAGAACTGCAACGACTCCACGATGCGCGAAGCCATGCACAAGGGCTATAGCGTCGAGTTCTTGCCGGATGCCGCCGGTTCGCTGTCGTATCAGAACAAGGCCGGCCGCGCGACTGCGGAGGAGATGCATCGCATCGTTACCGTCATTATGGAGTCCGCCTATGCGGCAACGATGTCGACCGACGAGTGGGTGGAAAATCTGAGCGATCCAGTTCACGTTGCGTCCGACAACATCTACTACTCCAATCTTCGTGCGCACGGAAAGATGTGAAGCAGAGTTTTGCGTGCGGGAATTGAAGCGTAAAAAGCCTGATGTCCGGCGGGCACCGTCGCGCGCCGGCATCACGTTTCAGTGAACAATGCCTCTTAGAGAGGCTCCCGCTGCAGACCGCACCAAGGCATCGTGCATGCGCCGCTGCGACGCACGGTTTCGGTGACGCACGCACCACATTGAATCGTTCGATATCCTCTCCATGATCTCGCGGCGTGGCCACGCCTCCATTCGCGCGAAGCCGCTTCTGTCCGTCACACACGGTTCGTTCCATTCCGGACATCGACCCGATCGTTTCCTGCCAATCGTTTGAACGACACGGACAGCATCTCAGGTCCGGCCTGGAACTCGCTAGGAGTGAGCCGTTCAACCGCATGCCCGCATTTCGTTCAATTCGATCGTCAACAGGAGAGTGTCATGAAACAGTCCGACGCATACACGCTCAGCATCGGTATGCTGGCCGTCGTCGATACGTGGCTAACCAGTACGGTCTTGCCCATACCGGTGTGGGTCACATTCATCGCCTGGGCATCGTTTTTCGTGCTCGGCGGAGGGACGGCAGGATTTCTGAAGAGCGTCGCGTCCAATCTCACCGGCCTCGTGATCAGTTCGTTGACACTGCTCGCTATCGCGACGACGAGCAACACCGCGATGGCCATCGCGCTATGCGTCGGCATCGGCAGCGCGGCGATGGTGCAGGCATCGAAGATCAAGCTGCTCGACGTCCTGCCCGCGATCGTCTGGGGTTTCGCTTCGACCGTCGGCACAACCGTGGCCACAGGCAAGGCAATCACCACATTGGCCCCATCCAATCCCGCTCTTGTCGCCGCGGCTGCGCTCGTGATCGGCGCAGTATTCGGCTTCGTATCGGAATGGCTCGGCAACGCGCTGATGTTCAGGCGAGACGTGCGCCTCAACTAGCTTCGCGGCGAGCCGTTACCGCACGGCATACATGTGTGGCAGAGCGCCAATCTGTCCGCAACGGTCGGTTCAGACATTTACCGCCATCCATGCGGGTGGTTTCCGACAATGTCGTGACACGTCGGGACAGCAACGGTTTTGTCGAACAAAAGCCTTTATCTTGTTGATATATCAGCGCTGTCCGGTGAAAACGGAGTCACGAGATGCGAATCAGGAAAATCCCCACCACCGTCATTACAGGCTTTCTTGGGGCCGGCAAAACAACCCTCGTCAATCACATTCTCGACCGCACGCGGCCCATGCCGATTGGCGTCGTCGTCAATGAATTCGGAGAGGTCGGCATCGACGGCCAACTGATCGTCGCTGACGAGCAAGCCGTGATCGAAATCAACAACGGCTGTGTGTGCTGCACGGTCCGCAGCGACCTTGTCGAGAGCGTGCTGCAACTGCTGACGCGTTACGGCGACAGGCTCGAACGATTGATAGTGGAAACCTCCGGTCTCGCCGATCCCGCGCCTGTCCTGCAGACATTCCTCGCCGATCCGAACGTGCGCGAGCGCGTCGAACTGGAATCGGTCATCGCGATCGTCGACGCACGGCATGCGCACGGCCAGTTGAGCGACGATATCGCGCGCGAGCAGATCGTGTTCGCCGACCGCATCGTGATCAACAAGACCGATCTCGTCGCACCGGCCGATCTCGCCGTGCTCGAGTCGAGCATTCGCGCACTGAATCCGACTGCGGCACTCGACTTCACGACGCGCAGCGCCGTCGAGATCGACACGCTGCTTGGTCAGCGCAGTTTCTCGATCGATAACCTGCTCGCCGTCGAGCCAGGCCTGCTCACCGAAGGCGAACACGACCACGAGCACGATACGAGCATCGCATCGTTTGCGTTCCATATCCCAGGCGAACTCGATGGCGTTCGCTTCAACCGTTGGGCTAACCAGCTCGTACAGTCGCATGGCGCATCGCTGCTGCGGATGAAAGGCGTGTTGAACGTCAGCGGCGAAGCGCGGCGTCTGCATTTTCATAGCGTGCACATGCTGATGGACACCGCTTTCGGCAAGGTCTGGGCGAGCGGCGAGACGCGCGAGAGTCGCTTCGTCGTGATCGGTCGTGCACTCGACGCGGACGCGCTCCGCGCAGGCCTGCTCGATTGTGTCGCCCACGCCGTCGCGACCACGCGACAGTCGACAGCCGACAGCCGACAGCGCGAAGCCCGCTGCGCGACCGGCTATCGCAGACCTGTCCGGCTGACCGCTGCATCCTGACCGCTGCACCCTGACTGCAGCACCGCGCGCGCACCGTCGCCACCCATCCAGCGTCTCGCGATCCATGCGCTTTATCGCCCCCCGTTCGGAGCACACCGTGAAACTACAGCACCATCTTGGAGGCATCGAGAACCTCGGGCCGATCAATCCCGAGACGCGAGTCTTCGTCGAGCCATGGGAGCAGCGCATCTTCGGTATTCACACCACGATGATGGCTGAGAGCGCGCATCTTGCCGACGCGCTGCCCGCCTATCCGGTCAGGGACCTGCCTACCCGCTTCAAAAGCGACTGGACATGGGCATCACTGCGCACCGGTGCGGAAGACATGCAGCCCTTTGAATATTTCAAGTACCGCTACTACGAAAAGTGGCTCGGCGGCATCGCGCAGTTTTTCGTCGACGCGGGCTATATCAGCACCGAGGAGCTCGCGGAGAAAACGGCGTTCTATCGTGCGCATCCTGACGCCGCATTGCCGGACCGGCCGAGCGCGCCGCTTGCATCGCAGATCAACGCGTATCTGCAGCAAGGCGATTCCGGTTATCACGAAGCCGATCGCGCGCCGCGCTTTGCCGCCGGTGACACAGTTCGCATTGCCGATCCCGAGGCGGTCGACCATACGCGCCTTCCCGGCTATTTGCGCAACAAGGCCGGCACCATCGACATCGTTTATCCGGGCCGCTTTTCGTATTTCGTATCGACGGGCGTCGACGGTATCGGCAAGCCGATGCCCGTCTACCGGATCGCATTCGAGGCCGCCGACATCTGGGGCCCGGGCAAGAGCGAATCCAGCACGACCATCTACGCGGACCTGTACGAAGCCTATGTGCGGGCCGCCAATTAAAAAGGCGAACGACATGAGCGAAATCTTTGGCTTTCCAGACGACCGTGAAGCAACCAGTGCAGCAAAAGTGCGTGCGCTCGAGGCGCTGCTGATCGAGAAAGGCGTGATCGGCAGCGATTCGGTCGACACCGTGCTGCGTCATTTCGAAACCGTCGCCGGTCCGTTCAACGGCGCGAAGATCGTGGCCCGAGCGTGGGTCGACGCGGAGTACAAGAAACGGCTCGTCGCAAACACGCCGGGCGCGATCGCCGAACTGGATCTGCCGGTCGGCATGGCGGGCGCCGAAGGCGAGCACATGGCCGCCGTCGCCAACGACGAGCAGGTGCACAACCTGATCATCTGCACGCTGTGCTCGTGCTATCCGTGGCCGGTGCTGGGGCTGCCGCCTTACTGGTACAAGGACCCGGTGTTCCGTGCGCGCGGCGTGCGCGAACCGCGCGCGGTGCTGCGCGAGTTCGGGGTCACCGTGCCGGCTACGAAGGAAGTGAAGGTGTGGGACAGCAGTGCGCAGATCCGCTGGTTCGTGATTCCCGAACGCCCGGCGAACACCGAAGGCATGAGCGAGGAAGCGCTCGCCGGACTGGTCACGCCGGAATCGATGATGGGCGTCGCGCTCGTCGCGGCGCCGCGGCAATAGATAGGGGCGCGCGATGTTCATGCGATTCGAGGAGTACGCAACGGCATCGATGCTCGGCGAGCCGGACTCGCCGCCACGCGTCGACGGAAAGCTGCTTTTCACCAACCGGTGGGAACGTGACGTATTCGGGCTTGCACTGTCGCTCGCGAAAGCCGGCTGTTTCGAGTGGGAAGCGTTCAGGCAGTGCCTGATCGCTTCAATCGCCCGCTGGGAAGCAATGGATTGCGCGAACCAGCCGCGCTGGGACTATTACGAGCGCTTTCTCGAAGCATTGCTGAGCGTGATCGCGTCCAGCGACACGCTCGGCGCAGCCGACCTGGAACGGGTGCTGGCCGCCCGCAAAACGGCGCCCGCCGCCTGCTGATCGACGACGCCAAACCGCACATACTGCATAGGAAACCTGTGATGACTACCCTAACCGGAACCGCGCGCCCCGCCGCTTCGACGCGAGGCAGCATTGTCGCGATGTATGTGGCGCTCGGGCTGATCAACCTGTTCGCATGGGGATGGGCGTACGCGGTCCTGCGCGTATCGCCGGCACTGGTTGGCACCGCATTTCTCGCATACAGCTTCGGCCTGCGTCATGCGATGGATGCGGACCATATCGCCGCCATCGACAATGTCACGCGCAAGCTGATGAACGACGGCAAGCGCCCCGTCACAGTCGGTTTTTTCTTCGCGCTCGGACATTCGCTGACGGTGGTCGTCGGCGCTATCGTCGTTGCGTTGGCAACCAAGGCACTGGTCCATCATTTCGATACGTTCAGGGAAACGGGAGCGACGATCGGCACCGTGGTGTCCGCGACATTCCTGCTCGCGATCGGTGCGGTCAATGTCGTGTTGCTGATCGACCTGGTGCGAGCCTTCCGTCGCGCGAGGAGCGGCCAGACGCAGCAAACCGGCGACGCGCGGCTGCTGCAATTCGACGGCAATCTGCTCGCCCGCGTATGCAAGCCGCTATTCCGTTTCATACGATCGAGCTGGCTGATGTTCCCGCTCGGCATATTGTTCGGCCTGGGCTTCGAGACCGCGACCGAAGTCGCCCTACTCGGCACCTCGGCATCGCAGGCATCGGCAGGCTTTTCGATGGGGACGATCCTCGTGTTTCCCTGCCTGTTCGCCGCGGGCATGCTGACCGTCGACACCACTGACGGGATTCTGATGCTTGGCGCCTATGGCTGGGCGTTCGTAAAGCCGCTGCGCAAGCTGTACTACAACGTGACGATCACGCTGATCTCGACGGTCGTTGCACTGCTGATCGGCGGGATCGAAGCGCTTGGCATCGCGAGACAGACGCTTGGTCTGTCGGGGCCGTTCTGGCATTTCGTCGATACGCTCAACGACAACTTCGGCACGCTCGGCTATGCGATTGTCGGAATCTTTATTGTCGGTTGGATCGTCTCCGCGTTGCTCTATAAAATTAAACGATACGATCGGGACGTCGCCGCTGCCTGACCGGCATGTCGCGCAGCACGGCATACTGCGGTCGCGGTCCGCAGCGCGACGCCGCGCGTGGGTGTTCAAACTGTTTCACGTCTCTGCGAGTGACCTCGATGAAGCGCATCAAGATCGGCATGGTGGTGTTTCCTGGCTTCCAGCTTCTCGATATCGCCGGCCCGCGCGACGCGTTTGGCGAGGTCAAGGTCCTCAGTCGGGGCGAATTCGAATACGAAATGCTTACGGTCGGCACGACGCGTGGCGCAGTGCAATCGTCGAGCGGTCTGACCGTGACGCCGGATCGCACGATCTTTGACGTATGCCCCGAGTTCGACACGATCATCGTGCCCGGCGGTATCGGCATCTTCGATGTATTCGACGACCCGGCACTGCACGAATGGCTGCGCCAGCAACACCGGCGCTCGAGGCGGGTTTGCGCGATATGCAACGGCCTGTTCGCGCTTGGGCCGGCCGGGCTTCTGGATAACCGTGTCGTGACGACTCACTGGATGGACGTGCCGAGGCTTTCGGCAACCTTCCCGAAGGCGCGTATCGAGCCCGATCACATCTACGTCAACGACGGCAGCATCTACACGACAGCCGGCGTGACGGCCGGCATCGACCTGTCGCTGGCGCTGATCGAAGAAGATTTCGGCAAGACGATGGCGCTCGACGTCGCGAAATACCTGATCGTGTATCTGCGCCGCGCGGGCGGCCAGTCGCAGTTCAGCCCGCTGCTCGAGTCGCAGGCGGCGACGGGATCGCAGACGGGCGCGTTGCAGCAGTACATTCTCGACAATCTGCAAGTGGATCATTCAGTGGCGTCGCTGGCCGAACGCATCCATATGAGCTCGCGCAATCTCGCGCGGACGTTCATCAAGGAATGCGGTGTGACGCCGATCACATTTCTGAGCAACGCACGCATCGACGCCGCGCGGCGTTATCTGGAAGCCACCGATCTGTCGCTGCGCGAGATCGCAAAGCGCTGCGGATTCGACGGCACCGATGCACTGCGCCGCGTATTCGCACGCCGGCTGCAGATCAATCCCACCGAATATCGCGACCGTTTTCGCACCAAAACGACCGCGCATACAGAGCGTACGCCGCGCAAGGCAAAGTCTGCGGTGCAGAAGGCGCCGAAGCGGTCCGCCGCACGAAGGCCATCGAACAACGCATCGGCTGCGCAGGATTTGCGTTGACGGGCTTTAACGCGGCATGTCCCGCAGATGCGGGCGAAATCAGCCACGTCAGCGCGGCGGCGCAAGCTTAGCGCTCGCCAGCTCGCGCAGCGCGCGGCGATCGGGTTTGCCGAACACCGTGCGCGGAATCTGCTCGACGAACAGCACCGCCTCAGGCAGCTTGTGATCGGCGAGCTGGGTGGCTAACCACGCGATCATCTCGTCAGGCCGCGTATCGCGCGCCTGTTCAGCCAATCTGACGACGCCGACGATGCGTTCACCGAGCACTTCATCCGGTATGCCGACCACCGCGGCGTCGGTAACGGCCGGATGCATCAGCAGCGTCTGCCCGATTTCGGCCGGCGAGATGTTCTCGCCGTCACGCACGATAATGTCCTTGATCCGCGCAATGTAGATGAGGTCGCCTTGTTCGTCTTCGCGTACGAAGTCGCCGGTGCGATACCAGCCGTCGGCGTCGCGCGCGGGATCGATGACGTCCGGTGAAATCCAGTAACCGGCAAATAGCGTATTGAGTTTCAGGCACAACTCGCCGGGCACGCCTGCGGGCACATCGTTGTCGTGACTGTCGATGATCCGTGCCGTACCCGGCCGCGCGCACATCGCGTGCGGAGAACTTCCCTGGGCGACGCAAAACGGCGCCTCCGTCATGCCGAGCCGTGCTATCAGTGGGATGCCGAAGGTTTGCTCGAAGCGTTGCCGCAGCTCGACCGAGCTTGCGTCGCCTGCCACCACACAGCTGCGCACCGAATCGATCGTGCGGCGGCGAAGCACTTGTGCGCGGATCATTTCCGTGGCGCCATAGGGCGTGACCGTGACGCTCGTGCAGCGGTGCTGCTCGATTGCATCCAGAAAGGCGGCGCCGTCGAAATCGAGGCAGGTCGGCAGCGCGATGCAGGCGCCCGATGAAATCGCGTTACACAGGTTATGGAAGCCGGGCATATGAAACAGCGGCGTCGGCGCTAGCGGCCTCGATTCGCGGCTAAAGCCGCCAGCCTGCGCAGCCTCGACCATGTGCGTAAAGGTGCGCTGCGTATGCACGACCAGCTTGGGGTCGCCCATGGTGCCCGACGTGCAGACCAGTGCCGTCGGTGCATCGGGGTCAGCGGGCGGAAAGGAACGAAGTTCGCGCGCCGATGCGATGAGTGCTTGCCATGTATCGGCGGCATCGCTAACGCGTCCGGCATGACGCGGTGTGTGCGGCGTGTCGTCGACGTAGAAGCGGCGGTCGAGCGGTATCCATCCAGCGGCCATGTCGTCCATCAGCTTGCGCTGCGCGTCGTGGCCGACATACACGGCGGGTGCCAGCCTGCGCAACAGCCGGCCGAGCTCGTTCGCCTTTAAATGGATGTTCAGCGGCACGGCTATCGCGCCGAGCATCATTGACGCATAGGCTCCTATCACCGCTGCTTCGCTATTGCCCAGGTGCAACACGATCCGGTCGCCGGTTTCGACGCCGAGGTTGGACAAGCGGGTGGCAAGCTTTTGCGCGAGGTCCGCGAGTGCCGCGTAGCTCATCGTTCGGTTGCCCTGGACAATGGCGGGCGCATCCGGACGATCGGCCGCGTGTTGCAACAGCAATGCGGGAAGGCTCGGTACAGAGGGATTGACGGTCGGTGTGGCGGACGCGGCAGGGATGTTCATACGGGTCACTTTGTGTCGATGCAGCCTGGGGTTGGACAAGAGGGGTTTCCGTATAAACACCCGGCGGCACAGGTCTATTCGTTGTGAACAGACAAAAGTGGCCGACAGAGAATTTCAACTGATTGCGTGCTAGCCGTCGCGCGAGGGCGACGCTTATCGAGGGTCAGCAATTGCGCTGAGCGTCACGACTCAGCGCATATTCGCGTCGCTAGCGAGTGGATCGACAAAAATCGCGAGGTGACATACCGTACGTCGCCTTGAACAAACGGCTAAAGTGAGCCGCGTCGCTGAACCCCCAATCGATTGCGATGGTGGTTATGGTTTTGCGATTCAAAGGATGTGAAAGTTCTGCCCGGCAACGTTCCAGGCGGCGCAGTCTACGCCATCCGGCAACAGTGGTTCGCTGTCCTGCGAAAATCCGCTCCAGATGACGCACCGAGATTCCAAAATGCTGCGCAACGGTAGCTGCGGTCAGGCTGGAATCGGCAAGCCGGCTTTCCATGTATCGCATGATGGCGAGCAACTGCCTGTCTTTAACCGAAATATCAAGTTCCCGTGCATGCGCTGTGATCGTTGCCGCCAGGACCGCCAACGTTGAATCGATGCTGCTCCCAAGTGTTTCGCTTCCATCTTCGATGACCCGATCGGCGAAGGCCGAGAGCCAGCCCCCGAGCATCGCACCTGTGACTGAATTCGCCGCGATGCGCAAGCCGTCGTATGCGGCCGTGTTCGGTAAAAAATCTTGAAATTTTTCGGCTGGCACCACCATGCAGAGTTTTCTGTAAGGTTCAGGCATGGTGAACTTTGCCTCGCGCTGGCTGTGCCACAACGCAATGTCTCCGGCACATACGACGGTGAGTTTTCCTTCACGTTCGTACACCGTCCGTCCCTCGCGCTGAAAGATCACACCGACGAATTCATTCGCGTCGCTCGCCAATCGCTGGCGGTCCCTGACTCCAACGAGCGCCTCGCCACGCACCGACAGCGCCCTCACTCCTCCGGCCGATCGTTGTGTCACCGCCAGAGAAAAGGGGGCATTCGCATATGGGCGGGGATCCACGCTGACGACATCCGAGCATATCGCCTGACGAAATTCCTCCTCGCCGGAAAAGGACGCCTGTGCAATCACGCTGCTATGGGTCTCTTCCATTCCTTTTCCGCCCTCGTGCTTAACGTGCCGCATTCTAAGCCGACATCCGATATTCGTGCCGGCGTCGCGGCACCGATATCCAGCGTGGCCGCAGCTGCGGGATTTACACAAGAACTGTGGCGCTTTCGTTCAATTCGAAACGCCGTCCGTCACGCTACATTTCTCATGTCTGTAGCGATCGGTCGCTAAACGGTATGACGGCTTGAGGTAGAGGCTATGGCATGAACGAAAGCAAAACTGAAGCTGAATCGCGCGCGCAAGGTTCGCCAGCCAAACCGCGTGTCCCATTTGTGTTAGTTCACGGGGGATGGTGGGGAGCCTGGTCTTTCGAGCGCCTCATCCCGCTGCTGGCTCGCCATGGTCACGCCGCCATCGCACGTGACTTGCCGGGACACGGTCTCAACGCACGGTTTCCTCGGGCATATGCGCAGCGTCCGCTTGATAAAGCAGCATTCGGCACCGAACCGTCGCCGTCCGCACACATCACGCTCGACGACTATGCCGACTCTGTCATACAGACGATTGAAGACGCGCGTTCGCTTGGCGACGGCAAGGTCGTGCTGGTCGGTCACAGTATGGGCGGAATCGCGATAACAGCGGTCGCGGAGCGCGTGCCGGAGTACATCGAGCATCTCGTGTATCTTTGCGCATTCATGCCTGCATCGGGTGTACCGATGAGCGAATACCGCATCGCCCCGGAAAACGAAGGCTCACTGCTTGCGAAGCAAGTGATGGCCGATCCCAAGACAACTGGCGTGCTGCGCGTAGACGCGCGTTCGCAAGACCCGGATTACTGGTCGAATGGCTGGAGCGCGTTGTGCCATGACCTGAGCGAGGACGACTATCGCGCCGTAGTGAATCTGACAACGTGCGACCAGCCCGCAGCACCGAGCGTGACGCCTGTCATGACCACTCGCGAACGCTGGGGCAGCCTTCGTCGCCACTACATCATGTCACTGCAAGACCGTTCGATCCGGCTCGCGCTACAGCAACGCTTTATCGACTTAGCCGACGCGTTCGTGCCTGAGAGACCGACCGTCGTGCACCAGATCAACACAGGCCACGCGCCGTTGCTGTCGCAACCGGAAACGCTGGCCGACATACTGGCCAGCATCGCTGCCCGCTGAAAGTCGTCAACGAGGCTGACCTGTCGTCCCGGAACTGCACTGAACCTTGGCTCTCGACGAGCCGCTTTCGCATTCAATTCCGCCGGTGTCAGTTCCGCGGCGACATCACCACTACCAAAGCATCAGATTTTCGTGGTCCGCTTCCGTCCAGCCCCGCATCCATGCCTTACGTTGACGCGTGCCTCTCGCGTACGGACATTCGGCCTTTGTGTCGTAAGCGGCCCGTCCTTTATCCATCAGCGCCACCACATCGATTTCCGGATCAGCGACATCCTTGCCAAACATCCATTTCAAGAACAGATGCGCAAGTTTTTTCCACATAGGTAATATCCTGCAAATCAAAATAGCTAGAGAATGAAAGGGACTTCCGCCGTAGCCTTAGGAGGGGAAGTCCATTTCATTCTCTAGTCTGCGACGTTACGCGATATCGCTTAAACCTTCCAATGGATGGCCAAGGTCGCGATCAACGGACCGGGCCGAAGCAAACGCATGTCTGCTCAGGAAAAGTATCGGTTCGTATCCCGGCGTCGGTCTTTCACAAACCTACGATTCGGTGGACTATCCACCAGAAAAAGCGGTCGCGGCGATCCGCCCCGAGGCTCGTAAGGGGGAGCGCGGAAACGTAAGGGCCTTTCTCGGGGTTGCCTGCAGAGGGCGGGCCATGGAGGCAATCTGGCCGGACTACGTTTTTTGATCTCAAATGGAATATCGGCTTTGCACAGTCTGTTATGTAACCTGCGTTGGATGTCGTCTGAGAGTCTCGTATTGGACATGCGTCGCTTCGATCGTGGAGCAGTTCAATGCAGTTGGTCGCGAACGAAGGAGAAGCGACGTGCTTGTGAATTTCGACACCCCACCATTCATCGACCTACCGTTGGATGGCGGCAGCGCAGATAGCCGGCTAACCGGGGTCCCGTGGAGCGTGGCACATGAATACGGCGTCGTTCTCTATTGTCCGGCAAAGTTCCGGCATGCGCATGTCCGAATGAACCATCATTTGATCGGGATCGAGTTGGACCCGGGTATCGTTTCACTTCGGATAGACGGCAGACCAGAGGTATCCACCATTCAGAAATCGAGAGGTTTCTATTTTGTACCTGCGGGTTCATCTATCGAGGTACGAAAGGAAACACCGATCGAATACATCCTCTTGACGTTCGACCCACGTTTCGCCAACTTCTTACCTCCTCTTCCTGACCATGTGCTCGACAACGTGGCGGATAGTGCCTTCACTGCTACCGCACTTGCTCTTCGCCGACAATTTCTCATCGGTGGTAGCGTTTTACAACTGGCTGCCGAATTGGCGCGTGTATCATTAGCGGCTCTATCGCAAGCGTACCGGACAGGAGCCTATCGAAATGCGTTGACGCAGCCAGACTGTTGGCTCAATGCGACCCGCATCCGTCGAGCGCTCTCTTTTATTGATGAGCACCACTCCAGCAAGATTACGGTTGAGGACATTGCGTACGCTGTGGGCAACATCAGTGCGAGTCATTTTGCGTACGCGTTCGAGTCCACACTGGGGCAGTCGCCGCACCAATACGTCCTTGAACAGCGCGTTCGCCGCGCTCGTGAGATGTTGGCACATGGGTCGAGCAGTATTGCAGACGTTGCGTATGCTGTCGGATTTTCGAGCCAGGCCCATATGACGAGCATCTTCACTCGACGACTCGGGGTCACCCCCGCGCAGATCCGAACCTCTGCTGCCCGCGTGAGCGAGTGACACCGCGGTGCCCGCTAGCTCATGTTGGTATTTGGTGTGTTATTCGGTCATTCAACGCCACCACCCAATCACCGGCAACCAGCAGCCCCCCAACCCTAAACCTCCCGCTTACTACGCCCATACAACAACAGCATCGCCGCAATCACCACGCCGTAGATAATCTGCCGCCCCGCCTCCGGCATCTGTGCGACCGAGAGAATCGATTGCAGCAGCGTGATAAGAATCGCACCGGCCACAGTACCGAGGTACGAACCCCGCCCACCGAGAATCGAAGTGCCGCCGAGCACCACCGCCGCAATCGCGGGCAGCAGATAAGCATCCCCCATCGACTGCGCCGCCTTCGACGCATAGCCCGCGAGCAGCACGCCGCCAAATGCCGCGAACGCACTGCACACGGCGAACGCGGCCACGGTGACGAGCCGCGTATCGATGCCGGAAAGATACGCCGCGCGCTCGGTGTTGCCGATCGCGTACAACGTGCGGCCGAAGGTCGTGCGCGACAGCAGGAATATCGTGGCGCCGCCGATCAGCACCCACAGCGCGACGGCATTCGGTACGCCCGGAAAAAGCCAGCCCGCCGCGAGCCATCGCATCACGTGCGGCGCGGAATCCTGCGGCGACGATCCCCCCGTGTAGACGATCATGATGCCCTGCGCGACCGCATTGGTCGCGAGCGTCGCGATCATCGACGGAATACGCAGCAGCGCGACAAGAATGCCGTTGACGATGCCGATCAGCACGCCGCAACCAATGCCGACCGGAATCGCGAGAATGTGCCCGAGTTCGCCGTGCCCCGCGACGGCGCACGCCATCATCGCGCCGACCGTGATGGTCCACGGCAGCGACAGGTCGATATGGCCGAGCAGTATCACCATCATCAGGCCGGTCGCGATAATGCCAAGGAACGCGCCGACCTTCAGCTGCAGCAGGATGTACTCCGGCGACGTGAAGCTGCGCGAAAACATCCCGCCGACAAGCAGCAGCGCGACGATGCACGCGAACGCGATAACAATTGGCCGGTCGATTTTGCGTGTGAGCTTCGACACGAACGTCGCCCAGCCGGTTGCGGACACGTCGCTCATTGGAACCACTCCAGCCGGTTGCGCACCCTGAACAGCCCGCATGCGCCAATCGCGACAGCAAGCAGCAGAATCACGCCCTGGAACAGCGGCTGCCACAGCGCATCGACGTTGAACACGAACAGCAGGTCGCCGATCGAGCGAAACGCGAATGCGCCGAAGATCGCGCCGATCGCGCTGCCCTTGCCGCCAAGCAGCGACACGCCGCCGATCACCACGGCGGCGATCGAAAACAGCGTGTACGAGTTGGCGCTGCCGAGACTCGCTTCTCCCGTGTCCGTGAAGAACGTCAGAAAGAGGCCGCCAAGCGCGGCAAGCAGGCCCGCCAGCGTATAGCTCGCAAACTTCGCGCGCCGGATCGGCATGCCGGACAGAAAGGCCGCGGATTCGGACGAGCCCGTCGCGTACGCTGCGCGCCCGATCACCGAACGTTTGAAAGGAATCCAGATGATCACCACCGCCGCGATCAGAATCAGCAAGCTGGCCGGCACAACCGCGGCGACCTTGCCGGTCAGTGCATCGGCAAGGTCCTCGTTGATCGATCCGCCGGGAACCGGACGCAGCAACAGCGCCAGTCCATAGTAGACGGCGCCCGTCGCAATCGTCGTCACGATCGGCTGCAGGCGGCCGTAAATGATGATGACGCCGTTGAGCGCGCCGCACAGCGCACCCACCGCGAGCACGCCGGCGATGCCAAGCGCGCTGTGCAGCGCATCGCCCGTGACGATCCACGATCCAACGCAATTCGTCAGCACCAGCATCATGCCGATCGACAGGTCGATGCCGGCCGTCAGCACCACGAGCGCCTGGCCCATCGACACCAGCGCGAGCAGCACCGCCTTGTTCGCGGCCGTCTGAAACACGTTCGCCGACAACGCCGACGGATAGTTGAAGAGGTAAATTGCGAACATCAGCACGAACAGGCAGAACGCGAACGCCGACCCGCGATTTTCCACATACCAGTAACGCAGCCCGCTCATAGCGCCACTCCCGTCGAAGGCGAAATCTGTCCGACGGGCAGGTCCAGTGCACTGGCAATCAGGTTCTGCTCGGTAATCGCCGGCCCGACCAGTTCCTGCTTGATCCTGCCTTCGTACAGCACGAGCACGCGGTCGCAGCAGCCAATCAGCTCGTCATAGTCGGTCGAATAGAAAACGATCGCGGCGCCTTCGTCGGCGAGGCGCCTGAGCAACTGATAGATCTCCTGCTTGGTGCCGACGTCGATGCCGCGCGTCGGGTCGCTGAGCAGCAGGATTCTCGGCTGCCGGATCAACCACTTCGCGATCACCACCTTCTGCTGGTTGCCGCCCGACAGCGAGCCCACGGCCGCGTCGACGCTGAACGACTTGATCGCGAGCAGCTCCATCATGCGGTCGACGGCCGACTGCTGTCGGTTGCGATCGATCACGCCTGCGCTGGACATGCGATCGAGCGCGGCAAATGACAGATTCTCGCGCACCGACATCGGCAGCATCAACCCTTCGGTCTTGCGGTCTTCCGGAATCAACGCCATGCCGATTTGCTTCGCGCGCGCGACCACAGGGCTCGTGATCGACACGGCCTTGCCGTCGATCTCGATCTTGCCCGTGCAACCACGCAACACGCCGAACAACGCGAGCAGCAGTTCGCGCTGCCCTTGCCCGTCGAGACCGCCCAGCCCGAGAATTTCACCGCGCTTCAACGAAAAGCTGATGCCTTGCAGCGTGTCGCTCCACGCGAGATCACGACAGGCGAGCACCGGTTCGACGCGGACACGATGCCCGGCCTGGTCGTCCGCGGGTTGATCCGCGGGTTTGTTTGGAAACACATGCGCGTACTTCCGGCCGATCATCATTTCGACAACCTCATTGTCGGAGCGCGTGCCCGCCTCGAAGCTCATCACATGACGACCGTTCCGATAGACCGTGCATTCGTCCGCAAGCGCCTTCACCTCATGCATCCGGTGCGAGATGAAGAGCAGCGCGAGTCCCTCGTCGCGCAGGCGCTTGAGCACCTCGATGACGCGCGCCACGTCGGCCGCGGTCAGCGCCGACGTGGCCTCGTCGAGAATCAGAATGCGCGGCTCGCGCGCCAGTCCCTTTGCGAGTTCGACCATCTGCTGGCGCGACAGCGGCAGGTCCCGCACTTTCGAGAGCGGATTGATATCGGCCGCGCCCGCGCGGGCGAGCGCGGCCTCGGCCTGGCGACGCTGGGCCCGGCGGTCGATCATGCCGAAGCGTCGCGGCGGGTTCGAAGCGAAGATGTTGTCCGCCACGCTCAAATCGGGGATGAGCGACAGCTCCTGATACACGCAGACAATGCCGGCCGCGTTCGCGTCGGCGGGCGACGCGAACGAGACTTCGCGACCGTCGAGGTGCATGTTCCCCTCGTCCGGCTGCACGACGCCGGACATCACTTTCAGCAGCGTGGACTTGCCCGCGCCGTTCTCGCCGAGAATCGCATGGATGCATCGGCTGCGCACCACGAGCTCCGCGTGATCCAGCGCAACGGCGCCGCCGTAGCTTTTCGACACGCCGGACATCTGAAAGAACGGCTGCTCCGCGTCCTGCCGCATGCTTCGTCTCCCGTCACGTCACACGCCAACCCGATCACTGGTTGCCCTGGCTCTGCTTCATGATTTCCTGCGCGGAGAAATTGATGCCGCAAGTCGGAAACGAATTGCCGACGAAGAAGTTGTCGGACTCGCCCGGAAAATAGTTGACGCCCGCCTTCAGCTTCGAATCGTCGGTGACGTCGAGCGGCAGCTTGATCGCGACAGGAATCGTCTGGCCGTCCAGCGCGGCGAGCGCCGTCTTGATCGCCACGGCCACCTGCGCGGGACCGCTGCCCGCTGACGTGCACTTCAGGCCCTGGCTTCCATACTGCGCGCAGAACTTGCGAAAGCCGTTCTCCGTTTCGCCGCCGAACGGCACGAACGGATGTTTGGCATCGAGCATCGCGCGCACGACACCGGTGTCGCCGCCCTGCGCCGAAATGCCGTCGAAATGACCCTGCACGGCAATCGCGTCGGCGGCCGCCTTCTGCGCGACCCCGTCGTCCCACTTGCCATAGACCTCGACGACGTTCCACTTCTTGCCGGTCCCGTTCAACGTCTTGTGGAAGCCATCGTGCCGGTCGGTGTCGACCGACGTGCCCGCCACCCCGCGGACCTCGAGCACCTTGCCGCCGTTCGGCACATGGGTCGCGAGCCAATTGGCCCACAGCACGCCAAGCCCGTACTGGTCGACGTCGACGTTGATCGCGTCTTCGCTGTCGAGCGTATTGTCGAACGCAACCAGCACGACACCGGCTTTCTTTGCGCGGCGAATCGCCGGTCCGAACGAAGCCGGGTTCTGCGCGTCGACGACGATCGCGTCATAGCCGGCATCGATAAAATTGTTGACCGCCGAGATCTGCGCCGGCACGTCCTCGCCGGTCGAGACGACCTTGAATTCCTTCAGCTTGGCGGCGACAGCCGGTTGCGCCGTATAGGCCTTTGCCGTCTTGATCATCTGGATGCGCCAGGTGTTCGCGATATAGCCGTTCACGAGCGCGACCCGGTAGGGCCCGTTCTTCTTCGGATACTTGACGAACTTCGTGTCGCTCTTCCACGGAACCATGCAAGTGGGATCGCTGGCCGGGCCGGGAACGATCGATGCCTGTGCGAAAGCCGTGCTTGCGCACAGCGCCAATGCCGCGGTCGCCGCCGCTCGAAGCACCTGGATTCCTGAAAGCATGTTGCCTCCGTTTTGTTGGATTTAACTTACTGATTGCCGGCGCACACCGCTCGTCGTGAATCGCCGAAACGGTGTGCGTGACGCAGGGAATCTTGCGGATAGGCTGCAGCGGAACTGGATCGGACTCGCCGAATCAGCGGAATGGCCGCTTCAAAGACGCCCCTCGAAGCGAAACGAAAGGCATGCGCGAATACCTTCCCGTCTGACAGAATGGATTGTTACTGGCAGACCAATCGGCGCGCGATAGTGGTTTACCAGTGCGCGCGGCACCCGGTTCGATCGGGCTGAAAGCCGCGCCGTTTCTGTACCTTGATCGAGGAAACCGGACCTGCGGCGGAGGACGGCGTTACACGGCCGACTCGCGCGAGTCGATTTCCTCAGCGACACCCGAGCACATCGAAATCGACAGCGTATGCGAGCCGGCATCGAGTGGTACGCGCGCGCCCTCGCCGCCGCAATCGACAGCTTTGCTGTCGAGCACAATACGCATCGCGCGAGCGTCCGGGGTCGATTCCACACGGATTTCGTAGCGCGTCGACTGCACGTAGACCGTCGCTTCGAAGCCCGGCCACAAGTCTGGAATACAGGGATTCACCAGCAGAAAATCGCCTTCCCGGCGAATCCCCAGAATGCCCTCGACCCCCGCCCGGTACATCCATCCCGCCGACCCCGTGTACCACGTCCAGCCGCCGCGCCCGACATGCGGCGCGACCGAATAGACATCCGCCGCGACCACGTAGGGCTCGACCTTGTAGCGATCGATTTCCGTCGGCGTACGTGCGTGATTGACCGGGTTGATCAGCGAAAACAGACCGGCAGCCCGGTTGCCGTCGCGAAGTTTCGCGAACGCGAAGATCGCCCACATCGCCGCATGGCTATACTGGCCGCCGTTCTCGCGCAGCCCCGGCGGGTATCCCTTGATATAGCCCGGGTCGTGCGACGACCGATCGAATGGCGGCGTAAACAGCAGCGCCATACCGTCATCCTGACGGATCAGGTGTTGGTCCAGCGCAGCCATCGCGCGCTGCGCGCGCTGCGGATCGGCCGCGCCCGACAGGACCGCCCATGACTGGGCAATCGAATCGATCCGGCATTCGTCGTTGCTGTTCGAACCGAGCCAACTGCCGTCGTCGAAAGTTGCGCGGCGATACCATTCGCCATCCCATGCGTGACGCTCCAGCGCCTCGCGCACCGACACCGCATGCGCGCGCCAGCGCGCGCACCGCGCCGGATCGTGCGATTGGGCGAGCGGCGCGAACAGGTCGATGGTCCGCAACAGCAGCCAGCCGAGCCACACACTTTCCCCCTTGCCGTTTGCGCCGACGCGGTTCATCCCGTCATTCCAGTCACCCGTGCCCATCAGCGGCAAACCGTGCGCGCCGGTCAATTCGATACATTGATCGAGACCCCGCGCGCAATGTTCGAACAGCGAAGCGGCGTCCTCCGAGAGCATCGGCTGGAAGAACGTGTCGTGCTCATCGGGTTGCAGCAGCGGACCGTCGAGGAAAGGCACGACCTCGTCCAGCACCGCGCGATCGCCCGTGCAACCGATGTACGTCGCCGCCGCGAAGGCGAGCCACACGCGGTCGTCGGAGATCCGCGTGCGCACGCCTTGTCCCGAATGCGGCAGCCACCAATGCTGAAAGTCGCCTTCGACGAATTGCCGCGATGCGGCACGCAGCAGATGCCGTCGCGTTTCGTCGGGCCGCACATGTGTCAGCGCCATCATGTCCTGCAACTGGTCGCGGAACCCGTACGCGCCGCTTGCCTGATAGAACGCCGAGCGCGCTTCGACCCGGCACGCGAGCGTTTGATACAGCAGCCAGCCGTTGAGCATCAGATCCATCGCCCGATCCGGCGTCTTCACCTGGACGGCGCCCAGCACGTTCTGCCAATGCCGTGTCACGTCGGCAAGCACAACGTCGAGGTCCGCTGCACGATAGCGTTCGATCAGTGCGCGTGCGTCGTCGACGGATGCGCATTGACCCACGAATGCGACCACTTCGACCGTCTCGTGCGCGCCCAGCTCGACGAATGTCTGCAGCGCCGCGCATGGATCGAGTCCCGCGCCGGTCGCGCCGGACAGCGGCGCGTTGCCGGTCAATGCCGCGGGCGCGGCTGCGTCGCCGTGGCGGCCGAGGAACTCGGTGCGATCGGCCGTCCACGCCGTTTGCTGGCCGCGCAGGTCAGCGAATGCGACGCGCGAACCGAAGGCGGTATTCCACGGGTTGCGCGCCAGCATCGCCCCTGTGAGCGCGTCGATTTCCGTCACGATGAACGGTCCCGATGCGCCTCGCGACGTACCGAGCACCCATTCGAGCCACGCGGTGACGGATAGCCGCCGTCTGCGGCCGGACAGATTGCGCAATGTCAGCCGGGTAATCTTTAACGGATCGGCCAGCGGCACGTATTGCAGCAAGCCGAGTGCGATGCCGTTCGCTTCGTGTTCGAAGCGGCTGTAGCCGTACCCGTGACGCGCAACGTATACGCCGCCGTCGCGGATCGGCTGCGCAGTAGGCGTCCACACGTCGCCGGTCGTTTCATCGCGCACGTAAATGGCTTCGCCTGCGGGGTCTTCAACGGGATCGTTCGACCATGGCGTGAGCTGATTTTCCCGGCTGCTTCCGGCCCACGTATAACCACTGCCTTCCGCTGCGACCTGGAAGCCGAACCCGGGGTTGGCAATCACATTGATCCAGGGCGCAGGTGTGCTGGCGCCCTCGGTGAGCACGGTCACATATTCGCTGCCGTTGCTGTCAAAGCCGCCGAGGCCGTTGAAAAATTCGAGACCTGCAGTCAGCGTCGGCAGCGCGGACGTATCAGGAAGCGCCGGCCACGACGATAACCACGGCGTTTTTTGCCGGCGAGGCGCGGATGCCGATACCGGCATGTGCGACAGGTAACCAAGCTGGGTAGCGATGGAGCCGCGGCGCGCGATCAGCGCGATGCGCGCCGACGATAACAGCAGCGCCCGTGTCTCGACGCTCATCAGGTCGGCACGCAGCACGTAGGTCGCGCCCTGCGCGAGTTCGCCGTCGACGCGCGGCCGCGACTGGCTGCTGCGCACCGCCGTTTCGATCGCCCCCTGCAACTCCTGGATATACGACGAAGCGCGTTCATTGATGATCACCAGATCGACCGCCAGCCGCTTCATGCGCCAGTATTCGTGCGCCTTCAGTAGCTGCCGCACCTGCGCGATATCTTCGACATCGCCGATGCGCAGCAGCACGATCGGCAGATCGCCCGAGATTGCATGCGGCCACAAGCCCGACTGCGCACCCGCGCCGCGCACCATGGCGTCGGGCGTCGCCCTGAAGCGCGAGTCGGCATACAGGATCGGCGCCGCGAGCCGCTGAAAGTCCGCCGCCTCTTCGGCCTCGACGTCGAGGTAACGCAATTGCACCTGCGCTTGCGTCCACGCGAGTGTTTTGGCGCGATCGAATGCGTTGCGGTCGTGATGCTGGTCGATGAGATCGAGCAACTGCGCGCGCGATTCGGCCACCACCGTCCAGAATGTGACGCGCACAACCTTGCCCGGCGGGACTCGCACGCGGTAGCGCAGCGAGAAGACCGGGTCGAGCACCGTACCCGTGGTATTGGAGAGCGGGTGGCCATCGACGATCGACGCCGCCGTGCGCGCATTTCCGCCGCGGCCCAGAAAGCGCAGCCGATCCGTCTCGTACTGCGGCTCGGCGACGATCTCGCCCTCGACCACCGCGAAATGCGCAGCCCAGACCTGGACCTCGTCGTGCGAGCGCGGACGCCGCGTCGCCACCAGCGCTTCGAATTCGGCGAGTTGCTCGGTCTGCACGAACATCCGCGAAAAAGCGGGATGCGCGTTGTCGGCAGCCGGCGTGGCCAGCGCGAGTTCCGCGTATGAGGTCAATTCGATTTCGCGCGCGCTGCGCCCGCTATTGGCCAGCGAGACACGACGCACTTCGCCGTCCGCTTCGCCGGAAACCAGCACGTCCATGGTCGTGGTGAGCGATCCGTCGCGACGCGTAAATTCCGCATGATCTTCGCCGAATACGACGTCGCCGTATTCGGGTTCGGAAACGACCGGTTGCGCGCTTGCGGACCATACCTGGCTGCCCAGCGTATCGCGCAGGAAGATAAACGAGCCCCAGTGGTCGCGGGTCGCGTCCTCGCGCCAGCGCGTGATAGCCAGCTCACGCCAGCGGCTGTAACCGGCGCCGGTTGCGGTGAGCATCACCACATACCGTCCGTTAGACAGCAGATGGGTAATCGGCGGACCATTAGCCGCCGTCGTTTCGACGACGCGGCGTATGGTCGGCGGCATCGTGCAGGCGTCCGCTGCGGACGTGTTCACTTCCTCGGCACGCGGATGCGCCACGGCGACGTCGCGCGGCATGCGTTCCTGCAGCAGCAGTTCGCTGGCCTGGATCATCGGCTCGCGGTGAAAGCGCGCTCGCATCACCGCATCGAGCAAGGTGTTTGCAATCGCAACGATCGTCATGCCCTGATGGTGCGCCATAAAACTGCGGACGATCGCAAAGCGCTCTGCATCGGGCAGGCGGGCGCGAGTGAAATCGAGCGCTTCGTAAAAGCCGTAGCGGCCCAATGCGCCCAGTCTCGCGAGTTGCGCGTAGTTCTCGAGCGCGGCCTGCGGGGCGACCATGGTCGCCAGGCCCGTCGCATAAGGTGCGATGACCCGGTTTTCGGAGAGCCCGCGTTTCAGGCCGAGGCCAGGTACGCCGAAATTCGAATACTGATAGTTGAACTCGATATCGCGAGCCTGATACGCGGATTCCGAAATGCCCCATGGCATACCGAGCGACCGTGCGTAGGACATCTGCCGTTCCACGACCAGCCGGCTGGTCTGTTCGAGCAGACTGCCGACCGGCGCGCGCATCACCAGCGACGGCATCAGATACTCGAACATCGACCCGGACCACGAAATCAGTGCGGAACCCTTGCCGACCGGCGTCGCGGCGCGGCCGAGGCGAAACCAGTGACGCGTCGTCACGTCTGCCTTGGCGATCGCGAACAGGCTCGCCAGCCGCGCTTCGGACGCAAGCAGGTCGTAGCAGTTCGCGTCGAGGCTGTTATCCGCCTGCGAGTAGCCGATCGACAGCAGTTTGCGGTCCGCATCGAGCAGAAACGCGAAGTCCATACCGAGCGCCATCTCGCGCGACGTGTCGGCAAGCGAACGCAGACGTGTTTGCAAAAGTTGCGGCACGGCGCCTAGTTGCTGCCGGTCGCGACTGTGCTCGCTCACGCTGCGATGCAAGGCTTCGATCCAGAACATCAGGTCGGCATAACTGCCATCGCCGCCGGCCGGCATGATCGCGCGCGTCGTCTGCGCGGCTTTCTTCGTGAGCCGGATCAGCAACGGCGACAACGCGTCGAGCATCTGCGGGCCGCGCAGGTGCGCATCGATTTCTTCGAAGATCTCGACGAGCTGTTTGCCATGCTCCGCGTTTGCCGCCGGCAGCGCGTCGACCGCCTCGCGCGCGAGTTGCAGGTTATCGCGTATTCCGGACCTCGCAGCCGGCGCAAGCGTCGCTTGCAGCCATTCTTCGCACGCGTTGGCGAGCGCGATCAGATGGCCGGCAAGATTGCCGCTGTCGACCGACGAAACATACGCGGGCGCCAATGCCCGCAGGTCTCGCGTGTCGTACCAGTTATAGAAATGGCCCTTGAAACGCGGAAGTTTCTGCATCGAGGCAAAGGCGGCTTCGATGCGGTCGACGGTTTCCGCCGTCCCGGCCCAGCCGAAATCGCGCGCGACGACGGCCGACAGCAGATACAACCCGAGGTTGGTCGGCGAGGTGCGCTGCGCGATGACCGGCTTCGGGTCCTCCTGGAAATTGTCGGGCGGCAGCATGTTTTCTAGCGGCGTAACGAAGGTCTCGAAGAAACGCCATGTGCGCCGCGCGATCAGGCGCAGTTCCCGGGCATCACCGCTGGATATTGCAAATCGCCCTGCAACCGCCGGCGATCGGCTCGACCACAACGCAAGCGCCGGTGCGGCCAGCCACAGCAACGCAAACAGCAGCACGAGCGGCCAATGCGCCGGCTCAATGGCGAGCGCGCCGGCGCACAACGCGAGTGCGAGCACGATGCCGCCGGTCATCTGTCGATAAAAGCCGAGCCAATCGAGGCGCGGGCTGGCCTTCGATTGAGCTGCCGTCGTCCATTCGAGCAGGCGACGACGCGTGATGACGAGGCGCACCAGCGTCCGCACGATCGCATCGCCCATGCGCCAGGCGTGATCCGCGACGAACGCGGCCGATAGAACGACTTGCAATGCCGCAAGCCGCACGTCGGCAGCGAGGACGCGAAAGTGATTGCGCAGCCGAATCCCGGCACGCCGCGGCAGGATTGCGAATAGCGTCGGCAGAAACGCGGGAACGGCGAGCACGCCCAACAGCGCCAGGATGCCCGCGAGACCGGCGCGTACCGGCATCAACCAGCACAGCGCGAATGCGGCGACCATTGTGGGGGCGAGCAGCGAGCGGCGCAGATTGTCGAGCATCTTGAAGCGGCCGATGGACGGCATCGCCGGCCGCGCACGGCCTCGACGCCCGACGATCCACGGCAGCAACTGCCAGTCGCCGCGCGTCCAGCGATGCTGGCGCTTGGCGGTGACGTCGTAACGCGACGGCACTTCCTCGACTACCTCGACATCGGATGCGAGGCCCGCGCGCGCAAAAATGCCCTCGAACAGATCGTGGCTGAGCAGCGCGTTTTCCGGCACGCGGCCCTGCAATGCCGCTTCGAATGCATCGACGTCGTAGATGCCTTTACCGGTAAACGAGCCCTCGCCGAAGAGGTCCTGATAGACGTCGGATACGGCCGCCGCATACGGGTCCATTCCGCCCGGACCGGAGAACACACGCTGATAAAGCGAGCCTTCCTGGCCAACGGGCAGCGACGGCGTCACACGCGGCTGCAGGATCGCGTAGCCGTTCACCACGCGCTGCTCGATGTCGCTGAATTGCGGCCGGTTCAACGGATGCGCCATCTTGCCGATCAGGCGCAGCGCGGCGTCGCGCGGCAGACGCGTATCGGCATCGAGTGTGATGACGTAGCGCACACCTGACGGCACCTGCGGTGCGCGTCCGGCGATCGGCACAAAGTTCGTATCGGTCGCGCCACGCAGCAGCCGGTTGAGTTCGTGCAGCTTGCCGCGTTTGCGTTCCCAGCCCATCCATTTGTTCTCGCTCGCGTTGAACACGCGGCGGCGGTGCAGCAACAGGAAACGGCTGCCGCCCGGCCCTTGCTCGTGTCGGCGGTTCAGTGCGTCGATCGCTTCGGCGGCGACGGCGAGCAGCGGCGCGTCGCCGGGCAGCACTTCCTGATCGGCATCGAGCCCGTCGGCCAGCAACGCGAACGACAGGTCGCCGCCCGCGCCCGCCAGATGATGCACCTCGAGACGTTCGATCTGCTCGCGCAACTCGGCCTCGCTGGTCAGAAGCGTCGGCACGGCGACCAGCGTGCGCAGCGACGACGGCACGCCCGCCGTCAGTTCGAGCCCGGGTAACATGACTGCGCCGAAACCCCGCGTCACCGCGCGATTGACGAGCGCGGTCGCGACCTCCGTGGCAGGCAGGAACCCGCATAGGGCAAACAACGCGAGTAACCACGCATCGGCCTCTCGCGGCGGCGCGGTCCACAGCGCCCACACCGCCCACAAAGTCAGCGCCACCAGTATCGCGGCGAGCGTCAGGATCGTGCCGACGTAGCCGCCGATGCCGAGACGGACACTGAATCGCGCGATCCGCAGACGCGGCGGCGGCCGAAATGCCAATGCCTGCTCGAGCGCGCGCCGGCCTTCGGCGATCAGGTGATAACCGGGCTCCCCAGCACGACCCGCATGCGCCGTATCGCCCGCCGCTGCAATGGCCGCTTGCGCCGACTGCAGCGCGAGATCGGCCACCTCGAGTTCATTCGCGGACGAACCGCGCGCCAGTTGCTCGATCGCGCTGCGGTACAGATTGCGCGTCGGAAAATCCATCGTGCCGAACGCGCTGCCCGCGCGCAGCCGCGCATCGACAAGGCTCATGCTCTCGAACAGTTCCGTCCAGTCGATGTCGGAAATCAGGCGAATGCTGGTTATGACATTGCGCACCGTGACGTTCGACGCGCCCTGGTGTTGCTGTGCATGCTGCACGACTTCATCGACGGAAAGGCCCTGGCATTTCAGCCGCTCTTCCAGCCAGCCGAGCGCCGGCGTGGTACGCGGATCCTGATCACGCAGCCGTTTGGCGAGTTGTGCGGCAAACGGCTCCGACAACGCACCCGATGAACGTGTAGCGATATCCGCTTCCAGCGCGGAACGCGCGCTGCCCGATTCGAGCAGACGCTCGGTGAGCGCGTCGGCGTCCGCGTGCGCGATGCGGCCTGCGGTCATCTGGTCGGCGAGACGTCGCAGGTTTTCGATCAGCACGATGCGCAGTGTGATTGCCACTGCCCACAATTCGCCGATCGTCAGCGGCTGAATCCGTTGATAGGCGTCGATGAAACGGCGCAGCACCTGTGGGTCGAAGTGACTGTCGGTATGGGCGACGAACGCCCACGCGAGGCCGAATACGCGCGGATAGCCGGCGAATGGACCCGCCGCGAGCTTTGGCAACTGACGGTAGTAGCCTGGCGGAAGGTCGTCGCGAATCTCGCGGATCTGTTCTTCGACGAGGTGATAGTTGTCGAGCAGCCATTCAGCTGCGGGCTCGACGCCCCGGCCGCTCTCCAGTTCCGCGGCACTCGCGCGGTAAGCGGCCAGCAGCACGGCAGCGTTGTCGTTGAGGCGCGTGTGCAGCGCCAGCACGATGGGCGGGTTCTGCGTAACCGGCTGCGCGGCAGCGAGGCTCTGCGCGTGCTGCTCGAGCCGTTCGACACCGAATAGTTCGTCGCGCACCGGCGCAGTGTCGGTCCACGGCGGCGAGCGCGGGCGGAATCGCGCGGCAATTTGAAGCAATGTATTCAC
Organism: Paraburkholderia solisilvae; assembly: GCF_902859875.1. Classification (GTDB taxonomy): domain Bacteria; phylum Pseudomonadota; class Gammaproteobacteria; order Burkholderiales; family Burkholderiaceae; genus Paraburkholderia; species Paraburkholderia solisilvae. The sequence goes on along the minus strand of NZ_CADIKF010000012.1, from coordinate 65,669 downwards.
AGACGCCCTTCCTGCGGTTAGGTGACTTCAGCGGACGAGGCAAAACGCCCGCGCACGACGCTGTTGAAAGGCGTGCCGGACATCATCGCTACGATGTTCCGTGGTCGTGAGCACGGATTGCCAGCATGACGAACGCCGGGAGAATCGCGCGCGTGACGGCACGCGAGCAGCCTCGCCACTGGCGAAGAGACGGCGCATGCCCGGCCATTGCTTTTCGCGTGCGGTACGTCGCGCGTGCTTGCGCAACACATGCACTAGCAAAGAGAAAATGGGCGGGCCGCTGGTAGACCGTGCCGGTCAACCCCGCTGCTCAACCCGTTTAGCACCGGACAGGCGGTGCGCGTGGAAGTGGGAGATCAGAAGACGCAGACCTCGCTCTGCGTCTTCAGGTGCTGGTTACTTCTTTTTCGCTGGTGAATTGGCGGCGGACGTCTTCGGGGCTGTTGCCCAGGATAGATCTGCTGCAGGAGACGGTACTTTTTTCGGCTGTTTAGGCTTTTTTGCCTCGCGATTACCGCGTAGCTGACCCTTTGCCATGGTGTTTCTCCCATTACTTCGACCGCGAAAGCGGACGACTCGTCTCCATTCTGGGCGCATTTGCCCGTTCCGTCGCGATCTATTTTCAATGGGGCTATACCGAAGCAGGCAGACCGTTGCGGGCCGGGCCAAAGCAGGCATTAACCGGCGATGTGAAATGGCATGTGGATTTAGTTATGGGTGGCTAAATGGACACGCCCACTCGCCGGATAGTCGGTGGGAATCGACTGGATTGGTCAACGCACTGACCGATAGTCGCGCTTTTCAGCACAATGAGACTACACTGGGAGCATCGCACCTGCAGGAGCAGCATCATGGTCGAAGCCACCCCTCAAAGCACTTTTCGCGGCCTTCCGCTGACTCAGGAGCATGATGCGGAAGTGAGGCACTACATCAAGCGAAGAAAGCAGCTCGGCGCACCGTGGGACACGCCGGAGCTGGAGGCCATGCTAGACGATATGCTGCGTCCTCCGCACGAGGAAGACGGAGAATGCGGTGCAATTGTCGACGCGGCCAGATCGGCAACGGAACGAGCGACAGCCACGGTCGACGAGGCAATGGACCCCATTGAAGCCAGCGAGGAGCGTCATGCTTCTATGGAAGCCGAAGGAATGAAGGCGCCAGGACACTAGGTCTTGAGTGGCGCGCGGGCGCATGTAGGTTCATCGCATCACAGCCGGTACTTTAATAGCACTTCTCATCAACCAGGCGATATTCCGTGATCTGCGTGAGCGGCGCGACCCTGGTATTCACAATGCGTTAACGGAGCCAGCATGCCGACGAAGATCAAAACGTATTCAACTTCGCTTGACGGACAAAACGCCTACGTCAACGAGCAGAAGGCACGCGTCTCTGCACGGGAGCAGGCGGAAAACGAGCGTGCCCAGAAGCGGCGTGAGATGGACGCCCGCATCGACGTCAATGCGAGCAAGTGGCGATATATTTCTCTTGGTGAATAGATGAAAAACGCAGCGACGCTTCACTTTCCTAATCCCAGTCGCATGTACGACGCGTCCAGGCACTGCGTGTGTTTTTGGGGCTACGACAACGCGCGCGAGATAGCCTTTCTGGTTGACGACTCGATGCTGACGAAGCTCAACCCAGGCGCGGATTCCGGCGAGTCCTCGTTGCTTGCAACCTTCGACCGCAACCGCGACCGGATTCTGGGACTGGCCCGAACGCTTTATAACGGCGGTCCGCAGAACAGGTACACCATCTCTTGAGTGTGCGACGCCGCCCCGGCCATGCTACGGTCGAAATGGAACGCACCCGGCTCAGTGTGACGAGACATACGCTGCGTCAGCGAATGCTGCCGGAATGGCGAAACTCGCGCGCATGCGCTTCGTCTCCGCGGCCGGCGTCAAGCCAAACAGACGCTTGAATTCCCTGCTGAACTGCGACGGGCTCGTGTACCCCACAGCGTGCGCCGCGGCCTCCGCGGTGAGGTTCTCGCGCACCATCAACAGCCGCGCCTGATGCAGACGCGTTGACTTCACATACTGCATTGGCGACACCTGCGTGATGGCCTTGAAGTGGCTGTGGAAACTCGGAATGCTCATCCCCGCCTGTTCGGCCAGTTGCGTGACGTCGAGAGGCTTTGCGTAGCCGGCATGGATCAGGCGCAGTGATCTGCCTATCCGGCCGAACTGTCCTCGCATGGCCAACGCTTCGCGCATCGAGCTCCCCTGCGCTCCGGTGAGCACACGAAAATACAGTTCACGCAGCAGGCCGGCGCCCAAAACCGCGGCTTCGAGCGGCTGATGCATCGCCTCGAGGAAGCGCAACACGGACGCTTGCATCGCGTCATCCATCGGCGTCGACATCATGCTCTGAGGCGCCTGCACACGCTCGGTTGCGCCTTCACGGTCGATTTGCGCCGCCAGTTCGGCGGCCATTGTGAAATCGAGGTGCAGATACAGCGCGAGCAACGGGCGCTCCGGTGTCGCATCGGTTTCCATGCTGAACGGTACGGGCACAGATACGGCCAGGTAGTGACGCTCGTCGTACAGATAGAGCTGGCCGCCAAAATAACCTCGCTTGCGGCCCTGGCAAACAATCACGATGCCGGGATCGTATAGCACCGGCGTGCGCGACAGCACGCGGTTCGAACGCAGGATGCGCACACCCGGCAGCGCCGTCAGGTTGTAGCCCTCCTCAGGCGCCAACGCGCGCAGCAGCGTGACCATACGCTTCTGGTTGCGCGAGGGTGCGGATGGATCCTCAAGCTGCTGCTTGGCGAGACGCTTCGTGCTCATAGTTTTATGCAAGAAAATCAGCGAAATGTGGCTTATTCGATCAAACCCGCCAGACTAGTATGCACTCTCCAATCAACATCCGGGAGAACTGCAGTGGCATCCAGCAAAATTCTGCTCATTACGGGCGTCAGCAGCGGCTTTGGCCGCGCGCTCGCACAAGAAGCACTAGCCGCGGGGCACACCGTCGTAGGGACGGTGCGAAGTGCCCAGGCAAAGCATGATTTCGACGCGTTGTCAGCGACGGCTGCTTTTGGACGCGTGCTTGACGTGACCGACTTCGACGCCATCGACGGCGTCGTGGCGGAAATCGAAGCGAACGTGGGACCCGTCGATGTCCTCGTCAACAATGCCGGCTACGGTCACGAAGGCATCGTGGAAGAATCGCCGCTGTCGGAAATGCGCCAGCAGTTCGATGTGAATGTCGTGGGCGCGGTGGCCATGATGAAGGCCGTTCTGCCCTACATGCGTGAGCGGCGCCGCGGTCACATTCTGAATATCACGTCGATGGGCGGCTACATCACGATGCCGGGAATCGCGTATTACTGCGGAAGCAAATTCGCGCTGGAGGGCATTTCAGAAGCACTGGGCCAGGAGGTCAAGCCCTTCGGTATTGCAGTGACGGCGGTGGCGCCCGGTTCGTTCCGCACCGATTGGGCAGGCCGCTCGATGACGCGCACGCCCCGCTCTATTCCAGACTATGACGTTATCTTCAATCCGATCCGCAAAGCCCGCGAGGAAAAAAGCGGTAGGCAATTGGGAGACCCCAGGAAAGCGGCACGCGCGATGCTCGCCGCTATTGCCGCGGATTGGCCGCCAACACATCTCCTGCTCGGCAGCGACGCACTCGGGCTCGTGCGAGACAAATTGTCGGCCTTGAAAGATGAAATCGGTGCGTGGGAGGACGTTACGGTTTCGACGGATGGTTGAAGACGCGGCTTTCGCGTGACATCAGGTTCGCAGGAATGTGGTTTTGCGGAATCCGTTCAATGTGTCAACCGATCCGCAGGTTCAACGCCGCGCCGGTCGCTTCCAGCAACATGACAATGCCATTGAGCGTGGCATAACCATTCACAGCGGGAGTGGCCGATTCTGAAAGATGCTTTTCATCACGAGCGTTGAAGTCAACCTGAGTACGCCAGGCAAAGCCGACAGGCTGCGGTCATAAAGTGTCTGGAACGCCCGCAGATCATGCGTAACAACGTGCAGCATGTAGTCCGGATCGCCAAACAGGCGCTCGGCGCTAATGATCTCCGGGATGTCCAGCAAGTCGGACTCGAAGGCCTGCACGCTCTTGCTGCTACCTTCGCGCAGCGTCACAAAAACAATGGCTGAAAAGTTCAGGCCGACCGTTACCGGGTCGATGTCGGCGCGGTAGCCGCTGATCACGCCCGCCTGCTCCAATGCCCGGACGCGCCGATGGCACGGAGAAAGGCTGAGCCCGATGCGCTCCCCCAGTTCCGTGACGGATAATCGTCCGTCCTGCTGCAACTCAGCAAGAATCTTTCTGTCGGTTTGGTCCATATGGAAGATACTAGCTTATATGCTTACCTGGCAGCAAGAAATAGCGAGCACCTTGCGCGAGCGACGCCCTATTATTCCCTCATCGAGTCAACATGCTCACTCATGGGGAATGACCGCTGTGGCGTTCAATGTATTGCTGACTTTCTGGGTCGTTTCGCTGTCGTTGGTGATCATTCCGGGTCCGGACTGGGCCTATGCCATCTCGGCCGGGATGCACGGCCGGGCCATCGCGCCCGCGATAGCGGGGATGCTGTCCGGTTACCTGACAATAACGCTGGCAGTCGCCGTGGGCATCGGCACGCTCGTCTCACGTCTTCCAGCATTCCTCACCATCTTGACCTTCGTTGGTGCGGGATACCTGCTATGGCTTGGCGGCACTATCGTTGCACGTCCTTCGCTTCCGACTGTCAGAGAGGGTCGCGCGTCGAGCACCTCATTGGGGTGGGCCATCCGGGGGTTTGCCATTAGCGGCGCAAACCCAAAGGCGCTGCTGCTGTTTTTGGCGCTGCTGCCGCAGTTCACCAGCCGCGACGGCGCATGGCCGGTCTCTGCGCAAATCGGCGCAATGGGCCTCGTGCAGATTCTCAACTGTGCCGTGATCTATTCGCTTGTCAGCGTGAGTTCGAAAGCCATCTTGCGCGCCCGCCCGACGGTCGCTTATAAGGTAAGCCAGTTTTCCGGCGCGGCCATGATCGTGATCGCCTTGCTGCTATTGGCCGAGCAGCTTGTGGCATTCATCCGGTGACCGGTGCTGAATGATCGAAGCCGCACTCACGCGGCAAGGGTCCAAAGATCGGACACCAGCCAGTGTTGGTCTACGTGATGTATATACTCAGCTTGAGTGGCATATTCAGGGGTTTATCCGATTGTGACGAATCTGCAAGCCGACGGCTTGACGTAATCAGGCAGGACCACACGGAGCGCCTATTGTGTCAAACGAACGCGAGCCCTTGCTTGACCCGATCGACCGAGTCTGCGAGATCGTCTTTGGTGTGCTGATGGCACTCTCATTCACGGGCGCCCTTAGCGTTGCAACCGCCGGCCGTCAGGAAGTCCGCACGATGATGTTCACCGCGCTCGGCTGCAACCTCGCCTGGGGACTCGTGGATGCCGTTATGTACCTCATACGCATAGCAACCGAGCGACGCAGAAAGCACACATTGCTCGCACAGCTTCGGACAGCACACGATAAGCCTGAGACGCACCGCCTGATTTCAAATGCGCTCCCGCAACTTTTCGCAGCCGTCGCCCAACCGGCCGCGCTTGACGCACTGCATCAGGGGTTGCTCAGTGTGCACGCGCCGACGATCCGGCTTGTCGGGAGAGACTATGCCGCCGCATTCGGCATATTCGCCCTCGTCGTGCTGGCGACTTTTCCGATCGTGGTTCCGTTCATCTTCATTTCGCAGATCGTACTGGCGCTGCGCGTCTCGAACATGCTGGCCATCGTCACGCTGTTCATCGGCGGCTATGCGCTCGGTCGTTATGCCGGTGGAAGGCCATGGCTGACCGGTCTCGCACTGTCTGGAATTGGGGTTGCGCTGCTTGCGATCATCATCGCGCTAGGCGGCTGATACAGTTGGGCGAAGCCGGCGAGTCACGCGATGTCGACGGCATATCACGTGAGGTATGCGAACCATTGACGTGAATCGCTTTGGCCATTCAATTCGCTGGCCTCGAGCCATGGCACTCGACACCACCGGATGCGCCATGGGTGCCCGTATTCCTGAACGAAAGCGTCAGTCTGCTTCCCTTGGTCGCCGTGATGATCTGTCCGTAGCTGACTGTCGGGATGAACTGGATATCCGGAGCAACAGCCACGGGAGGATTCTTTGTTCCATCCACGGTCAGATCAAGCTCCACGGTAATCGAATCAAGCGCGACACCGGCGTCCTGTTGCCGCGCCACCAGATCCTTCTTTGCATCGCACAAGCCGTCCATCACCTGCTTCAGCGCCGTGGGAATATCGACCGGCTTACCCGGCGGAATCGGCGGCGTGTTGCAACCGGCAATCAGAAACGACGCGACGAACAGGAGAACACAGAGGTAGGCGCGCATCAGGATTCTCTGTTGAGCCTGGTGGGACTGCCACTATTCGCCTGTCTTGCGCCTCGTTCCGTGCGCTGGCGAACAGACGCCGCGGGTGGCGGCACAAATTTATCTATGCTCTCGCGAAGGCCTCAGGACTAACATGTCGAAGCAACGTTGAATCAAGTTCGTACACGAAGCCGTTCAACGACGAGGAGAGTCATCATGGAAAGGAGAGATTTTCTGCAGACGGGCATCGCGGGGTTCGCTGTCGCCGGCTTTATGCTCATCGTTTCGCCGGGCGTGATAAGCGATGCCGCCGCCAACGAGTCCAACTCATCAAAGCGCAGGGAGATCGATGCCAAGGTGCAAGGAACCTTGTCGAAGCTCTATGCAAGCGTCAAGGGTTCCAGGGAACTGGTCGCCAAGGCGAACGGTGTGCTCGTTTTCCCATCGGTGATCAAAGTCGGCTTCATCGCCGGTGGCGAGTATGGCGAAGGCGCATTGCATGTCGGCGGGAAGTCTGTAGGCTATTACAGCACGGTATCGGGATCATTCGGCTTGCAGGCAGGTGCTCAATCAAAAGCGATCATCTTCCTGTTCATGACCGAAGACGCGCTCGACAGCTTTCGCCATTCCAAGGGCTGGTCGGCCGGTGGAGAAGGGTCGGTCGCGCTATTGAAGGTCGGCGCCAACGGCGTACTCGACACGTCGACCGCAACCGCGCCGGTCAATGCGATTGTGCTGACCAATGCCGGCCTGATGGGAGACGTCTCGCTGTCAGGAACCAAAGTTTCGCGGCTGAAAATCTGAGCACCGCGACGCTCTCGCGGGTGTGGTCAGGCCGCGCCAACATGCGACATGAATCTTGTCGCGACGCCGACTCCTGTCGGCCCGCCGGGGCGGCATAGGACCTTGGTCCAATTGCGTGTGCCTGACGAAGCCCCCTACCATGTCTAGTAGCGGCGCCAGTTCTTGCCGGAATCGAGCTGGATAAGTCACGGCGCGGCCTGCCTCTGAGCGGGCGCGTCGGCAGACGTGGTCAGCCGTCGGAATGTCCTTGCGGCGACCTGCGAGGAGACAATCGATGCTGCCCACGCCGACTACCCGAAGGGCGTTGTCCAGAGAGTTGCTCGATGTACTGATCCGTGCCGGGCTCGTCGCCGTTCTGGCCGTCTTCTGTTTTCGAGTCTTCGTCCCCTTTCTCAATCTGATGGTCTGGGCGCTGATCCTCGCGATCACGCTCTATCCGCTTCAGGTCAGATTGCGGCGCCCGCTTGCCGGAAAAGACGGCCTGATCGCCACGCTGATCATCCTCGTCGCGTTTGCCGTCATTCTCGTGCCGACCTATCTGCTGGGCGTCGCGGTGGGAAATTCGATCGAGCGCGCGATGGCCGTTTTCAGGAGCGGGAGCTTCCAGATTCCCCCGCCAGCCGAATCCGTCGCCACCTGGCCAATAATCGGCCAGCGGCTGTTCGACTTCTGGACTCAGGCCTCGACCGACCTCACCGGTCTTGCGCAGAAGTTCGCGCCTCAGTTGAAGGAAGCGGGTCTCGTGCTGCTCGGTACGGTCACCGGCCTGGGCGCCGGCCTGCTCGTATTCTTCCTGGCTCTCGTCGTCGCGGGCATTCTCATGGCCTACGGCGAGAAGGGCTATCACAGTGCGATACAGATCGCTTCGCGCATCTCCGGACCCGAGAATGGCCCGCAGATCGCCGACCTGTGCACGTCCACCATTCGCGCGGTCGCGCAGGGTGTAGTCGGGATCGCGTTCATCCAGATGTTGCTGATCGGCATCGCGTTTATCGTCATGGGTATTCCCGGCGCCGGCCTGCTCGCACTCGCCGTACTGCTGATCGGCATCATGCAGTTACCCGCGACGTTGATCACAGTCCCCGTGATCATCTTCGTGATAGTGACGGAGGGCGCCAACATGGCGACCATCATCTTCTCGATCTATGTTTTCGTCGCGGGTCTGGCCGACAATGTGCTCAAGCCGCTGCTACTGGGGCGTGGCGTCGCCGTACCGATGCCCGTGGTGCTGATTGGTGCGCTCGGCGGCATGGTGACGGGCGGCGTCATTGGCCTGTTCATCGGTCCTGTGATGCTCGCGGTAGGTTACAAGTTGTTCTGGCGCTGGGTGAACGACCAGCCGCAACCCGAGCAGTACCTGAAACAGAACCAGCCTTGAGACCGCGGGGACGGCGTCGTGTCGCCTTCAATGCGCTCATATGGGATGGGAGTGCCGCTTGGGGCAGCGTCCCTCGTCATGGGTCTGCTGACGTCTCTGAGCGGCTGCATGCGAGTGGGACCGGATTTTCATCCGCAGCATGAAGCCTGGAGCGAGCACTGGAGCAGCGCATCGATCGGGCAGGTCACGCAGCAAGCCGCGCAGCCCGATGTGCGGCAGTGGTGGCAAATATTCGGCGACCAGAACCTCGAGCATCTGATCGCGCAAGCCGATGCCGGTAACGGCGACCTGAAGATCGCAGGCCTGCGCGTTCTCGAGGCGCGCGCGCAACTCGGCATCGCGCTTGCGGGACGCTACCCCCAGTTTCAACAGGTCAACGCCGACGCGCTTTATTCGGCGCGCAAGCGCTCCGATGGATTCAATTCGCGCTCGGGTGCTTACTGGCAATACGGTGCAGGTTTCAGCCTCGGATGGGAGCTCGATTTCTGGGGGCGCTTCAGCCGCGCAATCGAATCGGCCGACGCCGCGTTCTTCGCCGCGCAAGCCAACCGCGATGCCGCGCTGGTCCTGTTGCACGCACAGGTGGCGGATACGTATTTCACGTTGCGCACGGCCGAGGCGCGGCTGCGCATTGCGCACGAGAACGCGCGGCTGCAGAAGCGCAGCTATGACATTGCGCAAAAGCTCTTCAAGAGCGGCGAGACCGACGAGCTGGACCTCCAGCAGGCCAAAACGCAGTATCTGGGCACGCTCAGCAGCATTCCCGATCTCGACAGCCAGATCGTGCTCGCGCATCACGCGCTATCCGTACTGATGGGCCGGCCACCGGGTCCGCTGCCGGAACTCGAGGTTCAGTCCGGCAAGGAAGGCGTGGTCCCGCTCGTGGATCGCGCGGTGCTGCAGGACGTGCCCGCCGATCTGCTTTTGCGTCGCCCCGACGTTCGGGCTGCCGAGTATCAGATGGCCGCACAGTCAGCACAGATCGGCGTGGCGAAAGCCGACCTCTATCCGTCCGTATCGCTGCTGGGCTCGCTTGTGTGGACGGCGAGTTCCCTCACCGGATCGCCGAACACGCTGGCGATGGCAGCCGGACCGAGCGTCACGTGGAACGTGTTCGATCACGGCAGGATCACCAACAACGTGCGCGTGCAGGACGCCCGCTTGCAACAGTTGACCGTCGCCTACCAGAACACCGTGCGCGAAGCGGCGCGCGAGGCCGATGATGCCGCGACGGCACTGATCGCCGCATTGCAGCGCGACATCATCCTGAATGATGCGCAGGGAGCCGCGCGGCGCTCTCTCACACTCGCCAGTACGATCTACCGGGAAGGATATTCAGATTTTCAGCGCGTGCTCGATGCGCAGCGCGCGCTATTCGCGCAACAGGACGCCTACATCGTCAATCGCGGCAATGCGGCAGGCAGCCTCGTCGCGCTTTACAAGGCCCTCGGTGGCGGGTGGTATTCGGAGCAACCGCTTATCGATCCGGCGACGCGCCAGCAGATGCAGCAACGCACGAACTGGGGCGATCTGCTTGACGAGGCGAGCGCGCCGCCCGCCGCAGCCGGCGCCGAAGGGCGGTCCCAATGAGCGGCAAGCCCGACCCCTCCGCGTCCGCACCGGCGCAGGCGCCAGCGCTTGCGGCGGATCCGTCGGGCAAAGCGGTGAAGTGGATCGTCGTACTGATCGTCGTTAGCCTGATCTGGTATCTGCTTGCCGACCGCTTTACGCCCTACACCCAACAGGCGCGCGTGCAGGCCTACGTCGTCCCCGTCGCGGCGGAAGTGTCGGGCCGGGTGACGCGCGTTTTCGTGCACAACAACCAGGAAGTCGACGCAGGCGAGGTGCTGTTCGAAATCGATAACGAGCAATACCGCCTCGCGGCCGAGCGCGCGCGGGCCGACCTCGAATCGACGCGCCGTCAGGTCGGCGCCAGCACCGCCGGTATCGATTCGGCGCTCGCATCGCTGCGGGCCGCGATCGCAAACGAGACCAAGGCGCGGCAGGACAGCGAGCGCCTCGAACGGCTATACCGCGAAGACGAGGGCACGGTCTCGCTGCGACGCCTCGAGGTGGCGCGCGCGACGCATGAACAGGCCCAAAGCCAGGTTGCCGCAGCACGTGCGGAAGTGGAGCGCGCCCGCGAGCAGCAGGGCGGCAACGAGCAGGAGAACGCGCAGTTGCGCAGCGCGGCCGCGGCCGTGGCGAAAGCCGAACTCGACCTGGCCAACACGCGGATAAAGGCTCGCACAGGCGGTGTCGTCACCGATCTGCGGACCGAAGTCGGCCAGTTCGCGGCCATCGGCAGTCCGGTGATGACGCTGATCGCCATCCGTGACGTGTGGGTCAGCGCCGACATGACTGAGAACAATCTCGGGCACCTCCAGCCGGGAACGCCCGTGGCCATTGCGCTGGACGCGCTGCCTGGCGAAGTCTTCGAGGGGCGGATTCGCAGCATCGGCTATGGCGTGAGCGTGGGGCAGAGCGCGCCGCCAGGCGGTCTTCCGACTGTGCAGAACAGCCGCGACTGGTTGCGTCCCGCTCAACGCTTTCCTGTGATCGTCGAGTTCGGCAAGGACGAGCACGCGCGTTTGCACAACCTTCGTGCGGGCGGGCAGGCTGAGGTGATGGCGTTTCCGAGTCCGGGCAACCCGCTGAATCTGCCCGGTCGCGTGTTTTTACACGTGATGAGTTGGGTTTCCTACCTTTACTGAACGACACCTATGTCAACGATGGAAAGCAGGCTCGCGCTTCCCGGTCGACGAACGCTGCGCGTTGCCGTAGGGACGGCGCTTTGCCTCGCGATCAGTTTTGCACTCGACCTGTCGATTCCCGTCATCGCGCCGGTGTTTGCCGTCTTTCTTCTCGCGACGCAGAATCGGCCACTATCGTTCAAGGCTGGTGCAGCTTTCGCGCTAGTCGTCGCGTTGACCACCGGCAGCGGCCTGCTGCTCGTTCCGCTACTTCGCCATTACGCATTCGCGGGCGTGATGATCGTCGGTCTCCTGCTCTTCCTCGCTTTTCGCTACGGCCTGCGCGGCGGGAACAATCTCGTGGCGACCTTCCTGGTGGCTGGACTGACGATGATCTCCGCAGCCGGAACGGCGGACTTCCAGTTTGGCGTGACGGTGGTCGGCGCGCTGGTGAAGGGACTTCTGCTAGCCATACTGATCATCGTGCTGACTCACCAGATGTTTCCTGAACCCGCAAGCGCACGACCGCAGCCTGCCGCGCGAATCATGCCGGACAAAGAAGCCACGTACATCGCGCTTCGCGCCGCACTCGTGGTCATGCCGGCCTATCTGCTCGCCATGACCGATCCGGCGACCTATATGCCGATCATCATGAAGTCCGTGAGCCTCGGCAGGCAAAGCTGCACCACCACGGCCCGCGGCGCGGCACGCGAACTCATCGGCTCCACGCTGCTCGGCGGCGTGCTCGCCATTGCGTTCTGGTTTGCGCTCAGGCTTTTTGTGCACCTGGGGATGTTCTTTCTGTGGATGCTGTTGTTCGGTCTGCTCGTGGGACGCAAGCTGTACGGGATCAGCCCGACACGGTACCCGCCTGGCTTCTGGCTGAACAGCCTCGTCACGATGATCATTCTGCTCGGCCAGTCGGTGCAAGACAGCGTGGCGGGAAAGGACGTCTACAGTGCATTCGCGGTGCGCATGGGGCTGTTTCTGGCTGTGACGCTCTACGCGTGCTTCACGTTGATACTTTTCGACCGGCGTCGCACAGCTCGAGACATCTGAAAGGTACCTTGTCATGCGCGTGCATTCGATATTCCGTGTGTCCGCCTGCAATCACACCGGCAGATGGCAGGGTCATTCGACGACGCCTTTGATCCGGCCAGGTGGGTCATATCGCGGCTCAGTAGCGTGCGTCGCGCTGGCTTTGGCCCTGCTGCCGTGCACATCCGATGCACAGAGCGCTCCGGGCCAGTTGTCGAACAATACAGTCATTGGCGGCAATGTGAAACAGCACGCCGACGCCGTGCTTGCGATCATGACCTACACCACGGTCCCCGATGTGACCACCAGCAACCTGTCCGTGAATAACGGCACTACCGGTAATCCCGGTTTCGGCCAGACCCAGTTTGGCGGGGGTTTTACGCTCAGCAAGTCATTTCCGTTGTATCTGGAGGGTACACTCGCCTACAGCCGTTACGATCCGATTTTTATCGCATCGGACGGCACCGAGCAGCGTACGGTACCGACGAAATGGAACACCTTCAGCGGCACCGCAGGTATCGGCTGGGACTTCCGGATTACTAATGAACTGGTGTTCCGTCCGATTCTGAACGGTACGATCGGGCGTGTATCAAGCGACCTGAAGGTGGGCCAATCGATCTTCAATCACGTGACCGACAGCAACCTCGAGTTTCTCGAGAATGGTTCGCTGAACGCCTACGGCTACGGCGGCTCGTTGATGCTCGACTACGAGCACTACCGCGAAAATTACGAAATCGATGCCGAGTTGCGTGCGACGGATATTTACCTGCGCAGCTTCGGCAGCACGTCCGAGGCCGCACAGGGCTCGGCGACGGCGCAGCAAGTGAGCCTCTGGACCCGTTGGCGTGCGCCTACCGGCTGGCACGCACTGGACCGGCCGATCCGCTACGTGCTCGAAGCCGCTTACTCTCACTACTTCGGCGACAGCGCCGGCGTGCTGGGTTTCAACGATCTCACGTCGTTGGGAGTGGGCCTCGAACTCGATAGCAGCCAATATCCGGTCATCATCACGCGCACACGCGCGATGGTGCGCTATGTGTTCGGGCACAATGTGCACGGCGTGTCATTCGGATTCGCAATGAGCTTCTAGCGCGTCGAGTCGCCGCTATTGAATTTTCGGCCACCTGCTCCCTGCTGGCTATGCGCGGAGATCGGGTAACAGGCGCTGAATGATCGAAACCGCACCAGCTTGGCGACCCGAAAAATCCCCTGCCCATGAAAAGAAAGGAGAGAAACTTGATGTCGAGCCCCAAGCGGATGCGGCCAGCCATGCTTATCGACACTGTGTGGCGCATGGCGCTTTGGCTCGGCTTCCGGCTCGCTCGCGCCTGGTGGCGCCTTCGACGCCCTAACCATGAGGGCGCGCTGGTGGCGATTTACGTCGGGCAGGCACTGCTGCTTTTGAAGTCATCGTACCGGACCGAGTGGAACTTTCCCGGAGGGAGCCTCCAGCCCGGTGAGGCGCCTGCCGCAGCGGCGCGCCGCGAAATGGAGGAGGAGATCGGTCTGTCGTCGGACACATTACTCGTCCCCGCCGGCAGTGCCTGCGGCATCTGGGACGGGCGGAAAGACCGCGTGCATTTCTTTGAACTGCACCTTGATTGCATGCCGGAGCTGCGGCTTGATAATCGGGAGATTGTCGCGGCGCGGCTGGCATCGCCTGAGGAATTGCAAGGCATCGCGCTGACAGAGGCAGTCGCTGCATATCTGCGCGGAGATGTCCGCGGTTAGTTGGCACATTGCATCTCACGTCATGCATGCAAGGAGCCTTCACCACATGGCCTGTCCGGCGGATTGAATCCGCCGGATGCGGTCCGTGGTGAGCAGTGCACGTACACATTAAAGCCGTGGCTCGACGCCCGTCCACGAAACGAACGAGTCAGAAATCTGAAATCCGAGGGCACCTGCCGCGAGCTCTAGCCAGGCCCTGCATCCATGGCTGACATAGCTCTCCCGCGGCCGCACAAGTGCGAGCTCGAAGTGTATTGCAGGTTTCACAATGGGCACCGAGACAAAGTGCCTCACATTGGTCCTTTCGATGACCGACCTGGGCAAAACCGTTATGCCCATTCCAGATGCCACCATCGCAAGTACGAGGTCAAGGTGACTGCTGCGGCCAACGATCGACGGGACGAATCCTTGCGCGCGGCACGCGTCTTCGATCAATCGGCACAGTTTGAAGTCTTTGGTGAAGGTCACTAACGGCTGGTTCTTCAGCGCAAGAATTCTCGTCGCTGAATGAGCGCTTATTTCGTGCCCTGGATTGACGACGAACATCAATCGATCCGCCGCAAACTGCTGTGTGACGAAGCGCTCCGTGTCGACTGGCAGCATCGCCGCGGCGATGTCATCTCTCCGTCGTCGAGTGCCTGTTCAAGGCGGCTTGAAAAAAACTCGGCAATTTGAAGTTCAATGCCGGGATATTTTCTCCGGAACTGCGCTATCACGTCGGAAAAAAATGTCGATCCGACTAGAGGGGGCAACCCGACGCGGAACACACCTTTCAGCTCCGACTTCATGTCAGTCAATTCTGCCGTGAGTTGGCGAGCCTGACGCAGCATCTGGGTAGCGTGCCGATAGACTACCTCGCCTTCGCGGGTGAGTTTCACCGCCTTCGGTTCACGGGTCAGCAATCGAACCCCACACTCCTCCTCTAGCAGGCGCACCGCGCGGCTGATTGCAGGTTGAGTGACGTGCAGGATTTCAGAAGCCCGACTAAAGCCTCCGCAATTGACTACCTCTGCGAAATAGCGCAGCGCACGAATGTCCAAGAGCCGTCCCTATAACTGTCCGCTATGCGCAGGCGATTATAAGGCGTTCATGTATGGTGAAATATTAATCTGCGCTGATCGGTTTGTGCCGCGATGGATGTGCGCCAGAGGGCACAAACTGCGCGTCGGCATGAGCATGGCCGGTTGTCGGGCACCGAGCGGCAGGACTGTCCACCCGACCGCGTCCTATAACCAAAGCTTATGGCGACGATCACTATAAGTCACTTCACTTTTGTGTCGCGGCCGACCACACTTTCCCGACCCAAATCGCATCGCCACGCATGGCAGGAATACGGTTGCTGCCGGACAGGAGTTTCAGGTGACTCAGCGCACATCGATTGCAGTAGTCGGAATGGGCGGTATTGGCGGTGTAGTGGCAAGCTGCCTTCAACTGTCTGGACGTCATCGGATTGTTGTATGCGCACGCCGCCACGCCGAGGCGGTGACGCTGGAACAGCCCCAGGATATGCATCGGTTGACACTCGATGTTGTGACCAACCCGCTGCAAGCCGACCATGTCGACTGGATCATCGTGTGTACGAAGACACAGGACACCGCGTCGGCTTCTGCCTGGTTCGAGCGCCTGTGCGGCCCTGACACTTGCGTCGCGGTGCTGCAGAACGGCATAGAACACGAACAGCGCGTCGCTCCTTATGTGGGAAATCGTGCCGTTGTCCCGGCAGTCGTATATTTCAACGGTGAGCGGCGCTCGGCGAGCAATTTCAGTTTTCGCCGCGCCAGCGAAGACGACATCTCGATTCCCGACACTGCTACCGGTCAAGCTTTCGCAGCCCTGTTCGAAGGAGCTTTGCTCAAGGTAGCACCCCGGCAGGATTTTCAGCAGCGCCTGTGGGCGAAATTGTTGTTAAATGCGGTCGCGAATCCGATTACGGCCCTTACGAGACAACGCCTCGCAGTTTTTCAGCGAGACGATGTTCGTAGCATCGCCTCGGACATCATTCGGGAAGGGTTAGCCGTCGCGCTCGCTGGCGGGGTCGACCTTAACGAGAAGACGCAATCGCAGGTGCTGGCGCGACTCCTGTCTTATCACCCGGATGAAGCGACGTCCATGTATTTTGACAACGTCAATGGACGTGTACTGGAAGTGGATGCCCTAACGGGCGCGATTGTCCGAATGGGCGAATCGCTGGGTGTACCGACGCCCATGAACCGAATACTGTTAGTCCTGCTACAAGCGATAAGCGATGCAGCAAAGTAAGGTATCAGCGTCAAGGCTCATGACGCTGACACATCCAAAAAAGCCTACGCAAGCCGCCCGGTCCCGATGCGTTGACTCGGTTTCGACGCTCGGATCCCGGCGCTTGCCGGCCAGACAAATTGGCCGACAGGCCCCACGATTCAGAGTCCGTTTGGCGAAAGCGAAAGGTCAGTTCGGGCCCGTTTAGCCGTAAAGTAATCGCCGTTCGCCCCGCTTAAGCTGCCATCAGGCTTGCACCGGTGCTTCATGTTTGGTCCGTTGCCACCGGTCGAGATTACCGCGCGCGCCATGCAGGTGTTCCGCCATCAGTTCGGTATAGCGCTCTCCATTCACCGTCAACTCGATCACGTAGCCGTTGGGATCGCGCAGATAGATCGACTGGGCAACCGTATGCTCCGACGGGCCGCGTACTTCGACGCCCGCCGCGAGTGCCTTGTCCTTGAACTCCAACTGGGTCTTCACGTCAGGGATGGTTAGCGCGATATGCAGATCGAAATCCGACTTCGGATCGAACATGCCTTCGCGGTCCTCCCCCACGAGTTCGAAAAACGCCAGAAAGGAATGGTCGCCCATTTCGAAGAAGGTATGCAGTGCTTTGATCTGCCTGCCGGTCTTCGTGACTGAGAGTTCCATCGCGGCCGCCAGTCTCAAACCGAGCAGATCTTCATAAAACCACCGCGTTTCCTCCGAATCCCTGCATCGATATGCATTGTGATGCAGACCCTTGATAGCGTTCGAATAGCCAGCCATGTGTGCGACTCCTCATGTTGCGCAGGCGCCGGCTGCGCCGCGCTCGTTTCACGACGCGCAGTCCGTCGGTGGCACGTGAAGGCGTTAGTATCGGGCGTCAGCAGAGGCATCTGCGCAGATTCGCGAATGCGGTGCGCGAAGGACGAAACTAGCGGGATGCCAATAGTGGGCAGGCAAGCCTGGCGACAAAGCTAACGATTCGTGCCGTTACCGGTCTTTTGGGGCGGCGCGGGCAAAAATCCGGTCGCCGGCGGTACGACGATCGCAGCGTTGATGGCTGCAGGAGGCATTTTCTCAAGCGTCGACGGCACGCCTTATACGCTGACCAATGGCAGCGTGTCATCAATCAACGGGGTGACGACGTATGTGGCTTCGGCAGTGCGTCTCAAACTACCCATCCGGTCGGCCAGTCTTCAAGGCTATTGGCCTTCCAGAGCGGGATAAGAGAACATTGCTCAACCTGTACCACGCTCCAGCAACTGACTCCAAAGACGCTGCGCGACAGGGCCGTGCGCCGCACTTCGGAGTCTCGCCGCGTAGTGCTTGAGCGTAGCGCCGCGCATATGCGGCCCCTCCATCGACAGAAGCCGTTGCTCGCGAAGGTCGCCTTCGACAAGATGGTAAGGCATGTGGCCCCACGCCAGCCCTTGGACAATCAGCTCGCGCTTCATCAACTGGTCAGGTACGGTACAGGTTGGCGCACCGTCGATCACATAGTAGTTGGCTTCAGAAGGCTGTCTGGCCGTATCACGAATGATGCATTGAACGTGGGACACGAAGTCGTCCGGCGTGAGCACGGCGTCCGCCGGACGGTTAAGAAATCCGGGTGCGGCGACCGGTACGACCTTGACCTCAAAGAGCTCGATAGACTCAATCGCGGGCGATGGTTTGTCGAGGTGATGAAAGATCAAATCGCACTCGCCGTTTTTCAGCCGTTCCCATGGACCGCTAATGGCCTCGAAATGAAGTACAAGGCGCGTGCCGCTACTCTCGTCAAAGAACCGCTTAAGCGTGCCGAGCGTTGCCGGCAATGGGCACAGATCGCCCACGACCACGTGTAACTCCGCCTCCTGCCCGGCGGCGAGCTGGGCCGCTCCCAGCTGGAGATTTTTATAGTGACGGAGAAACTGCACCACGTGTGAGTGATATGCCGCACCTTCAGCGGTAAGTGAGACCCGGTATCCCGCCCGGTCAAGCAGGACCATTCCTACTTGAGATTCAAGTGCCGCCACGGCCGCGTGGACGGTTGGATGCGTGCGGTTCAAACGCGCCGCAGCTGCTGCAAAACTGCCTTCGGCAACCAGCGCTTCAAAACACTGCAATTGCAATAGCGTCGGCTCATTCATTGTCGTATGCCTCTTCAGTCTTTGTCGAAACATAGTAATTTGTTTCGATGATCGAGGCTCGTACCATGCGATATCAAATTGAGGAGATCGACATGAAGGCAATCGTCAGGAGCGGGTTCGGTGGTCCAGAAGTACTCCGCATCGTCGAGAGACCCATGCCGGCCATCAAGCCGGACTGTGTGCTGATTCGCGTCCGCGCATTCGGCCTGAACCGGGCTGAACTCTATATGCGGCGAGGACTTTGGGGCGACGTGGCCGAGATCAGCGGGATAGAATGCGTCGGGTCCGTGGTGTGCGATGCTACGGGGTTCCTTCGCGAGGGACAGACGGTAGCCGCCCTGATGGGCGGCATGGGGCGAACCGTCGACGGCAGCTACGCGGAATATGTTGTCGTGCCGGCCAAGAATGTCGTGGCCGTTGAGACTACCCTCGACTGGCAGCGCCTTGCAGCGCTGCCAGAGACATATGCGGTCGCGTGGACATGTCTCCACGACAATCTGGGGGTTAAGGCTGGGCAGCGGCTCGTCGTGCGCGGCGGTACTTCAAGCCTTGGTCTGGCAGCGATCGACATCGGCCGCCAACTCGGTGCGCAGGTGATCGCAACCACCCGGCGGCCAGAAGGCGTAGCGTTGCTGCGCTCGCGAGAGGTGGCACACGCCGTGACGACGGAAGGTGACTTGCCTGGATCGCCGGACTGGCCGGGCGGAAAGGCGGACGCGGTGCTAGATCTCATCGGCAACAGCACGATCCTGAACTCGATGTGCGCCACGCGTCCCGGTGGCCGCGTATGCATGGCCGGATTTCTGGGCGGCCTCGCGCCAGTCGGCGATTTCAATCCGCTTAGCCAGATGCCGAGCGGAGTTCAATTGAGCTTTTTCGGAAGCTTCAGCTTCGGAACCTCCGATTTTCCCCTATCGAAGGTGCCGATGCAGCAAATCGTGGATTTCGAAGCTCGCGGTGTGTTTCGAGGACGGCCAGCGCACGTATTCGACTTTTCTGAAATTGCGACCGCTCACGAACTTATGGAACACAACGAAGCTGGAGGAAAGTGTGTCGTGCTTGTCTAGGACACGCCGCAGGTCATCAGGAACCTTGTGACCTATCCGCTCGCGACGCCTCCGCTCGGTGTACCGGCGCGAACTGCTTCGCAGACGCGAGCGACAGTCCTCTAGCTGCGTTGCTGCCGGGCCTACATGCCCGGTCCGTAGTCAGTGGAGAACGCGAGTTCTTTCTGTGCCTCCAGAGCAGCGAGACGGTCGCTCAATTGCTTGTGCATGATGTTGTAGGCGTCACTTCCTAGCGCTATGCGTTTGGGCGCCGGATGCTGGTCGGCACTGGCAATGATGATTTCGGCCATCTTCGCGGCATCGCCAATCGGTATGCTGGTTCCTTCCTCGATTATCCGATGCGCCATACGCGCCGGCGATGCATCGTACGCGCCGAGTTTTGGCGACAGTTGAGCGTTTTGATAGCGAAAATTCGTTCGCGCCGCGCCCGGCTCGACCAACGTGCAACCGATGCCGAACCCGGCCACCTCCTGCGCGACAGCATCAATGAACCCTTCAACGCCCCATTTGCCTGCGTGGTATAGCGAGCCGCCAGGTAATGTCGCTTGCCCGCCCATCGAGGATAACTGGATGATGCGCCCGCTGCCCCGAGTCCGCAGATGCGAAAGCGCCGCGCGCACGGTTTGAATGGAGCCGATCAGGTTCGTGTCGATCTGATGCGCGATCTGTTCGTCAGTCATTTCTTCAGCCGCGCCGAATAGCCCGTAACCCGCGTTGCTCACGACCACATCGATGCGGCCTAGTTCACCGAATGCGCGGTCGACGACGCGGCGGATAGCCGGAGTGTCTGACAGATCAAGCTTTGCGAGCCAAAGGGCAGCACCGTGGCGCGCTTTGAGATCGGTCATCGAATTTAGATCTCGCACGGTACCGGCGACGCGATCCCCTCTGGCAAGGAGCTGCTCGGTCATGTGACGGCCGAAGCCACTGTTCACGCCAGTGATAAACCAGGTTTGCTTCATGATATTGGCATCCTCTCCGATCTGTTCGGCTACGCGTTCTACCTGGCAACTCCAGGCAGTCGACGCAGCTTAAAACCGGGGGGTCAGATTTTGAATACTTGAAAGTCGCCGTTTCATGCGCGAGAATCTGACCATCATGATCGATCCATTCTCCGATTTTCTGAGCCTCCTGGGTGCACGGTCCGTCATTTCGGGTGGGCTGGTTGCCGGCGGCGCATGGGCAATCAATTTCCCGCGTGCGAATACCGTCAAGTTTTGGGGCGTCGCGCGGGGAAACTGCTGGATCCTGTTTGAAGGCGACCAGAATCCTGTTCGCATCGAAAGCGGGGACGTGTTTCTGCTCTGCGAACCGCGCTCCCATGTCCTCGGCACCGACCTGAACGCGGAGCGCGTCGACCTCGCCGATGTCCTCGAAGGGCGTGTCGGCAATATGGTCCATCACGGCGATGGCGATGAGTTTTTCATGATTGGCGGCAAGGTCGAGTTGAGCATCGCGTCCAGCCAGCTTTTGCTGGACGCGCTACCGCCTCTCATTCACGTGCGCGGGACATCGAGCCAGGCGCAAGCGCTGCGATGGCTGCTCGATCAGCTCGTTCGGGAACGGCAAGGTGCCTTTCCAGGAGCGCATGTCGCATCCAACCAACTCGCGCATCTGATGTTCATCCAGATACTGCGGGCACACTTCGAGGCGACCGGATTGCCGCCGGCTGGATGGCTCCGCGCCTTGAGCGACAGGCGTCTCGCGCCGGCACTCCAACTCATGCACGATGATCCCGGCCGCGCCTGGCAACTTGGAGAACTCGCGCAGGCCGCGGCGATGTCTCGCGCGACGTTTGCCGCTTACTTCAAGACCGTTGCCGGAATGTCGCCTCTTTCATATCTGACGAAATGGCGAATGCACCTTGCGCAGCGCGCTCTTCTGGAGAGCCGAACGCACGTCAACGTGCTTGCGCGCTCACTTGGCTACGCGTCCGAGAGTGCGTTCAGCAACGCCTTCAGGCGCGTCGTCGGCCGTTCGCCAAAGCACTTCCGGGCGCAAGCGGTCACGGAAGTTGCAACGTAGCGCGAAGGCGAAATCCGGTGACGTGCAAGTGAGCTTGTCGCGGTGTGCGCCTGTGTTCGGCGCTAGTTTGTATTGGTCTGTTCAGGTACCCACAGTGGACACTCAATGGTGCACACCAAGAGTCAGCTGTGGGTCGGTTTCGGGCGACCGCGTCGGGAGTGACCGGGCAATGCGCGTCGTTGGACGCGCCGCCAGTCTGGTTCCGCCCGCATCCCTAAGCGGTCACTCACGGATCGATGCCGGCCAAATCAAAGCATGCCCTCCGCGATTTCCGGAGGCGAATCACCGCAAGCGGATCTGACAAATTCACTCACTCCGTACTGGGAAAACGTCGCTGACGCGACAGGCGTCGCTTATCGTGGCTATGCGACAGACCGTCTGCGGATAGCGAAGGGATTGAGCGCGCGAGTGCAGCACGGCGAATTCGCCGGCTCGCCGTCCCGACTCTGCTACAAGCACTCCTGCATTCCTGCGCTTGCTCAGGTCACGGGCACGAACTCTCCTTCGGCGAAGAACCACGCCGCCATCGTCCGAGCCAGTTCGAGCACGACCTCCGCGTCGGTCCGGCCGGAGGACGCGCGCACGTGTAACGAATGATCTGCGTCGTCCACCACATGCAGCGTGGCGCGTGGCCCCAGCGTCTCGACGACCGACCTCAGCAGGTGAAACTCCGCCAGCTTGTCGCGCGTGCCCTGCAGGAAGAGAATCGGCACCGTGACGTCCGCCAGGTGCCGTGCCCGCTCCACGCCGGGCGCGCCCGCCGGGTGCAACGGGAACGCGACGAAAGCGAGGCCACGCACGCCGTCGAGTGGGGAGATGGCTTGGGCCTGGGACGTCATGCGGCCGCCGTACGACCTGCCGCCGGCGAAGAGCGGCAGGGCTGGCAGCCGCCGGCGGGCCTCTGCGACGGCTGCCTGCACGGCAGCATGTGCCACGGCCGGCGAGTCCACCCGCCTGGAGCCCCGCTCCATGTACGGAAACTGGTAGCGCAATGTGGCGACATTGACCGCCGCAAGCGCGTCGGCCAATGACGACATGCCGGCGTGCTGCATGCCCGCCCCGGCACCGTGCGCGAAGACATACAGGGCTCGCGCGCCCTCCGGCACCCGGAGGAGCGCAGAGACCTTAGTGCCGTCGGGCAGTGCCATGGAAAGCGATTCTGGATCGTCCATCGTATTCAGGTCGTGTCGTTGTGGCCTTAGCGCCGATTCTGCATCAATGAGGCATCGGGGAGCGTTTGTGGCGGCCTCCGGCAACGCATTGCGCAGGTGGAGTTTGCCGGCCGATCCATGGAGCGGGCGCCATCGTGAACGGCGCCGCAGTCGCGATGTGTCGGTTGACGACCGCAGGCCCAACCTGTGGGCCGCAGTGTGATCCGCGCTTTGAGACATCTGCGTATAGCATGCCTGCATCATTGTCAGCGAGCTGTTACGACACTGCAATCAGCGTCAAAGGAACTTCTCGAAGGGCAGTTCATGCATCTGGCTCTCTGGAGGAGTATGTCCGGCTACAGAAAGTTCTGGATTCGGCCAGTTTGAGACATTCGAACAGGCATGTTGAGTGTCCGATTCTTGAGCTTTCGGAGACATCTGGAAGCTCATCGGGGTACCTGATTCACCCCTGGAAGTTTTCAGCGTTATTGCCAACGCAGCGAAGCCAATATGCCCGTCAATAGTTCTTTGAGTGGCCGCTGCTTGAGAGGGCAATTGTCGGTGGACGCCAGAGCGATTCGGACCAGGGAGAAGCCGACGATGCAATGGAACTGGTGGATCATTTGCTGGGCAGCCGGATCGGGTCCGGGGACGCGATCTCGGCATTCGAGCACATCACGCTCGAGCGGATGGAACCCATCATCGAGTTCCCTGATCATCCGGGATTGGATGTTTAGCGACGATGCGTCAACGGAATCGGTCACACTGTTGTTGCCCTCAGACCATCAAGCGATTGTTATGAGGACTTCGGCGAAGATTCGTGCGCCAACGCTATGTGACGAGTAATCGTCGCTATTTCAGTTGGTTGGCAAGATTTTATGATTAGCCACCCATCCATAAGCAAGATATCAGCTCGCAGAATCGTTTATGGGCAAGAAATAGGCAACACCTTGCGTGAGTAACATCTTATTATTTCCCTGAGCATCGATGCTCATTTCGATCGGGATTTGCAGCTGTGCCATCGATGGGTTGATGGCTTTGGGGTCGTCTCGTTTTCATTGCCGATACGTGGCGCTAGCACTTAGTGTTGCCTGTCGATGGAACGACTTTTCCCTGTTCTCCGGAAGCACGCGGAAACTGAGTCGTCTAAAGTGAGCAATACTCGTGCGGATGCAGGCTCCAGCGGTCATCGCCGTCAAGGCTCATTGCGGGTCGACTGGGTGCTCGTCGAGTTCGAATCCGATGAATCCTTCGCAGGCGAGATCGTCGAGAGATACAACCTCGGGTCGATCGATATGGTGCTGCTCGAAGTCGCCAACCTGTCGGTGAAGCCGGACTCGGATTGCACCGAGCGATATCTATATCTTTCCGTCATCGCATCAGGCGACATGACCGTGAAAGCGAATGGCGGGGTCCATCACGTCGACGCGGGAAAGATGCTGTTGATCGATCTGGACACACCGCACAGTCAGCATTTCAATCGGCGCTCGCAGGCAGTTTTGCTTAGAGCTCCGCGCAAGCTTCTGGCGAACCGCGGTTTTCACAAACGACGGCTTGGACTGGTCAGCCCGGACATAACGGCGCCTGACGTACGCGCAATTAGCGCAACCATCGTCTTGCTAGCTCAGCAGAGAGGTTCTACCAGTCACGAGTTGCGGCGGCGACAGGGTGAACATCTACTGGATATCTTAAGCATGCTCATCGACGAACCACCCGCACATTTCGCCCGGCGCAGCAGCCGTGCGACGCTGATTGACGCGAAACGGTTTATATCTCAGAACATCGGCAACGCCGAACTGAGCGTTAGCCTCGTCGCATCTGCCGTTGGCACCTCGGGGGCACATCTTCACCGGCTATTTCGCGCCGATGGTCATTCGCTCATGCACTATGTTTTGTGTCAGCGTCTGGACCTGGCCGTGGAGCTTTTGACAAAGCGCCCCGAACGGCGGATGCACATCAAGGAAGTCGCCTATCGATGTGGCTTCTCAAGTCATGCACATTTCAGTCGCGTATTCAGGCAGCGCTTCGGCATCTCGCCGAAATGCGCGGGCGCCTCGGGGCTGAAGGTTGAACGAAAAAGCGACGATGATCCAGCAATCTGAGTGACTTCGCCACGCGTCTTCCAAACAGATTTTCTCCTCCCGTCCCGCGCGGTCGATTCATACCGATCAGACATCACTCTCGTCAAAGTTTTCGTGATCGTTTTCTGCAAGCAATTAAGGTCCGCCGTGCCGGAATAGGCCTCAAATGGGGGTGTTTTCTAGATGAGACGAGTGTCTCGCAGAGCACCCAGGTGATTCGCTCACCCGGCACCCACTGTGACCGGGACCGGCTCTGCGCTTGCGCGTCATTTTCGTTAGTGCCGGCTTCTGGCGAATGCCGACGCTCCCCGTTCATCCCACTTCCGGGAGACCACACATGCTGATGTCCTCAGGCGACTACAAGGAGTCGCTTCGGCAGTACCGTCCGAAGATATTCGTCGACGGCCAACGCGTCATATCGGTTGCCGATGAGCCTGCATTCCGGCCGGGCGTCAATGCTGTTGGCTTGACGTATGACTACGCGCTGCGTGCGGAGTACGCGCCGATCATGACCGCCACGCAAGGCAGCAGCGGCAGGGTCGTCAACCGCTTTCTGCACATCAACACCAGCAGCGGCGACCTCCTCAACAAGCTCAAAGCCGTGCGTCTTGTCTGTCAGGAAACCGGGTGCGCACAACGCTATCTGACGCACGATGCGCTCAACGCGATTCATCAGGTATCGGCCCGGCTCGACGACGCAAAGGGTAAAACGGAGCATCTCGATCGTTTTACCGCGTATCTGCACGACGTGCAGGACCGCGATCTCACGCTAGGTGTCGCGATGACGGACGCGAAGGGCGATCGAAGCAAGAGGCCGCATCAGCAGCGTAACCCCGACGCCTATGTTCACATCACACATCGCGACAGCAAGGGCATTAGTATCTCGGGTACGAAAGCCATTGTCACCGGTGCGCCGTACATGCATGAGTTCCTGGTCATGCCATGTCGCAACATGAGCCGGGAAGAAGCCGATTTTGCCATCTGCTGCGCAGTTCCAGTCGATGCTGACGGTGTCACGATCATCGCTCGCCCTGCCGGCAGGCCTGGGGAGAAAGCAGCGCTGTTCTCAAACAAATATGGCCAATCAACGGGTGTGGTTGTGTTCCAGGACGTATTCGTTCCGTGGGACCGCGTGTTCTACGCTGGCGATTGGGAGCACAGCGGCCACATGACCTACAACTACGCGACGCATCACCGGCATAGTTGTATTGGTGCCCGGGCCGGCTTCGGTGACCTGCTGATCGGAGCCGGGGCCCTAATGTGCGAAGCGAACGGTTTCGACCCTGCGGAAGAACACCACCTGCGCGATCAGATGGTTGAACTGATCAAGATTACGGAAGGTTTTTACGCGTGCGGTGTGGCGGCGTCCGTTTATGCAACGCTGGACAAGGCTGCGAACAGCTTTGTCCCCGACCCTGTATTCGCCAACATCGGCAAGCTTTTGCTTGCGACACAGATTTACGACATGCACAGGATCGCGCACTACGTCTCGGGTGGTCTCATCGTTGCGTTACCCGGCCCCGACGAAGACCACAACCCGCAAACGCAGGCGACGTTGCAGGATGTCCTGCGCGCGAACGCCAACATCCCATATGACAAGAGGATCGAGACGGCACGATTCATCGAGGATCTGACGGCCTCCTATCAGGGCGGCTGGTATTCGGTAATCAGCCTCCATGGGGGCGGCTCGCCTGAAGCGATGAAGCGTGAGATCTACCGCAACTACCCTGTCGGCTCGAAAGTGCAGCTTGTGGAACGCCTCCTGAACCGCGGGCTGACCGATGATCCAGATCGCGCAATCACACGAAATACCTTGCCCGGCAAATGCTGCTCTCAGGGATGCACGATGCCTGGTGCAGCTGCCATAGTCAACCTCCCCGAATTGCCGTCAAAAAGAGCTGGAACGTTTTAAAGCGTGCTCGTTAGAACGAGTCAACTGTTGAGGAAACGCCATGAACTACACCGAAGTACGTGACGAGTGGAAGTCCAGCCCTGCAGTCTTTTGGGCGATTGCGGCGCGGCATGTGAACTGGATGGAGAAATGGGACAACGTGCTCGCAGAGCGCCCGGGTCGACGCTTCGCCTGGTTCGATGGCGCTATCACCAACGCGAGCTATAACTGCCTCGACCGGCATGTTGAGAGTGGTCGCGGCGAGCAGGTTGCCATCGCCTTTGAGAGTCCGGTAACGGGGGCCGTCGCACAGACTATGACCTTCGCTATCCTTACCGACCAGGTTGCCAGATTCGCAGGCGTACTGCAAAGGAACGGAGTGGGATTCGGTGATGTTGTCGTTATCTATATGCCCGTCATTCCGCAAGCGATCATTGCGATGCTGGCTTGCGCACGGATTGGCGCAACGCATTGCGTGGTCTTCGGCGGATTTGCCGCGAAAGAGCTTGCAACCCGCATTATGGATACCTTACCCAAGGCAATCGTAACGGCGTCGAACGGGTTCGAAGGCAGCCGGCGCATTGACTACAAGGAGACGGTAGACGAGGCGATCCAGCTCTCGATGTGGACCGGACCAGCCATTGTTTATCGGCGCGAAGGCGCATCTATAACGCTGGTACCTGGGGACGTTGAATGGGACCGTGCGATGCGCGAGTCGCATCCCGTCAGCCCTGTCCCGGTTCCTTCGTCCCACCCGCTCTATATCCTTCACACATCGGGTACAACTGGTGAGCCAAAAGGCATCGTGCGGGATACGGGTGGGTATATGACGGCGCTTCTATGGTCGATGAACAACATCTATCGCTGCCCGCCCGGGGACGTGTTCTGGGCAGCTGCGGACATTGGGTGGGTCCTCGGCCATTCTTTCATCGCATATGGACCGCTGCTCAACGGATGTACTACGGTGTTGTACGAGGGCAAGCCAGTCGGCACACCCGATTCTGCTTCCTTCTGGCGCGTCATTGAGCAACACCGGGTGAACGTCCTGTTCGCGGCACCAACCGCGTTACGCGCAATCAGGAAGGAGGATCCGGCAGGCTTGCTCCTCTATGAGCCCATCCTCGGAAGCCGGATCTGGCATCACGACATAAAGAGTTTGCGAACGGTCTTTGTTGCGGGCGAGCGCTGCGATACCTCGACGATGAATTGGGCAGAGAATCTGCTTGGCGTGCCGGTGCTGGATAACTGGTGGCAGACCGAAGCGGGGTGGCCTATCGCCGCATCGACGGCGGAGGACCGAGCGGTAAGCGAGAGATGTCGGGGATCGGCGGGTCGCGCAATGCCTGGATGGGACGTGCGTTGTGTCGACGATCAGGGTAACGAAGTTCAAAACGGAATCACCGGCAATATCGTATGCGCCCTACCGTTGCCACCGGGCGCCATGACTACCATCTGGAATGCACACGCGCGCTACGAGAGTTCATATTTCCAGCGCTTTCCGGGCTGGTATGACACCGGAGACGCCGGATATATCGACGTCAACGGTTTTCTCCACGTGATGGGACGCACGGACGATGTCATCAACGTAGCCGGGCACCGCTTCTCGACTGGCGCCATCGAAGAAATCGTCGCGCGGCTTGCACCGGTAGCCGAGTGTGCAGTTGTCGGCATGTCGGACCCACTCAAAGGCCAGGTCCCCGTGGTCTTTGTGGTACTGAAGGACCGCAGCGATGTCGCTCCTCTGGAAGTCGAAACGCAGGTCGTGCAGACTGTGCGCGAGCAGCTCGGTGCAGTCATTGCGTTGCGACTTGCCTTCGTCGTAGGACGTTTGCCCAAAACCCGCTCAGGAAAAATTCTCAGACGGTCATTGCTTTATATAGTCGATGGCAAGCCCGCTCCAATACCGGCAACCATCGAAGATCCGGCGGTCATCTCCGAGATCGAACGCCTGATGCAGCAGAGGTGGATCAAGGGGGAATCGTTGTTCGACGAGACGCATTACCCTGACTAGGAGGCACGTATGAACGCACCTCGCACCGATCGACCGCTCGGGGCTGTTTGCGGCGCAGTCGGACGCTATTCCACCCACGTTGTGACGAACCAGGCAGCGCCGGCCACCTGCTTTAACGCGTTCGACGGCGACGTGGTTCTGAGGACGGCCGTCGCACGCGAAGCGCCCTGGGCGGCTGCACGATGCGCGGCGCTTGGCAAGCTTGCGGGCGATGAGGCTGTTCAGGAGATAGCGCGGCTTGCCAACCGTCACGTGCCGG
This sequence comes from Paraburkholderia solisilvae, assembly GCF_902859875.1. Lineage (GTDB taxonomy): Bacteria > Pseudomonadota > Gammaproteobacteria > Burkholderiales > Burkholderiaceae > Paraburkholderia > Paraburkholderia solisilvae. The sequence goes on along the minus strand of NZ_CADIKF010000012.1, from coordinate 36,835 downwards.
AACTCAGGACGCACGACCGATACGGCAATCGAATTGACTGGGTCGAGTTTCATCCCGCCTGGCATGAACTGATGTCACTTGCGTGGCGTCACGAAGTTCCGTCTCTCGCCTGGACTACAAAGGAACAGCAGCCTCATTTCGCTCGCGCGGTACTCTCATATCTGTGGAATCAGGTTGAGCAGGGTACGGCCTGTCCGACCGGCATGGCCTACGCGTCGTACGCAGGCTTCATGGCGGAGCCTGCGTTGAAAATCTGGGCGGAAAAGGCCTGCGGAACGGTCTACGAATTCAGCCGGCGCGAAGTGGCGCGCAAATCTTCAGTCGTCGTCGGCTACGCAATGACCGAGAAGCAGGGGGGATCCGACCTGCGAGAAACGCAGACGTCTGCCGTGTACTCGCATTGCGCGGGCTACCACGGCGAGATCGCGCACTGGTACGAACTCACGGGTCACAAGTGGTTTTGCTCGGTGCCTCAATCCGACGGATTCTTCACACTGGCAAAAGTCGCGAACGAAGTGACCTGTTTCTTTCTGCCACGGACGTTGCCTGACGGCACCTATAACCGGTTCTTCCTGCAGCGGCTGAAGGACAAGTGCGGTAACAGGTCGAACGCGTCGAGCGAAGTCGAATTCAGCGGCACATTGGCGATCCGCGTGGGCGCCGAGGGCGGTGGCATACGTGAAGTCCTTTCCCATGCACACCTGACCCGATTGGACTTTGCGGTAGGTTCGGCCGGTCTCATGCGGCAAGCACTCGGGTTGGCGCTCAATCATGCCGGCACGCGCGACGGCTTCGGCTCGCGACTCGCCGACCGCCCGATGATGATCAACGTTCTTGCCGACATGGCAGTCGAAGTCGAAGCCGCAACCCACCTCGCCCTTCGCGTTGCCAGGGCTACCGATCATATCGCTACAGACGAACAGCAGAAGTCGTTCGCTCGCGTCGCGACGCCGATGGCGAAGTTCTTCAATTGTTCGCGGGCACCAGCAGTCGCGTACGAGGCGCTTCAATGCCACGGGGGCAACGGCTTCATCGAAGAAAACCCGATGGCGCGACTCTATCGTGAAGCGCCCTTGAACAGCGTCTGGGAGGGCACGGCCAACATGATGTGCATGGACGTGCGCCGAACGATGCTGAAAAACTCAGGCTGCCGGGAGGCACTCATTGCCGAACTTCAGGATGTTCGCGGTCAGCACGCCGGTTTCGACAGCTTCGTCGACTCGATGTGGCCTCTGCTGGATCGCATGCTGGAGGACGAATTTCTTGCGCGCGCGGCTACCGAAGCTATCGCACGTGCGGTGCAGGGCGCGGAACTGCTGCGCCACTCGGCCAGCGAGGTAGTCGATGTATTCATGGCGACGCGCCTGAGCTGCCCGCCGGGAAATCGGGGAGTGATGTTCGGGTCGATGGGAGCGGCTGTCAGGAAGTCTCAGGCTGCCGCCATCGTGCAACGTGCCCGGTTCAGTAGCTAGCCTTGGCGTGCTGCCTCGTGCGACAGATGAAATCATGTCCCAATCGGAGCGTTTGGCAAAGGCTTGAAAGATGCTGCGGCGACAAAGAGGGATGCGGTGTCAGAGCGAAGCGAGCTTGCTGTAGGCATTCATAGCGGGAGTGGCCGGTTCTGGAGAATGCTTTTCATCACGAGAGTGGAGGTCAACCTCAGTACGCCAGGCAAAGCCGACAGGCTCCGGTCGTAAAGCATTTGGAACGAACGCAGATCATGAGTAACAACGTGCAGCATGTAATCAGGGTCGCCGAAAAGGCGCTCCGCCCGAATGATCTCCGGGATGTCCGGCAGGGCGGACTCAAAGGACTTCACACTTTTGCTGTTACCTTCACGCAGCGTCACAAACACAATCGCCGAAAAGTTCAAGCCGACGGTCGCAGGGTCGATGTCGGCGCGATAACCGCTGATTACGCCTGCTTGCTCCAATGCCCGAACGCGCCGATGACAGGGGGAAAGGCTCAACCCTATGCGATCACCCAATTCCGTGACGGTTAGTCGTCCATCACGCTGCAGTTCGGCAAGAATTTTTAGGTCAGTTTCATCCATGTGGAAGATGCTAGCTCAGATGATCACTTTCGTGCAAGGAATAGCGAGCACCTTGCCTGAGCAACGCCGTATTATTCTCTCGTGGGGCAATCAGGCTCATTCATCGGGAAGGGCCGCTGTGGCGTTCAGTGTATTGATGGTTTTTTGGGCCGTCTCGCTTTCGTTGGTGATAGTCCCGGGTCCGGATTGGGCCTATGCGATCTCGGCCGGGATGCACGACAGGGCGATTGCGCCTGCGGTCGCGGGCATGCTGTCCGGTTATCTGACGATCACGCTGGCGGTCGCGGTGGGGATCGGCGCTCTCGTTGCGAGTGTCCCAGCACTCCTCACCGTGCTGACCTTCGTTGGTGCGGGATATCTGCTATGGCTTGGCGGCAACATCGTTGCGCGCCCCTCGGTTCCAACCGTCGCCGATGGGCACGCCTCAAGCACCACATTGGGGTGGGCCATCCGAGGGTTCGCTATTAGTGGTGCGAACCCAAAGGCGCTTCTGCTGTTTCTAGCAATGTTGCCGCAATTCACCTGCCGCGACGGTGCATGGTCGATCTCTGCGCAAATCGGCGCAATGGGCCTCGTGCAGATTCTCAACTGTGCCGTCGTCTATTCGCTTGTCGGCGTTGGTGCCAGGATCGTCTTGCGCACCCGCCCAAAGGTCGCTCACATGGTCAGCCAATTTTTCTGGGGCGGCCATGATTGTCGTTGCCTTAGTCTTATTGAGCGAGCAGTTTTTGGCATTCAAACGATAGGAGGAAAGGCTAAGTCCGTCACGTCGTTCAATCTAAGCAGAGGCTTTGGAGGCCTATTATGTCAGTTGTCGAATACCATTCCGAAGAGCGCATCGCATACGTTCGTTTGAACCGGCCTGAGGCCAAGAACGCCATCAGCAAGGAAGTCCATGATGAACTTAACGCAGCTTGGGATCGTATTGCAGTCGACGACAGCGTCGATGTCGTCATCCTGACCGGAACCGGTGATTCCTTTTGTGGGGGCATGGACCTCAAAACCCACGTTACCCAGTATGTCGGTGCCACGCCACAGATGATCGCGGACTGGGTCGCGCTTGGACTAGGCGGTCTCACCCGTGGCAAGCACCGGTTCAAGAAGCCCGTTATTGCGGCCGTGAACGGTTGGGCGTTGGCCGGTGGCTTCGAGCTGGCAATGTCGGCTGACATCCGGATCGCCTCTGACCAGGCAAAGTTCGGCTCGTTCGAAGCCCGCCGCGGTTTCCACCATGGCGACGGGGGCCTTGTCCGCCTGGTAAACCACTGCGGCGTGAGCGTGGCCATGGAAATGGCCCTCACCGCAGAACCCATCGATGCGCAAAGGGCTCTTCAGATTAACTTGGTCTCAAAGGTGGTGCCTCACGATCAACTGATGGAGGCGGCGAAGCAAACCGCTCGCACCATCTTACGCAACGATCAGGCCGCAGTTCGCAGCGCTAAACAGGTGATCCTCGACCTCATAGGCCGCAATCTTGATGATCAGTTGTACAAGGAAGCTATCGCAGCCTACACCCTGATGGCCAACAACCCGACCGTTCCCGGTTTGCTTCAGAAGTTCTATGAAAAGACTGACAAAGGCCGCCACGGCGCCAACAAGACCGACCTTTAACAAGATCGATACAAATCGCCACCCGTGCTGGTCGAAGGCGCGGCGGCGGTTCCACTACTGCTTCGATCGGCACTGAAAAAGTACGGCGCGCCGCTGCCGGCGCCCTGCTCGCCGAGGGAGTGGGCGAAGGGTGACCATTGGCATGACGATCCTCATGGGAGGGATGGCCGTCCGTTCAGGTTCGGTCAACGCCGGTCGGTAGGGAACGGCCGCCAGGTCGCCGGAAGCGATCGTATCAGTCCCGAACGACGAGTATTCGTATACTGCGGCGTCCGTAACTACCCAAGAGGAGAAACGAACGATGTCGAACGCGACAACGCGTGAAAAGGTGTGGTTGATTACCGGGTGCTCCACGGGCCTGGGAAGAGCTCTGGCCACACAAACTATCGATGCCGGTTACAGAGTCGCGGTGACGGCCCGCAATATCCGCAGCGTCGAAAATCTCGTCGGGGGACGTGAGCGCGTTGCTGCCTACGCACTGGATATAACCGACGCGATGAGTGTCGATACGGCTGTCCGGGAAGTCACGTCCCACTTCGGTCAAGTCGATGTGCTGGTGAACAACGCCGGCATAGGATACTTTTCGGCGATGGAAGAATCGAATGACGCTGCAGTAAGGCACATGTTTGACGTTAACGTATTTGGACTTTGTTCCGTCGTTAAGGCCGTCCTGCCCGGTATGCGCAAGCGACGAAGCGGGCATATCGTTAATGTCGCTTCGGCTGGCGGAATAGTGGCCTTCCCTGGCGTAGGTTATTACAACGCGACGAAATGGGCAGTGTTCGGGTTGACCGAAGCATTGCAGAAGGAGGTCGCCCCGCTTGGTATCCGGGTCACAGTGGTCGCGCCAAGTGGCCTGCGAGTGAGAAGCACAAGCGATGCTGAGCATTTTGCTCTCGCTCCGATCCAGAACGACGATTATGCGGAGACCGTCGGAGCAATGCGACGCAGCTTGCTGGAAAGCTTTGGCAACCAGCCCGGTGACCCGGAACAGGCCGCACGCGCCATCGTGCAGGCAGTCGAGGACGCGGGAAGTCCTTTCAGGTTGTTTTTGGGCAAAGCTGCAATAAATTACGCACGGCAGCGAAGCCGCGAACTTTGCGACGATGCGAAGGCGTGGGAGGCTGTTGGCCTCGCAGTTGACTTCGAGGATGCTGAAGACGAGCGCTTGACGTAATTTCCTGCGCGCGGTGAAGGCAGGCGCAATCCAACGGGTCCTATTTACGTCGGGTCAATTGGGAAGCCGTGATCGGACGACGCGTGAGTAGTCGAAAGCGGACGTTCGATCATTGTTCCCGCAATGGCAGCAAAGGGTCGACTTGAGTCGGCGACATCGGGCAGAAGTCGGCCACCGATGGGTAGTCGCCTGTTACGAGGAAATCGCCTGACCCGGCGAGACTCGAGACATTCGAAATTGAATTGCGCACGCCAGCCGCTTGCCGAATGCTTGAAGGATCAAACGCTCTGGTTGGCAACGAGACGGCGGTCCGTTGATGTCATCAGACTTGCGCATGCGGCCTCTTTGGGCGACACACCGTATCGCTCCTTGAACACACGGCTGAAATGCGTAGGCGACGAAAATCCGCATCGGTAAGCGATCTCTCCCACTTGCAATCGTGTCACGCCGATTTGTTGGAGCAGTTCGGCCGCGAGCGTTAGTCTGCAGTCCAAGAGATAGCGCATTAATGTCTGGCCTTCCGCTCTAAAAAGTCGCGTGAGCTGTGAACTGGACGCATGTACCGCTGCAGCAATCAAGGGCACGTCAAGTTCCGGGTTGCGGAGATTTTGCGCGATAAAGCGTTTGGCTCGAAAGAGAGTCGCTTCACCGCTGCGTCTGCGACTTAGCGCTAGAGGACTTTCGATCAACAGGTCAAGAAGCTCCAGCAACTGGCCGCCTTGCCGGCGCCGCATCTTTTCGCTCGTGTCGCCGTTCTGATCTGCTACCAGCGCTATCATCCCGGCAATCGCCTGGACGTCTGCACTCTCATGGTCTGGCACGGTGTAACCGTGTGCGTCGAAACGCAGCCCTCGTTCCTTCAGGCTCTCCGGCGAAAACAAGACGGAAACGACCTCGGCCGGCTCGATAAAATTTTGTCTGACTGACGATGTGCCGCGAACCAGTATGAGGTCACCCTGCTTGAACCGCCGTACCTGGCCGCCATGTTCAACGGCCAGAACCCCGCGTCTCACGAGCTTTAAACACAACGAATCGTCTTCTCCTTCGCGCATGCGGGAAACCGACATATGCGCGAACCGCGCGTCAATAAGATCCGCATCTCCGAGTCGCCACGACCGCAGCACTGAACCTGTCGGATCGCCATGTCCAAAATTCAAATGACATTTAAGAACGCTGGTGCCTTGGGAGCGCCAAGCTTCCTTGCTGTCCGGAGAATATGTCAACGCCATTTGAAAGCGGTCGGTTTGCATAATGCAATGATGAGACTCGAAGTTCAGCTATCGGATTGACCAGGGCGTGAGCACTTGAGCAGGCTCGACCCAGAGGGTGGTGCAAGTTGTTTCAGGTGGAGCAAGGTAAGCCCTGAGGGCGAGGCATTTACCGCTTGCCGCGGGCCTTTCAACGGGCGTCATTTTTATTACGTCCAAAGGGATATTCCTGGACGCGACAGTCTCAACGCTGCTTTTTGTCTTTATCGCCGGTTTCGCAAGTGACGAATTCATTCGCATAGCACAATACCGGCGGCAAGCGAACCCTGATGCCGGCGTGCAGTTGTCTGGACCGACGAAGGCTGTCGCGCGAGTATTTCCGTCATCGGTTAATGCAAAGCACGCTTACGCCTGGTCGTTGACAAGCGCCCCGGCGCTTTGTCCTTGAGACTTAAGCAGTTCCGCCATCTTCTCGGTGGCCGAGGAAATCTCGCCTTGGATCGTTGACGCCTCGCCTTGCAAGCCACCGAGTGCGGGATTCGGCGAGCCCCCGGGTCCGCGGTGAGCGGCCGCCACCGAGATTTGAGCCTCGATCTTCACCAACATTTGCTGCAGATGAGCGATCAGTTGCTTGAGCAACTGGGCCTCGGCAAGCGCCGAGCCGGAGCTGCTATCGCTGGAGGCTCCACCTGCGCCGCCCGCGCCACCAGCGCCGCCCGACGCTGCCGACGTAGCATGGGTACCGGCCGTCTGCGGGCTCGATGTCGCGCCCGATGTGCCACTGCTCGCATCCGTCGTCGTGGATGCGCCCTGTGTCGGCTTTGACGTGGCGTCGTTCGAGGAAGGGGCGTTCGACGTAGTTCTGGGAATGAATCCGCTCGCGGTTACGTCAGCATTTATTGTCATCATCTGTCACCTCTCGTTAGCATGGATGTCACATCTCCTTAATCATTCTTTATATCCTGATCCCTGACGAAGACACACGTGCGACAAGCGCCCAGACAGGAAATTAGATGTCTTCCATTCTGCGCTCGCCGTACCGCCGACAAGCAGCATAAGGGTCGAATTTCATCCCGCAACTGCAAGATTATTGAACGCTCGCCTGAGTGCGCGGTGTAGATGCCGGAGTCGCGGGAACGCCGAACGCAAACACCTTCTTACTTTTACTCGTGGAGGGTAGCGCGTCCCCTACTGGCAGATTCACATGGAAGGGGCTAGCTTCGACGGTGGATATCATACCGCCTTCGATCGAAGATGACGTTCCTTACGAAAGTTCATCAAGAGGCTTGCTCCCTAACATCGGCAAGCGCTGAACTAACATTATGCTACGATTCGTATCGTATCTACGATGGCAAAACGGGTCAAGCATTTCGGGCTTGTGAATACCATTCGAATCGTTGCATAAATAGAACGCATATAAGGCTGGTTATGAGCAATACGGCAAGCATCGCACCTGGAAACAGGAGCGAACCTCATATGGTCGAGCCAAACATTGCAACGGCCGCCTCTAAAGGCAGACCACGGAATGACGAGGCGACGCGCATCGTCCAAAGGTGCGCCGTCGAACTTGCCAACGAAGGGGGCATAGCAAACGCGACAGTCGATCGAATCGCTCAGCGATCAGGCGTCGCGAAGTCAACCATTTATCGACGATGGCCAAATGGGCCGGCCGTGGTGATGGACGGCTTTCTGTCGGAAATTTTGCCGCTGATCGGCTATGAGGAAAAATCAACGGTAATTCAAACGGTGGAAGCGACCATCATGCAACTCGTGGCCGCTCTGTCGGGCAAGCGTGGCGACATTCTGCGTGACCTGCTTGGCTCGGCTCAGCACGATCCGGTGCTCAGAGAAGCCTTCCTGAAACGATGGATAGAACCCCGGCGACGCATCGGCAGAGAAGTCCTGGAGCGTGGAGTCATGCGCGGCGAACTCTGTGCCGACGCCGACCTCGATCTGATGCTGGATCTGCTTTATGGTGGCGTCTACTACCGCCTCGTTGTCTCATTTACGCCGCTTACGAAGGATTCTGTACGCAGCCTGGTCGCTCACGTGTTCAGGTCCTTTGCGCCTTGAAAGCCGCGCGCGCTCGGGGCCGTGCTATCTACGATTGATGGATACAAACACCACGCAAGGAAATCGATCGGCCATTACCTCGCGTGGGACAAGCAGCGAAGGCCTCATTCAAGCCTGTCGGACAACACCCCGAACGGAGCTTAAGTCGCGATGCTGCCCCGCCGTTAAAACGGCAGCATGCCCCACCTCCCGGCACCCAACTTGAAAATCGACAAAACGATCCGCACGAACGGGGCCACCGCTTGACTAGTCTCCGACGGTTACGCGATATCGTTTAAACACGTCCAACAGCTTCGGGATGTCTGGCGGGCCATCGGGAATCTCACCATCAATGTCGGTGAACATCTGGGCGGCCATGGCGCCGTTTCCGGTGATTTCGAGAACCTGCCCGTCAACACCGTAACGAAACCCGTGCAGCGTCCCGCGCGGCAGGTACACAAGTGTCCCAGGCCCGCACTTGTGGATGCTGCCGTCGCAGAAGAACTCCATCTCCCCCTTCAAAACATAGAAGCATTCGTCCCAATCATGACGATGGGGCGGCGGTCCCGTTCCTTCGTCACCCTCTTGCAAAGTGATTCCAAGACTTTGCGTTGCGGCGTTCGACGCCAGAACAGTTACCTTCGTGCCGACCACGTTGAGCGCACGCTCGCGCTCGTCGGGTTTCACGATAAAATAAGGAATACCCATGATCTATCAATCTCCAAAAACTGCGTGTTGCTGGACACCGGGCTTGTCTGGAGCCATTGGAAGCACGTAGGCAACGAAACGTGCCGGAATGCGGAACCGCTGCAGATACACACCAAAGACCTGCAAAGCGGCCGTATCACGTTACTGATGCAGTCGAATAACTTCGACGAAGAATACATAATCCATACATCACAGTCACCGCTTTCCGGCAGCGGTTACCGGTCGCGCGGCACGCTGTATTGCTTCGACATCGCTTAAACAAGCGAGCTACCCGTTCTATTCCACCGTTTTCGTCAGAAGCGCTGTCCACCTGGCGGTAGTGAGACGAGAGGACAAGTTTGCGACGAGCGGTGCAAACCCCTTCGAGTTCGTCAGCAGATTCCAACGTTTGACAGGCACACCTGGTGCTTTGTCAGGTGAGCCAGACCGCAGCGTAAGATGACGATATGACGACGCCGAAAGCGCTCTGTGGGCAAGCCCTTCAAAATCGCGACGCCGTACTTCATGGCGAACGTTCCGCATGATTCATGAGGTATGCCACATAAGATCCTCGCGGCTATTCCTGTGGAGAATGGATTCATCGCACCGAAAAGTCCCGTGATGCCATTGGCGTGCAGCAAACTCACGTGCGCCCAAAACTTTTCGACTGGACGGATGGAATATTCAGACGCGTTATTCGTTGCACACTATGATCATTATCTAGTTAGTATAGCTACTGCAAGCACGCCAAACCACGCGCGAAATAAACCGTTCCCCGCAGGAATAAACCGCGCGCCGTCCTCGTTCAGTGACCGTTATGTCCTTTGGACAAAACCAGGGAGCACGGTCATGAGGTCTCTACTTAATACGGCCAGCGTCGCAGTATGCGGCGTGGCTATCGCGATACTCGTGTCATGCGGCGGTGGTTCCAGTTCGAACAATTCAAACCCGCCTCTCCAGTCGTCGTTTACGGTGACGCCGCTGGTGTCCGATGGTGCAGTGTCCGCAGCGCATACCGACGCGAACCTGAAGAACCCGTGGGGCGTCGCCTTCAATCCAAAAGGATTCGTCTGGGTCGCGGATAACGGCGCCAATGTCGCAACGCTCTATGACGGCAACGGCGTACCGCAATCGCTAATCGTCAAGATACCGGACGGCAAGAACGGTTCGGCATCGCCGACAGGCATCGTCTTCAACGGTACGCAAAGCTTTACTGTCACGGAAAACGGCAAGTCCGGCGTCGCTGCATTCATCTTCACCGGCGAAGGCGGCACTATCACCGCGTGGGCGCCCACCGTCGGGCCAACCAATGCATTCGTCATGTACGACGACGGCACAGGCGGCGCCGTGTACAAGGGCCTTGCCCTTGCCGCAAACAATGGCAACAATTTCCTTTACGCGACCGATTTTCACAATAACAAAATCGACGTCTTCGATACCACCTTCACCAAAATCGCGATGCCTGGCGGCTTTATGGACCCGGCGATCCCTGCCGGCTTCGCGCCGTTCGGCATTCAGGCGATCGGCTCGAAGCTCTTCGTCACTTACGCGATGCAGGACGCGGCGAGGCACGACGATGTCGCGGGCGCGGGACGTGGCATCGTCGACGTGTACGACACCGCGGGCAACCTTCAGCAGCACTTCGCAACCGGCGGTCCGCTAAACGCGCCCTGGGGCATTGCGCAGGCACCCGGCAACTTCGGCGCGATGAGCGGCGCGATACTAATCGGCAATTTCGGCGACGGCACGATCAACGCGTTTAATGCATCGAGCGGCCAGTCGATGGGGCCGCTCAATGGACCGAACGGCAGTCCGATCGTCGAAAGCGGCCTGTGGGGCATCGCGTTCGGCAACGACCTCAGCAACCAGCCTTCCACGACGCTGTTTTTCGCGGCCGGGCCGAATGACGAAGCCAACGGCCTCTACGGAAGAATCGATCTGAATACGACGTCGAACTCGGGTACGAGCACAGGTTCGGGTTCGAGTACGGGCACAAGCGGAGGGACGAGCATCGGCATGTAGCGCCGACTGTGCAGTAGAAAACGGCCCCGGGCAAACCGGCAAACGCCAGCGCGTGCGTCGTGCACGCGCCATCGTCGTTCATCTCCGTTAGACACGCTCGACGCGCTCAGCGAGCAAGTCCAGCACGGCTTTCGCAGCCGCCTCTGCGGATGCGGGGTTTTGCCCGGTCACAAGATTGCCGTCCACCACCACATGCGAGCTCCACGGCGCACCGGAGTCGAATGATGCACCCGCCGCGCGCAGCCGATCCTCCAACAGCCACGGCGCGTTCGCCGCAAGGCCCGCCTGCGTTTCCTCGGCGTTCGTAAAGGCGGTGAGGCGGCGACCCTTGAACGCCCAGCTGGAGGCATCGCCAGCCGCAAGGAAACTCGCTTGCCCGTGGCACAACGCACAAACAACCTTTTTTGGATCAGCAAGCGCATCACTCAGTAATTTCCCGACGTTGGCATCGACGGCAAGATCCTGCATCGGACCGTGTCCGCCAGGCACAAATACAGCATCGAAGCCGGTAAGACTCATATCTTCGATGCGGCGCGGCAAGCGCAATGCTTCGGCGTGCCTCTCGACATAAGCAGATAGTGCCTTCGCCTTTGCGACGTCGCCGTGGTTTGCTTCCGGCGTAAGGCTCAACGCGTCAACCGGAGCAGGCTTGCCGCCGGGCGTAGCAAGCGTAATCGCAACGCCCGCCGATGACAGGGTTTCGTGCGGAACAGCGAACTCTTCGGCCCAAAATCCGGTCGGGCGTTGAATGCCATCCTTCTGCGTCCACGATGTGGCGCCGGTCAGAATCATCAGAACGGAATACATGCCAGTTTCTTTAAGGTAAAGCCAGCTATTGGATGGATGCACGCGGGCTCGCTTCGGCAGCGCATGCGTAACGAGCAGTCATCTGCGATACTCTGCGGCGTTCGAAGCGGGACTCGCGAGCGGATTGTCGAATCGACGTGTTCAGTCTGTTCGCCGAATCCATCCATGTAAATGGACAAGAAGCGATTTCACAATTCCTGCATCAGGAAGCCTGTCTACGGGGAAATGCATGAACCGATTGGAAGCACTACGTGTCTTCTGTGTGGCGGCGGAAAGTTCCAACTTCCGCGATGCCGCGGTACGGCTCGGCGTCTCGCCGCAGGTGATAACCCGCGTCATCAGGAAACTGGAAGAAGAGATCGGCGAACCGTTGTTTCATCGCAGTACGCGCGGCGTGCGCCTGAGTCACTTTGGCGAGCAACTTGCGCACAGAAGTGCTGAAGCCATCGCCGGCATCGACAACATCTTTGCAGTCGACACAGCCGGCCAACGCGATGAGCCTTCAGGTCTTGTCCGGGTCGCCGCGCCGAGCGCACTCGGCCGCCGATTCATCGCACGCGGGTTGGCCCCGGTTCTTGCGGCGCATCCTGGCCTTGTCGTTGACCTGCGGCTCTCCGACGTGCTGACCGACGTCGTCGACGCGCAGATCGATGTCGGCGTTCGAATCGGCGTGATGCGCGACAGCCGGTTTGTCGCACGGGCCGTTTCGGCGGCTTCGCTGTATTTCGTCGGGGCGCCTGCTTTGTTTGAACGAGTGGAACGCCCTGCGAGCAAAAACGCGCTGCTCAAGTTGCCGCTGACGAGTTTGATCGACCGCAATACGGGCCGGCCATGGCCATGGATGTTCAAAGACGGCGAAGAGGTCGTGCCGGCCGGTCCGGTGTTCGTCACTGACGATCCGGAGACCGAGTGTGAGGCGGTCCTCGCGGGCGCGGGTGTCGGGCAATTGGCGGGACATCTCGCGTTGCCACTACTGCGCAGCGGTTATCTGGTTTCAGTGCTGGATGACTTGCGTCCGCCACCTTCTACGCTATACGTATACCGACCTCACGGAAGTGCGGTGCCGACGCGCGTGCGCCTCATCTTTGACGCGCTTTGCCGAATCCTTGCGCATTGTGAAGAATAGCCTGACCGGCTGGCAACTGGAGGTCTCGACGACGCGATCCGACGAGGCCATTTGCGAATTTTCGATCGGCGTCGCGCGCGAAAAATATCGACTCCATGTCAATCTTCGTGTTAGTTAGCCATCCAACGTATCTCATTCGAGAGAACACGAAAATTCAATGACGCGTTAAGGGCAAGAAATAAGGACCGTTCGCCTGGACTGAAGACACGCAAGGTCCACGTGTCCGCGGACCGGCTCGCGAAGACGCCCCTTCCAGCGCTCTCACTCGATAAAGACGGACAGCATTTCATCCTCGCAGAACGCGAGTCAATACGTTTAACTATTCGGACGGCATGGTAGTTTCCGAGACCATGCAAACGCTGAGTCGAAGCGGCCGGGTTGTGTCTTCGTCGACAGTGGCGCGAGTGGTCAGCCGCTTCCCAGCTTTGGAGGCCAAGCGACGGTCGCGGCGTTAACGGCGGCACTGGCCGCGTTCAGTCCGGCGGCGGGCGGCGCGATGCTCGCAAGCGCACGGCATTGTGTGTCAGCGACGCATCGTACCGCCCCCACCGCGAATCGAGCCGTTTGCTCAGGGTCGCAGACGACGGAAGAATCGGCCTCAAGCCCGCAGTATGGCGTCTCGCCAGTCAGCACGCGAAATGCGCCCGCCAGCAGCAGGTAACCCGCGCCGGCCAGACAGGCCGGACCTTCGTCTGGCGATATTGGACCAAAGGCCAATACCATTTCAAACATACGCTCGATAATCTGACAAGCAGGTGAATTTGCTTCAAGAAAACAAGTAGCCATATCCCTCATACATTGGCCCTCCCCAGGACGCTGTTTTCCACTACCGGCCTCGGCATCCGTGCTGATTGCATGCTCGTGCCGGCAAGGCTGTCCTGATCGCGGATATGCTGCCCTTCATGTTCTTCGGTCCGCTTCCGGCGTGATCGAAACGACAACCGCTGTAGTGGAGACATGGCATGGCAGCGTTCGTCGCTCACCCGGCTATCCTGTTTGTAGTACTTCTCGTGCTTTTCATCGGAGCAGTGGCGTTCGGCGCATATGTGCTACGGCGCGTTGCCGTACTCCCGGAAGAGGCCCGCGAAGATTTCAACATTATCCAGACGGCCACGCTGACGCTACTGGCGCTGCTCGTTGGCTTCAGCGTTTCGATGGCGGTCGGCCGCTATGACCAGCGCAAGAACCTGGAGGAAAGCGAAGCCAACGCAATAGGAACGGAATACGCGCGAGCCGATCTGGCTGAGGCGGCAGTCGGCTCAAAAATAAAGGCCGGATTGGTGCGCTACACGCAGCTAAGACTGGCTGATTTCCGTACGCAGGACCGGCAGGAACTCGAACGCATCCGCCGTGACACGGCCGTTCTTCAATCGGAGTTGTGGCGGCTCGCGACGCAGGTGGCGCAGGACAAGCCCACGCCCATCGGCGCGCTTGTCGTTGCAGGGATGAATGATGTGCTGAACTCGCAGGACTATTCCGAGGCCGCACGGATCAACCACATTCCGCTCGGCGCCTGGTTTCTCATGATCCTCATTGCGCTCCTCGCTTGTGTCGTGCAGGGCTACGGCACGAAAGGGAAACTGCGCAGAGGCCTGCTCATCACGATCTTGCCCGTGACGGTTGCGCTGTCGCTGGCTCTCATCGCGGATATCGATAGTCCACGGCACGGGATTATCCGTGTCCAGCCTCTGGATCTGGCGAGGCTGCTTCAGTCGCTGACACAATGACGCATTGGTAAAAGCGCCAAGAGACCTTCGATGTCGCCTTTGCCGCTGAAGGCGGCCGTTCGCTCAGAGAATCTCCCTGTCTTTTGTCGCTCGCGCGCGCCCTTCCTTAGCTAACGTCTAGTTAGCATGACATATCATTTTATTTCAGAAAATCTGGATAAATTTCGAATAGCGGAAGAGTGAATTTCCGGAACGAATATTGGCGGCCGCGCGGCGCAGGGACAATACGCGTGCTGGATGAAGACGGCGCTCACGGTACGGGTGACGTTCTGAAAAACCGTATGGAATCCAGAGTCTTCCAGCTACCCGGCACAACCAAACCACCCTTCTCTTCTGGACTGTTTCCATGAAAAAGATGATTCTGACCGCCGCGTCGCTTGCCGCAATGACCTCGGTCGCCCATGCGCAGAGCAGCATCACGCTGTTCGGCACGCTCGACACTGGCGTCGCATTCTTCAGCAACGAGCATGGCGCACAAGGCTCGGGCAACACGTTCCAGCTCACTTCAGGTAACGAGTCGGGGAATCGATGGGGTCTACGGGGCAGTGAAGATCTCGGCGCCGGACTATCGGCGGTGTTCAAACTCGAAAGCGGTTTTAACATCAACAGTGGCGCACTTGGCCAGGGCCAGCGGATCTTCGGGCGTACCGCGATGGTGGGCTTGAGCAGCACGACCTATGGTTCGGTGACGCTCGGACGCCAGTATGACCCGTTGGTGGATCTGCTCCAGCCGCTGACGGACGACGATACATTCGGATCCGCATTTGCGACGCCGGGTGACATCGATAACTACGACGACAGTTACCGCACGAGCAACTCGGTCAAGTATGCGAGTCCCGACTACGCGGGCTTCCAGTGGTCGTCGATGTATGCGTTTGGCGGCGTGCCAGGCAGTCCGGGCGCGGGCCAGACCTATGCGGTCGCAGCGGTCTACAATCACGGCCCGTTCGGCTTCGGCGTCGGCTATTTCCACGCCAACAGCAACAACGGCAGTGCCGCGACGTTCGACGGTCTCAATCCGAACGCGGACAGTTTTGCAATCGATTCGCCGGCAATCAACGGTGGCTTCGTATCGGCCAACTCGACGCAGATCATCCGTGCGGTCGGCGACTACGCGTTCGGTCCGCTCACCGCGGGTCTCGCCTATAGCAACGTGGCGTACAACGACTACGCCACCGCCGAGGGCAGGGACAACACCACGAGGTTCAACACCGGCCAGATCTTCCTGAACTATCAGGTCACGCCGGCGGTTGTGCTTGGCGCAGGCTACAACTATACGAAGGGCAGCGGCAACGATGTGACGGCAAGTTACAACCAGATCAGCGTCGGCGCGAACTACTCCCTTTCGAAGCGCACCGATCTCTATGCGCTTGCCGGCTATCAGAAAGCGTCCGGCGAGACAATCAGCGCGTCGACGGGCGAAACCGTCATGGCGGTCGCGTCGATGGGCGACTTTGGCAACGATGCGAGCACCGACAAACAGGCGATGGCGATGGTCGGCATCCGTCACAGGTTCTGACCGATCCACGCAAAAGCATGTCGCCGCTTTAGCTTGACGCGGCATGCAGCGTGGGGAAGACACTTTGCATAGGATAACGGACTGATAGCGCGCCGCAGAGTCGCGTCACGAACTAACGCTTTAAGGCATTAAAAAGCCGCCCGACATAGTCGGACGGCTTTTCGCCATACCCATGCTGCAAAACAGCGGGAAACTACTGTCCAGGCGAACCAACCGACGCTGTGCTAGACGGTTCCGATTTACCGCCGAGTACGTTGACCACTGCCTCAACATAGTTTGGCGTCGTTGTCGAAACGGTATCCCACACTGCGGAAGCTTTTGCATTGCCACCGACAAAGACGGCACCCGCGTGATTTCCGGCGGCAACGAGGCTCGCATTTGCGCCCGATGCCGTTGGAATCGATATGGTCGTGCCGTCTCCCTGCGCTGCAGCGAGCGGTGTGCCATAGTTCATTGCAGCCGCAACATTGCCGTTCGCATCATAGACAATGACCGCATCGCCCTTGCCTAAACCGATCGGATTCGCTGCATCGTTATTGACGTTCAACATCACAACGACCGGAACCGCGCTAGAGAGGTCCCACGTTTGGCGGAACGTATTGTCGGCCGTTCCAGGCACACCCGGGACAACGACCAGATGTTCGCCCGGTGCGAGTATCGTACCGGCCACAAATGCCGCGCTATTGTTGGCATCGTTGACGTCAGCGTGATTGTCGCCCCACTTCCAGCCGGTCAGATCAATTGCTGTGCTGCCATAGTTATAGATTTCAAAGAAATCCTGGCCGCCGTCTGCGTTCGAGTTCACCTCCGAGATCAGCACGGTTGGCGCTGGCGCACCTGCTGCTGCAGTCGTGAAGCTCTGCGTCGCACCCGCATAGGCATTGCCATACAGGTCAGTGATAACGCCACCGGCCAATTGAACGGTGTAGCGAGCACTATCTTGCAATGGCGTAGACAAGGTGATGCTCACCCGACCGCCGTTGAATTTGATCTGGGTCGTGTCGTTCACGGACACGTTACGCGTATCCGAGCCGTCGCTGATAACAATGTTACCCGTGCCCGCCTGCACGACTTCGCTGAACGACAGTGTGATGTGGTTGCCGATGATGCCTGTCGCACCATCGACCGGCGCAGTGCTGGTCAATGTCGGCGCTGTGTGGTCAACGGGACCGACCGCTGTGAACGAGATTGTCGATGAGTCGGACACGGCAGGGATATTAGCGCTCCCCGCTGTCGTCTTGATCGCTCCCGTTGGATATGTGATGTGGTAGGTGGTGCCGCCAACCATATAAAACTTCGGATGAATCTTCATCACGCTGCCATTGAACGTCACCTGCGAAGTGTCGCTCACAGGAATCGAACGCGTATCGTCGGCGCCGTTACTGAGAACGATGTTACCTGCACCCGCCTGCACCGATTGATCGAACGTCAAGTAGAGGTTGCTGCCGATGCCGACATTGTTTGTGCCGGTGGTTGGCTTGAAGATGGTCAGGCCCGGCAGACTCGGCCCCGTGGCCTGTTCACCGACCACATAAATGGTGCCGTCCGAGCCCATCGTCACACCTTCATTCTGGGCAGTGGCACTCATATACAGGCTGCTCAGCAGGTTGCCGGTACGATCCATCTTGACGATCTTGCCATCCGGCGCACCGATGATGATGACGTTGTCGTAATCCGCAGCGCTGCTCGGTGCGATATTCGACAACGAGAAAACGTCATTGAACGCGGAAAGGCCCGTCGTGGCCGCATCGAACAGCGCCGGCGGATTGTCCGTTGACGGCAAGATGGGCGTACCGTCCGACGCGGTCGCCGACCCGCTTGCGAAATTGATTGCCGCCTGGAAGATGCTGGTGGGCTGCGACTGACGCACGGCGATGTAGCCACCGGTTTTAGTATCGAAAGTCACACCTTCGATACCGACGTTGGCAACCGTCGTACCCAATTTGACGGACTGTACGTCTGCTCTGTGCAGTGTTCCGTTTGGAATATAAGTGAACAGATCGACTTGACGCAGCCGCTCTTCCACCAATACGAACTTGCCGCCACCAGCATAGGTGATGCCTTCAGTGTCCTGGAAGTCACCGGCATTGAGCGTCATGGAATCGATAACGTGACCATCGCTCTTTGCCACCTGCACGACTGCGGTCGCACCGTCGCCAACGACAAACAGTGAATCCGTATCCTTGTTGTAGGTCACGCCGGACGCCTCTGCGTTCAACAGATTGGCGCCGGTCGTATTGAACTGCAGAGGGAACATTGCAGTCTGCGTGTAGCTATTCAAATCGTACGTGCTTTGCGGATCGTTAAATGCGAGCGCAGGAATCTTGCTGTCTACTACGGGCGCAGCGTCACTGCCACTGTCACCCACCGCACCACTGCCGCCACATGCACTGAGACCGGCTGCGAGAACCGCAGAAATTAAGAGCCTTTTTTTCACAGTACGATAAGAAATTGAAAGGTTGTAAGAATTCGCGACCTTATCGGACCTGTGTTGCAGGTTCGTGACTGGCGAAGTTGAATGAGAATGTGCTCGGCCAGGTAGCCGGTATCCTGGTACGGTGGTAGACGCTGGCCAACCCTGAGGTATGTTTTTGCGGCTGATTTTTGGGCTGTGCTGCCGTCTGATTGCGGGCGCAACGAGTACGACCAGATTGCATGACGCACTTGCGTACAATACGTGCCACCTATTCCAACTGCGGAACACTATTACATGGCGATGAAAAAAACCGACCTTGAAAAGAACAAGGCGCTCAAACTCTCCAACTCATTGAACCAGACGCGCTCCGAGCGCTTCGGCAAAGGCGCGGCTGAAGCACCGCCGGACCGGCGCGAGCAGCGCAAGCTGGATCAGGCGAAAGGACTCGTACCGTTTGCGTGCAAGCTCAACGGTGAATTGGTGAGCATACTGAAGGAACGTGCGGCTGCTCATCCGGAGGGGATGACGGGATTGCTGGAGGAGTTGCTGCGTCGAGGTCTTGCGGCGAATGGTGGGGACTTTTAGGCGCGTTTGCCAGCTTTGGTTGTGCGTTACTGTGGAGATTCCGGCAACGTGTAGCCGAATATTATCTGCCGGGAATGCAGTTACAGTTGGGCAAGCATTTCATGTTTCCATTAGGTGCACACGGTATGCACTGCCGCATGGGTGTGCAACTGTACGGATTCTTCGGAGCACATTCGTTCTCTTGGATTTCGGTTGCCGCGTCCATGTCCGCGAACAATACCGTCATTTGTTGTTTTCACAGAATGCGCGCGGAGAAACGGCCCGAGACCCGTGTCGGGGCACTGCGGAACGATAATTTGCCAGGAGCGGGTTTGGCCCCATTGCTAGGCCCATCCGGTCCACCTCTAAAATCGGCCCTCATCGCCGCCGCGTTTTTCACGAATTAATGGAACACGGCATGGATCACCTACTTGCAATTCAGGGAGCCCCAAAATGAAGTTCCTTGTGCGCTTCTTTACGATCGTCCATGGGCTGATGGCTGTTCTCTTCACCTGCGCGGCCCTGATGTTGATTGCCATTGCTGCCCGCATCGGAGCAATTGCAGCTGCGAGTCAATGGGACTCGTCGAGCGCGCTATCCATCATTGAAGCTTTGGGGCTGCTGGCTGGGGCCGTTGTCGCCTTGCAGATCGCTGAGACCATCGTAGAGGAAGAGGTCATACGGGAGGCTGACGTGAGCGCGCCGACGCGGGTACGGCGTTTCATGTCGCGATTCTTAGTGGTTGTCGTCGTCGCGCTTGCCATCGAAGGGCTTGTGGCAACGTTCAAAGCGCTCCACCAGGATCCATCGCAGCTCCGGTATGCGGCTTGGCTAATTGCTTCTACGGCCTTGCTTCTTGCCTCCTGGGGGCTGTTCGTCCACCTGAATCGGTCTGCGGAAGAGTTAGAGCCCGAGGCCATGGCGGACGCGAAACGCGAAGATAAGAAAGTGCAATAGTCCAGTACCGAATGGGCTGGCCGAATAGGGGACGTCACCCCCCGCTGCGAATGCCCGCCTTAGAGAAGTACCCCTGTTCCTTGTGGGCGGCGCGCTGCCGACCGCTAAAGATCCCGACGTCCAGGATACGCATAACGTGCAGAAGCAGCAAAACGACACCGTTCTGCATAACAGCAGTGGCGCAAATCGCGACATCTAACAGAACACGCGAAACCAGCCGAAAGGGCACCCTCGGGAACCACCAGGCGATGCCATCCACATACCCAATCACCCACATCCCCCGTCATAAGCTAACCCATCATTCGCATTTGTGATTCCCACCCCGAGTCCTACACTCGGCGTTTGCCCGCCGCATCGCGCACAAAATTCCCCTCCAAAAAAGCCATGAGCCCCGCCGCCGTGAAAAAGCAAATTCACTTCAACGCTTTCCTGATGAACTGCGTGGCGCACCTCGCCCCTGGCCAATGGACGGCCGAACACGACCGCGCAACCGACTATCTGAAACCCGACTACTGGACCGACCTCGCGCGCCTGCTCGAACGCGGACGCTTCGATGCGGTATTCCTCGCCGACGTACTCGGCATCTACGACGTCTACGGCGCGAGCCCCGACTCCGCACTACGCACCGCAGCCCAAGTGCCAATGAACGACCCACTCGCGCTAATCCCGCTGATGTCGCAGGTCACACAGCATCTATGCTTCGGCGTCACCTGCTCACTGTCATACGAACACCCCTACACATTCGCCCGCCGCATATCGACGCTAGACCATCTAACCAGCGGACGCATCGCCTGGAACATCGTAACGTCTTACCTGGACAGCGCCGCGCGCAACATCGGTCTCGACCGCCAGCTCTCTCACGACGAACGCTACGACGTCGCCGACGAATACATGGAGGTCTGCTACAAGCTATGGGAAGGCAGTTGGGAAGACGGCGCCGTCGTGAAAGACCGCGTGCGCGGCGTCTACGCGGATCCGTCGAAAATCCACGCCATCGCGCACGCAGGCCGCTATTACAAGGTTCCAGGCATTCACCTATGCGAGCCATCGTCGCAACGCACTCCTGTGCTTTTCCAGGCCGGCAGTTCAGGCCGCGGCAAGCACTTCGCCGGAAACCACGCGGAATGTGTATTCGTCGCCGCACCGACACGCGATATCGTCAAACGCAATGTGGCCGACATTCGTGCACAAGCGGCGGCACTCGGACGCAACGGCGAAACCGATGTGCTGATCTTCGCGATGTTCACGGTAATTGTCGGCCGCACCACACAAGAAGCACACGACAAGCTTGAACAATATCGCGCCCGTGCGAGCCACGAAGGCGCAGCAACACTGCTATCGGGCTGGACCGGCATCGACCTCGCCACATACCAGCCCGACGATACGCTCACATACGTCGACACCGACGCAGGCCGCTCAGCACTCGCGTCATTTTCAAGCGCGGATCCGACACGCACATGGACCGTCGACGAAGCAATCGACTTCGTATCGATCGGTGGACGCGGCCCGGTAATCGCCGGCACATCAACAGAAGTCGCAGACGAGCTTGAAGAATGGATTGACGAAACCGGCCTCGACGGCTTCAACCTCGCCTACGTATCAGCACATCAAACATTCGAAGACATCGTCGAGCTACTGATTCCCGAGTTGCAGCGGCGCGGCCGCTATCGCGACGAATACGAACCCGGCACATATCGTCAAAAGCTCTTCGCACGCGGCGCACGGCTACCCGCGAGTCACCCCGGCTCGCGTTACCGGAAGCACGAGAAACCGACCTCCGAGCCGGTCGTCAACGCGCACAGCTGAGGAATCGCGATACGTCCAAGCCACCGCGTATATCGTTTCCCATTGCCATCCAATACGATCCACACGCATATGCAACTGAGATTTGATTGGTTAGCACTGCACGCCCCCGGCGCTACCCTTGGCATATTCCATCCACGCGGACACATCCAATGAACATCAAACGCGTCATCAACGGGTTAGTCGCCGGCGCCGCACTCGCATCAGTGCTGGCCTCCGTTCAGTCTTCAGCACAAGCAGAAACCGTCAACATCGCCTACCAGTACGGCGCCGATCCGGCAAAGCTTGCGCAAGCAAGCGCGGCCTACGAAAAGGCGACAGGCTGGACCATCAACTGGCGGCGCTTCGATACCGGCGCCGATATCGTCGCGGCGCTCGCGTCAGGCGATATCCAGATCGGCGACGTCGGCTCGAGTCCGTTCGCGGCTGCGGTGAGCCGCGGCGTGCCGATCGAGGCCGTCGTGCTCAATGCGCTGACGGGCGGCTCTGAAGCACTCGTCGTGCGCAACGGCGCGCACATCGACAAACCGCAGGATCTGATCGGCAAAACAATCGCGACACCGTATGTTTCGACGGCCCACTACAGCCTGCTAGCCGCGCTCAAGCACTGGGGCATCAAACCGGGCCAGGTGAAGATCGTCAATCTCGGCCCGACCGAGATCGTCGCCGCGTGGGCGCGCGGCGATATCGACGCCGCCTATACGTGGGACCCGGCGCTCGGCAAAGCGAAAGAAAGCGGCCACGTGCTAGTCGATTCGACGCAGGTCGGCAAATGGGGCTCGCCTACATTCGACCTGTGGGCCGTGCGCAAGGACTTTGCACAGGCGCATCCGGAGTTCGTCGGCAAGTTCGTATCGGTCACACTGAACGCAATTTCCGACTATCGGCAAAACGGCAAGTCGTGGCATGACGGTTCGAGCCAGGTCGCAGCAATTTCCAAACTAAGCGGTGCGAATGCGTCCGATGTGCCGGAACTGCTCGCGGGCAATGTATACCCGAATGCCAGCGAACAAGCCGCCCCCGCTCTGCTCGGCGGCGGCACAGCGAAAGCCGTCGCCGCAACAGCAAATTTCCTGCAGGAGCAAAAGAAGATCGATCATGTGCTGCCTGACTATAGCGCGTCGGTGACGCCGCAATTCGTCGCGGCAGCTGCATCGAAGTGAAAAAGTGAGAACCTGGCGACATGGCTGAACTCAGCGCACAGCATGTATCGGTCGTCTACCCAACGGCGCGCGGTCCGCTGACCGCGCTGCACGATGTGTCGATGTCGGTGAAAAGCGGCGAGATTGTCGTCGCGCTCGGGGCGTCCGGTTGCGGCAAAAGCACGCTGCTTGCGCTGCTCGCCGGTTTCCAGACACCGACGTCAGGTCGCGTAACGATCGACGGCGCGCCTGTCGATGGTCCCGATGCGAATCGCGGTGTCGTGTTTCAGGACGACGCGTTGATGCCGTGGCTCAACGTGATCGACAACGTCAGCTTCGGGCTCCGTATGCGCGGCGTTGCGCGTACGGAACGCCATGCGCGCGCCGCCGAGGTGCTGCGCCTCGTCAAGCTCGCCGACTTCGAGCACCACGCGATCGGCGAAATTTCAGGCGGCATGCGTCAACGCGTCGGCCTTGCGCGCGCTCTCGCCGCCGACCCCGCATTCCTGCTGATGGACGAGCCGCTCGGCGCGCTCGATGCGCTGACGCGCGAGCATATGCAGACGCTGCTGCTCGACGTCTGGCGCGCAACAGGCAAAGGCGTCTTCCTGATCACGCATAGCATCGAAGAGGCCGTGCTGCTCGCAACCGAATTGCTTATCCTGTCGCCGCGGCCAGGCCGCGTCGTCGCGCGTCATCGGCTCAATTTCGCGCAGCGCTATGCGGCCGGCGAAGCACTACGTTCGATTCGCTCCGATCCCGCATTCACATCGATGCATATGGAGTTGCTCGACCAGCTCGTCCGCGAAACCGAGGAGGCCGGCGATGTCAACCGCTAACCGGCCGCACAGCCGCGCACTGATGGCGGTTCAAACCGACGGTGACGTGGCGACGGCAGTTGCCGCGCCTGCTAAAGGAAGCCGCCATCAACGCCTGCCGCGCATCGACACCGCACATGCCGCGACGCTCATCACCGTCTTCGCACTTTTCGCCGGATGGTGGCTCGCCAGCCACCTGCAATGGGTGCCGCCCGTATTGCTGCCACCGCCCGAAACGGTCATCAGCAAACTTGGGCAACTCGCCACCGAAGGCTTCGATGATGCGACGCTCGGCCAGCATCTGTTCGCAAGCCTGTCGCGCATTGCGCTCGCCTTCGCGCTCGCACTGGTCACGGCGATTCCAGCGGGCCTGATCATCGCGACGAACCGCATTGCGCACGGTGTGCTCGATCCCATCATCGAGTTCTATCGCCCTATTCCGCCGCTCGCTTATCTGCCGCTGATGGTGATCTGGTTCGGCATCGGCGAATCGTCGAAAGTGTTGCTGATCTATCTGACGATCTTCGCGCCGCTCACCATCGCAACGGCGGCCGGCGCGCGCCGCGTCGCAAGGAGCCGTCTGCTCGCAGCCGCGTCGCTCGGTGCGACGCGCTACAAGTTGCTGCGATATGTCGTGCTGCCGAGTGCGTTGCCCGACATTCTGACCGGTCTGCGTATCGCGCTCGGCGTCGGCTGGTCGACGCTCGTCGCGGCCGAACTGATCGCCGCAACGCGTGGCCTCGGGTTTATGGTGTATTCGGCATCGCGCTTTCTTGTCACTGATGTCGTGATTGCCGGCATTCTCGTGATCGGGGCCATTGCGCTGATACTCGAGCTTGGGTTGCGGTGGCTGCAGCGCAAGCTGACGCCGTGGCATGCACAGCACTGAGCCGCGCCGCGCTCCGCGCCACTAGCTTGTGTCCCACTGCGGACGGCTATCTCGCGCTCGCGATGATGCCGCTCGCGCAACTGGCGAGCGTGCTGCCGGTTGCCTTCGCTCCATGCTTAAGAAGCACCACGTCCAGCCGGCAGTTCCGCCCACATCGCATCAGCGACGTTCTCTCGGCAGCCGCGGCTTGTCGCATAGCCAGCAGACCCACGCCGTTTGCACGACTCCTGTACCGGATTTCATCTCATCATCTGTATAGGTACTGTACTGGCCGACCCCGATAAACTGAGATCGATTCTTTCAATTCCGTCAGTCACTATCGGAGACGCTCATGTCCATCGAGCCTCTGGGCGCGCTGCCCGCCGGCATCCTGTTCGCGCTCGTCACCAGCATCACGCCCGGCCCCAATAACACGATGCTGCTCGCATCCGGCGTGAACTTCGGCTTCAAACGCACCGTGCCGCATATTTTCGGCATCAGCGCAGGCGTCGTTCTGCTGATGCTGTCGGTCGGGTTCGGGCTGGGCGCAATCTTTCAACGGGTGCCGCTGCTTTACACCGTGCTCGAGACGGCGAGCGTGCTCTATCTACTGTATCTCGCGTGGAAAATCGGCACCTCGGCAGAAGTGCGCGTGCGCGACGGCGAGCGCCGCCCGATGCGCTTTCATGAAGCGCTGATATTTCAATGGATCAACCCGAAGGCATGGATGATGGTGCTGACCGCGGCAACCACAATTCATCTGAGCGCCGACTTCAATATCAACGCTTCGATTATGGCGGCGGTGTTCTATGTGATCGGCTTGCCGTGCATCTGCTTATGGGCTGCATTCGGCACCGCGGTCCGGCGCTGGCTGACCAGGCCGGGCTGGCTGCGCGCGTTCAACATCACAATGGCATTGCTGCTCGTCCTGTCGCTGTATCCGGTCGCTCTGCATCTGCTCGCGTAACAGCAGTCGATCCGGCGCGATAACCGATAACGTACGCAAACACACCGCTGCGCGGCGAACCATCGTTCGTTCGCGCTCATCTGCCCTCACGAATGGATGCGCACGCGATTCAGCCGTGCTAGTGTAGCTTCTGTGCCGCGTCGCAACGGCGCGTTACGCTCCCCTGTATCGCATTCCGTGTTTGGCAAGCCATGCTAGGTCTACGACATCATCCTTCGCCGCACGACACCGTCACGGTGTTGCTACGGCGCCTGAGCCGCCAGCATCATCTTGCGGAAAATCAGGGACTCTTCCTCGCACGCATCGCGAATCATGAACTTCCCGCCGCGTCGGCGCCGTCCGATCGCGTGCGCGCCGCACGGGCAACCGTCGAACTGGTCGACCGTCTCGACGAGCAACCGCAGCTCACCGAGTCCGATAAGGAAATCCTGAAGTTCTGGCTGCTCGCGCACACGGCGCTCGAGCTTCGCGAAACGATGCACGCGTTCGGTGTAGTCGGCCGCGATGCGGCCACCCGGATCACCGCGGCCGCGCTACTGCTGCCGAACTATCTGGTGGAACTCGCCTATTCCGAAAACAGCAATCTGCAGCGCGCCGGTCTGATCGCCACGCGCGACACGTCCGGCACGCTGTTCGAAGTCGTTCAGCTAAGTGAAAGGCTGGTCGCTCGCGTCCAGCACTGACCGCACGATGCATCCGCATTGTTAGCGCACCGCGCCCGCTACGGCGCCGTCTCTGTTTGCGTTTCAATTCGCCGTCTCGCCGATCGTTTCTTACTCGTCCCCTCCAGAAATATGATTACGACGGAATAAAGTCGTGTCACCGGACGTCTCAGAGAGTGTCGATCCCCGATTGAGAGTCGCGATGAGATATGTGATGGCTGTCTATGATGGTTCCGAGCATTCGTACAGCGGCGTTGTACTGGCCGCGCAACTCGCGTTGCGAAACGGCGTGAGGCTTCATGTGCTGTCCGTCGTGCCGCTTCCGATAGTCGGACTCGACATCGCGACCGACCTGGCGATCGCCGCCAACGTGGATTCGCGCGGGCATCTGCTCGAGGCATTGCAAGCCGATCTCGCTTCGCGCGGCCAGTACGCACAGATGGCGTTGAAGATCGGCAACCCGGTTGACGAGATCGTTCGATACGCAACCGAATTCAACGTCGGGCAGATCGTGATCGGCCTCACGTTCAAATCGTGGTTCGATCGCTGGACAACGCGACTGATGCTGCGTCGCCTGATCCGCCTTGCTCCCTGCACGATCACTGTCGTCAAGGAAGAGGTCGCGCCGCGCGGCCGTCTCGCGCTCGTGTCGTAGGCGAGCCGGTTTCTATCCGCATGACGGCGCTCCCGCAATAGTTTGCATCCCTATTGAATTTCAATCCAACGGGCGCATCCACGATGTAATGCAACCGGATGCGATGGGCTGCGCAGCGTGCTCCTAAACGGTGCATCCGGCGCAATTGCTCTTTCCCACGTCGAACGGCCATTCACTCCGGTTGCCTGTACCACGCCCCTCTGACTGTCTGCATTGCTTCGTATCGCTACAACAACACGCGTGCGCACATTAAAAAGATAGGCTTGCGGAATAAGCGTGCCGATCAAGCGTCCTGAGTAGGGCAGACGTCAACCGATCGTGCGATGCACGTCGCGACATGTCCGCGCCGCTGCCGCTGTACAGACGGCAGCGGTTTCACAGGCAGTCTTTATTCACCTCATTAGCCGGAAAAAGACAAATGAACTCAAATTATTCCAAGGTTTCCACGGCCATTGTGATTGCGTTCGCGATGAGCGGTGTCGCTCATGCGGACGAGACGGTCAAGATCGGCGAGGTCGCGCCGACGACGGGCCAGATCGCGCACCTGGGCAAGGACATCGAAAACGGCGCACGCCTCGCGGTGGAGGAAATTAACGCGAAGGGGCTCACGATCAATGGCCAGAAGGTCACGCTGGTGCTCGACGCGCAGGACGACGCGGCCGACCCGCGTACCGCCACGCAGGTTGCGCAGAAGCTCGTCGACGACAAGGTCGTCGCGGTGGTGGGCCACCTGAACTCCGGTACGTCGATTCCGGCTTCGAAGATCTATAGCGATGCGGGCATCGTGCAGATCTCGCCGGCCTCGTCGAATCCGGCCTACACGCAGCAGGGCTTCAAGACGACGTACCGCGTCGTTGCGACCGACGCGCAGCAAGGTCCAGCGCTCGCGACCTACGCGGCGAAAAGCCTGAAAATGAAACGCGTCGCGATCGTCGACGATTCGACCGCTTACGGCCAGGGTCTCGCGAACGAATTCGAAAAGACCGCGAAATCGGTCGGGATGAACGTGATGTCGCACGATGCGACCAACGACAAGGCGGTCGACTTCCGCGCGATCCTGACGAAGATCAAGGGTGAAAACCCGGACGCGATCATGTACGGCGGCATGGACGCGACGATGGGGCCATTCGCGAAGCAGGCGAAGCAGCTCGGCCTGCGCGCGAAAGTGCTCGGCGGCGACGGTGCATGCAGCGAAAAGCTGGCGGATCTGGCCGGCGACGCGACCGACAACATCGTGTGCTCGGATATCGGCATGGCGCTCCAGAAGATGCCGGGCGGCAAGGCGTTCCAGGCGAAGTACGAGAAGCGCTTCGGCGAGCCGGTCCAGATCTACGCGCCGTTCGCATATGACGCGGTGTTTATCGCCATCGACGCGATGAAGCGTGCGAACTCGACCGATCCGGCGAAGATTCTCGCCGCAATGCCGGGCACCGACTACAAAGGCGTGATCGGTGAAACCACGTTCGACTCGAAGGGCGACCTCAAGCACGGCGTGATCTCGCTGTACGACTACAAGGCCGGCAAGCGGACGCTGATCGACGTGATGCAGATGTAAGCGCGACGGCATGCTGCGTCGCGGGTCGCGCCCGGTGATTTGCCGGGCGCGATATCCACGATGATCATCCGGGCGGCACGCTGCAAACGGTGTGCTGCCCGGCGGCACTTTCATTTCGCGCGCCGCGACGAAGCCGTGCCGTATGTATGCGCCAAGCGGCGGCCCGGCCGTCACAAGCTTGCGCCGCTTCGCTCAGTGGTGCGCATGCGCCGCGCGCGTGTGAGCGGCCTTCTTCGCCGCAGCCGAGCGGGCGGCCGCACCCTTCGTCGCTGACGCCTTCTTCGCAGCGGCGGAACGGCTCGCCGCAGTGCGTTGGCCGGCTGCGGTTTTCGTCTGTTTCGACAATGCGGCGCTCGATGCGCCGCGGCTGCTCTCGCGCTTGAGCACCGACGTCGTCACGCGCGAGCGCTTCGACTTCGATTCCGTGCTCGCACTGCGCTTCGCAGTGGATTTTTTGCCCGCCGCCGTATCCTGCTGCGCTTTCTTGCGCGTCGCCGCGCTCGTCTTGCCGGCTGCCGGCGGCTTCAGTGCAACGCCCGCGCGCCGCGCCTTCGACAGGCCGATCGCCACCGCCTGTTTTGCCGAACGCACGCCGTGCTTGCCTTCGCGCACATGCTCGATCTCTTCCTTCACAAACTCGCCGGCCTGCGTGCTCGGCGCCTTGCCCGCGCGTTTGTCGGCTTGAGCGCGGCTGAGTGTTTTCTTTTCAGGCATGACAGTCCTCCAAAGTGGCTGTTGGCCTGAATCTTCGAGCAACCTGCATGCCTCGCCACCGCGGTGTTCTGATGACGATGGCGCGCGCAAACCGACCGTCCCCGCAAGGCTTGCATGCGATGCGATGCCGCGCGAGCACGGCGAAAGCGGGAGTAACGCAAATCGCCTTGCACGTTGAGCGGGAGCAAGTGAGCACGAACGCGGATGCGTGACGCGCTGCGACGGCGTATGGTTATACGACGCGCTGCCCACTTTACCCGCGGCGCACCGGGAGATGCGTGATGAAGATATCGCCAGTCAGGGCAGGCGCCCATATCGAAGGAATCCACTGGATCGCGGAATACGCGGGAGATGTGCACGAGATCCGGATTCTGCGCGAAGGTCAGGAAGTGGATATTCACGACGCGCCGGCGACGTTGTTCGGCGACGAGGAAAACGCCGGATCGAAGAGCTGCGCCGATCATCGCGCGGCGGAAGCGGCTGTGCTCGCCTATTTGCGCCGCTTTGTCGCCGAACACGACGCCGAGGAATGATGGCCGCAGGCGCGGCGGCTTGATCTGTGTCGCCGCGTGGTGGCGTCCGAAGGGGCGCGAAGCGGATGCGTGCGATCGCGCTTTCGATGCATGCGTGCGTCGCGCCACGGCGCGCCGCGCCATGCGTTATACGTCCCCTCTTATACGTCTGGCCTTTGTACGTCAGCCTTTTTACGTCCCCGCTTTGCACATCCCTTTTACGCAGCGCGTGTCGATGCGTTGCCAGCCTGTGTATCCGCCCGAACACCGGCGCCCGTCGCGTCTTTCAGCGGTACGCCGGTCAGCTTCTGCAGCGTCGGGAAATCGATATCGGAGAAAATCTCGCGCACGACGAGCCCATCAGGCGTTACATCGATCACCGCCAGATCCGTATAGATCCGGTCGACACACCCGACACCCGTCACCGGATACGCGCATCGTTCGACGATCTTGCTCTCGCCCTGCTTGGTCAGGTGCTCCATCATCACGAACACCTGATTCGCGCCGATCGCCAGATCCATCGCGCCGCCAACCGCCGGGATCGCGTCGGGCGCCCCGGTATGCCAGTTCGCGAGATCCCCGCGCGCGGACACCTGGAACGCACCCAGCACGCAATAGTCGAGATGACCGCCGCGCATCATCGCAAACGAATCGGCGTGGTGGAAGAATGCACCGCCGGTCAGCAGCGTCACATGCTGTTTGCCGGCGTTGATCAGCTCGTCGTCTTCTTCGCCGGGCGCGGGCGCCGGCCCCATGCCGAGCAGACCGTTTTCGCTGTGCAGGAAGATTTCCTTGTCCGCCGCGAGGTGGTTCGCGACCAGCGTCGGCACGCCGATGCCGAGATTCACGTACGCGCCTTCGGGGATGTCCCGCGCGACGCGTTGCGCCATTTCATCGCGAGTGAGTCGTTTCATGACGGTGGTCTCCTCGTCAGGCAGCCGCCGCGGCGGAATTCGATGCGCGCCGGGCCGCTTGCGGCACAGCGATCACGCGTTGCACGAAAATGCCGGGCGTCACGATTTCTTCAGGATCGAGCGCACCGAGCGGCACAACCTCCGACACCTGCACGATCGCCGTCTGCGCGGCGCTCGCCATGATCGGACCGAAGTTGCGCGCGGTCTTTCGATAAATCAGATTGCCCCAGCGGTCGCCCTTGTACGCTTTGATCAGCGCGACATCGGCCGCAAGCGGCGCTTCGAGCACATAGCCCTTGCCGTCGATCACGCGCGTTTCCTTGCCTTTGGCGAGCTCAGTGCCGTAGCCGGTCGGCGTGAAGAAGCCGCCGATGCCCGCACCCGCCGCGCGGATGCGTTCCGCGAGATTGCCTTGCGGCACGAGTTCCAGTTCGATGTCGCCGGCCCGGTACAACGCATCGAACACATACGAATCGGTCTGACGCGGAAACGAGCAGATGATCTTCCGCACGCGCCGCGCCTTCAGCAGTGCGGCGAGGCCGATCTCACCATTGCCCGCGTTGTTGCTGACAATGGTCAGGTTGCGCGCGCCCTGGTCGATCAGCGCGTCAATCAGCTCGGACGGCATGCCGGCTGTACCGAAGCCACCGATCATGACGGTCGCGCCATCGTGCACATCGGCGACGGCCGACTGCAGTGAATCGAAAATCTTGTTGATCATGACAGGTTCCCATTGCGACGCTTGCGCCGCGCCGCCGTGCGACAAAGTGTCGTAGCAGTTGCGGGTGGGACGATCTTGACGTCCAGTGTGCCGGCCGATGGTGTTCAAGCTTAAGTTCACCGCCTGCCCCCGCTCGAGTCGTTGGCAGATGTTCGCTATACGAACATCGATTCGTTTAGCGAACTCCCGGCGATTATGTGAGCCGCCGGGACGGCTTGTCAAGGCTGAAGCCGGCGGCACCCAGTGCACACTTTCCCGGCAAGACGGCCACAACGCCAGTCATGTGCCGGCATCACAGGCAGTTTGCCGACATACAGGCTTCGGCTGCACCGCGATTTCATCGTGTCGCGCAGGCGCCGTCCGTTCGGGCACCACGTCACGGTTCGCGAAACAAGGAGAGAGAGAACGAGGCCCGCGCAGCAGCATGCATCGCCGCCAATAAGATAGTGATCCGAAAAAATTCAAGTTGGTCGGGCAACGGACGATAAAGGATTGTGACTGCCGTGCTAATACGCCAAGGCGCCGACCTGCTTAATTTCTTTAAAGACATCTAGCCGAAGAATGTATTGTTATTCATCGACACAGAAACATCGGAATATCAGCCATCCGGCATAAATATGACAACCGATTTCCACTATCTGCGAGGATGTTTGCTGGCAACTTCGCATTGACCCTCGACCGTTCCGACAACTTCGCTGCTAAACCGCCGTCTTTTTGATATAACTAGTGCCCAGCCGTATTTCACTTAGCTCGTTGGCCGTTCACATATCGGATTGCTTACTATCCGGCAAAAAAACGTAAGAACGCTGTCCGTTTGGGGCTGATTTATCCGGAATAGATTATGACGTACTCGTGTGCCGACTTTACTGCCGATGTCATGCAGTGTCTCGTTCATTCGCAGGCAATCCGCGCGACCGACATTCCCGACGACGATCCCGCCCGGTCGGCCGATATGGCGGTCGAAGCCATTGTCTCGATGCATCGCGCGAGCCTGTCGTCGCGCTTTGTCCGTGAGTTGCTTGACGAAGTGGACTCGCTCGACACAGTCGAGCGCCAGTACGGCAGCGGCGCACTCGCATTTCTTTTTTTTCTGCAGTCGGCCATTCTCAATGAGAGCCGCATCGCGGTGCAGGACGCGAGCGACGCGCGAGCCGTGGCGCTGGTGTCACACCTGCCGTCCGCCGAAGAATGGCTGAAGCACATTCGGATGGACCCGGCTCACGCATAGACGCCGCCCGTCGTTCGCAACCGATCCCCTGCACAGGGCCGCGCGGTACTCAGGCGCGGCACGTCCATCTCTCCTTACCCGGCGCCTGCGCATCACGCTCATCCGGACTCGACCGGGCACCGTCGAAGGGCAGTCGATGCCGCATGCATCGCCGGTCTGCCGCGTTCGTTACAATCGCAATACACTCGGCGTGTCGAATTCGGCACACAACCTGCGACGACGCGAAGGACCCGTCGGCAAAACCCACGGCACAATCATCAGATGACGAAACGAAGCGCACGCATTGTCGCCCTGCGCGATAACCGATAACGCAACTGACTTGCACGGGACCGGAGAAAGCATGACCACGAGCAGGAAAAAAACCAGGCCGGACGCACAAAAGCAGAAGCAACGCTTGGCCACCCCTTCCCGCCCGACGCGCGAAGAAGCCGAAGACGCCGTACGTGTGCTGTTGCGCTGGGCCGGCGACGATCCACGGCGCGAAGGCCTGATCGATACGCCGGCCCGCGTCGTGCGCGCGTACGAAGAGTTCTTCGCCGGCTATGAGGTCGATCCGCGCGACATTCTCGCGCGCACGTTTTCCGAAGTGGACGGATACGATGAAATGATCGTGCTGAAGGACATTCGCTTCGAGAGCTATTGCGAACACCATATGGTGCCGATCATCGGCCGCGCGCACGTTGCGTATTTGCCGGAGCATCGTGTGGTCGGCATCTCGAAGCTCGCGCGGCTCGTCGATGCATTCGCGAAACGCCTGCAGATTCAGGAGAAGATGACCGTGCAGATCGCTGACACGCTGAACGAAGTGTTGCAGCCGAAAGGCGTCGGCGTGATTCTCGAAGCGGCGCACCAGTGCATGTCGACGCGCGGCGTGCATAAGGCCGGCGCCGCGATGGTCACGTCGCGAATGCTCGGCACGTTCCGTACCGACCCTTCGACACGCCGCGAATTTCTGTCGATCGTCGGCGGTTCATCGTCGGTGATCGTCAAGAATACCTGAGCGTGCGCGGGGCCGATCGAGCCCCGCGCGTCAAGATCATCTGGTGCGGGTAGCACACCCGCAGCAACGCATCCGGCCATAGACAGCGCGACAGCGGGCACTAGCGCGCGCCGTCATCGCCGCTTCGTTCGCGGCTGCGTTCGCCTTCGCGCACCTTGCCCTGCGACACACTGCTGCCCGGCGGCACACTATGTGTCAGCCATACGTTGCCGCCGATCACCGAGCCCCGCCCGATCGTCACGCGTCCGAGTATCGTCGCGCCCGCATAGATCACGACGTCGTCTTCCACGATCGGGTGGCGCGCATTGCCCTTGATCAACGCACCGTCGATGTCCGCCGCGAAGCTCTTCGCACCGAGCGTCACCGCCTGATACACGCGCACATGCTTGCCGATGACCGCGGTCTCGCCGATCACGACGCCCGTGCCGTGGTCGATGAAGAAGCTCGAATCGATCTGCGCGCCCGGGTGAATATCGATACCCGTGGCCGAGTGCGCGATCTCATTGATGAAGCGTGCGAGCAGCGGCACGCCGAGGCGATGCAGCGCATGCCCTAGACGGTGATGCGTCATCGCCCACACGCCCGGATAGCACAACAGGATCTCGGTGATGTGCTGTGCCGCCGGATCGCCGGTGTAAGCCGCCTGGATATCGCTGACGAGCAACGCGCGAATCGCGGGCAATTGCGTGCCGAACTCACGTGCGACTTCGAACGCGCGTGCGCTGAGATCCGCATCCGGCGTTTCCGCGTACTCGGGCAAAAAGCGCAGCGCGCGGCGAATCTGTTCGGCAAGCAGCCGCAATGTGCTTTCGAGCGTGTGTCCGACGTAGTAGTCGACGGTTTCGTCGGTCAGATCGGGCGCGCCCCAGTGGGTTGGAAAGAGCGCGGCACGCAGACCCGCGACGATATTGATCACCGCTTCGCGCGACGGCAATTCGCGAATGCCGCGCGGATGGCGTGTGCGGTGCAGCTGTTCGCGTGAGGCGCGCAGATCGGCGACGATCTGTTCGAGACCCCACTGATTCGACGAAACGTTTGACATGGCGAGGACAGCCGCCGTGCGGCAGGCAGGACAAGAGTGAATTGTCCCCAGAGATTACCGCGTTTTGCTTCGACCCGCGTGGTGCGGGCTCGCGTGGCGCGGACTCGCGCTCGTCGGCGCACAAGCGGCCGTTGCGCGAGGCATGACTACGTGCAGCGGCAATTGCGTAGGCCAGCGCGCGTCGCAGCGGTCAGATCGTCATGCTGCTCGCGTCGATCCAGCGTACGGCCCAATCGCGCGCATGCGCGATCGCGGCGGCTTCGTCGGTAAAGCGGAGATCGGTAGGGAAGAATCGGTTAGCGACCAGCTCGCCGTCGCTCGATCGCGATACGACGACATACGCCTGCCACGTTCCGTCGCCCGCGCGTGCCGGCGAGCAGTTCAACAGATAGCCACGATGAGTGAATGCAGCATCGACATGCATGAGTCATCAGCTCCTGACTGCCTCATTGATGGTTGGCGAAAGTGCATTGCCGTACTACCACATCGGCCATTCCGGTGGCGCAACAACGGTTAGGATTATTACTAACCGCCAACGCCTGGTCGAATGTCGATCATACTCTGTAGAAAATTCGCGTCCAATTAAAAAACACAGAAAAATGCCGGTCGCGTTTAGACGATGCTTTAGGCCATGCTCGTCAATCGCGTCCGCCGGTTCGGTTCCTCTCGCCGGAACGCGTCTTGCTGAACTGCTGACGAGGCCGTGATGAACGCGACGTTGGTGCATGCATGCGACTGGACGCATGCATCGACATTGCGCATCGACACCGCTCGCGGGGCCGCTCATGCAGTCCCGTCATGCAGCCCATTCGTAAGGAGGAACGCCGATGAACGTCGCTCAAACCGACAAGCGCGCAGCAACCGATCAATCCGCGCAGACGCCCGACGGCTCGATATTGAGCACGGAGATGCACAACGATCGCTCGCACGACAGCACGGTCGACACCGACGGCAAGAATCGCGAGGCCGCGCGCCTCGCCGGTCACGGCGCAATCGGGCCGGACGAGGTGACGACCAGCAATGCGACGCTCGACAACAGTCTGCCCGAAGCCGAGGACGGTCTTGCAGGCTTCGACAGCCGGCTCGGCGGCAACCATCTGCTGCTCGCGTTGGAGCCCGGCTGCACGGTCGTGGAGAAGGGCATGATGGCGCCAGACGAACGCGAACATCCGATGCAAACGTCGCGCGCCGACCCGCAGTTACGCGGGCGCGTGCACTTTGCGCTCAATCATCGGCGGCCGGCGCGCATCTTCGAGTTGCAGCGAAACAAATAACGAGCAGGGTTCGCGCCGCATCGCGTATCGTGCGCCAGGCGGATGTGCGCGACGTGCTTGTCTGCGCGCACCAGGCCGGTGACAATCGGCTCCACCACCATTATTCGTGGAGGAGCCGGGTATGAAGAAAATCGTCGTGATCGGCGCGACCGGTACGCTGGGCCGGGCCGTCGTACATGAACTGATGGCGCGCCATCAGGTGATCGAAGTCGGTGCGACGCGCGGCGCACATCGCGTCGACAGCAACGATCCTGCCAGTCTCGAACAACTCTTCGGCCAGCTCGGCCCCATCGACGGCGTCGTGACGACGACCGGCAAAGTCTACTTCGGCCCGCTGCCGGAAATGACGATCGACCAGTTTCGCAAGGGTCTCGACGACAAGTTGATGGGCCAGGTCAACGTGGTATTCACCGCGCTGCGCCATGTGAACGACGGTGGCTCTTTTACGCTCACAAGCGGCATTCTTGCCGACGAACCGATACGCGAAGGCGTCAGCGCAACGACCGTCAATCTTGCGCTGGAGGGTTTCGTGCGTAGCGCGGCGATCGAGCTGCCGCGCGGCATCCGCATCAATATCGTGAGTCCGACGGTGCTGAGCGAAGCCATGGAGCATTACGCGCCGTACTTCCGCGGCTTCGAACCGGTCAGCGCGCAACGTGCCGCGCTCGCGTATCTACGCAGTGTGGAAGGTGCGCAAACGGGGCGTGTTTATCGCGTTGGCTTCTGATCGATACGTGAGGCGCCAACACGGTCTGAACGAAGCAGCAAAAAATGCTGCGCGCGTGAATTGGCCATCACGCGCGCAGCGGCATAACGGATCATGGCGTTCGCGGTGTCATGCGCGCGGCGATGTAGCGGACCGTGTAGTTCGCGGTTAGTGAATCTCAGGCTCGCCGTTCGTCGTCGCGTCGCCCGCGCCATCGCGTTGCAGGAAATCGAAATCGCAGCCCTTGTCGGCCTGCATCACGTGAATCTGGTGCATCGCGCCGTAGCCGCGCGTGAAGCGCGGCGCCGGTGCGACCCATTGCGCCTTG
>NZ_CADIKF010000011.1 GCF_902859875.1 Paraburkholderia solisilvae | reverse complement strand
CTTTGCCGCGGCAAAATCGGATCTGGCTTGCGAACTCATGCGCCACACGAGCCCGCCCGTGCGGGGACGTTACTGGCCGGCTGGCCGCCGCGTTTTTACACGGCCTCGGCCTCAAGCGGACATCTCGTTGCCCGTGTTCAGCGATTTGCGCGCCGCCTGGACGGGCCGCATCGAACTGCAAGCCAATGCGCTCGTGCCTCTGAATGTTTACCTCTCAGATGATGCCGGCCCGCTTGCCGATAAGGTCGCACGATATGGTGGATCGTTGGGCGCCGTGGTGCGGTTGAGTGGGTTGCCGAATCATCCGGTTTTACCGCAGCACGACGCCGCACTCACGCGCCTGTTTCGGCTTGCCGCCGAGCGCGCGCTCGACGTAGATCTACACGTGGACGAAACCGATGACCCGGATAGTCGCATGCTGCGTGAAGTTGCCCGTGTCGCGTTACGCGAGCGGTTTACGGGGCGCATCGTCTGCAGCCATTGCTGTTCGCTCGCATTGCAAACCGATGAATATATCGACGCGACGCTCAATGATCTGCTGGCCGCGGGTATCGATATCGTCAGTCTGCCCACCGTGAATATGTATCTGCAGTCGCGCCAGGCAGGACGCACGCCACGCTGGCGCGGTGTGACCCTTCTGCACGAAATGAAGAGCCGGGGTTTGCGCGTCGCGGTGGCGGGCGACAATTGCCGTGATCCGTTTCACGCGTATGGCGACCACGACATGCTCGACACCTTCACTCAGGCTGTGCGCATTTTGCAACTCGATCATCCATTCGCAGACTGGCTGACGACCGCGACGCGAGCACCGGCGGAAATCATGCGGCTGGACAATGACGATTCGATTGGCGCGTTAGCGGTTGGTGGCCGGGCGGATCTGATCCTGGTCCGTGCGCGCACCTACTCTGAGTTGCTGTCGCGACACCAGTTCGATCGGATCGTGCTGCGTATGGGGCGCGCGATCGATACGACGCTTCCCGACTATCGGCTACTGGACGACATGAATTGACTGCCCAAGGGCTGTCACATCGCCGAACCTTTCGCATGTCTTTTCACCGCGCTGGCGGTCGCCCCTTCAAAGCAAAGGCGTACCCTCCCGGTTATTGTGATGTCGACGGTGGTCGGACCGACCTTGTTTATCGGAATCCGCCCGACACACGTATGCATTGCCCGGTAATCCACCCTGTTTCAGGCGAACAGAGCGCAACCGCAGCCCCGGCAATATCCTCCGGTGTTCCGAGGCGCCGCAAGGGCGTCATATTGCTGACGTGCGCGCGCAGTTCCGGCGTAACGAAGGGTTGCTCGTCCAGTTGTTCCGTTTGCGTAATGCCCGGATTGATCGCGTTTACCCGTATGCCTTTCTGCCCTAGCTCGACGGCGAGCGTAGCGGTGATGGCATCCACCGCGGCTTTGCTGCCGCCATAGAGGGAGGCGCCTGCGCTGGGGATCATGCTGGAGAGAGAACTGATGTTCAGGATGCAGCCGTCACGTTCGAGATACCGCGTGGCTTCCTTCACCATCAATAAAATGCCCATGACGTTGACGTCGAAGTGATTCCGGAATTCAGCTTCGGTGATATTTTCGACGGTCATGCGGTGATTGACGGCTGCGTTGTTTACAACGATATCGACCCTGCCGAAGCGCGCTTTCGTTTCAGCGAACAAACGCTGGACATCCTGTTCCTTGCGAACATCGGCTTGCGTAACGATCGCGCTTCCGCCCGCAGTACGGATAGCGGCCAAGGTAGCCTCTGCTTCGCTCGCTCTGCCAAGGTAACTCAAGGACACGGCGGCGCCTTCCGCGGCGAAGCGCTTGCTAATGGCTGCGCCGATGCCGCGCGCCGCTCCCGTGACGATCGCGACTTTGCCATTCAGCAAGCTGGACATAGGAATCCTTTCAACATCTGGATGAGGCCGCGAGTGCGGTATGCGGCTGAAAATGACGGGGGTGGCGACGCGCGACACAAAGAAGACCGCGCAATCAAAAAACTAGCAGCAGACATGCGTGCACGGATCGCATCACCGAACCGGCGTTGCGGTCGGCGAAGCGTGATGATCATTGAGAACCAGCGAGGGCGAGCATTTCCCTCAGCGGCTCGCCCCCGGCCCGGCGGGCGCCGCGCCACGTGAAGACTCCGCAAACTGCCACGCAAGCAGTCCGGGCACGAACATCATCAGATCGCGAATGCGCCGCGCGCCGGCCAGCGCAAGACAGGTTGCGGGATCGATGCCGAGCGCGCCGCCGATCACGATAAAACCGCCCTCCTGCACACCGAGGCCGCCCGGTACGAAGAACGCCGCGCTGCTGATCGCCTGGATCAGCGACTCGATTACGACTGCTTCGGCCAGACTGACCGGCGAGCCGAGGAAATACAGCGCAAGCCAGATTTCGAACGACGTCGCCACGCACTGTAACGTCTGCCACACGAACAGATAACGCAGCACCACGCCGCGTTTGCGCCACACCTGCTTGATACTTTCGTCGATATTCGCCGATTCGCCGACAAGTGCCGCCAGCTTGCCGCTCGTCAGATGGTTGAGCGCACGCGTGAGCCGCTCGAACGGGCTTGCATGCTGCACGAGCGCGAACAGCAGCAGCAACGGCGCCAATGCCACCACGCCCCACGCCAGTTGACCCGCAAGGCGCAGTGTGCCCGAGTGCGCATGCGCAAACAGGAACCCGATGCCGACCATCGTGAACAGCAGCTGGCTGATGACCGTCAATTGCATATCGACGATCAGACTGCCAAGGGCCGCCGGTCCGCGCACGCCCCAGCGCCGCAGCATGCGGAACGATACGATCTCGCCGCCGACCCGCGCCACCGGCAACAGGCTGTTGACCGATTCGCGAATCCACACCAGCTGCAGCATTTGCAGAAACGACGGCCGCTGCGGACCGAGAACCAGCGTCTGCCAGTCACGCGCGTTCGCGAGCATCGGCAGCACGTGTGCGAGCCCGGCCAGCAATAGTCCGGCGCCCGCCACGCGCAACGACGCGAATACGGCTGCCGGATGTTCTTGCCAGATCAGCCACAAGGAAAGCAGCAGGCCCGCCAGGGCCGCCAGTCGTCCGAAGTGTTTCACCGCGTTCCTACCATGTTCAATTGCTTTCGCTGCTCATCGCAATGCCTAATGACTTGTCCTGCACGGGCGAAATGAGCCCGTCGCCGTCCACCCTGAAACTGAAGCCGCGCCAGATCACACGCGACGACAGAAAACTTGCCAGAAACATCGCGAACGCGCCGATATCGCCCAGCGGCAGCATCCACCAATGGCGCGACGGCTGACGCAGCGCGCGGTCCGACAGGAACTTGAGCAAACCGCGTGCGGCCAGCGCCGCACCTGCCAGCCAGCATGCCCAGGCCGCGGCGACGGAGCACGCGACGGCCAGCAAGGCGAAAGCCAGCGGGTACATGAGAGCCGAGCCGAGGTGTCCGAGTGGGTCGATACGTCGAATGGTACGACTCCAGCGCAGTTCATGTGCGACGAGTTGCGCGGCGGTCGTCTCGACGCAGGCATGCGCGACTGCGAACGGCGGTATCGCGATCTGCTGGCCGGCGGCGCGCACGGCTTCGCCGATTGCGTGGTCTTCGGCCAGATGGCGCGCGAACTGCGTCAGTCCGCCGATCAGGTCGAGCGTCTCGCGGCGCATCGCAATGGTCTGACCGAAGCAGGGCCGCGCCATGCGCAACGCGAGTCCTGCGACGACGCCCGGCAGAAACTGATAGTTGGTCGAATGTGCGGACATCCTGGGCCAGAAGCCAGGGTCCGGGTCGCCGCGATACGCGCACGTCACGAGGCCGACGCCTGGCCGTTGCAATTCGCCGATCACGCGGCGCAGGTAGGTCGGTTCGACATGCACGTCGCTGTCGGCGAACACCAGCACATCGTGTTCGGCGCGCGGCAGCATGTTGAGGATATTGCTGATCTTGCGGTTCGGCCCATGCAGCGTCGGGTCCGAGACGACTGTGATATGCGCGTCGGGAAAGCGGCGGCGCAGATCGTCGACCGTGGCTAGCGCGGGGTCGGCGGCATCGTGCACGCCGAACACGAACTGCACTTCGCCCGGATAGTCCTGCTTGCAAAAGCTTTCCAGGTTGCGGGCCAGCGCCCACTCCGCACCGTGCAGGGGCTTGACGATGGTCACGGGCGGAAAGCCAACCGGCTCAGCGCCCGGCCGCGCAAGAAAACGGCCGAGCAGCACTGCCGCCAGCAGCGTATAGACGATGCCCAGAAACGCCGCTGCGCCGCATACGAGCGCGCAACCGAACGCGAGCCAATGCGCGGGGCTCACGCCTCGCGCGCACGCAGAAAGCGGAAGAATTCGACGCCTTCCTGCAGGCGCCGCTTCATCATCTCCCAGCTGACCAGCATCTCGCGGACGATTTCCCAGATCTTCGTCGGTCTGAAGTAGAAGCGCTTATAGAACTGCTCGACG
Source organism: Paraburkholderia solisilvae (assembly GCF_902859875.1). Classification (GTDB taxonomy): domain Bacteria; phylum Pseudomonadota; class Gammaproteobacteria; order Burkholderiales; family Burkholderiaceae; genus Paraburkholderia; species Paraburkholderia solisilvae. The sequence continues at coordinate 137,253 of NZ_CADIKF010000011.1, read as the reverse complement.
CTGTGATAGATCTCTTCGCGCGACAGGTGCGGATAGCCGATTGCTGAAACCTGGACGCCCGTGGAACTGACGAGATTGATGACTTTGCTTTCCTGCAGCCAGCCATTTTCGACCGCCTGCTTATGAAGGCTCGTACCGGGATAGGGCGCGGCGAGTGACACCTGGATCGTGTGCGGATTGATGTCTTTCGCGAACTTGATGGTTTTCTCGATCGTGTCGCGCGTTTCGCCGGGAAGCCCAAGAATGAACGTGCCGTGAATCTTGATACCGAGTTTGCGGCAATCCTCGGTGAAGCGGCGTGCCACGTCGGTACGCATCCCTTTTTTGACATTCACGAGGATCTGGTCGTCGCCTGATTCGTAGCCGACCAGCAGGAGCCGCAGACCGTTGTCCTTCATCACCTTGAGGGTTGAATAAGGCACGTTCGCTTTCGCGTTGCACGACCACGTCACACCCAGCTTGCCAAGACCGCGCGCGATCTCTTCGGCTCGCGGTCTTAAATCGGTGAAGGTATCGTCGTCAAACATGATCTCCTTGACTTCGGGCATGTTGTCCCTGATCCATTTCACTTCTTCGAGGACATGCTCGACCGACCGTGTGCGATAGTTGTGGCCGCCAACCGTCTGCGGCCAGAGGCAAAAGGTGCACCTCGATTTGCAGCCACGCCCCGTATAGATCGACACATACGGGTGCTTGAGATAGCCGCTGAAGTAATTCTCCGACTTGAGATCGCGCTTATAGATGGGCGCGACAAACGGCAGCTGGTCCATGTCTTCAAGGATGGGCCGGGCTTCGTTATGCGTGATCCCGCCATCGGGCAGACGATAGCTCATGCCGGGAATCGTTTCGAACGCCAGCCCTTGCGCGATATCGCGGCACGTAAAGTCGAATTCTTCGCGGCACACGAAGTCGAGCGCGTCGCATGCGGTCAGCGAGCCGTGCGGATCGACGGCGACTTTTGCCCCGACCATGCCGACGAGTATCGTGGATCGACGGCGCTTCAGGTGCTCTGCGAATTGGGCATCGCTCGGGAACGACGGCGTGCTCGTGTGAATGATGACGAGGTCGTATTCTTGAGCAATGTCCAGCGACGCCTCGAGCGACAGGCTGTCGGCTTGCGCATCGAGTACGCGGCTGTTTTCGATCAGCGCGGCGGGCTGCGCGAGCCACGTCGGATACCAGAATGACTTGATCTCGCGCTTTGTCTGGAATCGCGAGCCCGCCCCGCCATCGAACCCGTCGAACGAAGGTGCCTGCAAAAACAATGTTTTCATAGATGATCGCAAAGAAAATTGTCTGCTAGAGCCAGTCGCCCGCAGGGTACTCGCCGGGTATCGGCAATGGTCGGGAATTCGGAGACAGTCCACAGGAGCGCAGCCAGCATCGCTCCAGCGAGCATTGGAACGGGATTGATGGTCTGGAGCGCAGCTAAGGCTGCTTACCGGAAAACGGAGCGACGACAAGAATATACGAATCGCGACCCGAGAAAATGTGTTTTTTTCGCTTAATTTCGAGCGTCACCTAAGAGCATGTTTTTCGTCGGCAATTTGTAAACCACTGCCGGTTGTTCTCGCCGCACAAATGTCATAAAGGCGGGTTATGTTGCGCGTTGGTCTCCAGCGACGCGCAATCTGGACGGGACTCAGAATTCTCGTTACTGCGTAATTTCCGGCGTGAATCGACGCGTTTCGATGCCTCGCGGATAATTTGTTGTACGAGTCAGTCTGCGGACCCTCCGACCTCTCCCCCGACATCGAGAAGGCGCGCAGTGCCGCGCGCAGCAACCCGGCCGCCGTGGGGCGGCTGGTGAACTCGAATCGACGCGAATTCGCATCTTCACAGCGCTCAATGCTTCAAAGCGAGAGGCCATGCATGACGCAAGGTAAGCACAACGCGGACGGCGTGCCTGTCGGCGAAGGCCACCACATCAGCCCGGCGGAATTTTTGCTGATGGCGGGCTTTCTTGTCTATCGTGCGCCGTCGGTGCCGGGCGCCGCCCGAGCGGCGGCCCGACGTATTCTGGATGTCGCTTTCGGCGCAGCGGCGGCTCGCGGGTTCGCCCATTCAGCCGTTCTCGAAAGAATGATCGCGAACGCGGAAAAGTCTTCGCACATGTGGCGGCTTGCGGAGCAGGCCGCCGCTGCCGTCGGCGATACGACAGCGTTTCTGCAAGTGATTCGCGACGCTGGAATAACGTTGGAGGGCGACGTGTGAACGCAGAGTTCGCGCGTGACAGCAAGGATTCGAGACACCGCGTGCTGGTTCCGGCGCCGTTCCGCCCATTTGCGCCGAGAGGTTTTCTATAGCGCTATAGCTATGGATACCTTATCGACTGTTCGGGACGGCACTCGTCTGAACGGTCCTGGTCGAGTGATGTCGACATCAAGCGGAGGAGGGCGTCGACATCAGACGCCGATCATCGCTCTCATCACGCAGCCTGCAATGGCGGGATTCTCCCTGATTCGTTGCGTGCTATAGCCGTACCCATCCTTGCCGCAGCGCACATAGATTTAAACAAGGCCACGTCGAAAGCTCTTCGAAATGCGGGCGCCTGATCTACATGCTATCGTCCGAAGGCCATCGCGGATGTTCAATATGGATGTGCTCGCGCTTCAATTGGTTTCGCGCACTGTCGACTGTCAGTTAAGCCGATCGCGGCCGACTCCATAGCCGACCTTCTTCAGCAGGTGTATCGCCACGCCATTCGATCAACGGAGTTTCAACGTGAAAAGAAACGTACCGCTTCTGCTTGTCGCGCTTTTCGCGGCAAGCACATTCACCTACGCGGCAACACCTGGCGCGAACGCGTCGCTGCCTTCGGCAAAGGAAGCGCAATCCGCGGCAGCTAAGCTCGGGCAGCTTTACGACAGCAACTATGCGGCGAAGAATGCCGATGCGATGGCGCAGTTGTATGCCGAGGATGGCGTGCTGGTGTCTCCGGCCGGCAAGATCATCAAAGGGCGCGCGGCGCTCAAGCAGTACTATGAGCAGCGCTTCGGCTCAGGCGCGAAGGAACATCACATCCACGTGATCGAGGCGGGCGCGCAAGGCCAGGGAGGCTTCAGCATTGCGGAGTTTTCCGTCGAAGTGCCGAAGGGCGACGGGACATTCCGGCAGGAGGGCGGCCATATCGTCGCGGTGTACGTTAAAGAGCACGATGGTTGGCATTTCCGGGTAGTGGAGCCGAGCACGGTCGCGAAAGACTAGGGAGGGGTGACGTGTATTTGCGTGGAGTTGCAGACAAATGAAAATTTTCAGGCCCGCCATTCTGGCGATATTCCTGGCCGCTTCGAGCGTCGCTCACGCAGCCGATCAGCCGGCGCAGACCTATCTGTCTGCGTCCGCCGCTGCGCAATTGGACCAGACGTCGGTCATCGTCGAAGGTGCGACAGGTGACAAGGTGAAGTCGACCATCTATGTCTTCATGGACCCGAACTGCATTTTCTGTCACTACGCATGGGAGGCTTTCCAGCCCTATGAGGCGGTAGGGCTGCAAGTGCGCTGGATTCCAATGGGCTTCCTCAAACCCGATTCATCCGGCAAGGCGGCAGCGCTGCTCGATGCCAACGATGGCGCCGCGCTCTTGCGCGAGAACGAAGTGAAGTTCTCGGAAGCCACTGAATCCGGCGGCATCAAACCATCGAATCCTATTTCGTTCGCAGCCCAGTCGAAGCTGAACAGGAACGCCCACCTCTTCCAGACCATGGGCTTTGACGGCACACCGACAATCATTTACAAAACCGGCGATGGCCGCTGGGCCGATATGAGCGGCATGCCGGCTTTGAGTGCCCTGCCTGCGATGCTCAAGCTGCCCGAACAGGCGGAGAGTCCTTCACTCCAGCGGTTTCGTTGAAACAGCCACGTCGCGAGGACAGACTCGGCTCTGACCTCGCACGCAAAGCGCCGTTCGTCCGGGAGCATGAAATAGTCGGTAAAATAGCGGGTCGCAGTGAGCGGCGCCCGATTCGCTCAATCCGCACCGTCTGTTTCAACACCGCCACGATGCCGTGGTGGCCGCATCCCGGTACTCATGTTACGTCTAAGCGAACTCAAACTCCCCCTTGACCATGCCGAAAGCGATCTCGAAGCGGCGATTCGCGCACGCCTCGCGGATCTCGGCGTAACGGCAGAGGCGCTCGTCCGTTACACCGTGTTCCGCCGTGCGCACGATGCACGCAAGCGCGCCGACATCAAGCTGACCTATATCGTCGATGTCGAAGTCAAGGACGAAGCGGCCGCACGCAAGCGGCTCGCCGGCAAGCCGCACTGCGGGTTGACGCCGGACATGGCATACCGCTTTGTCGCAAAGGCCGCCGAGCACACCGCGTCCCTTCGCCCGGTCGTCATCGGCATGGGGCCGTGCGGCCTGTTCGCAGGACTGATTCTCGCGCAGATGGGGTTCCGGCCCATCATCCTCGAGCGTGGCAAAGCCGTGCGCGAGCGTACCAAGGACACCTTTGGCCTGTGGCGCAAATCAGTCCTCAACCCCGAATCCAATGTGCAGTTCGGCGAAGGCGGAGCCGGAACGTTTTCCGACGGCAAGCTGTACAGCCAGATCAAGGATCCGAACCACTACGGCCGCAAAGTGCTGGAGGAATTCGTCAAGGCGGGCGCACCGGAAGACATTCTGTACCTGAGCCGGCCGCATATCGGCACGTTCCGCCTCGTCAGCATGGTGGAGAAAATGCGCGCGACCATCGAGGCGCTGGGCGGCGAAGTGCGCTTCGAAACCAGGGTCGACGACATCGAAATCGATCAGGGCAAGGTGCGTTCGCTCAAGCTCTCGAACGGCGAGACATTGCGCTGCGATCACGTGGTGCTGGCCGTGGGCCATAGCGCGCGCGACACCTTCCAGATACTGCACGAGCGCGGCGTGTATATCGAAGCCAAGCCGTTTTCGCTGGGTTTTCGTATCGAACATCCGCAGGGGTTGATCGATCGCGCGCGCTTCGGCAAGTTTGCGGGCCACAAACAGCTTGGCGCGGCCGACTACAAGGTGGTCCATCACTGTAGCAATGGGCGGGCCGTCTACAGCTTTTGCATGTGCCCGGGCGGCACGGTGGTCGCGGCGACCTCGGAGCCTGGCCGCGTGGTCACGAATGGCATGAGCCAGTATTCGCGAGCCGAGCGCAACGCGAATGCGGGCATCGTTGTGGGTATCACGCCGGAAGACTATCCCGGCGGTCCGCTGGCGGGTATCGCGTTCCAGCGTAAATGGGAAGAGCGCGCATTCGAACTCGGCGGCGGTAATTACCACGCGCCGGGTCAACGGGTCGGCGATTTTATCGCCGGCCGGCCGTCGACGTCGCTTGGCTCCGTGGTGCCGTCGTACAAGCCGGGCGTGCATCCGACCGATCTCAGCACCGCGCTGCCCGACTATGTGATCGACGCGATCCGTGAAGCACTGCCCGAGATCGACAAGAAGATTTCAGGCTTCGCGATGCACGATGCCGTGCTCACCGGCGTGGAGACGCGCACCTCGTCACCCATCCGGATTCGTCGCAAAGACGATTATCAAAGCATGAACGTCGAAGGTTTGTATCCGGCGGGCGAAGGCGCGGGGTATGCGGGCGGGATCTATTCGGCGGCCATCGACGGCATCGAAGTCGCGCAAGCGTTGGCGCTCGATCTGACATCGGCGTACGGGCGTCGCGCTTAACGGGCGTCCTTAACTGGCGCCCTAATGCCGGTTCACCGCTTTCACCGCCAATGCAACCGCGGAAGAGCGCGTTTCGACATGCAGCTTACCGAACAGATGTTCGAGATGCTTGTTGACGGTGCGAACGGCCATATTCAGAATCTCGCTGATATCGCGGTTCGTCTTGCCGCGCGACAGCCAAAGCAGCACCTCGGCCTCGCGCGAAGTCAGTCCGAATTGTGCGGCCAGTAAGCCTGTCTGCGCGGCATCGTCGAATTCTTCCAGAATTAGTATCCACTCGCCGCGTGCCGGGCTGCCCGACACGCGCGCCGTGCGGCGCACGCCATCCGTGTTGATTTCGCACACGGCCTGCGCATCACAGCCACGTTCGATCCATGTGGTGAACCAGTTCAGCAGCGCCGCGGGCAAGCGGTCGGGCACCTGGTGCGCTTCGTGTGCTCCGTGCGCTTCGCGCGTTCCGCCCCGCGCGTGCGCCGCATAGTGCTCGAGCCGCGACGACGCCAATGAATTCTGCCAGCGGATCGCGCCGTCGGACGCTGAGATCAGCGCCGCGCGTCCGTCGAGACCCAGCACGGCATCCGAATACCGCTGTGCCTTCGCACGCCGCACATGCGCGGCAATGCGCGCGCAGACCTCGTTAGGCTTGACCGGTTTCGTCACGTAGTCGATGCCGCCGACGCGAAACCCTTGCACAACGTGTTCCGTTTCAGTCAGCGCGGTCATGAAAATCACCGGCAGATGCACATGACGGCTGTCGAGCTTCAGCTGCCGGCAGGTCTCGAAGCCGTCCATACCGGGCATCATCGCGTCCATCAGCACGACGTCCGGCGTCACGCGCGCGAGACACTTCAGCGCCGCCTCGCCGTTCAGCGCGACGAGCACCGCATAGTCGGCCGCTTGCAGCGTGGTGGACAGCAGCGCGAGGTTGTCCGGCGTATCGTCGACGATCAATACGACGTTGCGATCGCCCGCGAAATCCGCTGCGGTCGTGCCGGAGAGGTCAACGTAGTCTTCAGCCATCGGAGTCACGTGGGAAGCGAGCCAGCAGACGTTCGAATTCGTCCAGCTCGAAATGCTGCGCATGCGTGCGCAGCGCCGTCAGTTCGGTCTGCCATTCGGGCCACTGCGCAGCCGCTGCGTCGATCTGTTCGACGATCCCCTGCACATAGCCCATTTCCAGCAGCGCTGCGAGCGAGTCGCGTAGCGCGCGCGGCAACGCGCGCCGCGCGAGCGCCGCAAGCGGCGGCACGCGCGATGCGATCTTCGTTGCATCGGCGGTTTCAGACGTCACGATCCATTCGATCTGCAGCAGGCTCGCGAGCTTTTCCAGCAGCAGCGGGACTTGCAGCGGCTTGACCAGATAGTCGTCGCAGCCGATCGCCGCCGCGCGTTCGCGGTCGTCGGCGAATGCGTTGGCGGACAGCAGCATGATCGGCGCTGCGCTGAGCTGACTGCTGCGAATCAGCCGGCTGGTTTCGTATCCGTCCATGCCTGGCATCGAGATGTCCATAATGATCGCGTCCGCCAGGTGAACGCCGAGCCAGCGCAATGCGTCGGGTCCGCTGGCGGCTTCAACCACCGTGAAGCCGAGTGGCGCGAGCACCTGCACGACGATCGCGCGCTGCTCCGGCAGGTCGTCCACCACCAGAACGGTGCGGCGTGCGCCGCGGTAGCCGCGTACGCCGCCGCTAGCCGACGGCTGGTCTTCCATCCCATGAATCTCGGGCGCAAACAGCTTGACCACGAATCGCGTGCCGCGGCCGGGCTCGCTGTCGACTTCCAGGCTGCCGCCCAATGCGTGCGTCAGCAACTGGCAGATGGTGAGCCCGAGGCCCGCTCCATGGTCGTGCTCGCGCGCTGCATAGCCACGTTCGAATGGCATGAAGAGCCGTTCGAGATCGGCCGCCGCGATGCCCGGACCGGTATCCACGACTTCGAATGTCACCGTGTCCCACGCATGGCTGACACGCAGTGTCACCGTACCGGCCGCGGTGAAGCGTATCGCGTTGCCGATCAGGTTGATCAGGATCTGGCGCATGCACTTTTCATCGGAGCGCACGATTCGCGGCAAGCGGCCGATGGTCTCCACATCGAACGTCAACGCCTTTTCGGCCGCTTGCGGCCGCAGCATCGCGCTCAGATGCGAAATGAAGTCCGGCAGCGACACCTTCGTCACGTTCAGCTGCAGCTTGCCCGCCTCGATGCGCGCGACGTCGAGCAGGCCGTCGACCAGCGCGAGCAGATGCTCGCCGCTGCGCTGAATGGTCTGAATGGCGTGATGACGGCCGGCGGGAATTTCGTCTTTCGTCTGCAGCAGCAGTTGCGCGTAGCCGAGGATGCTATTGAGCGGCGTGCGCAGTTCATGGCTCAGGCCGGTCACGTAACGGCTCTTTGCCTGGTTCGCGGACTTCGCGGCTTCGGTGGCGCGCTTGAGCGCCGCATCGGTCTTCTGGTGCGCGTCGATTTCGAGCATCAGCAGCTCGGTCTGGCGCTGCGACTCCTCCTGCGTGACGTGCCGGTTCTCGCGTTCGAGCACGAGCCACCACGCGAAGATGCACCCGACCAGCGACAGCGCGAAGAATACCGTCACATAACTGTGCGCCAGCGCGTTCCACGCGGGCATATCGAGCGGCCCGAGCGTGCGCGCGCTTTGCGACCACACGAGGTACAGAACGACCCCGAGCAGCGCCAGCATCGCCGCCACCAGACTCAGATAGCGGGCAAGACGCAATGCGGTCGGCCCCAGTGTCGCGCCCGGAAAAAAACGATGAACGGCGCCATTCAATTGCGAGCCGAAGCGGGCGTGCGGTTTGCAGCAGTCGTTGCAGCGCGAGTCCAGCGAGCAGCATAGCGAGCAGATCGTGCCGCCGTATGCGGGGCAGTGCGCCGTGTCGTCATACTCGAATTCGTTCTCGCAGATCACGCAGCGCCGCGTCGCATGGGGCCCGGGCGGCTCCGCGGCGCGCGCCAGATAGAAGCGGCCGCCCGTCGCGATCGCGATGACGGGCGCGCTGACGAAGGCGACGCCGAACGCGATATAAGACGACATCGCCTGAGCCAGCACGCCGAATGCGCCCAGATGCGCGCACGCCGCGACGATCGCGGCGATCAGCATCGCTCCGACGCCGACCGGATTGACGTCGTACAGGTGGGCGCGTTTGAACTCGATATGCCGCGGGCTGTAGCCGAGCGGCTTGTTGACGACCAGGTCCGCGAATAGCGCGCCGATCCACGCAATCGCGATGTTCGCGTAAAGCGACAGCACTTTGCCGATCGCCTCGAACACGCCCATTTCGACCAGCAGCAGCGCGATCAGCACATTGAACACGAGCCAGACGATCCGGCCCGGATGGCTGTGCGTCAGACGCGCGAAGAAGTTCGACCATGCGAGCGAGCCGGCGTACGCATTGGTCACATTGATCTTCAGCTGCGACACGATCACGAACAGCGTCATTGCCGGCAGCGCCCATGCGGCGAGCCCGAGCGGGTCGAACAGATGGTGATACGCGATCAGATACATCTGCGTGGGCTGTGCGGCGCGGCCGACGTCGATCTCATACTGGATCGCGACGAACGCGAGAAACGCGCCGCCGAGCATCTTCAACGCACCCGGCAGGATCCAGCCGGGGCCGGCGGCGAGCAGCGCGATCCACCAGCGCCGCCGGTTGTGTTCGGTGAGCGGCGGCAGGAAGCGCAGATAGTCGACCTGCTCGCCCACCTGCACGATCAGCGCGAACACGACGGTGCACGCCTGGCCGAACGCGATCACATTGAACTCATGGCCGCCCGCCGCGAGGCCGGAGAAGGTGGTCCAGTCGGCGAGCAGCCCCGGGCTGTGCCACAGCACCGCCGCGTAAGGCAGCACGAACAGCACGAGCCACAGCGGCTGGGTCCAGCTCTGCAGGCGGTTGATCAGCGTGATGCCGAACATCACGACCGGTATCACCGCGAGTGAACTGATCACATACGCGATGTCGATCGAGATATTGAAGTACAGCTGCAGCGCGAGCGACATGATCGCCGCTTCAAGCGCGAAAAAAATAAACGTGAAGCTTGCATAGAGCAGCGACGTCAGCGTCGAGCCGATATAGCCGAAGCCCGCGCCGCGCGTAAGCAGGTCCATATCGACGCCGTAGCGCGCCGCGTAGTAGCTGATCGGCAAACTCGTCAGAAAGATCAGCACCGAGACGGCCGCGATGGCCCAGACCGCGTTCGTAAAGCCGTAGTTGATGACGAGCGCGCCGCCGATCGCCTCCAGCGCGAGAAACGATACCGCGCCGATCGCCGTGTTCGCCACCCGGAACTCCGACCAGCGCCTGAACGAACGCGGCGTGAAGCGCAGCGCGTAGTCCTCGAGCGTTTCGTCTCCCACCCATGCGTTGTAATCGCGCCGGATCTTGACGATGCGCTGCGTCGTGGACGGGGGCGATGCAGTCTGGTGCACCTGAGCCATAGCGGATGATCCAGTTTAGTGCGCGCACTGGGCGGGTCGATGCACGGAGCAAGTTACGGGCCATTTTTTTTGGCCGATATACGTCAATCGACGTATATCGGCGTCGAAATTGTCTTCCTACATTGCGGCCACATGGCGCCGGACGTCGCCGGCGACACACCCCGCCTCGCGGATCAGACAAGGAGAACAAAGATGGCCGTAGACGATCGTTTCGAAGACCCCGCAGCCGAGCCCGCCGCCGCGAGCGAAGCGCCTTCGCCTTTGCGCAGGCGTTTGATCGGCGGCCTGGCCGCGGCGCCGCTGATGGCGCTCGGCATGCCGCGCGTGTCGTTTGCGCAAGGGGCGCCTACGGCGAAAGTCAACACGACGGGCCTCGCGGTCACCGACACGACGGTGACGGTGGGTCAGCTGCATTCGGCGACCGGCACGATGGCGATCTCGGAGACCGGCTCGATTCAGGCCGAACGTCTGGCGATCGAGCAGATCAACGCGATGGGCGGTGTGCTCGGCCGCAAGATCCAGATCATTCAGGAAGACGGCGCGTCGGACTGGCCGACGTTCGCGGAGAAATCGAAGAAGCTGCTCGAAAACGATCACGTCGCCGCGGTGTTCGGCTGCTGGACGTCGGCTTCGCGAAAGGCGGTGCTGCCGGTTTTTGAAAAGGATAACGGCCTGCTGTACTACCCGACGTTCTACGAAGGGCTCGAACAGTCGAAGAACGTTTTCTATACGGGCCAGGAAGCGACCCAGCAGATTCTGTGGGCGCTCGACTGGGCGTCGCAGACGAAGAAGGCGAAAACCTTCTTCCTGATCGGCTCCGATTACATCTGGCCGCGCACGTCGAACAAGATCGCGCGGCGCCATATCGAACAGCACCTGCACGCGAAGGTGGTCGGCGAGGAGTATTACCCGCTCGGCACGACCGAATTCAATTCGCTGATGAACAAGATCAAGCTCGCGCGCCCGGACTGCATCTTTGCGACCGTGGTCGGCGGCTCGAACGTCGCGTTCTACAAGCAGCTGAAGGCTGCCGGCATTACGCCGCAGAAGCAGTTCCTGCTGACGTTGTCGGTCACGGAAGACGAAGTGCTCGGCATTGGCGGCGAGAATTTCGCGGGCTTCTATTCGTCGATGAAGTATTTCGAATCGCTCACGAACGACAACAACAAGAAATTCGTGGCGGCTTTCAAGGCGAAATACGGGCCGCACGCGGTGATCGGCGACGTGACGCAGGCCGCGTATCTCGGGCCGTGGATCTGGAAGGCCGCGTGCGAGCGCGCAGGCAGCTTCGACGTCGACAAGGTCGTCGCCGCGTCGCCGAATATCGAATTGAACAACGCGCCGCAGGGCTACGCGAAGGTCGACGCGAATCACCACCTGTGGAGCCGCTCGCTGATCGGCGAAGGCCAGGCCGACGGGCAGTTCAAGGTGGTCGCGCAATCGGATGGTCCGATCAAGCCTGATCCGTTCCCGAAGGGCTACATGTAAACCGTGTGCAACTGAGGTGCCACAGCGGGCGTGCGCCCGCTGAACCTGGGAGAACTTCGATGTCGCCAACCGACATTCTCAACATCACGCTGATGCAGGGTTTCGCCGGCTTGAGCCTGTTCAGCGTGCTGCTGCTGATGGGGCTCGGGCTTGCGGTGATCTTCGGCCAGATGGGCGTCATCAATATGGCGCACGGCGAGTTCATGACGATCGGCGCGTACACGGTGTACCTGTTCTCGTTGTTCGCGCAGAACGTCTGGCACGCATTTGCGCCCGTGTACTTCTTCTTCGCGATCATCGCGGCGTTTGTTATTGCGTTCGCGGCGGGCTGGCTGGCCGAGTGGGCGCTGATTCGCCATCTGTATCGGCGCCCGCTCGACACGCTGCTCGCCACCTGGGGCCTGAGTCTCGGCATGCAGCAGGTGTTCCGCTCGACGTTCGGTCCGAAGGAAGTGAGTCCCGCGCTGCCTGACTGGCTGATGGGTTCGTGGGAACCGGCGCAAGGCCTCGACATTCCGGTGAGCGGCATGTTCGTGATGGCGCTCGCGTTGCTGATGACAGGCGGTCTGCTGCTCGCACTGTATCGCTCGCGCTGGGGGCTGCGGGTGCGGGCCACCGTCGCGAACCGGCCGATGGCGAACGCCGCCGGCATCAACACGAAGCTGACCGACCGCGTGACCTTCGCGATCGGCTGCGGCGTCGCGGGCGTGGCAGGCGCGGCTTTCACCGCGATCGGCTCGACGGGCCCGACGAGCGGCTCGCTTTATATCGTCGATTCGTTTCTCGTGGTCACCTTCGGCGGTGCGGCGAGCCTGCTCGGCACGGTTGCCTCGGCGTTCGGCATTGCGCAGACGCAATCGATCAGCGAGTTCTTCCTGTCCGGTTCCAACGCGCGTGTGCTCACGCTGCTGATGGTGGTGATCATCCTTATGTTGCGCCCGCAAGGACTGTTCGCTTCGAAAGTGCGGCGCGTATGAAGCCCGAACCGTTCGTGCATCCGGCTTCCCTTGATCGATCAACGTGTTCGGAGAGATGGACATGGAACCCATGAATCCCCTGGCGAGTCCGGCAGCGGCCCGCAGCAAAGCGCCGGCTGCGGCAGGCGGCTGGCGTGCGCTCGCCGCGCGCGTGGAGGCATCCGGATATGGCAGCATCGTGCTGCTCGCAATTGTGATCCTGATTGTCTTCCCGCTCGCGCTCGACGCGTTCCGACTGAACCTGATGGGCAAGTACCTGACCTATGCGTTCGTCGCGATCGGACTCGTGATCGCATGGGGCTATGGCGGCGTGCTGAGCCTCGGCCAAGGGGTGTTTTTCGGTCTCGGCGGCTATGCGATGGCGATGTTCCTGAAGCTCGAAGCGTCCGATCCGATTGCGACGAAAACGCAGACCACGCCCGGCATTCCCGACTTCATGGACTGGAACCAGGTCACCGCGCTGCCATTCTGGTGGAAGCCGTTTCATTCCCTGCCATTCGCGCTGTTAGCGGTGCTCGTCGTGCCCACGGTGGTTGCGTTGATCGTCAGTTATCCGATGTTCAAGCGGCGCGTGGGCGGCGTCTATTTCGCGATCATCACGCAGGCCGTCGCGCTGATCCTGTCGGTGCTGATTATCGGGCAGCAGGGGTTCACGGGCGGTGTGAACGGCATCACGGATTTGCGCACGCTGCTCGGCTGGGATATCCGCACGACGCATGCAAAGCTGATTCTGTATTTCGTCAACGCGGTGCTGCTGCTCGTCGCGCTGCTATGGTGCCGCTGGATCCAGCGCAGCAAGCTCGGCACGCTGCTGCTCGCGATGCGCGACAAGGAAGACCGCGTGCGCTTCTCCGGTTACGACGTGGCGATGTTCAAGGTGTTCGCATTCTGCGTTGCGGCGCTGCTCGCGGCGCTCGGCGGCGCGATGTTCACGCTGCAGGTCGGCTTTATGTCGCCGTCGTTCGTCGGCATCGTGCCGTCGATCGAGATGGTGATCTACGCGGCGGTCGGCGGCCGCATGTCGCTGGTCGGCGCGGTGTACGGCGCGGTGCTCGTCAATCTCGGCAAGACGTGGTTTTCGGAAAGCTTTCCGAACCTGTGGCTGTACCTGATGGCCGCGATGTTCATCGGCGTCGTGATGGCGTTCCCGAATGGGCTGGCGGGGTTGTATGAACAGCACGTGCGCGCGCGTGTGCAACGCGCGTTGCGCGGCGCCGCTTACCAACGGAGTGCGGGCGATGAGCAATAGCGATTTTCTGCTGGCGATCGAAGACCTGACCGTGTCGTTCGACGGCTTCAAGGCGATCGATTCGCTGAACCTGTATCTCGAACGCGGCGAACTGCGCGTGGTGATCGGCCCGAACGGCGCGGGCAAGACAACGCTGCTCGACCTGATTTGCGGCAAGACGCGCGAAACGGCCGGCAGCATCAAGTTTCGCAACGAGGAGATCACCAGCCTCGCGGAGTTCCGCCGCGTGCGCAAGGGCATCGGCCGCAAGTTCCAGACGCCCTCGATCTACGAAAACCTGACGGTCGCGCAGAACCTCGAGGTGTCGTATCCGCGCGGACGCGGCGTGTTCGGCGCGCTTGCGTACCGGCGCGATCCGGAAGTCGCGGACCGTGTGCAATCGGTTGCCGATGAAATCGGTCTTGCCGCGTCGCTCGATCTCGAAGCGGGTTTGTTGTCGCATGGACAGAAGCAGTGGCTCGAGATCGGCATGTTGTTGATGCAGGCGCCGGAGCTGCTGATGCTCGACGAACCGATCGCGGGCATGAGCGTGCGCGAGCGCGAGATCACGGCGGAGCTGCTGGAGCGTATCTGCCAGAACCGCTCGATGATTGTGATCGAACACGATATGGCGTTCGTCGAGCGCATCGCGCACAAGGTGACCGTGATGCACCAGGGAAAGATTCTCGCGGAAGGGCCGATGGCGCAGGTGCAGGGCGATCCGCGCGTGATCGACGTTTATCTCGGGCATTGAAGGGGGGCGCATGCTGCAAGTCGACGATCTGGTGGTCAGCTACGGGCAAAGCGAGGTGCTGCACGGCATCGGCTTCGATGTCGCGAGCAAGGAGACCGTGGCCGTGATGGGCCGCAACGGGATGGGCAAGACCACGCTGTTCAAGACGCTGATCGGCATTCTGCCGTCGCGTCGCGGCTCGGTGAAGGTGGGCGGCGTGGATGTGACGCGCGAAGAAAGCTATCGGCGTGTCGCGCAGGGCATCGGCTATGTGCCGCAGGGGCGGCAGATTTTTTCCGGGTTGACTGTCGAGGAAAACATTCAGACCGGTCTGGAAAACGCGCAGAGCAAACAGGTGCCCGACGATATCTATGCGCTGTTTCCGGTGCTGTTCGACATGCGCAAGCGCAAGGGCGGCAACCTGTCCGGTGGACAGCAGCAACAGCTCGCGATCGCGCGCGCGCTCGTGACGGACCCGAAAGTGCTGCTGCTCGACGAGCCGACCGAGGGCATCCAGCCGTCGGTAATCAAGGACATCGCGAAGGCGCTCAACGAAATCCGCAAGACGCGGGACATCGCGATTCTCGTGTCCGAGCAGGTGCTGAGCTTCGCGCTCGACGTGGCGGACCGGTTGTTCGTGATCGAAGGCGGCCGCTTCGTGCATCAGAGCACGCGCGACGCCGGCGACACCGGACGGATTCGCGAATACCTGTCCGTGTGAGACATGAAGCGAGCGGTGTGAAAAAGATGGTCCGCAGTCGAGCGGGTTGCGTGCGGCGGCACGGGCCGCCCGCCTATGTTTGAGTCAATGAAAACGAGGAGCGTGTGAGATGACCGATACCCTGATCAAGGTCGACCTGAACCAGTCGGCGTACGAAAACGAGAACGTCCACAACCGCTGGCACCCGGATATCCCGATGGCGTGCTGGGTGAATCCGGGCGACGACTTCATTCTCGAAACCTACGACTGGACCGGCGGCTTTATCAAGAACGACGACAGCGCCGACGATGTGCGCGACATCGATCTGTCGATCGTGCACTTCCTGTCCGGTCCGGTCGGCGTGCGCGGCGCGGAGCCGGGCGATCTGCTGGTGGTCGACCTGCTCGATATCGGCGCGCGGCCCGATAGCCAGTGGGGCTTCAACGGTTTCTTTTCGAAGTCCAATGGCGGTGGCTTTCTGACCGACCATTTTCCGAGCGCACAGAAATCGATCTGGGATTTTCACGGCCTCTATACGAGCTCGCGCCATGTGCCGGGTGTGAATTTCGCCGGCCTCATTCATCCGGGGCTGATCGGTTGCCTGCCCGACCCGAAGATGCTCGAAACGTGGAACACCCGCGAAGCGGCGCTGATCGCAACCGAGCCTGCCCGCGTGCCGCCGCTCGCCAATCCGCCTTTCGCGGCCACCGCGCATATGGGTAAGCTCGGCGGCGACGCGAAGGCGAAGGCGGCGGCGGACGGCGCACGCACGGTGCCGCCGCGCGAGCATGGCGGCAATTGCGACATCAAGGATTTGTCGCGCGGCTCGAAAGTGTATTTCCCGGTGTATGTGGACGGCGCCGGTCTCTCGGTGGGCGATCTTCACTTCAGCCAGGGCGACGGCGAAATCACGTTCTGCGGCGCCATTGAAATGGCCGGCTGGGTGCATATGCGCGTGAACCTGATCAAGGGCGGCGTCGAAAAATACGGCATTCGCAATCCGGTGTTCAAGCCGAGTCCGATCACGCCGAACTACAACGACTACCTGATTTTCGAGGGTATTTCCGTCGACGAAAGCGGCAAGCAGCATTACCTCGACGTGCATATCGCCTACCGGCAGGCTTGCCTGAACGCGATCGAGTACCTGAAGAAGTTCGGCTATTCGGGCGCGCAGGCGTATGCGGTGCTCGGCACGGCTCCCGTGCAAGGGCATATCAGCGGCGTCGTCGATATTCCGAATGCGTGCGCGACGCTGTGGCTGCCGACGCAGATCTTCGATTTCGACATCCGTCCGAATGCCGACGGTCCGATCCGCCACGTGAAGGGCGGCGTCGAGATGCCGATCTCGCACGACCTGGTGCGTGCCTGACGATCGTTGAAAGAAGGAGCGAGCCATGCCGGTTTACGACTTTCAGTGCACGACGTGCGGCCCGTTTGCAGTGATGCGCAGCGTCGCCGCGCGCGATCTTCCGATGCACTGCCCGGATTGCGGCGCGAGCGCGTCGCGCATGATCAGCGCGCCGGCGCTCGCGCTGATGTCGGGCACGCAACGCAGCGCCCATGCGACCAACGAGCGGGCCGCGCACGAGCCACGCCAATTGGGCGGCGCGACAGCTCGTCATCCATCCGGGTGCGGCTGCTGCAGCGGTTCGCGCATCACGCTCGCCGGCGGCGCGAGCGGCGGCACGCAACCGGACGCGCTGAAGAGCCCGGCAAGCGGCCGCCGGCCGTGGATGATCAGCCATTGACGCTCGCGTGCCGCGCGTTTTGCAAGTCCGCTGTTTGCTGCGCGTAACGGCGTCCGGCGAACGGCGATCAACCAACTGAACTGCAGATGGAGGGACAACCATGCGACACGGTGATATTTCGAGCAGCAAGGACGGTGTCGGCGTAGCCGTCGTCAACTACAAGATGCCGCGGCTGCATACCAAAGCGGAAGTGCTCGAGAACGCGCGCAAGATCGCGGACATGGTGGTCGGCATGAAGCAGGGGCTGCCCGGCATGGATCTCGTGATCTTTCCGGAGTATTCGACGCACGGCATCATGTACGACCGCGACGAGATGTTCGAGACGGCGTCCGTTATTCCCGGCGCGGAGACCGAAGTGTTCAGCGCGGCCTGTCGCAAGGCCAATGTGTGGGGCGTTTTTTCGCTGACCGGCGAACGCCACGAAGAGCATCCGAAGAAGGTGCCGTACAACACACTCGTGCTGATCAATAACCATGGCGACATCGTGCAGAAGTATCGCAAGATCATGCCGTGGACGCCGATCGAAGGCTGGTACCCTGGCGATCGCACGTATGTCACCGAGGGGCCGAAGGGGCTGAAGATCAGCCTGATCATCTGCGACGACGGCAACTACCCCGAAATCTGGCGCGATTGCGCGATGCAGGGCGCCGAACTGATCGTGCGCTGCCAGGGGTATATGTATCCGGCGAAAGAGCAGCAGGTCATGGTGGCCAAGACGATGGCCTGGATGAACAACTCTTACGTGGCGGTCGCGAACGCAACGGGCTGGGACGGCGTGTATTCGTATTTCGGGCATTCGGCGATTGTCGGCTTCGACGGCCGCACGCTTGGCGAATGCGGTGAGGAGGAAATGGGCGTGCAGTACGCGGAACTGTCGGTGAGCCTGATTCGCGACGCACGGCGCAATATGCAATCGCAGAATCACCTGTACAAGTTGCTGCACCGGGGCTATACGGGAACCATCCATTCCGGCGACGGCATGCACGGGGTCGCGGCATGCCCATTCGGCTTTTACCACCAATGGGTCAGTGATCCCGAAGCGGCGCGCAACGCTGCCGAGGCGATCACGCGTAACGCACCCGGTACGCCCGAATGCCCGATCGAAGGCATCCCCGCACATCCGGACCATTCAAGGTGATGGTGCGAGTGCATAGGAAATAAACACGCTCCTGCAACCCGATGCCGTGCTGCGTGTGCAGGGCGTGGCATCGGCGTCGAGCGATCTCAACGAAGAAGCCAGGCGTTTGCGCCAGTCGATGTCGATTTTTCTGGTGGGACAACGCTAGTTATATTGCCGACTGATCCAGAGTCTTGCTGTCTGCGCGTCGTTCTTGCACGCACGCATCGCAGAGCATTCCATTTTCCGCATTGACGAACTCTCGACGCAAGTCGTCGACGCCAGTTCCGCCTACACCAGTCAGCCCAATGTCTGCTTCAAAACCTCATTGGCTACACACTCACCCGGAAAGTCAGCTACAGAAATACTTAAATGTAAGAATGAATTCAAAAATACATAAACATTCTCATTCGAAAGCGTTTCTACTCGCGAGCCAAAGATAACGGAGTGTGGTTTATCCAGCCAATTTTCAAATTTCGATAATACCCAATCTATCGGCGATCTCTGAATGAGGGTCGGTTGTTATATGAGCTATCGGCGTGCTGTTAGCGCATAACAACCTGAACCCGAATTGAGAACAAGCCATGGAAACAGGGAAAAGATCGTTGAAATGGAGATTCGTTGGACTGGCAGCAGTTGTCAGCATCGGCTTTGCTGCAAATGCGGCCGTTGCGGCGCTGGGCGGTTTTCCGTTGACCGGCGCCAATCCGCACGTTACGTCCAACGTGATGAAAGCCGCTGCGCTCGTGCAGACGTCGACGCCCTCGCAGGCTGCTGCGGCGGCTTCTTCAGCCAATGCGCTGTATAGCGTGAATGTCGTCGTTCTGAAATCGGGAACCGTCGTGCACGAATATGTCGCGACATCCAGCAATACGGTATTCGCGGTCATCTGGAATGGTCCGCGGCAGCCAAACTTTGCGGACATCCTCGGTGCCTATTCGACGCGCTATCTGACGCCTTCGGGCCTCGATGTGATCCGGGTAGGCGGTTTGAGCCAACGAGGACTGAGTTCGCCGGATCTGGTGGTTCAGTCGTTTGGCCGCATGGGCCGATTCAAGGGCTATGCCTATCTTCCGTCGGCAGTTCCGCCCGGCGTCTCTCTTACCGAACTTCAGTAGAAGCGAGGACGACATGAAAAAGCTGCTTGCAATGCTCACTTTCGTTCTGGCGCTCGCAGGTTGTGGCGGCGGTGGTGGCAGTAACGTCGCGAGTAACCAGTTTGCCAGCTCAAATCAGGCATCCAACACGGTCAATGTGACGGTGGACCACACGTTCGGTCTCGTGAATGCGCCGTACGTCACTGTGACTATCTGCGCGCCAGGCACCAGCAACTGCGCGACGATCGATCATGTTCTGGTCGATACGGGGTCGGTGGGCTTGCGTCTCGTGCGGTCGGCGGTGCCGTCTTCGTTAGGTCTTGTCAACGTCAAGGACGCGGCGCAAGGCAATACACTGGCTGAATGTGTCGAATTCGGCGCTGGAATTGCATGGGGTCCGATTTCGACTGTCGACCTGAAGATTGCCGGTGAAACAGCTTCATCGTTGCCGATACAAATTGTCGACCACTCGTTCGCGTCGATTCCCGCCGATTGTGCAAACGCGGGTCCCGCGATGGATGCGAACGGTGCTACGTCGTTTGGGGCCAATGGTCTGATTGGCGTGGACGTTCTTCGACAAGACTGTCAAACCTCATGCCTGGTTGCCGCCGCATCGATTTACTACGATTGCGCGGGTTCGAACTGCACGGGTGTCGGTGTTCCGCAGGCGCAGCAAGTGCCCAACCCGATTACGCTGTTCGCAACGGACAACAACGGTGTGACGCTGAGCTTTCCTGCAATCGGCGCAGGCGGTCAAGGGTCGGCGTCGGGCACGATGACCTTTGGCGTCAACACGCAGAGCAACAACATACTGCCGGCGAGCGCGCAGCAGATCACGACAACCGTGTTTGGCGAGGTAACCGCCAGTTTCAACGGTCTGCCTATGGCGGGCATCGTCGACTCCGGTTCGGGCGCGTACTTCTTCGTGGACCCGTCCATCAGTCAGTGTCCGTCGAGCTTTTCGAACCAGCCATGGTTCTGTCCGTCGGACCCGACAACGATTTCAGCGTCGTTGCAAAGCGTAAGCGGAACGACGCTCGGTGTTTCGTTCACATTGTTCAACGCAATTTCAGAATTGGGCAACGGTTCTAACGCGGCGCACGCCGGTATCGGTCAAAACATCGCCCTGTTCGGAGAGGGAGAACTGGATCTGGCGATGCCATTCTTCTACGGCAAGAGCATCACGATGGGCATCCAGGGCAATGATGACTTCTCGGAAGGCACACCGCCTTTCTTCGCGATTCAGTCGTGATCGGGTGTCTCCGCGAGTGGTCCGGTGCGATAGGGTGACTAGTTTCACTCCGGCTGTTGGCATCGTATGTGACTCTCAGGTTGGCGAAAGAGAACCTCACTCCCGCATCGCCTTGTGAATCCAGTAAGTCAGCAAGATAGGCCAGAGAATCCAGTTGAGTATCTCCATCATCGCCACGTAGTCTTCAGGTCCCATCGGCATGATCTTGAATTGGGGCGCCCCTGGCGCTCCAGCCCGATGAACGCACGTCGTGAAGAACCGCGCGTGCGGATCGCTTTCCTCGCACTTTTGATTACCGCCGTATGCAATTCCGGGGTCCGTCTTTGCATCCCATTCGTTTCGTACAATGAGCGGCACGACAGGAATGTGATGATGCACGGCCAGAATGGCAGCATCATCCCACCCCCAACCCTTCACGTCAGGCGGAGCACCGTGCGACGGCGGCGTGTCTTTCGGGCCAATGAAGCTCTCTCTATGCGCAGCGAGAAATGGCAGCGACGCTTCGAAGTTGGTCGGATTGCGGTAGATCGGCAACGAAACGATCGCTAGCCCCAGGATCACGAACAGAAGCGGCCCGGCGTTTGTACCGAAGCGAAGCAATAGACCCCAGAGAACGAACAGCAGCGACCAGCTTCCCGATTCACGATGTGCCCGGCGGTGCATTTCCCGATAGACGATATCGGCTGGTATGTCGTCGCCGCTATTTCGCAGCGATGCTTCCACGGCTTTGTAAGTCGACCGATGGAACGTGTCGTTCGCCAGCAAGCGAATATATCGACGCGCGACTTGCCGCTCGGGCGAGTCGTACACCATGCGATCTATCAGCCGCTCAAGGCGGGTACGCCGCGGATTTGCATCGGATAAGTCGGGTTGTCCGATTCGCCAGATTCCGATCTCCGCATCTTCGAGATCGATCGATTCGGGATATCGCGGCGGCTCTCCAACTTCCGGTATTTCGAGCGTTCCAAGCGTCGCACGCACCAATGTCACGCCATTGACCTTGTCGCGCGGCGCTGCGTCGTCACGCGCAGGAAACCAGTGCGCCGGCATGCGCTGGCGAATGGCGTGTCGAAGCTTGCCAACGACCGGATGGTCTCGCGCCACGCCAATCGCATCGGCAGGCTTGGTCGCGTCGGGCGTCGGCGCGTTGTCATATGCAGGAAAGCCATACGCCGACACGATCAGCCGCGTGATGTGCGAGTCGGACAGAACCAGCTTTCCCGGCACCATCGCATACGCTTCGCGCGGTTGCCTTGTGTCTTTTTCATAAAGCTTAACGTCGCCCTTTACTTCGATATAGCCTGCCGACAGATCGCCGACGTCCGATCTCTGATCACTCGAATCGGCGACGATGGTGAGACCGGTCAGATCGATGTCGTTGTCGCAGCGAAGCATGCGCATTTTGAGCTGATTGCAGACGGCCCTGTAGGTGCCGGCAAGCGGATCGAGGCCATGCATGTCGGCGTGAATCTGGTCGCTCTCACCCAGTGCGCTGTGCGTGAGCGTCGATGCGGCCTTGAGGTCGCCGCCGACGCTCGAGTCTGACAGGTCGATCATGCGCGACACTTTGGCGAATGTCAGCACCACGTCCCCCGAGATTTTCGAGCGCTGAATCACGACATCGCCCGCTATCGCAGCGGAGAATTCCCACGGCTTGACTATGTCGTCAGCCAAATCGCCATCGCTCTCCTTGCAAAAGGCGCGCGCACTCCACAGTTCGAGGTTGCCGTCGATTCGCGTATCGACCACCTTCAGGCCGATGCCGCCGCGGCGGGGCGTGCCGAATATCTGCAGATGCGACAGATCCAGGGTTCCCTGTATGTGTGCGTTCTCGATGTCGAGATTGCCGATCTGGCAGGGATAAAACGTGTTGTCTGATGCAGGCCGGTCGTCTGTAACGCCGATCGTGTCCGCGTCTGGCGCGCTATCTGACGAGCGATCGTCGGTACGGATTTTCTTGGCTACGCAGAACTTGACGTTGCGTGTCTTTACGCTGAACATGCTGACCGATTGAGCCGCGATAATGCCGAGCATCTTGATGGTCGAGTTGCAGGTGACGCCGTCCATGTTGAGCGAGCCGCCAAGTTCAACGCGCGTCGCGTAGTCGTTCGCGAACTCGATAACGCCGTGGCACGTCAGCGAGTTCAGATCCGTCGTATCGTCCACCGCCGCGCCGACCACATGTAGAAAGCCTTCGATCCTTGCCCGGCAGAGATGCAAAGTCTTCATCCGCGCTGCTACACATTCGTAGCCGACGTGCGGCGGCTTGAATATCCCGATCCGAACGTTACCCGCGATCCGTGTGTCGCTAAAGTCGAGATACTCAAGTATGTAGCAGGAGAGAAAGGACACGTCACCGTCGATACGGGCGCCGGAGAAATCGACGGACTTCAGATCGGGCACGTCGACCCGCTTGCGTCTGACATCGTCGTTTTTTCTCCTCGGCACACCGGCGTGCCAAATGATCACGGAGACCGATCCTTGGACCCGCGCAGAGCGAAAATCCAGCTTAAGCTCGCTCCTTGACGAACTTTCGACGATGCGATCGCGAAGTTCGTATAGCTGGATGCTTCCGCCGACTTCGATGCCCCATCCCTTGATTTCGTCGACGCGGCTGACCTGGGCATCGCTGTCCAGTCTGCGGCCGAGCTTCAGGTCACCCTTCAGATTCAGTCCGCCAAGCAGGATTTGTTGGGCCTGCACGCCGGTCAGATCGAGGAATCCATCAATAGACGCACCCCGCAATTCGATATCGCCTCTGATCGTCGCGTCAGTGAGATCGACGCGTCCTTTGATGACGGCGCCGACGACACTCAATAGCTGACTTTGTTTGCTGCTTCCCGGTCCGCTATGGCTTTCGACGGTAATTCCGGCAAGACGCAGCGACCCGCCGATCTCGGCGTCGTCGAGTCGCAAGCCGTCTTCGAACACGCAGCCGGAAAGATCGAGTGTTCCCTTGACCATCGCGTTTGCCAGATCGACGTGGCCGTGAAAAATCACGCCGAAGGCAGCACAGGGTTCAGGTATGTCCCAGCCTCCATAGTCGACGGCGCCATTGACTTCGAGAGCGGGTTCGCTCGGGTTGGTCGGCATCACGATGCCGGGAGGAAGTTTGCCGTCGCGGAGGTAGTTGACGAACTGTTGCCCCGTTATGCTGGCAACAAGGTTTGCGCCTCTCGGATCATTCATGGTTGCCCCTGATTCGGAATTGCCAACGTTCGTCGTAGATCTCGGGAATCAGCGGTGGGTCGGTGACGAGCACCATGCTGGGGCCGCCGAACACGGTGCCGCCGGCGTTTACCGTAAAGCGGGCGCTTGCGAATTCGTTTCGTGAGTAGGTGCACGCGAGCAACTCAAAGCATGGGCTGCCTTTGAAGTATCTGAAACGCTGGAAGTGTTCCTGTACCGATTCGAAGCTTTTCAGTATGTGGATCTGCTCGAAGCTGCTTTTGACGTTCGCAACGCCGTTCCCGGACGCCCGATGCCGGCTCGACCAGCGCAACTCCTCGAGGCTCGCCGCGATTGAAAATTCGTGATTCGCGCATTGCACATACGGCCTGTAGTAAAACTGAAGGTAGTCGGCCACCGTAGTTGAATCGATGTTGAGCGCTTGTATTCCTCTTTCCGCAAGAGACTGATTGAATCGGACAAGGTCCGCGATCGAATGGCCGAGGTGGCAGGCTGGTGCATTGCCGTTGCCCGCGTCATCGAGAATGATGAAGAACGATTTTGCGTAAAGACCCCGTCGGTCGGTGACACGAATCAGCGAGTAGCCACGATAGAAGCTCAGGCTTCTGATGCTCAGCGATAGGGCGGAATAGTTGGAATCGTTTTTGTCGGGCAGCGTGAAATTGACGATGCTGCGCGTCCGCAGGTGGTCGCGCAGCCGCGTTTCCTCGCTTTCCGTCAGCGTTCTTTCGGCCGCAGCGACGAGGTCGGCGCCGTGTGCCCGCATCCCGGCGGGAGCCGATATGTAGCGGCCGTCCAGCACGTCGCTGCCAGGCAGGTCGGACTGCAGTTCAGCGTTTCGCCCTCGCGTCCGCACCGGCAGCAGCGAAAAACAGGGCGCGTCGTCCTGCATTTCGACATGTCCCTGGGCATCGACGTCGAAGCGCGAAAAGAAGAGGTAGGCGCCGTAATTGACGAACGCAGTCAGATAATAATGTCCGTCGTTCTTCGATTCGTCGGGATCGAGCAACCGTTGAATTGGCTGCAGCGATCGTACGACGGCCCGCCTCACTTCGTTCGCCCGATCATCGGTCCCGGTCCAGACGAAGTCGCGGTCTTCCTCGACAATCCAGAAGGGTCCAAGCTTGCCGTCGATCGAACGGCTGAAGAAAACGAGGTAGGCCGCTACCGTTCTCGCATCGATCAACAATTCCCCTCGTTCCGCGAGGCGATCGTTGAACGCATAGATGGGGATGGACGTACTGAGCGGCACACAAACCGGGGCGGGTTCGCGCTTCGTGTGAGCGATGAAAAAGCGCGTCTCATCAGGATGGTTTTCTCTTTTTGTGGTGATCTTGAACAGCGAGTAATTCCTGTAGAAGGGAAGCTCGTATTCATCCGCCTGGGACTGCTTCCACTCGTCAGGCGTGAAACGACTCACGTAAAAACGAAGCGCAGTCTTTTTCAGGTATTCATATAGCTTTTCGAGGGAGTCGGCGTTCACGACTCTTGGGTTGCGCCACCATCGCATGTCGTCGCCGTATCGCTCGGCGGGAGCAATGAATTTTTCGGATAGCTTGGATATGGATTTGTGCGTCTGACGAAGTTGTTCGTCAAGTGATGCTTCATCGCGCTCCGCAAAATTCTGAGGATCCATATTGCTTTCGTTTTTGACCTGACCGGGCTCGTCAGGCGCTGCGTCAGCTGGGCCATGCCAGGGGGTCAAACTGCTGCCGAGCCGATCATGAGGATTGCGAGCTTCTTCGGGCTCGCCGTGGGTATCGACAAACGGGGCGATGAGCCGCAAATGAGCGCCGTCGCGTCGGCGCCTCACATACCCGACCACCCTGCGGTGCTTATGCTTCGGGCTATGCGAATTGGGCGCCGCATCGTCGGATTCGCCTACCTTCCACACGAGAAGCCAGTCTTCGTAGGCTTCTCCGAACTCGCTAGGGCGCCTGAAGATCGCCGCGGCTTTGCCCATGGTCGGCGCCTGACCGCCTGTATCGACGCTATTGCGCACGAGTTCGTGCGGTAAAGCGGAGCGGATCACCTCAAGTTCGCTGGAATAACGGGCAACTTCGTGCTCGGGTATCAGCTCCCATTGCGCAACTTTCTCCTCACGCTTCGTCATCGGTTATCTCCTGCTACCGGATGTGTGTGCGTTCGCAAATCATGCGCGCGTGAGGCGGCAATAGCCGATGTCGCGCGTAACGGAAAATAGATGCGCAAAGCGCCTCTATTGAGTGCTTTCGCTTCTGGCGATGACCGCAGATAAGAAGTAGTAGGTCAGGTCCGCGTGTTCGAATGTGCGCCAACGCTCATATGCCGATGATTTGTGCGGTTACCGCTTGGGAAGAAACCATCGATTGCGGCGTTGACTGCTGTTCGCCTGCTTGGTGCGGGCGAAAGACAAGCCGTGCAGCTGATCATCAGCCAGCTTCGTTAGCGATCGTCCTGTCGACCGACGCAAGCGTTACGACAATTTCACGCGCTTGCGCAACGGCAACTTTCCTCGCCTTAAAACCTCTGTGCCACGCGGCTTGCAGTCGAAGCACACCAGCGCGGACACGGCCTTTCGGTGGATGGTGTGGTCGGCCCGAAAACCTGGGCGACGCTATTCAAGGACGCCGACGCGAGGCAGCCAGCCGAACCCGCGGTCAAGCGGGTGTCCAGTGCGTTGGTAGACAGGCACGACTTGCCTCTCGGACAGGGTCAGGGCTTGCGTCTGCACGCGTGCTTCAAGAGCGTGATGCTCTATGAAAGGGCATTCGCAAGCCGCACGGCATCACGCCGATCCGGCGAAAGCGATCGTGTTGTCGCCAACCAGTTTGCTGCCGGCTTCTTCCAGCTTGCTTTGCAATTGCTCCTTGCGGGCGTGAAGCTGCTTGCCCAACGCAAGCAAATCGGCGCCGCTCTTCTGAAACTCCGGGAAAAGCTCGTCTTCCTCTTCTTCGACGTGGTGACGCACCAGTTCAGACATCACCTTGAAGGTCGCGTCGAAGCCTTGTTCGCCGGGCTTGAGCGTAGTGAACTTCGAGATCAGCGTCTTGACCAGGAAATGTTCGACGAATGCCTCTTCGACGTCGATCTTGTCTTTACCCAAAGCCTTTTGCGCCGCGGGGTAGAGGATTTCCTCCTCGATGATTGCATGCACGGTCAGCGCTTCGCATGCTCGCTGTGCGAGCGTGCCCTTTGCCGCGAGGTCGTCGTTGCCGGCTTTTTCGAACGCGTCGAACAGTTTTTCGACTGCTCGATGATCCGCCTTCAACAATTCGATCGCATTCGATACAGGATTCGCCGTGGCGGACCCGGTGTCGGATTGCTTGCTCGTATCTTTAGCCATGGTGGACTCCTTGGATCGTGGGGTGGACGCGGCAGCTGACGGGCAGCCGTTGCGAACCGCAACGCGATGCTTGCCGCCGTCGTGCACGTGGAACGTGCAAGCGTCGTGCCGCGACGAGCGAACATTGGCTGCAACGAAGGGGCGACTACGTCATGCCGCCAGGCACGACAGATGCTGCCGACCGGCCGCTGATGTGGCGGCGCTCGGGCCCTATCGAGCCTTCCCTGCGGCTACACTGTGTCGTGCTTCTACGACGTCGAAAACCGGAAGGGGAGACCGTTATGCCGGCTGGGCGCCTGCGGCTCGAAGAAGCTTGACGGGACATGTTCCGGCAACCGGCGCATCCGGGCCGTGGCGTCGGCGACCGACGAGGCCTGTCAGTCATCCACATGCGGGTGACGCGGTCGACTGTCTGAAGAGGGTTTCTGTTGATCCACAAAAGCCCGATTCCATTTTTATCTACGTATGGAGCACGCTCAGATGATCGATACGTGGTTACACAATCTGCCTATATGGCAAATGGCAGTCGTCATTCTGGCTGCGACATTTCTGGCGGGTGCGGCGGTGCAGATCGTCACAGGTCGGCTTGCCGCCGGTCGACACGGCCGCTCCTTCATGGCGATTTCGCCTGGCCTGTTGTCGCCAATCGGCGTTATCTTCGGTTTGCTTATTGCCTTTACTGCTGCGCAAGTCTGGAACGATACGGAACGCGCGAATCTCGCGGTCGACACGGAAGCCGGTGCGCTGCGATCGGTCGTTGTGCTGTCCGCCGTTTTGCCGGACGACGCCCAGATCAAGCTGCAAACGCTGATTCGCGATTACATCGAGTACACGATAAAAACCGAATGGCCCATGATGGCGCAAGGTACCGTGACGCTCAAAATCAGTCCTCCTGCATTGAACAAGGCTCTTCAGTTCACGTTGTCGCTCGCGGCAAACACGCCAGGGCAGCAGACCGCGCAGCGTCAGATAGCCGTGTCGCTGGAGCAGGCGCTGGAAGCTCGCCGCCAGCGTATTCTTGTCAGCCGATCGGAAGTCAACGGTGTCAAGTGGGCATGCCTGATCTTTCTGGCCGTCTGCCTCCTGTTTTCAATCGCCCTGGTTCATTGCGGGAACCGGCTCACCTCTGCCGTCGCAATCGGACTCTTCTGCGCGGGGCTCGCGACGACCATGTTGCTGATCCTGTCGCACGATCGCCCCTTTACGGGAGACATTGCCGTGAAGCCGGAAGCGCTGATGCAAGTGATACCGGGGGATCACTAGCAGTACCCCAACGGGCCGTTTAGCCGGCCACGGGTATCGCGAATTCCGCCGCTTTGCCGGTGTTGTCGGAACAGCGCTGCATAACGCTTTTGTAGCGTGTGTAAAAGCGCACGGCGGCCTTCAGGCTTTATGTTTTTTCACTGACGCGCTAGCTGTGGCGGTGTTCGGCGGGCAAGGTCGGCTTGCGCGACAACGGTTAGTTAGCCGATGGACGTGCGGGCACGAGGCTATCGGGCCTACCGCACCGCAATGCGAGTTCACTCGATCTGTTGAACCCATTGACTTCGCCAACCCGGCGCCTCGAACGGATCGGAAAAATACTGGGTTTCGTGAACGACCTTATCGTCGCGGAACTCCATGATGCTCACCACGCATGTCGTTCGCCCGGTGTAGACAATCGTGTATTCCGTGATCCAGAGATTGCCTTCCCCTTGCATTCGCCTGACGTCGAAACCCGATGGCTTGTCCGGATGATGACCCCGCAGCGCCTGCAAATTGTTTCGCCCGATAATGCGTTCACCCGATTGAGGGTAATCGCAGATGGAGTCATCGCTATAGATATCGTGTTCTGCGTTGAGATCGCCGGCTGCCGATGCCTGCCAGTGCGCATTCAGCGCTTCACGGATTTTCGCTTCCTGCATGGGCCACCTCCGGACACGGTTTACATGGCGCAATCACGTACGTTGCGGAAGGAAGCCTCCGCTGCCGGTCTCGACGACCTGGTTGTACCGCTGCCTCGTCTCAATCCGATTGATCTCGTCAAACGCATCCGCCGGTAGCGCAGAGATGTCGAAATTCTCGTGCGCGCGCGCCGCACTCTTTGGCGTAGTCAGCAAAGCGCCGCCTCGCTGCACTGCCCACGCAAGCAGCACCTGCGCCGGTGTCTTGCCGATTCGTGCGGCAATCCGGGTGACGACCGGGTCCTCGAGCGGCCCGGGCCTGATTCCGTGACCCAATGGCGCGTAGGCCAGAAAAACGATCCCTTTCTTCTCGCAGAATTGCAGAAGTTCTGTTTCGGGAAGATACGGATGGGCTTCGATCTGCACCGCCGCCGGCTTGATTCGCGCCTCTTCGTAGAGCGACTGCAATTCGTCCAGCAGGATGTCGGATAGTCCGATCGCGCGGCATCGGCCATGATCGACGAGATCTTCCATCGCGCGCCACGTATCGAGTAATGTCACGCCTTTATCGTAGATGACGTCGCCGTTTTCATCGCGCGGGTCCTGCTCGTCCCCTGGTTGAAACGCAAACGGCGTATGGATCAGATGGAGATCCAGATAGTCGAGTCCAAGCCTGTTGCGACTCGCCTCGAAAGCTGGCCCGACGCGTTCGGGCCGATGATTGTTGTTCCACATTTTCGTGGTCACAAAGAGGTCTTCACGCGCGATTCCTTGCACAGCGACCCCTGCCCGTAGGGCCTCGCCCACCTCGCGCTCGTTTCGATACCGCTCGGCACAATCGAAGTGACGATATCCGGCTGCCAGCGCGTCCCGGGTGGCACGGGTAGTGGTCGCTCCATCCGGGATCAGCGTGCCGAATCCAAGCGCGGGCATATGGCCGCCGCCGTGATCGAGCGCTATCTTTCTGTTCTGGAAATCGGAAGACTCAATCATGGTGACACCTCCGTACGACTGGATGCCGTGCGACGAAGGATCGACGCCTGGGGCTGCAATGGCGGCGCCGGATCCATGAACGGAACAACGTCAATGTGTGCGAGTTGGTCAGCCGCTTTATCGCGAATGCGTGGCTAACGACTTCGTGAACACCCTACGCCGAAATTGATCGCTTGTCAGAAGGGCGGGCGATGATCAGCGCGTGCGACTTCGTCGCTTTGGCCAAGAAGTCGTTTCGACAATCCGCGCGTGCGCAAGCGTGCCGCGAAGCCATTCACTCGCAGGCCGGATGGTGTTTCTACGTGTGCAAGGGGAATCCGTTAAAGCGAGTCACGTTGACTCACGGCTCAGCCGCCATTAGGGGCAAACCGACGCCGAACAGGTCTGCTCGTCGAGATCAGGTCTGGCAAATGAATTGGGCCGCAGGAGAGCGCGGCAAGTGGATCAGCGAGGGATGACGACGGGGGGCGGCGTGGAGAAGGAGATCTGCGTGTGGCCGGGTGTGTCAGGCCGGCTCGAACGCGACCGCGCCCCGATCTTCAAAGTGTATGGCGCTGCGTACAAAGCGAAATACCTGTCCGGCGATCTCTATCCGGTTGCGGCCAGTCCGGGTGCGTTGAACGATTTCTCTCGCAATCGACGCGGCGATCGTCCCATGATAAACCAGCACGCTTTGGTCTCTGGATGCATTGCCAACGTACATCCCGCAGGACGCGTCACACTCCTGCATCATGATGACGCTTTCTCCCGCGCGCAACGGAAGCTCCAGATATTCGGCCAGACTTAACAGTGACTCGTGCGCTGACATGAGAGGGTCCTCGTGCATCGGTCGCTAGCCGTAACGCTTTTCGAGCCATTCCTTTGCCCAGTTGCTCGCGTACCGGATTGCGTCGTCGCGAAGATCGAAACCTGCGAGGTCGCCGCTCAGGTGGGTGAAGGCGGCGCCGCCCGACGGTGCGCCGCTGATTTTCGCGTGCGCCATATATTCGCCATCCGCGCGCCGTGGCGTCGGATCAATCACGAATGCAGCAAGATCGACATTCATATACCGCTCCACAGCGCTCGCGCGGATAAGGACCTGCGCCATGACGGTGTATCGTCGCGCTCGGGGTCGTCACGAGCCGGTCCACTACACGTCAAGTACGACAAACTGCACACATCGCGCACGGCATCACGGCATGCGAACCGGGCCGGCAGCTTTCAACCGCGCGTTTGGCTTCCTGCTACTCGCGATCCCAGATGGTTTGTCCGGACGGGCATCCGTCGATCAGGCCTTCGGCAAACGCGATCGACGCGCGTCTTGCATCACCGCCGTTCGTGAAAGGCCGATCGACTGCAAGCAGAAATACCCGGCTTCGAACCTCGGTTTCTGTTCGGTCGAGTTCATTGATACGAACCGCGGCGTCGAAGCCGTCGTCGTAGTTATGAGCGTAACCCGACCTGGTGGGGCGACGCGGATAAACAAGCGGACAGACTTGCAGTCCCCTGTACACGTAAGTGGCAGTAGCCATGGAAATACCTCTATAGCCGCGAATTCGCGACAGGGCTGACGGGGAGGGCTGATGCGGTATATACAACCGCACGGCGGGATTGAACAGGTGCTGCAGGCGAAGCTGTGGCAGCACTGACTTCAAGCTGGAAGAGACGCCCAGATAGACTCGGCGTCGACGAGCCCATGGTACGCGCTTCTGCGCGTTTGTACAGCGAAACTTTCGCTTTGTTTCCACGCGCAACGGTATAGCGGAAGAGGGTCTTATTTGGCGCTCGTATGTGGCTTTCTTATTTGCCTCAATGCGCCCCGCGCGATGGATGTGCAGGTTACCATGGGACGACGGTCATCCAGCCGTCTGCGCGCCGCCCTCAGCATCTGCCCCTCCATCTGCCCTCCATCGGGCAAAGGCTTACATGAATACTTTCTCTGGCGCGACGCTCTCCGCTTCATTGAACCGGCCCATCCTCCTTAAAGATTGGCTGGATCAGCATCTATTGATTTCGCTGGCACGAGGCCTGACCACCGAAGCGGATATGCGCAGCCAGTTCGCCGCGTTCATTGAGGTTTTTCTCGATACGCTGGAGTCCGCCGATTCACTCGATGCAAACCGCCCGGAATGGGTCGCCGTGCGCACGTTTCTGGGCGAGATGACGTCACACCGTGCAAGACAAGGATTCACGCCAGTGGAAACCGCGACGTTCGTGTTTTCGCTAAAGCAGCCGCTCTACGCACAATTGCGTGACGGGTCTGACGATCCGGCTGCGCTTGCCGACTGGAGCTGGTCGGTCAACCAGCTTTTCGATGCATTGGGTATCTATACGACAGAGGTCTTCCAGCGCAGTCGCGAAGCGATCATTCTGCGCCAGCAGGAGGAATTGCTGGAACTGTCGACGCCCGTCGTTCAACTCTGGGAAGGGATCATTGCCCTGCCGCTGATCGGCACCCTCGACTCGGCGCGCGCACAGGTGGTCATGGAAAGCCTGCTGCAAACGATCGTCGACACCGGCGCGGCGATCGCGATCATCGATATTACCGGTGTGCCGACGGTCGATACGCTGGTCGCCCAGCATCTGATGAAGACAATCGCCGCGGCACGTCTGATGGGCGCGGATTGCATCATCAGCGGCATCCGTCCGCAGATTGCGCAAACCATCGTGCACCTTGGTGTCGATCTATCAGGTGTGAGAACCAAATCGTCGCTGGCCGATGCATTTGCCGTGGCGCTTGAACTCACCGGCACTACGAAGCTTCGTTGAGCGGAACAGCGCGTATGAGATGAGCCGAAAGCTCATGCGGGCTTGCTGAATGGGTCCCGGGTTTTTTTCCGCGTCCACCCGTTCAGTCGGCTCAGAAGAAAGATTTCGCCATCGAGTGGGGGATGACCAGCCAGATAGCCCAGACGGCTAGTCCAAGCAGTACCAGCCAGGTCCCCAATGCGCCGATGAACTGCATCGTGAATCTGGGCCGCTCCATGCCGAACGCGTGCAGGATGCGCGCCGCGATGTAGACGGCGCCAAGTCCCTGCAGCCACGCCTGCGATCCGCCCGCATATTCGAGCAGCGCGGTGAGAATCAGCACGCAAGGCGTGTATTCCGCGAAGTTGGCATGCGCGCGCATGCGAGCCCGCAACTCGGGGATTCCGAGATCTCCTACCCCGCCAGGCCCGTTCAGTCGAATTCGTACGCAACGGTAAGCGAGCCACAGATTGAGTAGCGCGAGCGCGCCGGCAAAGCCAAGTGAGGTATGCAACGGCATGGCGAAGGATGCTCGATATGGGCGGCGGGGCAAGCAAGTTGGCCACGCCTGGTTTTGTTGATAAGGAAGTGCGCGGGGTACGGACCCGGAGGCTTGAGCGGCGGGGCAGCGATGTGCAGGAATTGAGCCCCCGAAATGGCTCGAGCCAACCCGGCCGATCAAATCAATCCTTTCGGAGCGGTTTGTGAGCAGGGTGCTTGAGTAACCAGGGCAGCCCTTCATGTTGCACTGCCCTGGCAAACATCATCCCACCTGCTTGTCACGTTGTACCTTGCCGAAATGAGAAGCAAGATACAGCCCCGTACCGACTGCACCCACCAGGGCAGCCACCACATCCGGAAGCGTGCCGGACACGCTCCAGTGACCGGCAATGGCTAGCGCGATGACGAGATTCGCGAATCCCCATAGGGTGTTCACGATTGGGGAGGAATCTCCCACCCCTCGTGGACGCGCAAAAGGCGTAGGGAAAGGATGTCCCTGTAGACCCGCACACAGATGCGGGACCGAATTACATAAAAACGCCCCGACAAGAAAAGGCCAGACATATTGCATGCGTTACCTCAGACATAGGTGGCGATAAAAACTGAAGGCAGCGGTATTGCGCGCTGCTTCAACTACTCGTTGAACCCTTCAAGAGCTTTTAGAACACTTCCGGAACAGCTCTGCTCTGAAGAAATTCAACGCTATTCGTGATCGCGCTCAGGGCAGTTATAAACAATCTGCAGAAACCGGGCTTGTGCGCGCTGGTCAATCAAAAATCGATGCGGCCGACCTCATCAAGGACGGTGCGCAGCGTTGCTGCTCTTCTTTTGCCGAACATATTTTCGAACTGGTCTTGCGCGATCTGCCAATACGTCATCGACTCCCGCAGCTTTCTCAGACCCTTCGGTGTCAGCCGCACGATTCGCGCTCGCTTGTTGTCCGGCGCGGGGTTGACCGAAACCAGGCCGTCTCTTTCCAAAGGACGAAGATTATGTGTCAGGGCACTTCGGCACAGCACAAGCTGATCGGCGAGTTCTCCCATGCTTGGCGAACTTGCTCGCTGGATGCACACGAGAATAGACAGTTGAGTCGCCTTCAGACCGCACGGCGCCATGTACGCGTCGTAGAGCAATGAAACTTTCCGCATTGCTCTGCGCAATGCCGTCGCATTGCAGCGCCCATTTTGCAAAATCACTTCCCTTAGCCCGGCGTATTCGGAGTCTGTCATCTTGCTTGCATCGTCAACATGATTGAATATTCAAGGGTTTATTTATACCTGTATGTGCAGTGGCATGCAACATTGAATACTCAAATGTTAATGTTTTATATTAGAAGCCATCACGCATGCGCACCAGGATGATGAATGAGCTCACCCTTCACAGGCTCTCCACGGGACTCCAGCACGACTCATCATTTCGAATACCGCTTTATCGAAAGGAATCAGTTCGCCATGCGCAGCTTCAATTCGGATTCAACTTGGGCAAGTCCTGATTTTTGCGTAAGGATTCGATGGTCTCGTTTCTTCTTCCACCTGGAAGAAGTTCGGGCGCAATACAGCGGGCAAAAACGTCATCCTAAATGGCTGGAAACTCTCTCATATGAACAGGAAGCCTTTGCGCGTCGCGATCATCGGCGCGGGAACGGGGGGTCTTTGCCTTGCGCACGCCCTTCATCGTCAGGGTATCGACGTCAATGTGTTTGAACGCGATCGCTCGCGCTTCGATGCGCCGCCCGGATATCGCATCGGGATCGATGGCATCGGAATGAAGGCGTTAAGAGAGTGCTTGCCTGAACATGTACTCGATTTTTTTAACGCGGCGTGCGCCCGTACGCCGCGATACCTGACCTACATGACTGAGCGGCTTCAGGAAACGCTCGGCGTGGATGTTGGCGATGTTGGAGTAGGACGTTCGACCACCCGCCTCATGTTGAGACAGGTCATGATGTGCGGCCTGGAAGACAGGATACACTTCGGCAAGAGCTTCGCCCGATACACCGAGTTGGCCGACCGCACGGTTACCGCGCATTTTGCCGACGGCAGCGTTGTGCAGGCCGATCTTATCGTCGGGGCCGACGGCGCTAATTCAAAGGTGCGTTCCCAGTTACTGCCATACGCGCGGATCGAAAATACCGGCATATTGGGGGTCGCGGGAACGACGCCGCTAAACGACCATACGCGAAAGCTGCTGTCGCCGAAGATGTTGAGCGGGATAACGTTGCTTCTCGCCCCAAAGGGCTTCGGCGCAGTCGTGCATGTCCTTGCGTTCGACAAGCCGCGAGACGTCTATGCCCAGTGGCCGGGAATGCGATACGTGGACAGGCGTGACGTCATCACGTGGGCGGTTTGGGGCGCCGCTTCCAACTGGCCCGCGAATCCGTTGAAGCAGGACACCGGGCATATCGAACTCGTGCTCGATGCGACGCGCGATTGGCATCCCGACCTCAGGGCACTTTACGCCGCTACCGATTCCGACAGTCTGTTTACCGCGAACATACGGACTTCGGTGCCGGTCGCCCCGTGGCAAAGCCGATCCGTCACGGTGCTGGGCGACGCCATTCATCTGATGACGCCGGGCGGCGGAGCGGGCGCCAATACCGCGCTGCGGGACGCGGCGCTGTTGTCGCGCATGCTGGGTAACGTCTCACAGGGCGACGGGACGCTCAGAGACGCGGTGGCCGCTTACGAACATCAGATGCGGCAATACGGTTATGAGGCAGTTTTAAAGTCACGCGAGCGCTTCAACGATCGCAGCCTGCTGCATCGGCCGGTCGCGGGACGCGCCACGCTTGGCCTCGTCCGGTTGGCGATGCGGATCGTCAACACAGTGCCCATGTTGAAGCGGCAGGTCGTGAACGAAACCCGACGCGAATTCGAATGATGCGTTAAGCCACGGTCGTGCGGAATGCGGATTCAACCGGCGCCGCGCCGCTGGCCGGCATCGCTTCCCTGGCGACCTTCCTCGCAACCGCCGCCACAATTGCTACAGCCTCCTCCAATCCCGCTGACCTTGGCGACCCGCAGTTAATCCGCAGACACGGCTCGAAGCGCCCGGAATTGGAAAAGATCACGCCCGGCGCCACGTACACGCCTTCCTGAAGCGCGCGCTCGAACACCTGCTCGGACGAAGTTCCGTCCGGCAGTTCCACCCACAAATGCATTCCGCCGCGCGGCACAGAAAGCTTCGTCCCCGGCGGAAACGACGTCGCGACTGCCTGCGCCATCCAATCCCGCTGCCTTTTCAGCGCAGCACGCAAACGCCGTAAATGCCGCTCATATCCACCCGAAACAATAAACTCCGCCACAGCGGTTTGGGTCAGCATCTCATTGGGTCGCGACAACGCGAACTTGAGCATCTCGATGCGCGCATGCCATTTTCCGCCGGCTATCCAGCCTAAGCGCATCCCGGGCGCTAGAACCTTATGCAACGACGAACAATAAATCACATTCCCGCTGCGATCCCAACTCTTCGCTGCGCGCAGTGCCATATCGCTATCCGCCGTCGCGCTGGAGCAGTCGTCCTCGATCAGCGCGATGCCGTTCTTCTCGCACCACTGCACGAGTGTTGCCTTCTGCTCGTCGGGCATGATGCTGCCAAGCGGATTCTGCAGATTGGGCATGGCCACCACAGCCTTGATGTCCTTATAACTGCGCACGGCCAGTTCCAGCGCCTCCAGCGATATGCCCGTCTGCGCGCTGCAAGGAATTTCCAGGGCGCGCACGCCCAGGCTTTCCAGAATCTGCAAAAGCCCGTAATAAGTCGGGCTTTCGACGGCGACCACGTCACCAGGATTCGCCACCGCGCGTAACGCGAGCTGCAGTGCCTCGGTACATCCGTGCGTGATGAGGATCTCATCGGGCGACAGTTGCACGCGCATGGCCAGCGCCAGTCGCGCCAACGCGGTGCGCAATGGATCGTGGCCGCGAGGTTTGACCGCCTCGCCATAGAGCATGGGGTCCCGTTGCAGCGCACGACGGGCCGCATTGCGCAAGGCATCGATAGGGTAGAGTCCGGCCGCGGCGCTGGCGCCGCCCAGATTGAACTTCACGCTTTCCTGCTGGCTGCGCGCGAGTACGTACGAGATGCGTTCGTGGATGCCGATGTACTGTGCCGGATCGGCCACCAGGTTTGTCGGCTCGTCGATTGATGTGATCGATGGGCGAGCCGGCGCGCACACGAAATAGCCCGAGCGCGGCCGCGCCTGCAGCAACCCTTCGCGCTCGAGTTGCCGGCACGCCTGCAATGCCGTGGAAAGGCTGACGCCGTGTGTCGCCATCAGCGTGCGTACCGACGGCATGCGATCGCCGGGCGCCAGGGTGCGAGCGCCGATTGCGTGACGATAGTGGTCGGCCAGTTGCTGGTAGAGCGGATCGGAGGACATGTCCAATGGTCCTTGGTTGATGCGCAGCAGAACAGATACAGAAAGCGTGCATTTGCATCGCAACAGACGGAGATTTTCGCATCTGTTCGGGTTTGACCGGGCGTGGCGTGTGCCTGTGAGCCGACGGCGGGCGCCGGTAGTCTCGATGTGTGTCCTTTGGCCTTCAGGAGCCGCCCATGCCACGCGATTCATTGATGCTTCCATGCGCTTCGCGATGCTTCGATCTGCAAACCGGGCAGTCGCTGCATGAATGGGTCGCGCGCGGCAGCGTACTGTATCTGGTCGACGGTCAAGTCGACGTGAAGCTGCCGCCGGTGTGGCTCGCCGAATCGATGTTCCAGCCGCATGACCGGCTAGGGCCCGGCTCGATGTTGAAGATCGAAACAGGCGGCTGGCTGAGCGTCACCGCGTCAGGTATTGCGATTGTGCACCTCGTACAACCGGCGCCGGCCGGTCTACGCCTGATCGCCTGGTTAGCGAGTGCCTTGAACAAGATCCGGTTCCGGGACGCGGGACGCCGTCGCAAGGATGTCGCTGACGTTCAGCGCTTTTAGAACGGGCGAACCCGGTGCTAAACCTGCCAGCCTAGACCGAGGCTTTTCTGCAGCGAGATAAAGTCCTTAAGCAACTCGGCCTGTCCTGCGACGACATTCTGCTGTGCGGTGAACTCCTGGCGCTGCGTATCAAGCAGATCGATCAGTGTGGCCACGCCGGCGGAATAGCGCTGGCGCATCAGGACCGCCGAGTGCGTGGCGGAGGCTTCCACCTTTTGCAAGGTGACCACGTGCTCTCGCTGGTGTCCATAGCGTGACAGCGATGAGTTCGCGTCCTGCAGCGCTTCGAGCACGGTCTTCGTATATTGGGCGTCGGCTTCGTCACGCGACGCCTGCGCGGCATGCACGCTGCCCAGCGTACGGCCGAAATCGAAGGCGTTCCATTGCAGATACGGCGCGCCGACCCAGCTGAAATTGCTCTTGCGTACGAGGTGGCCCGGGTCGCTCGCACTAAAACCGATGTCGCCAAACAGCGTCACTTTCGGGAAGAAATCTGCGATGTGTTCGCCGATTTGCGCATTGCTCGACGCGAGCCGCCGTTCCGCCGCGCGTATGTCGGGGCGCTGCTGCAACATTGCCGCCGGGTCGCCGATGGTGAGCGTCTCAGGCAATGCCGGCAGCGGGTGCGTGTCAGCGAGCTGTGCATCGAGCGCGCCCGGCGCACGGCCGGTCAGCACCGCGAGACGGTCGAGCGAGTCGGTTACTTGCGCATCGAGCGGAATGAGCGTCGCGCGCGTGTTTTCGACTTGCGTGGTCAGTCGTTCGACATCGATGTCCGCTGCCGTGCCGCGCTGCCTGCGCTGCTGCGTAAGCGTCAATATGCGCTGTTCGGTTTGAGCCTGGCGCTGCGCGAGTTCGAGGCGCGTCTGCTCGTCGCGCAGTTCGACGTAGGTGCGCGCGACTTCGGCCGCGAGCGATACCTGCGTGTCCGCAAGGTCGGCATCGACGGCTTGCGCGTTCGCCGATGCCGCTTCGATTGCGCGCCGTGTGCCGCCGAACAGGTCGATTTCCCAGGACGCGTCAAAGCCCGCGGTATAGAACTGCAGCGGTCCGCGTCCCGTCGACGATGAGCCGCCGGACGAGTTTCCCGAATTGAACGCGCTCAGATCGGGTTCGCGCGTGCGGAGCGCGGCTGCGTATCCCGACACCTTCGGCAATGCGTTCGCATCCTGCTGATCCAGTTGCGCGCGCGATTCCCGCAGCCGCGCCTGCGCGATATGCACATCGGGGCTGTGGGCAAGGGCTGCGGCAATCAGTTCGTTTAACTGTGGATCGTTGAGTGCTCGCCACCATTCGTTTGGCGCGGGCGCCGTGGTCATGCCCGCGGCAGGTGCGCGGACGAACGTTGCGCCGCTGATCGCATCCCGCGCAACGACGGGCGCGCCGTGATAATCCGGGCCGACCGTGCAGCCCGACAGGACGGACAGACATGCGGCGGCAGCCAATGCGAAACGCGTGGAACGGTTGAACGTCATGGTGAGATCAAAAGACATTAGTGTCCGGCTGACGGAGGCGGCGGCGCGTTCCGGCGCGGCGTTTTCAGCAGCAGCGCAAGCGGAACGCACGCAAGCAGCGCAATGCCGAGCAGATAAAAAGTTTCCGAATAGGTCATCACGGTGGCCTGCAGCTCGATTTGTGCCGCGAGCTGGCCCAGCGCGCGCATGTGCGAGTACGCCATGTCTCCCGTATGGGCAAACCAGTTCGCGGCGTTTGCCGCAAGCGTCTCCTGACCGGTCAGCGAGTTCGCGCTGACCGATTCGCGGATCATCGCGGTATGAAATGTCGTGCGCCGATCGATCACGGTGCCGATGATCGCAAGGCCGATCGATCCGCCGAGGTTACGGGCCATGTTATAGAGACCCGCGGCGTCGCCGGAATCTTCGCGCGCGACGGCCGCCATGGACGCCTGATTGAGCGGCATCATCGCGAGCATCTGTGCGATACCGCGTATCAGTTGCGACCAGACGAAGTCGGGGCCGGCGCTTTGCGCGGTCAGGCCGATATCGAGCATGCAACTGATCACATATAACAGCAGCCCGGTGATGACCAGCAGGCGGAAATCGAACCGGGTCAGCAGTCGCGGCAAAACCGGCATGATCATAAAAGCGGGCAGGCCCGACAGCAGCATGATCGCGCCCGACTGCTCAGCGTTGTAGCCCGCGACCACGCCGAGAAACTGCGGCAGCAGATACGACACGCAGTAAAGCGCCGCGCCGACTGCGGAGACGATCACGATCACGCTTGCGTAGTTCGGATTGCGCATCAGACTCAAGCGCAAGATCGGCTTTTTCGCGGTCACCTGCGAGGCGGCGATCAGCAACATGCCGAACAGCGACACGCACGCGAGCATGACGATGACCGACGATTCGAACCAGCGTTCGCGCTGACCTTCCTCGAGCACCACTGTCAACGAACTCAGGCCGATCGCAAGGCCGGCAATGCCGAGCCAGTCCGCTTTGAAAAACGCGTCCCAGTGCGGCCGGTCCGACGGCAGGCCGACCACTAGCAGCGTCATTAGCGCGAGGCAGATCGGCAGATTCATAAAGAAGCACCAGCTCCAGCTGATGTTCTCCGCGAGCCAGCCGCCGACGACCGGTCCGAGCAGCGGGCCGAGCAGCACGATCAGACCGAACACGGTCATGCCGACCGGCATCTGCGATATCGGCAGACGCGTGCGGATGATGGTCTGCGCGGTGGGAATCAGCGCGCCGCCGGTGAAGCCCTGGCCGATACGGCCGGCGATCATCATCGGCAGCGTGTGCGACCAGCCGCACATCATCGAGAACGCAATGAAAAGCGCGGAATTCGTGAACAGGAAATTGCGCAGGCCGAAGACGCGTGTGAGCCAGGCGGCCAGCGGAATCATCACGATTTCCGACATCAGGTAGCCGGTCGATATCCACGTGCCCTCGGTGCCGGTCGCGCCGATTTCGCCCTGGATCTGCGGCAGCGCGGAGTTCGTGATCGAGATGTCGAGCGTTGCCATCAGCGCGCCGAGCGCGCCCGCGGCGACGGCGATCCAGTCGCTCGTGCTGGCGCGCTTCTCAGCGTGCGGTGCGGCCGGCGTGGCAGTCGAATCAGCCACGATGGTTCTCGGCATCGACGCGCGCGTCGCGGTCGCGCGCGGAACGTGTGTCGACATCCACCGTCACCGACAGGCCCGGCAGCAGCACGCTGCGCGTCTCCGGGCCGGTATCGATGCGAATCCGCACGGGTACCCGCTGTACGATCTTCGTGAAGTTGCCGGTCGCGTTCTCCGGCGGCAGCAGCGCGAACTGCGAGCCGGTACCGGGCGAGAAGCTGTCGATCACGCCGTGCAGCGTATGGCCGGGCAGCGCGTCGACCTGCATGTCCACCGGCTGGCCGATGCGCATTTGGCCGACCTGCGTCTCCTTGAAATTGGCCACCAGGTAGGTGTTTTGCACGGGCACGACGGTCAACATTCGTGTGCCGGGTTGCACGTACTGGCCCACGCGCACCGTGCGATCGCCGACCTTGCCGCCGAGAACGCTGTGCACCACGGTGTTGTCGAGATCCAGCCGCGATTGCCGGGCGCTGGCCTCGGCCGCTTCGAGCTGCGCACGCGCCTGCGCGAGCTGCGCGCTTGCCGATGCGATTTGCGCGCGTGCTGCATCGACCGCCGCCGCGTTGGCGGCCAGCGTCGCATTCGCCTGATCGCGGCTGCTGGTCAATTCCGCGAGCCGTTCGCTGGTTTCGGCGCCGGTTGCGATGAGCGGGGCGTAGCGCCGCACTTCATCGCTCGCGTGCCGCGCGCTCACGCGCGACACCTGCTGCTGCGCCTGGGTCTGGGCGATATTGGACTGCTGCTGTTTGATATCGGCCTGCGCGCGTTCGATGTCGGCCTTGCGTGCGTCGATCGTGGCCAGCGCCTGTTCGAGTGCGACCTGGTACTGACGCGCGTCGAGTTGCACGAGCGGATCGCCCGGCTTCACGACCTGGTTGTCCGCGACGTAGACCCGGGTGACGTACCCGGCGATTTTCGGTGCGACCGTGACGCTGTCGGCCTGCAAATAGGCGTCGTCCGTGCTTTCGATAAAACGGCCCACGGTCCACCAGCGTGCGAGCCAGACCGCCGCGACGATCAACGCGACGATGCCGAGTGCGATCAGCACCGTGCGCCGGTTCAGGCGCTTCGCGCTCGGCGCGGGGGTGTCTTTGGCGGGTAACGGTATCGAAGCCGGCATGGAAGCCGGCTGAGGAGCAGAGCCTGCGGTCGTTGACATTGTTATCGGTCCAATTTTTTCCACTTGGCATAATTATTCCAGTTGTTCAAATTGTGTCAAGTGTTATATTTCCTCCGAGTCACGGAGAGAAATGCATGAACCCCGCAAAGAAGCTGCGCCGTTCGCCGGAGGGCGGCTATGCGCGCGGCGACGAGACGCGTCATCGGATCATCGACGCGGCAGTCGAGCTGTTTGGCGAACACGGTTTCGAAGGCGCGTCGACACGCGATATCGCGGCGCGCGCCGGCGTCAATGCGCCCGCGCTGCAGTACTACTTCGAAAACAAGGAAGGGGTGTATCGCGCGTGCGTCGAAGCGCTCGCCGACGAAGCCTTGAAGACGTTCGGTCCGGCCATCGAGCATGCGCAGGAACTGCTGCGCGGGAACGCCGATACCGAGGCGCTGATCGACGCTTTCCTGCGCATTCAGGCAGCGATTGCGGATGGCGCCTTTGCAAAAGCGAGCAAGCCTGGCCGGCGGCTCTTTTTCGCACGTGAGCAGGCCGGTTATGAACCTGAAAGCGCGACGCAGATTCTTGCCTGCCGGATTCGCGAGCCGCTAAACGATGCGAGCGCGCAGCTTGTCGCGCGAATTTCCGGGCGTGCCGCAGACGATCCGCTGACACTGATCCGTACGTTCAGTCTGCATGGGCAACTGGTGATTTTTCACGTCGCGCATCGCTCGATGCTGACGATGCTCGGCTGGAAAAGCATCGACGCGGAGAAGGCCGAGCAGCTCAAAACAATCGTGCGCGAGCAGACGCGCACACTGCTTGAACTGTGGAGTCTGGAGCGTGACGAGGCGCGTATTGCTGACGGGCGAACCGCGGGTAAAGGCAAAGCGCGCAAGTAGCCGTTCATTTCGCGTCGTCGCGCTGCGAGCGTTGCGTACGCAACGATGGCGCTGCCCGCAGGCAGCGCCACGACCGTAACGGCCGCGCATCGACGCGGCGCTGCAAGTGCCGCTCAATGCCCGAAATACACGGGCTTGGTGCCTGCCGCTTCTGCGGTGTGAGCCGGTTGCATCGGTTGCTCCGGCGCGCCCGACGCGGACGATCCGGGCATCACGCCGCCGTATCCACCACTCTCGGCTTCACGTACCTGCTGCGCGCCCACGCGTGCTTCGGCGGCCTGCGCCTCGCGTGGGTACGACGTTTGATCGCCTGCCGACGGGTTGTAGCCCGCCTGCTCGACCGCGATCAGATCCTGACGGACCTGCGCGCGGGTCAGCGAATCGTTCGACTGTGTGTACGTCGTCTGCGCGAACGCGACGAGCGGGGTGGCAACGAGAACGGCAACTGCGGCAACGAGTTTGATCGACTTCATCGTAGTCCTCCTTGAGGTTGAGGTTACGTGAAGTGTGTCCGCATGCACTGTGCCCGCGGTCGCGACCAGTCGGCGATGCGACACGGGTATCTGCAAGTATTTCCTGTGCACCAAAAAAGGCGGGCATCGTGACTTTTGAAAGTCAACAGTGCTTTCAGATACGTTGCCAATCAACCTTTATCGCCTTTGTGATCCAGCCGGTTGAGCAATGCTTACCTTGCACTCGCTGCGTTTGACGAACTGACGCACACGACGTTATGCAGGTGATGTCGTATGGCTATGTATCGTTAGCGTTGCCGCGAGTGCCGATTAAACGTAACGCAACCAGAATCGGCACGCACAATACAATTCGTACAAGTCATCGGCAGATGTCTGCGCGCAGCAACGCGGAAAGCAACACGAAAGTGTTTGGCGCAGCGAAGATGAGCGGCGTCGCGAAGCGCGAAGCAGAGACGGCGCGACGCGCTTCACGCCGGACTTTACATATGGCTGAATGCCGCGTCAGGGGCGCGGTCCCGGTTCTCCGGGCGGCGGAGGGCGATGCGCAGCGCGCTCTGCGCTCACGCCATGAGTTGCGAGACCGGCGGTCGCCACTTTTCTCGCATCGTCACGAGCTCTTCCGCGAGCGTCGGATGCAACGCGACGGTGGCGTCCAGATCGGATTTCCGCACGCCCAGCCTGAGCGAAATGGCCAGAACCTGCACGATCTCGGCAGCGTTGGGTCCCAGAACGTGACAGCCGATGACGCGGTCTGTCACAGGGTCGACGACAATCTTGAACAGCACATGCTCGGCGCGGCCCGATAGCGTGTTCTTCAACGGACGAAATCTCGATTTGTAGATGTCCACTTCCCCATATCGTTCGCGCGCCGCCTCTTCGCTGTATCCCACCGTACCGATCTCCGGTTGGGAAAATACGGCTGTGGGTATCGCGTCGAGGTTCGACGATCCCGGATTGTTCGCATAGTTTGCTTCGATAAACGCAATTCCATCGCGAATGGCAAGCGGCGTCAGGCTCTTTCTTCCGGTGACATCGCCGATCGCATAAATACCCGGCACCGAGCTCTGGTAAGAATCGTCGATTACGACTTCCCCGCTGGGGCCGCATTGAATACCAAGCTTGTCGATGCCAAGGCCGGCCGTGTTCGGCACGCGTCCCATCGCGAACATGACGGTGTCGCTCGCAATACGCATTCCGTTAGTGGTGACAAGTGCGAGGCCGGCGTCGTTTTTCTC
Source organism: Paraburkholderia solisilvae (assembly GCF_902859875.1). GTDB lineage: Bacteria > Pseudomonadota > Gammaproteobacteria > Burkholderiales > Burkholderiaceae > Paraburkholderia > Paraburkholderia solisilvae. The sequence continues at coordinate 92,445 of NZ_CADIKF010000011.1, read as the reverse complement.
GATCGCGCCGACCTCGCTATCGCCGGTGATCCTGATGCCCTGAGCGAGCAAGGTCTGGATCAACTCGTCCCGCAGATCATGGTCGAACCCCGGCAGGAACTGTGTGCCGCGGTGGACGATGTGGACCTCGACGCCAAGGCCGTGAAAAATGCACGCGAACTCGATGCCGATATAGCCCGCACCCGCTATGACGATTTTGCGCGGCAGCGTGTCGAGATGAAACGCTTCATTGGAGGTAATGGCGAACTCGCTGCCGGGAATGGAGGGAATGAAGGGACGTCCGCCCGTCGCGATCAAAATGCGTTCAGCCGTCACGGTTCGGTCTTCGCTAACGAGGTAAACCGTATGGGGGCCGCGTACTTCGGCACGGCTCTCGAAGACGGTCGCGCCTGCAATGGCGACATTTCTGCTGTAGATCGCGCTGAGCCTGTCGACCTCCTTGTCCTTATTTTCAATCAGCGTGCGCCAGTCGAAGCGCTTGGTTCCCGCGTCCCAGCCGTACGATCGGGCGTCGTCCGCCATATGGCCGAACTCGCTCGCATACACCAGCAGTTTTTTAGGCACGCAACCTCTGACCACGCACGTACCGCCAAAACGATGTTCCTCGGCAATCGCAGTGCTTACGCCGCGCTGCGCTGCCAGTCGTGCGGCGCGCACTCCGCCGGAGCCGCCGCCAATGACGAAAAGATCGAAGTCGAATTTGGGCATGAGTAACCTTTTCATGTTTCGGGGAACATCTGGCTTGATGGAGTGGTCAGGCAAAGTGCGCCGGTGTCGCGCTGTACAACAGGAAACGCACGGGTGCCTACGCTTTTTTCACTATGCGTTGCGGTTCAGGAGATGTTCTGCAAGCTTGTGGTATCGCCTGACATCGAGTGTCGCCGGGTACCTTCATGCCTTTTTGCACGGCGGGTCGCGCTTCGATTGCCTGCATCCAATGTTGAAGCGCACTCAGCCCTTCGATGGAGACGCCACACCGGCTGTGCCACTGCGCCCAACACCAGTTGGCAATGTCCGCGATCGTGTATTCCGGCCCGGCGAGCCAGGCGCTTTCACGCAAGCGGCGATCGAGAACCGTAAGAAGGCGGCGCCCCTCATTCTGGTAACGATCGATAGCGGGTTGATAGCGCTCATGCCAATTGCGATGAAACAGGTTGGCCTGGCCCATCATCGGCCCCAACCCGCCAATCTGAAACATGAGCCACTGAATGACGCGACTTCGCCCGTCGACATCCGACGGCATCAGGAGGCCGGTTTTTTCGGCGAGGTACATCATGATCGCGCCCGATTCGAAGACCGGAAAGCCAGCCCTGGAATCCCGATCCACAATGGCCGGAATGCGGCCATTCGGATTGATCTCGAGAAACCAGTTTTCCTTTTGCTCATTCTTCGACAGAGTGATCGCATGCACCCGGTACGGAAGGGCAAGCTCTTCCAGGGTGATCGACGCCTTCCAGCCATTCGGTGTCGATGCGGTATAGAGATCGATCATGGCAAGCTTCTCCCCAGCTCGCGGAGAGCCCGGACTTTTGATTCCATCGTGCGTTGTCCGCCCGTGTGCAAACTCAAGCCACTGCGTTGATGCTCGGTCGCCCGGCAATGCGATCCTGCCAGGCCCTAAGGCTGGAGCAGGTCGAGGGCACGCGGGTGTCGAGCGACGCCGCAAAGGTAATGCCGACAAAGGCGGTAATGTCGGCTACCGAGAATTGATTGCCTGCCAGATAAGGCTGCGTAGCGAGCACGCCGTCGAGATATTCCATGCAGTGCTTCGCACGTTCGAGGCTCTTCTCACCCCACTCACGGTTTTGATAGAGCTCGATCTCGGGACCGAGCCCGGGAGTCGCGTGGTGATAGTAAGCGACCACCGCTTCGAACAAACTGGCTTCCACGCGACGTTGCATCATGTGGATCAGCGCGCGATCTCTCACAGTCTTTCCCGTCAGGATCGGTTCACCATCGATATGGTCCAGGTATTCCGTGATGGCCGTGCATTCCGCAATGGTCGTCCCGTCTTCCAGTTCGAGCACGGGCACGAGGCCGAACGGGTTCTTCGCGAGAAAGGACGGACGTTTATGTTCGCCTTCCGGCAGGTTGATGCTGACGAATTCCACGCGATGGCTCAAGCGCTTCTCAGCGAGCGCAATCCGCACGCGAGTTGGATTGGGAAACCCTTTAAAGTCGTAAATCTTCATCTTGCTACACCCTGTCGGTCTGGTTTGTGTTCCGCGAGACGAACGCCTGAATACATTTCAACGTTCGGAGAGACCACAAAGTGAATCGGTCTCTTGCCCACCTGCATCCTGCCGACAAGAATAGATGACCAGTCGTCTTGTGTCAACGTAAAGCGTGTGCTTTTCGGTCGCAGGCTTTTCGTCGAGGCGGAACGGTTGCGCTAGCGATGTGGAAGGCCGCGCGATGCGGCGATTCTATTCGGCGTGCTTTCGCGAATATGCGACGGCTTCGTTGAACAGCCAGTCACGGAAAGCGGTGAGTCTTGGCAGACCAAAAGATTCAGGTCGGTACACGACGTAATAGGCGAAGGCCGAAGCGAAGTTTATGTCCGGGAACAAGCGGACGAGCCGTCCTGCTGCGAGATCGTCATGTGCCATCACGCTGCGTGCGAGCGCGACGCCAGTCCCTTCGATTGCCGCTTGCAGGACGGCGGCCGAGTTGTTGATTTGCAGGCCTCGCGTTGTCGCAACGTCAGGGAGCCCCGCTTTTTGCAGCCACAGGTTCCACGAAGGGAAGCCGGTATGACTGTCCATTGTCTGGTCGTGGATCAGCGTCGCGTGGATCAGGTCTTCAGGCCGCCGCAGGCGTCGATGCCCGCGCAGCAGTTCGGGTGAACACACCGGGTAGATGTCTTCCTCCATCAGCTTTTCCGCCGCGAGTCCGGGCCACTTTCCGTTGCCGTAGCGCACACCGATGTCGACCCGCTGCGTGACGAAATCCACTGGCTTGAGACTCGTGTTCAGGCGAAGGTCCGTGTCGGGCCACGCCGTTTGGAACCGGTCGATACGGGGCAGCAGCCACTTGGCGGCAAAGGCCGGGCTGACCGTTACGGTCAGCACCCCGCTGCTCGACCCTTCGCGAAGCCTTTCCATGCCGAGCATCAGCCTGTCGAAACCGGCGCGGATATCGGGTAATGCCCGCTCCGCCGCTTCGGTGGGGACAAGGCGGGCGCGTCCGCTCGATCCGCGGTGGAACTGGCGTGCCCAACCATTCCTCGAGCGTGCGCACCAGTTGACCTACCGCGGCCGGGGTGACGTGAAGTTCAGCCGCTGCCGCGGAAAAGCTTTGGTGGCGGGCGCTCGCTTCAAATGCGCGTAGCGCGTTCAGGTGGGCAGGCATCTTCATGGCGATAAAGAAAATCTTTCCATAGCTGACACTTTATCTCGTTTGTGGATGTCGGGAAAATTTCCAATAATGTTCACGACACCGCTGCATACCGACGGCGGTAGCGAGCGGAAAATCCTTTCATTGATCCATAGCTTTCCTTTCATGCCGGCGATCGAAAAAGCCAACGCTGGCTGATGGAAACGCAATAGCGGGAGTCAACCATGAGCAAACCATTCAGCGGCAAGAAACTGCTGGTCGTCGGCGGCACGAGCGGCATCGGTCTGCAGACGGCCCGGACGATTCTGTCCGAAGGCGGGCATGCGGTTATCGTCGGCAATCGTGTGCAAAAGGCGCAGGAAGCGCAAAAAGAACTTGCGGCGTTAGGGCAGGTCACTGCGTTGACTGCGGATCTTTCAAGTGACGAGGGACTTGCCGCGCTTCTGAAAACCATCGATGCGCAGCATTCGGATATCGACCTGCTCGTCAACGCTGCGGGGGTGTTCTTTCCCAAGCCGTTCCTGGACCATCAGCAGGCGGACTACGACCAGTACATGAAGCTGAACAAGGCGTTCTTCTTTATCACGCAGCGCGTTGCCGCCAATCTTGTCTCGCGTGGCCGGCCCGGTGCGATCGTCAATATTGGATCGATGTGGGCGAAGCAGGCTATCGCGGCTACCCCGTCCTCGGCGTATTCGATGGCCAAGGCCGGATTGCATTCGTTGACGCAGCATCTGGCGATGGAACTGGCGCCGAAACATATTCGCGTCAACGCGGTATCGCCGGCCGTTGTCCAGACGCCCATTTACGAAGGCTTCATTCCGAAGGCTGAAGTGGATAGTGCGCTGCAGGGTTTCAACAGCTTCCATCCGATCGGACGCGTCGGCGTGCCGCAGGACGTGGCCGAGGTGGTTGCTTTCCTGTTATCGGACAAGGCCGCCTGGGTGACGGGCGCGGTCTGGGATGTGGACGGCGGCGTGATGGCCGGCCGGAACTGATCGGCTCTAGTGCCGGTATGACGGGTCGAGCCGGTCGATCTGGCGCAACAGTGCGCCAAGTACATCCTCGCCTGCGCCGTGTCGCGGGTCATACTGCGGCGCATCGCGCGTGCTGCGAGCCGCGATGTCGTCGCTGACCCCGCGCGGCGCGCCAAGCGTGGCTGCGGCAAGTTGTATTTCGCATGCGCGGTTTAACGTCCATAGCCGCACAAACGCCTGGGCAATCGTGGAGCCCACGGCTAGCAAGCCATGATTGCGCAGAATCATCAGCGCTTTGTCACCGAGGTCGGCTACGAGCCGTGGCCCTTCGTCGGCATACACAGTGATTCCTTCGAAATCGTGGTACGCAACCATGCCGTGCAATTGTGCCGAATAGAAATTCGCATTCTCGAGTCCCGCCTGTGAGCACGCGACCGCGACGCCTGCAGTCGTATGCGTGTGCATCACGCAGTGTGCGTCAGGGACTTTCCGATGAATCGCGGAATGAATGACAAACCCAGCCCGGTTCACCGGGTACGGTGAACCATCTACTACGCGGCCATCGAGATCGATCTTGACCAGGTTCGATGCGGTGACCTCGGTGTAGTGAAGTCCGAACGGGTTGATCAGAAAATGTATATCGGGCCCGGGCACGCGTACGCTGATATGGTTGTAGATCAGCTCGGTCCAGCCCAACATGGCGAAGATCCGGTAGGTGCCGGCCAGTTTCACACGCAACGCGTGTTCCGTGCTGTCGTGTGAAACGGATGGTGCGCGCCGCGAGGCATCGGTCGATTTCATCACACTCTCCTTGTGTTTCCATCCGTCGCGCCAGTTCGACGGGGCGCAGCCCGATTCAACGCGTTATGGCGCGACAGGTGGCATTGAGCAAAGCATAAGGACAACAGTTTCATTCGACGACAGCCGGTCCGAATGCACGCGCTGAAACCCGAATCAGTTTCGATCGCGTTGTTAGAGTAATAAAATTCGACTTCCTATGTGTAACCTGTGTTAGTTTAAATATCAGGTATACATAAAAAGCATCGCAATACGCAGTGGCCAGGTCGCCTTACGATCATTTCCTGTAACCGATAAAAAATATTTCAGGACCATGATGCGCCGTATCGACTGTCGCTGTTCAAACTCACTCCGCCGGAATTTTGCCGAAACATAGGTGTTTTGATCGAACGAAGCAGGTGAAAAAATCGCTCAGATTGGAGAGCATCGAAGATGCGAGTGAGTCGACGCGATATGCTCGAAGCCATGACCATGACGCTGGTGTCGGCGTTTTACCCGGCGAGCTTTGCACGAGCGGCAGTGCAACCATCGGACGAGAACCTCGATGGTGTTCGCTGGGTCAGGTTGTCCAACGGCTACAAAGTCTGGACGCGACGCCTCGGGCGCGGCTCCACCAGGGTTCTGATTTTGAATGGCGGCCCGGGTCTGTCTCACGAGTACATGCAGTGCTTCGCCGACTTCTTACCCGCCGCCGGCTACGAAATGTACTTCTATGATCAGCTTGGATGCGGTCAATCCGACAAGCCTCGCGACAAAGGTTTGTGGACGCTTCAACGCTATGTGAGCGAGGTCGAGGAAGTTCGCAGTTCGCTAGGGCTCGACCAGGTGATACTCGTCACCCATAGTTGGGGCGCCATGCTCGGCATTGAATACGTGCTCCGGTATCCGGAAAACGTCCGCGCTTTCGTGCTCTCCGATATGTCCGCAAGTTATGCGGATTTCGCGAGGTATGTGCATGTGTTGCGCACCAGAATGCCCGACAAGGTTCAGGCAAGAATGTCTGCCCTTGAGCGGAAGGGAAAGACGGATGCCAACGAGTATCAGCATCTCGTCATGCAGTATCTTTACCACGTCTACATCTGCCGATCGAACCCTTGGCCGGTATCTGTGCAGCACTGCTTTGCAGGAGTCAACGAGCAAATATATTCCACCATGCAGGGTCCAAATGAGTTCGTGGTGACGGGTAATCTGAAGGAGTGGGATCGCTGGGCCAGCTTGCCGCGCATATCGACACCAACGCTCGTGATGGGCGCACGCTACGACGAGATGGATCCTGCGAGTGAGCAACGCGAGGCGTTCGCGATACCGCACGCCGAATTCTTCATGAGCGAAACGGGCAGTCATCTTGCGATGTGGGATGATCAGCAAGCGTACTTCGGCGCGCTGATGAAATTTCTGGATAAGCACCGCGTTTAGTGAAGCAACGCTTTCGCGCGCCGACTTATTCTTCTCTCCACGTCAACGGTCCGCCAATGCAGGCCATCGGAATGTCGAAACGCCCTTGGCGCAAATGCCCATAAAGTTGTCGTTTGTGACCGTATGCGTTGTCGGATGGAGTGAATACACTCGTCTCCGTTGTCCATCGAATCGATCTAGGTCAAGGAGATTTCTGTGAAAGTGTTAGCCGTTGGATCCATCGTCAAGCCCGTCACGCCAGAGCAGCACCAGGCAATCATGCCGCGCGAAGTGCCTGCCACGCTCAAGCTATACCTCGAAGGCAAGATCGAGCAATACTGGTATCGTCAGGATGCGCCGGGCGTGGTCTTCCTGATGGACGTCGAATCGGTCGAAGACGCCAGAGCGGCAGTGAATGCGCTGCCGCTGGCCGAGGGCGGCTTCGCGCAGTTCGCGCTCATGGCAGTGGGCCCGCTTGCGCCGCTGAGCCTCCTCATCGAAGCAAAGTAAGCAGGAGCAGAGAAAGTAATGTCTGTCGCAGGATCGCGTCTTCGAATACTGGAATGCGGTCCGCGACTTCATTGACTGAACGTGAGAGCTCGCGCTGAAACGGTAAGGAGAGCAGTGTGATCGATACGGGAAAGAATGAGCAGCACTACGGAAACACAAGCTTGATCGAGCGCTTGCAGGCCGGACTGAAAGCGGACGGGCTCGACAAAAAGGCGCTTCATCCGGAAGACCTTGCGGCGTTGGACCAGTTCCACTCCCGTGGTCTGGCAGCCACGGCGGAACTCGCACAGTCGCTCGCCTTCGATAGCCACACTCGCGTTCTCGATATCGGTTCGGGTTTAGGCGGGCCGTCCCGGTATCTGGCTATCAGGTACGGTTGCACCGTGCATGGCGTCGACCTCAATTCGTCGTTTGTGGACGCGGCAACGTTCCTCGCGCAGCGAACCGGGCTGTCCGATCGGGTCAGCTACTCCTGTGCGAATGCGCTTGCTCTTCCTTTCGATTCGGAAGCATTCGACGTGGCGTGGACGCAGCATGTCGCAATGAACATCGCCGACCGCGCGGGGCTGTACAGGGAAGCATGCCGGGTGCTGCGTCCGGGCGGCCGCTTTGCGATATTCGACGTGGTAGCCACATCCGACGAGCCTTTGCACTATCCGGTACCGTGGGCGCCGAGCGCCGAGACAAGTTTCCTCGTGACAGCCGACCGGATGCGCAGCCTGTTGCTCGAACAGACGTTTCAGGTGGTCGCCTGGTCGGATCGCACCGAGGCTGGCATAAGCTGGTTCGCGGAACGCGAAAAAGCGCGTGCCAACTCGCCGGCAATGCCTGCGTTAGGCCTTCATGTCGCAATGGGGCTGAGGTTCGGCGAGATGACGAAGAACCTCGCGCGTAACCTGCGCGAAGGAAAGGCAGCATTGGTGCAGGCCATCGTCGAAAAGCCATAAGGATTCCTGCCGCACGACCGGATGCAGGAGCCAGCTTTTCCTGATCCTTCAAATGCCGGCGCCTCAGGCCTTGTCAACGTCGATGATCGTCTTCGCGAAAGCTTCCGGTGTGTCTTGCCGAAGGTTGTGTCCTATGGCACCCGGGATGTTGCGATGTTCGTCAACCGTGTGCAGCCTTCGGCATGCACGACGGTCGCATGACAGTCGACGAGTCAGTCCTGCATCACCCTGGCGAGAACGTCGAACACACGTCTGTTGCCGCATTGAGTGACGTTGAAACGCAAATAACGACTCGCCGTGCGCGACAGACTGAACGCATCGCCGGGCGCGAGCACCAGGTTGTGTTCGATCGCCCGCTGGGCCACTTCACCGGAGTCGAGCCCCGCCGGCAATTGCGCCCACACGAACATGCCGCCTTGCGGATGCTGCCAGAGCGTGAAATCCAGTCTGTCGAGATGCTCGAGTGTGATGGCCGTGTTCCGTGCCAGCCGGGTTCGCAGGCTCTCGAGGTGGTGGCGGTAGCTGCCGTCCACCAGAAGTCGGTACGTGATCTGCGCGGCGAGATCGCTCGTGCCAAAGCTTGTCGCGAGTGCGAGATCCGTCAGTCCTTCTATCCAGTCGCCCCGGGCGGCGATATAACCGCAACGCAGCGCCCCGGTCAGTGTTTTGGAAAAGCTGCCAATGAGGATGACCCGCTCGAGGCCGTCGAGCGCCGCCAGTCCTGTCGACGGTTGGGCTTCGAGATCGGCGTAGACGGAATCTTCGACAAGAACGACATTGTGCGTCTCGGCAAGCTTGAGCAGGCGATGCGCGGTACCGATGCTCATATTCGTGCCGGTCGGATTATGCAGAACCGGCATCGTCAGGTAGAGCTTCGGACGATGCTCGACGCAGGCATGTGCAAAGCGGTCGAGATCGGGGCCTTGCGGTGTGTATGGTATGCCAACCACATTGACGCGCTGTGCCTGCAACGTAGACTGAAAATTGAAATAGCAGGGGTCGTCGATCAGCACCGTGTCCCCCGGCTGAAGCAGGAAGCGGCAAACGATATCGAGTGCACGTGTAGCTGAATCGGTGAGAAGAAGCGCGCCGGGATCGGCGGCAATATTGCGCTCGTTCAGGCGCCGGGCCAGCTGATCGCGTAATGGCAGAAAGCCCTGCGGCGTGCCATACGCGGTGAAATTCATCGTGTCCTCGCGCGTGACGCGCCGCATGATACGTCGCAATACATCGCCGGGCAGCCAATCATCAGGCAGCCAGCCGCAGCCGGGTTTCAGCGACGGGTCGTTGACGGCCATCGACTGACGCGTGATCCACATGTGATCGATGGCGCGCCTCGGTTGCGGTCCGGATTCCGCCAGCATGAAAGGGCGCACACGCGCGGCTGCGAAAAAGCCGGACCCGGGTTTGACGTTGACCTCTCCTTCAGCCACCAGCCGGTCATAGGCTTCGACAATCGTCGATTTGAAAACGCCCTGTAACTCGGCGAGGCGCCGGATGGAAGGGAGTTTTGCGCCTGGCGCGCTTTCTATCCGCTGGCGTATCGCCGCCATTGTCATATCAATGCGAGTCGGCGTTTTCGTGATGTCTGCCATCCGTACCTCTTGCGCGAGCAATACAGTTCAGTCGAATTGAATCGGGATTGTTTATGCTGATTGTAACCATCCTCCGCTCGATCAAACGACCGAAGCGACGCATCACATTCTTGCTGACCATGCAGTTGCAATTTCGCGGCTTGATCGACGCGATGCGATTCCGTGCTGTCCATTGCGCCCGCACAGTCTCATTGAAATACGTCGAACTGTCACTGGCGCCACACGATTGCATTCTTGAACATCACGTCTGCCGGGCTGATCCAAATGGCCGGAGGCGTCCTGTTCAATACACCTGAACGACCGTCGTTGCGAGCGGGGTTTCGGGAACAGGATGTCAAAGACGTGCGAGGGGACATTCCTTAACGACAGCAGTGAGCTTTTCCATGTCTTGCGACGATATCGAACGCATGGTCGGAGTGGTGTCGCGTGAAGTGCTGTGCGCCGAAGACGGCTTGTCCTTCGTGCGCGGCATGATGGAACGTCGTCATCCGCATTCGCCTTACGCCGACACGATGGGCTTTGAGCTTGTCGAGGTCGGCGAGGGTTGGGTGGTATTCGCCGGCAAGCCATCGGCCCGCTATCTCAATCCGATCGGCGTGATCCACGGCGGCTGGACGGCGACCCTGCTCGATTCGGCAATGGCTCACGCCACGCAAACGACGTTGAAGGCCGGCGAGGGTCATACAACGATTGAAATGAAGATCGGGTTTCTGCGCCCAATCACGCCTTCGACCGGAGTCGTTCGTTGTGAAGGCAAGCTGATACATCGCGGCGGCAGGATCTCGACGACGGAAGGCCGACTGATCGACCAGCGTGGAAAGTTGCTCGCACACGGCACGGAAACCTGCATGATCTTCCCCACCGAAACCTGAACGGCGCGATGAGCGGCCAGCTCGTCGACACCTCCGCAATCCCGAAGCGTAACGCACATTTTCGACCATCAATGGTGGCGTGAGCCCGCTGAGCCCGCATTTTTGAAGGATTGAAAGTCATGCAAGAACGCTGTGGCTCGCGCAGCGGCGAAGCAACATTCATCGTTACGCTAGTGGCGTCGACCTTCCTGATGGGATCGAGCTTTGTTGCCGCCCAAAAATCTGCTTAACGGAGAAAACCGATGAACCCGATTCCGCACCAGTTGTTGATCTCCGGCACGGTCCTGTTCCTGCTCAGTCTGCTGATCGGGTTCGCGTTGCCTGCCGTCGCCAATCCGCGCATGGGCGTATCGGCGCACGTCGCCGGAATACAAAGCGGCTTGACGCTATGGGCGCTCGGACTGATGTGGCAGTACATGGCTCTGCCTGCCGGCATGCAGCGGGCGACGCAACTCCTTGCGGTGCTGGGACTCTATGCCGTTTTCGCGAGCCTGCTGCTCGCCGCGTTATGGGGCACCAGCCGTGCCACGCCGATCGCCGGCGCCGGTCATCAGGCTAGCTTCCCGCGTGAGGTGACGGTCACCACGTTGCTCGCGAGCGGCTCGATAGCAAGCGTAGTAGCTATTGCATTGGTGCTGCGGGGCTTGTGGATGGGGAGAGCCTGAAGCACATCAATGAAACGTGAAATCGTCATTGCTGTCGGGAATCGCATCGAGCAGATCGCGCAACCCGCGCCAGAGCGTAAAACCGGTGGCGCGCATCAGCACGGCGAGCAGCGTACGCCAAACGGAATGGATGGTTGAGCGATGCACCGGGTGAAGGATTGTCGGGGTACGTATCCGCATACAGGTACACATGGATGTCTCCGTTTATGGTCCATCGTTTTAACAGGCCACATCGTGTGTGTGCAGGGACAGAAAGGAGGCGTCGATAAGGACTGTACTTGCCGGGCAAGCAGTATGGATGCCTGGAAGAGGTGCTGCGTGTCAATCAATCATGGTTCAGTTCGAAATCTGATTCATGGCCCTTGGAGACCGTCCAACGGGTTTGTACACTGCGTCCGCACGTTACCGGACACACTCGACTTCAACCTCTTCTTGCCAACCCGCAGGTTGCTGCCTCGCCACTTGCGCGTGTGGCCGCCTGGCATCGTCCTGCTGCGCGACGTCGTGAACACTCCGTGATTCCTCAGGACCTGAAATGATCAAGGCAATCTGCGTATATTGCGGCTCCGCGCTGGGAGCGCGCGCTGTCTATGCCGAAGCCGCCACGGCGTTCGGCCGGGCACTGGCGGAAGCGGACATATCGCTCGTCTACGGCGGCGGGCGCGTCGGCCTGATGGGCATGATCGCCGATGAGGTGCTCGCGAACGGCGGCCGTGCAGTCGGCGTGATTCCCGAACTGCTGATCGCGAGGGAAGTCGCGCATACCGATCTCACCGAGTTGCATGTCGTTCCCGACATGCACGATCGCAAGAAGAAAATGGCCGATCTATCCGACGCGTTCGTCGCGATGCCCGGCGGCGTCGGCACATTCGAGGAGTTGTTCGAAATCTATACCTGGGCAAAGCTCGGCTATCACGACAAACCGGTCGCGTTGCTCAACGTCGAAGGTTATTACGATCCGCTGCTGGCGCTGCTCCGGCATACGGTCGACGAAGGCTTCATGTCGCCCAGGCAACTCGAGACGCTGCAGGTGGCAACGCAGCCGGCCGAACTCATTGCGCACATGCAGCGTCTCATTCCGTTCTCCGGTGACAGATGGGCGCACAGGCGCGACCGTGTCTGAGTGAGTCGACGAAAATCGTGCAACGGTTTCCTAGTGTGTCGAAAAGAGGTCTTGCATCTGTGCGTATGACATCGCCCCCGTGGACAGCGGGTCCGAACGGCCGGTCTTCAGGAAGTCTTGAGCCAGTTGTTTCGCTTGACCCCAGATGGCTTGCGAGATCGCCGCGCCAGCGCTGAGGCGGCGTACGCCAAGCTTGCCAAGCGTCGCAGCGTCGGCCAGACCCGGCCAGGCCATCGTGTTCAACGGCAAGGCAATGTTGTCGACGACGGCCGCGATGTCATCCGCCAGTTTGATTCCCGGCAGGAACCATCCGTCGGCACCTGCGCTGGCGTACAGTTTGCCGCGCGCGATCGACTCGTCTACGAGCTCGGACGGGCTGAGGAGGTCCGCAAGAAACAGGTCCGAACGGGCATTGATGAAGAGGTCCGCGCCCGCTTTGGAAATGGCATTGCGAATCGCCTCGATCTTGTACACCAGAAGTGCTGGTTCATCCGAACCATCTTCGATGTTGATGCCGGCGACGCCTACCGCGACGAGGCGCATCACGTTGTCGGCCACCACCTTCGGATCATCGGAATAGCCGTTCTCGAGGTCGACGGAGAGCGGTATGTTCAATATGCGCGTCATGCGAGCCGCGGCGGCTACGACTTCCTCGGCAGGAAGCGTTCGGCCGTCCGCGTAACCCAGCGACCAGGCGAGCCCGGCGCTGGTGGTGGCGATGGCTGCCGCGTCCAGGCTTTCGAACAGGCGCGCGCTTGCCGCATCCCATGCGTTCGGGAGCTGCAGTGGCGTGGTGTTGTGATGCAGCTGACGAAACTCGGCGACAGTATTGGACATTTCTTTCTCCAGGAGCAGCGTGGCTGCTGCGATGCGATCCCTCGAAAGAGCAGAGGGGAGCGATCGGGTTGTGTGTTGAATTAGGCCAGGAAAACCGGGGATCGCGGTCAAACATCCGCATGCTGCGTGTCGATCCTGCTCCTCGCCCGTCGCCTATCAGGCGCTCGCGGCGGCCGGGGTTGAGCGAAACGCCACGCCGAACCGGTTGAATGCGTTCATCAGCGCGATCGCATAGGTCAGGTCGGCCAGTTCCTTGTCCGTGAACTCCGCGGCGGCGGCTTGATAGTCAGCATCGGGAATGCCGGTTTCGGACACGCGCGTCACGGTTTCCGCCCACGCGAGGGCGGCGCGCTCAGGAATGGCGAACACGTCGCCCGCGTCGCGCCACACGGGCACGAGAACGAGCTTGTCCACCTTGAGGCCGGACTTCAAAAGATCGCGCGAGTGCATGTCGATGCAATACGCGCAGCCGTTGATTTGCGAAACGCGCAGATACACGAGATCGACGAGCTGTTTGGGCAGGCCGTTTTTCTGAAGTGTCGTGTACACCGCGCCGAAAGCGTCGAAGCCTGCAGGAGAAGCCTTTACGTAGTCGATACGATGGGTCATGAGAGTCCCTGAGAAAGTATTGAACATACGCTATCCTGCCGCCTCTTGGCCTGGTTGCTAAGATCCATGATCGAACTTGTCCACCAGGCCATGATGGCCGGCTGCACAAGCGCGGCCCGCGGTCATAACAGCTTCAGAATCCGTTTCCCCAATTTTTCGGCGGTGCCCTGGGAGTCGATATTCGTGAAGCTCAGCAGTAAGGACGAGGCACCCTCGCCATCCATCGTCCAATCCGTCAGCGCTTCGGCGTACAGGCCCTGTTCCCGCATGCGCACGACGAGACGGCGATCCGAGCGTCGGCCCTGCAGTCGCAAGATCAGGTGCATGCCGCCGGGCTGTGCATCGATTCGGATGTGTTTGCCCAGCACGCTTTCAAGGCCCGCGACGGTCGCCGCGCGACGCTCGGCGTACAGTTTTCGCATCCGTTGTATATGGCGCGCGAAATGCCCTTCCTTGATGAACGCGCTGACGATCGCTTGTGTCAGTTCAGGACTGCCACCCACAAAGGTATGCATGATCTGCTCGAAGCGTTCCACCTGCGTGTTCGGCACGACAAGATACGCAAGCCGGATGCTCGGGAAAAGCACCTTGCTGAACGTGCCCGCGTACAGCACGCGCCCGTCGCGATCGAGGCTCTTTAGCGCAGGCAGAGGACGGCTGACATATCGGTATTCGCCGTCGTAGTCGTCTTCAATAATCCACGCGTTGTTTCGTGTCGCCCAGTCCAGCAGCATCAAGCGCCGAGGCAACGACAACGACACGCTTAGCGGACTCTGATGCGCCGGCGTGACCAACGCCGCACGCGCCCGCGGCGCAGACCTGATGCCTTCGGCGACGACCATGCCTTCCCCGTCCACCCGCACCGGGACGGCAGTCACGTTCATTTTGCCCAATAGCTCTCGCGAAGGCGGATAGCCCGGGTCTTCAAGCCAGACCCGATCTCCCGTCTTTAGCAACGCAAGCGTAATCAGCTCAAGGGTATGGCGATACCCGGATGTCACGAACACCTGAGACGGGGAACAATCGATGCCACGCGAGACCTGAAGATAGGCGGCGATTTCGGTGCGCAATGCCCGCAAACCGTAGACCGAAGGATGAATCATGTCGGACGGCTGCATCGAACGGACGCATCGCGCGCCGAGGCGTGCCCATATTTTTCTGGGAAACGCATCGAGTGCCGGCAAGCCCATCTGGAACGGCAAGATCGAATCCGGCCGGAAACCGGCTTCAGCGATTTCAGCAGTAGTCCGCGGCAGCGCGCTAGCAACTGGCGCTCGCGGCTCGAGGGTGGGCGTCACGATGGTCCCTGCCTGACCCCGTGCGACGATATACCCCTCGGCTGCGAGTAAAGAATAAGCCGCTTCGATCGTGCCTCTTGCCAGACCCAGTTCCTGGGTCAACGCGCGTGCGGATGGTATCCGGTCGCCTGGCTTGAGCAGACCGCTGGCAATAGCGTTGCGAAACCGGTCGTAGATCTGCCGGTAAAAAGGCGCGGCCGCCATCGGGTCCAGCGGCGAGATAGGGCTAGTCTTTGCGACGGTCATGGACTCGTTCACCTTGGAGGCATCGTAGAAACAGTCCTGCCATATTGACCCGCGGTGTCGATTCGGCGCAAATTAATGACGCATGCGCATGGTGCGTGGCTTCGTTTTGACGGGAATAAAACTCGCTTCAAAGGGTTAGTGATCCGCGTCAAGCGCGAGGCCGGGATGCGCGTCGCACCGGCAGGTCGGCAACGCCATTCGTGCTGTGCTGCCTGTTCCGCTTGCGGCGGCCCGTCGCAGATTGAGCGGCGACGGCGGGTTCGGCCGGCCACGCTTGCAACGCGCGTGCAACCGTGCGATAGAGTTCGTCCCGCGTCGCACCCGATTGCGCGGCAAAGGCCAGTCCCCAGCCTACGGTCATCACGTAGTGAGCGAGCTCATCCGCATCCGCATCGGCGGGAAGGTCGCCATCGTCCTTGGCCGCCTGAAAACGCTCACGCAGGCGTTCTCTGCGCTTCGCCCGATACTGCGCCATTTCGCGCCGGATAGACGCTGAGTCATCGGTAAACGGCAGCGCGCAATTCACCGCAAGACAGCCCGGCGGATACGCCTCATCCGTATAGAGATCCGCCAGCCGATACAGCATGCACTCGGCGACGCCGCGCGACGTCGGCTGCTGCAATGCCTCCTCCGCCCAGCCTAGACGCGTGTCCGAATAGTGCTTCAGGACCCGCTTGAAAAGTCCTTCCTTGCTGCCGAACGCGAAATAGAAGCTCGGCGGCGTAATGCCCATCGCCGCGGTCAGATCGGCGAGAGAAGTCCGCTCGTAGCCGTTACGCCAAAACAGACCGGTTGCCGTCTCGACCGCCGTGTCGACATCGAAGACCCTTGTTCTTGCCATGTTCCACCTTGTCGCCTTGTCCCTTTCAAATATAGCATCTCCTACAAAATAGCTTGACCTTGCTCCGCTCCTGTATCTATAGTGTTTACTACATTTAAGCGGTTGGATATTGCCGCGCCGCGCCAGTTCAATCAGCAACATCAACTTCGATAGGCCAGCATGCACGTTTCTGTCTCTTCATCGCGGCGCTCGCTCATCCTCGGCACGATCATGCTGGCAACCTTCATGGTGTCGATCGAGTCGACCATTGTGGCTACCGCCATGCCGCGGGTGGTCGGGCAACTGGGCGGCTTCAATTACTACAGTTGGGTCTTTTCCGCATTCCTGCTCGCGCAATCGGCGACGACCCCGATCTACGGCAAGCTTTCCGACATGTTCGGCCGCAAGCCGGTGCTGGTCGTCGGCATTGTGCTGTTTCTCGCGGGCTCGTTGCTGTGCGGCTTCGGCTGGTCGATGACTTCGCTGATCGTGTTCCGTGTACTGCAAGGGCTTGGCGCGGGCGCGATCTATCCGGTGGCGATGACGATCATCGGCGATCTGTACAAGCTCGAGGAGCGGGGCAGGGCACAAGGCATGATCGCCATCGTGTGGGCGGTCTCGGCGGTCGTCGGGCCGCTTGCGGGCGGCGTCATTGTCGATAACTTCGCGTGGGCGTGGATCTTCTGGATCAACCTGCCACTCGGCGTGTGCGCCATCATCGGTTTTGCGATTCTGCTGCGCGAGGCGGTTGAACATCGTCAGGTCAAGATCGATTATGCAGGCGCGCTGCTCTTTTCCATCGCGATCATCTCGCTGCTGGTTTTGCTGACGGAAACGAACGCGACAGGCGGGGTGCTGGTTGGGCTCGCCGCACTCTTTGTGGTGTCCGGCGCGCTCTTTATCTTTCGTGAAAAACGTGCCGCCGCGCCGATCATCTCGCTCGAGCTATGGACACGGCGTGTGATCGTCACCAGCAATGCCGCAACGCTGCTTGCCGGCATGGCATTGATTGGCCTGACCACCGTTCTGCCCATTTATGTGCAAGGCGTGCTCGGGCGTTCGCCGATCGTGGCGGGCATGACGTTGACCGCGCTTGTGGTGGGCTGGCCGCTCGCCGTCATGATGTCGGGCCGGCTCTTCAGGACCTTCGGTATCCATCGGACGGTGCGCACAGGCAGTGTGGCGTTTCCGGTCGGCGCGATGGTTCTGCTGTTCCTGACTCCGCATAGCGAGCCCGCGGTAGCTGCAATGGGTTCGTTCCTGATGGGATTCGGTATGGGACTCGTCAGCATTACGGGTATTGTGCTCGTGCAGGAAAGCGTTGAATGGTCGATGCGCGGCAGCGCCACTGCGGCGATCATCTTTTCCCGCAGCCTCGGCAGTACGCTCGGGGCCGCCGCGCTCGGCGCCATTCTCAATGTCGGTATCACGCACTACGGCAGCGGTGAACTGGCCACAAGGCTTCGCGATCTTCTCAATCATCCGACCGGGCTTGCCGATCTTGCGCACAATCCGAATGTCCGGATGGTTCTGTTTCATGCTTTGAACTGGAGCTTCTGGGGCGTCGTCGCAGTTGCGGTGCTCGCGGTCGTCAGCGCATGGCTGATCCCGGTTTCTCGCAAGGACACGGGCGATGTGCCGGTGAAGCATGCGGCCGAGGCGGCATCGGGAAATTAATGAACGCCTTTTCAATCCCGATCGACGTATAACAAAAGAAAAAATTTCTGGTTTTGTGCGGCATCCCCGGTCCTTATACTCGTTCACTGCGCTCGTTGACTGCAGCGGCGCGCATCGAACGCCCCTTGCACGTTCCCAGGAAAGAGAACCGACCGTATGAATGCCCCTCAGGAAATCGCGTCGAACGCGCGACTGCAGGCCGTACTGGCCGCATTACCCGAAACCGCCCACGCGATCGGCAAAGACGCCGCGCAACGTGAGGCAAGGCGTGAGCTTCCATGGGAGGGGTTCGAGATTTTCCGTCGATCGGGTCTCGGCGCGCTGCGCATCCCTGTCGAGTGGGGCGGCCTCGGCGGGTCGCTTGAAGATCTGTTCGAGGTCATCGCGACGCTGGCCGCGGCGGATTCGAATCTTGCACATGCATTGCGTCTTCACTACGACGTCACCGAGGTGTTGAGGCTGTCGCCGCGCACGCCGTTCAACGACGTGCAGATCGAGCGCGTGCGCGCCGGAGAAATTTTTGGTGGCGCGTCGACCGAGCGGGGCACGTCGCGGCCCGGCGAGATCGAAACGCGCCTGGTGCGCGATGGCGAGCACTACCGCGTGTCGGGCCGGAAGTACTACTCGACCGGCACCGCGTTTGCGGACTACGCGCGTATCAATGTGCTCGACGAAACCGGTGAGCACGTGTCGATCATGATTCCGGTGAAGCGCGACGGCGTACGCATTATCGACGACTGGGACGGCATGGGCCAACGCATGACCGCAAGCGGCAGTTTGCTGCTCGACAACGTGCAGGTGTTCACGACCGAAGTGATCAACCGCGGCAGCACGACGCTCGTCGGCCGTCACAGTGGCGCGCTGCGTCAACTGCACCTGGTCGCGACGGCGGCCGGGATTGTGCGCAACGTCGTCGCCGATGCGCGTCAGTATGTGATCGATCATGGCCGGCCGGTGATGCACAGCCCCGCGCCTTCGGCACGCGAAGACCATTTTGTGCAGCAGGTGGTCGGCGACCTGTCGGCGCACAGCCATGCGATCGACGGGCTTGTGCGGGAGAATGCGCGCGCGATGGACCGCTCCGCCGACGCAGTGCGCGCAGGCCGTCCAGAGGCCGACGCGCTCGTGCTGCAAAGCGCACTCGCCACGGCCAAAACTCAACTGGTCGTGAGCAAGCTCGCGCTGCATGCGGCCGAGCGTTTGTTCGAGACCGCGGGCGCATCCGCCACTTCACGCGTGTACAACCTCGACCGTCACTGGCGCAATCTGCGCACGATCTTCAGTCACAATCCGCTGCTGCATAAGGCGCGCGTGGTCGGCGATTACGAACTGAACGGCGTGACCACGCATCTGACCGAAGGGCGCGTGTTCTGAAGCCGGCGAGGGCCGGGTCGTTCATCGCACCGCTCCGTGCTGTTGTGCAACGGATTCCAGATACGTCCACGGAAAGATGCCGCGCGCGTGGCCATCGCTGAATAGCAGTTGCGCACCATAGCCCATCGGCTCGACGCCCGTCAGCGTCACGTCCGGGGCGATTGCGATATCGCGGCCGGCGAGTCGCGCGGCACGGCAAGCGGAGCACGGGCAGGCACGGCGCAATTGCGCGTGCGTGATCGTTTGCGTTTTGCCGTCGGCCCAGTGCAGTGTGAGTATGCGCGCCGCAGCATTCGTGTGGATTTCAGCGGGCGTTCTCATCGGGCACTCCCTTCCATTTGCTGGATTGCGATCCGTGCCGCTTTGCGGACCTCCGGGTCGCCGTCCTGCAACGCGGTGCGCAGCGCCGGTAGCGTATCCGCGTCATTCAATTCGCCAAGCGCGAGCGCGGCTTCCTTACGCAGATTGCTGATCGTATGCATCAACAGCGCGGCAACCTTGGGCGCGGCGTGGCGATCCTTCAGTTGACCGAGCGCGCGCACCGCGCGCAATCTCACTTGCCAGTACGCGTCATCGAGCGCCGTGATCAGCGGGTCGCGCGCCGCCTGCAGGCGCAGCTTGCCGAGCGTGGTCGCGGCCTGCTCGCGCACTTGCCATGCGTCGTCACGCAGCGCGTCGAGCAGCGCGGACGTCACAGCCGTATCGGCATGCGTTGCGAAGCCGAGCGCGCCGACCGCCGCACCGCGCACGTCCGCGCGCACGCCTGCCGCGTCGATCGCGAGTTTTGCCAGCGGCGCGAGCGCGCGCGGATCTTTCAACCAGCCCAGCACGCCGACCGCTTCGAGCCGCACATCATCGTTTGCGTCTGCGAGCGCGCGCAGCGCGGGGTCGAGCGCATCCGCATAGCGCAACTCACGCAAGCCGCGCAGCACGGCGCGGCGCACCGCCGGCTCGGGCCGTTCGGCCCAGCGCCGCAGCACCTGCCCGGACGACGGATCTTTCAGCTCGGACAAGCTGCGGGCCGCCGCGTCGCGAACGTCGCTGTCCGTATCGAGCAACGCATTGCATAACGCTTCGACGACATCTCGCTGTTCCCATGCGGCGAGCACGCCGGCGGCCTCGCGGCGCACTTCGGCCGCCGGGTCGTCGCGCAAGACCGCGACGAAGGCCGGCACCAGCGCCGCGTCTTCGAGGTCTGCGAGATCGAGCAGCGCAATGCGGCGCACGGCGGCATCGCCCGCGGCAAGACGAGCCGACGCGGCGGCCGCATCGTCCGGCAGCAAGTGGGTATCGAGGAAAGCGGGAACGGATGCGGTATCGGTCATGAGAAGAACGTCGAGGGTTGAGGGGCGGCAAACATCGCGCAGGCGACGTGTGACGTCACGCCGCCTGCGTTTGCGTGACGTCGTGCAACAGGCCAAGACAACGGCGTTTGATCTCGACGAACGCAGGCTCGGTCGTGCTTTCGTCGTTGCGCGGGCGCGGCAGCGGCACGGTGATGTCCGCGACGATGCGCGCGGGCCGCTGCGACAGCATGACGATCCGGTCGCCGAGAAACAGCGCCTCTTCGATGTCATGCGTGACAAACACGATAGTCGTGCGGATCTGCGACCACAGGTCGAGCAGCAGCGTCTGCATGTTGCGTCGCGTTTGTGCGTCGAGCGCACCGAACGGTTCGTCCATCAGCAAGATGCGTGGCCGGTTGATCAGCACGCGCGCGATCTCGACGCGCTGCTGCATGCCGCCCGACAGTTGCGCCGGATAGTGCGACGCGAAGCCGGCAAGGCCGACGAGCTCGAGCAGTTCGGTCGCGTGGCGGCGGCGTTCGCGCGCGCCGATGCCTTTCATCTTCAAGCCGAACGCAACGTTATCGACAACGGTTTTCCACGGAAACAGCGTGTGCTGCTGAAAAACGAGGCCGCGCTCAGCGTGCGGTCCGTCGACTGCGACGCCATCGACCGCGATCTCGCCATGCGTCACGGCGACGTGGCCCGCAATCGCGCTGAGTAACGTCGACTTGCCGCAGCCGGACGGGCCGAGCACGCAGAGGAATTGACCTGGCGCGATGTCGAGGTCGAACGCTTCGAGCGCCGCGAAGCGCGCGTGCGGCGCACCCACTTCGACGGTCAGCGCGCGCATGTCGATGCGGCCCGGCGCATGCCGGGCGATGCCGGCGAGACTCGCGGCGTCCATGCTCATTGCCGGGCTCCGCGCAGCCGATACCACGGCGTCAGCGCCGTGCCGATGCGCTTCACGAGCGCGCTGCTGCCCATGCCGAGCACACCGATCAGCGCCATGCCGACGACGATGTCCGCATAGTTCTGCAACGTGTACGACTCCCACGTGAAGTAGCCGATTCCGTACTGGCCGGCGATCATCTCGGCTGTGACGAGACAGAACCACGCGGTGCCCATGCCGATCGACAGGCCGGTGAAGATCGCCGGCGCCGCGCCCGGCAGGATGACTTCGGTATAGAGCGCAAGCGGCTTCGTGCCGAGGCTGCGCGCGGTGGCCACGAGGCGCGGGTCGAGCGCTTCGACACCGTGCACGGTGTTCAGCAGAATCGGGAACAGCGCGCCGATAAACGTGATGAACATCATGCTCAGTTCCGACGACGGAAACATCAGGATGGCGAGCGGAATCCATGCGACCGCGGGAATCGGCCGCAACACTTCGAGCGGCGGCAGTAGCGTGTCTTCGAGCATCCGGTAGCGGCCGATCGCGAGACCGGACCCGACGCCGACCGCGGCGGCCGCGCAGAAGCCGACCAGCACGCGGGTGACGCTGGCCGCGAGATGCATCGGCAGCTTCGGCGAATGAAGCAATGCCCATAGCGCCGGTATCACGTCGGCCGGCGATGGCACATTCGCGAACGTGACGATGCCGAGCGACAGCCGGTAGTGGACCGCAAGCTGCCACATCGCAACGCACAACGCGAGCGACGCGGCGCGCAGTGCGGCGCGGCGCGTGAGCGATGAACGGATGCCGGCGCCGACGGCGCGCTTGCGCAACGCGCGGGACGGGTGGCTTTCGGCAAGTTCGAGCGTGGCGGCCATGCGGGCTCCTTGAAGAATGACGGAAATGGCGGTCGGGGCCGTTGCGGGCTGCTAGCGCGCCGCAACCGCTTGCGCGGCGCCGGTTTTCGCGGCCGCGTAATCGAGCACCGCGCCCGAGGTGCGCAGCGCATACGCATCGGCGCCGGATTTCAGCAGGAACGCGGTGACCGCGCCGTGCGCATCCTTCACGTACCACGCGTCGTTCGCGAACAGCTTGAGCCCGCTGTCGTGATCGCGCACGTACACTGCGCGTACCTTGCTGCCGCCTTGCTCGAGCTTGTCGAGCGCTGCGAACGCCTCACCGGGCTGCGCATAGTTGCGCACCTTCTGCTCGTTCGAGAGCCACACCTGCGCGACGTCGCGTACGTCGGCAATCGGCTTGCCGGTTTGCGCATCGTTCGCGACGAGCGGCGTTTTCGCGTAGTTCTTCAGCGCCGCGTCGTAATCGAGCCCGGATGCCTTGAATGCGGCGCGAATGTAACGATCGTCGATAAACGTGTTCGGATCGAGATTCACGTCCGTTTTCTTCAGCAGCTTGAGCGTGTCGATGGCGGTTGCGACCGCCTGCCGGTATTCGGGCTTCCACGTGAAGTCGCGCGTTTGCAGGCCGAGCGGGCCGTGATAGAGGTAGTCGACGGGCGCCTCGATGCCCGTCACTTTCTCGATCAGCAGGCTGTATTTTTCCGGGTCCTGCGAGATCAGGCGGTTGGCCTCGATGGCGGCGCGCAAATAGGCGACCACCACTTCCGGATACCGCTGCGCATACGCCGCATCGACAAGCGCGCCATGGAATGTCGGCGCGTGAGTCTGCGCGCCGTCGTAGATCTTGCGCGCAATGCCGCGGTACGGGAACAGGTCGGCGAACGGCACGAAGTCCGCGTGCGCGTCGATCTTGCCGGCCTTCAGCGCGCTGCCGGCCACTTCGGGCGCTTGCGTGATGATGTTGACGTCGGTGTCCGGGTTCCACCCTTGCGCCTTGATCGCGCGCAGCAGCATGCCGTGCGCCGTCGACGCGAACGGCACCGAAATCGTCTTGCCTTTCAGGTCAGCGAGCGAGTGAATCGGCGAATCGAGCGGTACGACGATGCCATTGCCGCTGCCGTCGACGCTGCCGGACAGCACCGTAATGAAGACACTTTTCTTGCCCGCTTTCTGGAATGCCGCGCCGTTCAGCGAACCGGGGAAGTCGGCCATCGTGCCGAAATCGAGCTTGCCCGCGACCATTTCGTTGGTGAGCGGCGCGCCGGACGTGAAGTCTTTCCACTGCACGTCGTAGGTGACGTTCGCGTATTTGCCGTCGTGCGGCAGGTACTTGTCGAGCAGATGCAGTTCGCGAATCAGCAGGCCGCCGGTTGCGCAGTTGATCGTCGTGTCTTGTGTGCCGATGGCCACGCGGATGGTTTCCGCATGCGCGGCGGCTGTCGCGGCGAACAGCAACGGTGCGGCGACGAATCGAACGAGTGCGAGTCGCAGGTTCATGGCTTGGCTCGTATTTGAAGTGAGGGAGGCAACGGCTGTGCGTTGCATGCAACGGGCTAGCGCAGCAGATACGGAATCTCGACTTTCACGGCGCCGGTCGGACAATCGCGCTCGCAGGGCATGCAGTACCAGCATTCGTCGAACTGCATATAGGCCTTGCCCTTGCTCATATCGATCGCGAGCAGATCGAGCGGACAGACGTCGACACAAACGGTGCAACCCTTGTCGGCGATGCAGCGCGCTTCGTCGATCGTCACCGGCGCGTTGCTGCGCTGATAGATGTCGTGCGGGGTGTAGGACATGATGACGCTCCTCAGGTCGCTTCGGCGAGCGCGGCCGGCTCGCGGATACGCAACTGGTTGTATGCGCCGGATTCCGCATCCGGGACGGGCACGACGTACGGTTCGACCGCGCGCTTCGCGTTCGTCATCCGGCCATTCGCGTCCTTGTACAGATGCGTGTGGCAGAACCATCGCGCGTCGTCGCGTTGCGGATAGTCAACGCGATGGTGGTACAAGCCCCAGCGGCTCTCGGTGCGAAACAGCGATGCGCGCGCGGCCATCTCCGCGCAGTCGCGAATCGCGCGCACTTCGGCGGCGCGCATCAGTTCGTGCGGATGGTTCGCCTTGATCGATGCGATGTCGTCGGCAATTTCGCCGAAGCGCTGCAAACCGATTTCCATCTTCCGCGTGACCTTCGGCGGTTGCAGATAGTCGTTGACCATCCGGCGCAGCTTGTATTCGACCTGCGACGGCGCGAGGCCGTGGTCGCGTTCGAGCGGTGCATAGACGCGCGCGCGTTCGGCCGCAACCTGAGCTTCGTCGACGGGCGCGTGCTCACGCCCTTCGACATACGCGGCGGCATTCTGACCGGCGAACCAGCCATACGTGAACGCGCCGAGCATATAGTTGTGCGGCACCGCGGCCATGTCGCCGGCCGCATAGAGGCCCGGCACCGTGGTCTCGGCGCGCGCGTTCACATAGACGCCGGATGCGCTATGGCCGCTGCACAAGCCGATCTCGGAGATATGCATCTCGACCATCTGATGCCGGTAGTCGGTGCCGCGCCCCGCATGAAAGCGTCCGCGGCTCGGGCGTTCGTTCGTATGCAGGATCTGTTCGATCGTCTGGATGGTTTCTTCCGCGAGGTGGTCGAGCTTCAGGAACACCGGCCCGTTGCCGCTTTGCAGTTCCTGATAGAACTCCCACATCATCTGACCGCTCCAGTAATCGCATTCGATGAAGCGTTCGCCTTTGCCGTTCGCGGTGAAGCCGCCGAGCGGGCCGGTCACGTACGCGCACGCCGGGCCGTTGTAGTCCTTGATGAGCGGGTTGATCTGGAAGCACTCGAGGTTGGCGAGCGCGGCGCCCGCGTGATACGCCATCGCGTAGCCGTCGCCGGCGTTGGTCGGGTTTTCGTAGGTGCCCATCAGGTAGCCGGACGCGGGCAGGCCG
The DNA here is from genome assembly GCF_902859875.1 of Paraburkholderia solisilvae. Lineage (GTDB taxonomy): Bacteria > Pseudomonadota > Gammaproteobacteria > Burkholderiales > Burkholderiaceae > Paraburkholderia > Paraburkholderia solisilvae. The sequence continues at coordinate 67,377 of NZ_CADIKF010000011.1, read as the reverse complement.
AGCCGGCCGGCCGCGCCGCAGCATAGAATGACCGCTTTCGCGCGCACCACATGGAATTGCGCGGTGCGGCAGTCGAAACCGAGCACGCCGCAGACGGCGCCGTGCGCATCAGTCAACAGGCGCGTCGCGACAATGCGGTTCGTGATCGCAATGCGCGCGCGTTTGAGCTGCCGGTAGAGCACTTTCTTGATGTCGTGGCCCTCGGGCATCGGCAACACATATGCGCCCATGTGGTGCACTTTTTTCACTGCGTAGTCGCCGTTGCCGTCTTTCTCGAACTTGACGCCCCAGCGATCGAGCTGCTCGATCGTCGTGAAGCTGTGCTTCGCATACGCGTAGACGGCTTCCTGATCGACGATGCCATCGTTGGCGATGGTGATTTCACGCGTGTACTGCTCGGGCGTCGCATGGCCCGGGATGACCGCGTTATTCAGGCCATCCATGCCCATCGAGATCGCGCCGCTGCGTTTCACATTCGCTTTTTCGAGCAGCAGCACGTTGAGATTCGGATTGCATTCCTTTGCCTTCACCGCGGCCATCGGGCCGGCCGTGCCGCCGCCGACCACGACTATGTCGTATTCGAGCACTTCAGTGTTCATCGCGTTTTCCCTGTTTTCGTGCGCGCTTTTTCGCGGTCGATGCGCAGCCGGTACTGGAACGCATCGCCGCGGAAATACAGATGCTCATAGTCGAGCGGATGACCGGCTGCGTCGTGCGTCAGGCGTTCGATGCGCAAGACCGGGCTGCCTTCCTCGACGCGCAGCGCGTCGACGATGTCGTCGTCGGCGAGGATCGCGTCGATCGACAGGTCCGCATGGCCGAGCGGCACCCCGCAGTCGTTTTCGAGAATCAGAAAGATGTCGCGCGTCGCGAGATCCGCATTCGCCAACCGCTTGCCGAGGGTTTCGGGCACCCACGTCAGCTCGAGCGAAACCGGCTCGCGATTGAGCAGGCGCACGCGATGAATCTCGACGACCGGCGCGCCCTCCGGCACGTTCAGCTTTTCCGCGACCTGGCGATTCGCCTTGACGATGGCGAAATGGCGCAATTGATTGACGATTTCATAGCCCATCGACGACATCGCTTCCGCGAAGCCTTGCAGCGAGGTGACGTTCTGGAACGCCTTCGGCTTCGATACGAAGGTGCCCTTGCCATGCAGGCGGAACACGATGCCTTCTTTCTGCAGATCGCCGAGCGCTTGCCGCACGGTGATGCGGCTCACGTCGAAGATCGCGCACAGTTCGTGCTCCGACGGCATCTGACTATGCGGGGCGTAAGTGCCGTCGAGGATGCGCGCGCGCAGCGTGTCCTTGATCTGCGCGTATAGCGGTTGTGGCGACAATTGCACGAGGTTCGTTGCTCTAGGCATCGGCTCAACTTGTCATGACAAGATCAGACCCGAGTGTAGGCAAGCCCCGCTGCGTCTCCAACGAATGAATTCTGCTATCCATTTTCACCGGTCAGGCGAAATGCATTCGCGCGCGGTGTCGTGTCGCGCCGCTTTGCATTTCATCGCGAGCCGTCTGCGCGGTTCGGCGGTTTGGCGTAGTGTTACTCCCATTCCAGCCGCTCACGGCGCTCGCGCGCCCTCGATTCGACACCATGACACCTACCCGCCAGCTTCATCTCGGCGCATTTATGCGCCCAGTCAGTCTTCACACCGGCGCATGGCGTTTTCCGGGCGCATACCCGGACGCCAACTTCAACTTCGCGCATCTGAAGCGTTTCGCGCAGACGCTCGAACGCGGCCGCTTCGACGCGTTCTTTATGGCCGATCATCTTGCTGTGCTCAACATGCCGGTGAACGCGCTCAAGCGGAGTCAAACCGTTTCGTCTTTCGAGCCGTTTACGATGCTTTCCGCACTGGCGGCGGTCACCGAGCGCATCGGGCTGGTCGGCACCGCGTCGACCACATTCGACGAGCCTTATCACGTCGCGCGCCGTTTTGCATCGCTCGATCATATAAGCGGCGGTCGCGCGGGGTGGAATCTCGTGACCACATCCAACCCGGACGCCGCGTTGAATTTCGGGCTTGACGAACATGTCGAACATGGCGAGCGGTATCGGCGCGGACGGGAGTTTTACGATGTCGTCACCGGCTTGTGGGATAGCTGGGCCGACGATGCATTCGTGCGCGACGTCGAAAGCGGCCTTTACGTGGACCCGGAAAAGATGCACGTGCTCGGCCATAAGGGCGAGCATTTCTCGGTGCGCGGTCCGTTGAATGTCCCGCGCCCGGTGCAGGGCTGGCCGGTGGTGGTGCAGGCGGGCTCGTCCGAGGCCGGACGGCAGGTGGCGGCCGAGACTGCCGACGCGGTGTTTACCGCGCAATCGACGCTCGAAGCGGGCAAGCGCTTCTACGCCGACGTGAAAGGCCGGCTCGACACGTTAGGCCGGCCGCGCGAGCATCTGGTCATTCTGCCGGCGACATTCGTGGTGGTCGGCGATTCGCTCGACGAGGCGCGCGAAAAGCGCGCGTTGCTGGATACGTTCGTCCACTATGACAGCGGCATCGCATCGCTTTCGATCGCGCTCGGGCACGACGTGTCCCGCTTCGATCCCGATGGTCCGTTGCCCGAGATTCCCGAGACGAACGACAGCAAAAGTGCACGCCAACGCGTAATTGACTGGGCGCAGGCTGAAAAGCTGACGATCCGGCAGCTCGCCCAGCGCATCGGCGGCGTCTCCGGGCTCGAAATGGTCGGCACGCCCACGATGATCGCGGACCAGATGGAACAGTGGCTCGTCGAGGAAGGCTCAGACGGGTTCATCGTGGTGTTTCCGTACTTGCCCGCGGGGCTCGACGATTTCGTCGACAAGGTCGTGCCGGAGTTGCAGCGGCGCGGCATTTTCCGGCGCGAGTATGAAGGCGCGACATTGCGTGAGCATCTCGGGCTGCCCCGTCCGGGGAATCGCTTTTTCGGCGCAGAGCGGCTGCGATAACGCTAGTGATAGCGCGATAGCGGTCTTTGCCTGCCAGCGCAATGCAGTCAGGCAGGGACGAGTGCTTCGAGGCTGGCGAACAGGTCGGCGCGTAGTGCGGCATTGAATGTCATGTCGCGCGTGCGCGGCCGCGGTGCATCGACTGCGAATTCCCGCACGATGCGCGCTGCGCGTTGACTGTCAGGCGCGGCCATCAGCAATACGCGATCGGACAGATACAGCGCTTCATCCAGATCGTGCGTGACCATGAGTGCGGCCGTCCGGTGCGCACGCGTGATCGATAGCAACAGATCTTGCAGCCGCATTTTCGTGATGGCGTCGACGGCGCTGAACGGCTCGTCGAGCAGCAGCAGGCGTGGTTGGGTGAAGAGGCCGCGCGCAAGCGCGACGCGTTGCGCCATGCCGCCCGACAGATGCTTCGGCCATAACCGGCCGGTTCCCGCGAGACCCACTTCATCGAGCAGCCGGTCGACACGCGCGCCGCACGCGCCGCGTGCCCGCGCCGGGAAGCTCACATTGTCGGCAACACTGAGCCACGGCAGCAGACGCGGTTCCTGGAAGATTACGCCCGATTGCGGCGAGGGTCCATGCTGGACGGCGCCGTCAAGCATGATCGTGCCGGCGAAATCGCGATCGAGGCCGGCGACGATGCGCAGCAACGTGCTCTTGCCGCAGCCGCTCGCGCCCACGAGACTGACAATCTCGCCGCGCGCGACGGATAGTCTGGTTCCCGCGAGCAACATGCGCTCGCCGAAACGTTTCGCGTCGATCGCGACGTCGAGCAATGGATGTGCATCGTGAGGCGATGACGGCGCGATCATGATCGTTGCTCCGGATCGGTGGTATCGCGCCACTCCAGCACGCGTGCCTCGGCGAGCTTCATCGCACTGTCGGTCAGTTTGCCGAGCAGCGCGAGCAGCAGAATCGCGCCGAACACAATGTCCGGGCGACCGGTTTCGCGACCGTCGCTCAACAGATAGCCGAGTCCGCGGGTCGCCGCGATCAGTTCGGCGGCGACCATAAACATCCATGCGAGGCTAAGACCGGTGCGCAAGCCCGTAAAAACATGCGGCAGCGCGGCGGGCAGCAGGATACGGAAAAACGACGCAGCGCGGCTTAGCCGATAGATATCGCCAAGCTCGACGAGCTTGCGGTCGACACCCCGCATACCCGACACCACCGCGAGATGGACCGGAAAAAACGCGCCGATGGCGACAAGCGTGATCTTCGGCGCTTCGTCGATGCCCATCCACAACAGCAGAATCGGCACCCATGCGAGCGATGGAATGGCGCGCAACGCCTGGAAGCTCGGATCGAGCAGCGCGTCGAGGCGCCGGCTCAAGCCCATGGCCGCACCGAAAACGAGTGCAAGCGCCGCGCCGCAGCCGAAACCGGCCAATACGCGCAACGTGCTTGCGACGACATGCCTGAACAACCCGCCGGCGCCGAGTTGGGCGAGCGCGGCGGCAATGCTCGTTGGAGCCGGCACCAGATGCGCGGGCAACACGCCGCTGCGGACCAGTGCTTCGACCAGAGCGAGCAGCGCGAACGGCAGCAGCCAACCGGCGATGCGCCAGCGCGACGTGCGGCGCAACGTGTGTTTCGGGGATGGCGCGATGCGCCGCGCGGGCGCGATCGACGCGGCCGGCCCCGCGCGATCTTCAGCCGCGTTTTGAGCAGCAGGCTGAACGAATGGAGGTGTGACGGATTGTTGACCGGCCTGCGGCGCGCGGAACGCGAACGAATCCGTCAGCGAATCTTCGGCGGCCATCGGTTTGTCCTATTCCGAACCGGCGGACGCGATCACCGGTTGTGCGATGCGCACGTCGATCAACGCATCGATCACCTGATTCAGATCCGTGCCCGGCTTGACGAGTTGTTCCTGCACGAGTACCGGCGCCGCGGCCTTCAATGCGGCGATCTGCGTGGCGCCCGGTTGCGGCTGGCTAAAGTCCGTGCGGCTCAGTTGCAGCTTCGCGACCGCGAGCGACACTTTCGAATCTTCGGCGACGATGCTTGCGGCTTCGTCCGGATGCGTGCCGATCCACCGCCGCGCTCGTTCATACACTTTCAGCACGCGCGCAACCGTGTCGGGGTACTTCGCGATGAAATCTTCGCGTGCGTTCAGGAATCCCCATGTGTTGAAGTCGACATTGCGATAGAGCAGACGGGCGCCGTTGTCGATTTGTGCGGCGGCCATATGTGGATCGAGCCCGGCCCACGCGTCGACCTGTCCGTTGATGAGCGCGGTGCGCCCATCGGGATGTTGCAGGTTGACGATCTCGACGTCATCGCGCGACAGACCGGCCGTATGCAGCGCACGCAACGTGAACAGATAGGGATCGGTGCCCTTCGTGGCGGCGATCTTCTTGCCTTTCAGGTCTGCGATCGTCTTGAGCGGCGAGTCCTTGCGAACCACCAGCGCGGTCCACTCGGGGCGCGAAAAAATGTAGACGGTGCGGATCGGATTGCCGTTCGCTTTACCAAGCACCGCGGCGAGGCCCGCGGTCGAACCGATGTCGATTGCACCGCTATTCAGATACTCGAGCGCGCGATTGCTGCCGAGGCTCAGCACCCAATCGATTTTCGTGTGATCGGCCGCGAACTCCTGTTCGAGCCAACCGTTACGCCTGATCACGAGGCTTTCGGGCGAATAGTACGCATAGTCGAGCTTCAGTTCGGCGGGCGCGGGCGCGCTGGCGGCGCAGAGCGCGGCGGTCGGCGCCGCAATGAGCAGCGTGAGCGCCGCACAGGCGGTGAAAGCGCCTTTGAGCGCGCGTTTGACTGCGAACCTGAACGCGTATTTGCCCATGACCGCGAGCGATGTTTTCGAACCGTGTGACATGGGCCGTCCTTTGTATCGATTGAACCCCGATCGATTACTGTAGGCCGGAGTGGTCTGCGGCGAAAAATAACAAAAAGTCAGAACGAAAGAAGCGGCGCGCATATGATCCTGCACGCTTAGCACGTGACGATTTGTTCGTTCACTTACGTGTGTGCGACTTGCTAAAGTCGCGGCTCGCCGCCACGGAAATTAGCGGGCAGCACAAGTACGATGCCTCGCGCCCGTGGCGCCCATGAACGCTGCCAAATAATCTTTAACAATGAAAATTCAAACGCTCGCTGCGGCACTGACGGGGTTGCTGCTCGCTTTTTCCAGTGTCGCGCACGCCGACCGGCTCGACGACATCAAGAAAGCGGGCGTATTGCGTGTCGCGACGTTCGACAGCAATCCGCCATTCGGCTTTGTCGATCCGAAGTCCAGTCAGATTGTCGGGCTCGACGTCGACTATGCGCGGGCCGTCGCGAACCGGCTTGGCGTAAAGCTCGAAATCCAGCCGACCAATCCGGCCAATCGCATTGCGTTCCTGAAGTCGGGCAAGGTCGATCTGGTGTTCGCCAACTTCACGATCACCGACGAACGCAGGAAAGAAGTGGACTTCAGCACGCCGTATTTCGCGTCGGGTACGCAGTTTCTCGCGAAGAAAGGCGCGCTCACCTCGCCGCAACAGCTGAATGGACTGCGTATCGGCGCGGACAAAGGCACGACGAACGAACAGCAGGTGCGCGCGCAATTCCCCGGCGCAACGATCGTCGCTTACGACGACACGCCTTTCGCCTTTGCGGCGCTGCGTACGGGCAATGTGCAGGCGATCACGCAGGACGGCCCGAAGCTTGTCGCGCTGCTGGCCAATGTGCCGGACAAGGCGAACTACGAAATCCCGCCGTTCACCATCTCGAACGACTATGAAGGCGTCGGTGTGCCGAAAGGAGAGGCGCGCCTCCTTCACACAGTCGACGACACGCTGAAGGAACTCGAGGCGAACGGGACGGCCGCAAAGATCTATGACGCGTGGTTCGGTCCGTCGAGCCGTGCGCCGCTGCCGCGTCTGTTCCGCATCGGCGACGCACAAAAGAGCTGAACGGAAAGATCGCAATGGACGGCTGGCTGGAACCGAAGTACGTCGGGTGGATTGTCCACGGCTTCATCATGACGTTGACGCTTAGCGTAAGCGTGATTGTCGCGTCGAGCGTCGCGGGCTTCGCGCTTGCATTGGCGCAGCACGCACGGCGACCGGGCGTGGCGCGCGCCGCGGCGCTTTACGTGCTCGCGTTTCGCAATTCGCCGTTGCTCGTGCAGTTGCTGTTCTGGTACTTCGGCGTCGCGGCGCTGTTGCCGACCGCGTGGATGACGTGGCTCAATACGCCACATACGGTCGCGGCGGGCGGGGTCACGCTTGCGTGGCCGTCGTTCGAATTCGTCGCGGGATGGGTCGGCCTCACCTGCTATTCAACGACATTTGTCGGCGAGGAATTCAGGGCTGGCCTGCGCGGCGTGCCGCGCGGTCAGCACGAGGCCGCCGCGGCGCTCGGGTTTTCGCCGTTTGCGGCGTTCCGTTACGTGATCCTCCCGCAGGCGGTGCGTATTGCGATGCCGCCGCTGGCCGGTCAGTACATGAACATCGTGAAGAATTCGTCGCTGACGATGGCGATTGGTTTGGCTGAGCTTTCGTATACGTCGCGGCAAGTCGATACCGAAACGTTCAAGACGTTCCAGGCGTTCGGCGCAGCCACGGTGCTGTACATCGTTGCAATCGCATCGATCGAGGCCGCGCTGCTGGTCGGGCGCCGCATCGGCGCGCACGCGCAAGGGCAGAGGCAAGCATGAACCTGCAAGAATGGCTTGCGACGCTGCGCTATGTGCTGCTCGGCACGTTTCCGCATGGGCCGCTCGGTGGCGCTGCGCTAACCGTTGTGTTGTCGATCGTATCGGCGCTGCTGTCCGCGCTGTTCGGACTCGCGGGCGGCATTCTGCTCTCGCTGACGCGCGGCGCCGCCCACCTGGCGCTCGTCGCGGTGATCGGCTTTTTCCGCGCGATTCCGGTGCTGATGCTGATCTTCTGGACGTTCTTCCTGATGCCGATGTTGCTGCATATCGATGTGCCGGCGCTGGCGGCCGTCGTGTGCGCGCTGGCGTTGATCGGCGGCGCTTATCTGTCGCATTCGGTCGATGCGGGGCTCGCGGCGGTGGGCGCCGCACAGCAGCAGGCGGCGCTGTCGCTCGGCATGACCCGCTGGCAGGCGCTGCGCTATGTGCAGTTGCCGCAGGCGCTGCGAATCATGGCGCCGTCGTTTATCAATCAATGGGTGACGCTCGTGAAGGACACGTCGCTGGCGTACATTGTCGGCGTGCCGGAGTTCACGTTCCTTGCGACGCAGATCAATAGCCGGTTGATGGTGTATCCCGCGCAGATTTTTCTGTTCGTGGCGTTGATGTACCTCGTGATGTGCACGGCGCTGCAGCGGTGCGCGAGCCGTTTGCTGGACAGATTGCACAAACCGGTGAAGGCGGCCGAACCGGAGGTCGGGGCTGCGGTTCGACAGGCAATTTCGTGAGAGCCGGTGTGCATTCGCATTCGATATCGGCGAGCTCCGATGTGGTTTGTCGCGACGTGCGGCGGAGCTTCGAGCCACGGGGCGCGTAGTGACGCACGGTTCGGTTGCGGCAAACGCGCAAGCCGCCCGCCGCGCAAGGTGAACATCGCGCGGCGGGCGGCGCTTCGGGTCAGAAAAGCCGCGGCAAGCGGCGCGGCAGGACGCGAGCCTGTGGCGTCACGCGGCAATGCGCTGTTCGCGATTTTCGTCGCGATGGAACGGATAGTCGGTATAGCCGACGTCGGTGCCACCGAAGAACGTCGCGCGGTCGTACCGGTTCAACGGCAGATGTTTGCGCAGCCGTTCCGGCAGGTCCGGGTTCGCGATGAAATGCCGGCCGAACGCAACCAGGTCCGCGTCGCCGGATCGCACGATGGCTTCGGCGCTCTCGCCGTCGAAACCGCCCGCGGCGATGATCGGACCGTGAAAATACGCGCGCAGCGTCTTCGCCGCGACGGGGCTTTGATCGTGCGCGTCATTCTCGATGTTGCCCGCGATGCGCGGCTCGATCAGATGCAGATACGCAATACCGAGCGTGTCCAGTTCTTTCGCGACATAGCTGAATAACGCGCGTGGATCGCTGTCGGACATATCGCCCCACGAGCCGTTCGGTCCGAGACGAACCGCCACCTTGCCGGCGCCCCATACGGAGATCACCGCGCGCGTTGTTTCGAGGAGCAGGCGGGCGCGATTGGCGATCGAACCGCCGTATGCGTCGGTGCGCCTGTTGCTGCCGTCCTGAAGGAACTGGTCGAACAGATAACCATTGGCCGCGTGCAGTTCCACGCCATCGAAGCCTGCCTTGACACCGCGTTCCGCTGCCGCGCGGAAACGCTCGACAATCCCGGCAATTTCGCCTGTTTCCAGCGCGCGGTTAGGCGTGTTGGGCACCCAGCCCGCTTCGGTGTACGCAACGCCGCCATGCGGCACTTCGGACGGACCTACCGGACGGCCGCCGCCGGGCTGCAATTGCGCATTCGATTGACGGCCCGCGTGATACAACTGAAGAAAGATCGTGCCGCCTTTGGCGTGCACCGCGTCCGTCACGGCTTGCCAGCCGGCGATCTGGCTGTCGTCGTACAGACCGGGCGCGCCCAGATAACCGTTGCCGTCCAGCGCGGCGATGGTCGCCTCGCTGATCAGCAGTGCGCCCGGGGACGTGCGTTGCGCGTAATAGCGTGCCATCAACGGGCCCGGGCGTGCACCGGGTTCCGCGCGCATCCGGGTGAGCGGCGCGAGCACGACACGATGGGCCAGCTCATACGAGCCGACCGTGACTTTCGAAAAGAGACTGGACATTTTGGTTCTCCGCACAATTGAGCGATTCAGTAGAAGCTGCTGCGTGATGCCGCGACGCGGCGACGCTTGACGCAAATATAGGAGCCGCACGCGGCGGGAAAAACGGTCCGCCGGTGCAATCACTTCGGACAGGCGTGTCCGCAATCGCCGGATGCGTTGCTGCGCGGGGAGCGCGGCATGTGCCTTACACTGCGTTCGATACCGCGCAAGACGGAGAGCCTCGTAATGAACAAATCCAACCCCGCCTCGTTAGAGAAAAGAACGGCCGCACGCAAGCCGGGCGTCGGGACGAACGCGAAAACAGATGGGAAGGCGAGCGCGGGAACGGGCTCAGGACGGAGCGCCGGGGCAAAAGGCGCCAACGCCGCCAACGCCGCCAACGCCGCCAACGCCACCGCCAAGGCCACCGCCAACGCCACCGCAAACGCCACGACAAGCGCCGGAAGCGGGCGCGCGAGCGGCGCGCTGGACCACATGAGCGGGATGGTCATCTTCACCCGTGCAGCCGAAGCACTGAGCTTCGCGGAAGCGGGCCGGCAACTCGGGCTTTCGTCGTCGGCGATCGGCAAAGCGGTGGCGCGGCTCGAGGCGCGTCTCGGCGTGAGGCTGTTTCACCGCAGCACGCGCAGCGTGCGGCTCACGCCCGAGGGCGAGCTTTTTCTCGCGCGTTGCGCGCGCATCCTGAACGAGGTCGAAGAAGCGGAGTCCGAACTGGCGGCATCGCGCGAGAAGCCGATGGGGCGGCTGCGCGTGAGCATTCCGCTGGTCGGCACGCTGCTGATGCCCGTGCTGTCGGCATTCATGCGCGAGTATCCCGACGTGCAGCTCGACATCGACTTCAGCGACCGCATGGTCGACGTGATCGAAGATGGCTTCGACGTCGTGCTGCGCACCGGCGACGTCGTCGATTCGCAACTCACGATGCGCACGCTCGGACACTACACGCATCTGATTGTCGGCTCGCCGCAGTATCTGGCGCGGCACGGCGTGCCGGCCGCGCCCGAGGCGCTCGCGGCGCACGCGTGCCTGCAGCATCGTTTTCCGCGATCGGGGCGCTTGAGGCGTTGGGCATTCGTCCGCGAGGGGGCGGTATTCGACGTGGAGCTTCCGTCCACCGCGATCGCAAGCGCGGTGGAGCCGCTGATCGCGCTCGCCGAGCAGGGCCTGGGGCTGACCAGTGTGCCTGATTTCGCGGTGCGCACCCAACTGGCGGACGGATCGCTGGTGGCCGTGCTGCGTGAATTTACCGCCGACCGGATTCCGGTTCGCGCGCTTTGGCCTTCCGGGCGGATGACGCCGCCGAAGGTGCGAGCGTTCGTCGATTTCGTGAACCAGCATCTGTTTCCCACGGCGTAGCGCGGGAAAGCGGGATGGGGCGGATACGGAAGTTGATTTGATGAATCCGGCAGGCAGGCAAGCAGGCCGGTGGTCGAATCAGTGTTGTTCGACTTCGGCAACGACCGGCGGCCGCATCGCCGGGCCCGGCTCGGCATCGAAGTACAGGCGCACAGGCCGGTAACGGCGCAGCAGGCCGGCCATGCCGCGCAGGCTCAAGCGCACGCCGCCGTACGCGATGACAAGCCCGATCAGCACGGCCGCAATCGCGTCGAGACGCGACGACCCGAACCAGACGCTCGCGATGCCGACGGTCGCGACCAGCGACGACAGCGCGTCGGCTCGCACATGCCACGAAGCGGCGGTGAGAACGGGCGAGTCATTGCGTCGTGCCTGCTGGGCCATCCAGCGGTACAGCAGGCCGCGGCTGATCAGCGAGAAGATAGCGATGCCGAGCGCAACCAACGCTTGCGGCCCGGCAACGGGCTGCCAGTCCTGCGTACACAGCGCGATGTCGATGCCCGCCGCGATCAGCACCATGCCGACGCCCGATAACGTAACGTGCTCGATTGCGTCGCTCTTCCTCGCGCTGCGGGAAGAAACGTTGAGACGGCACAGCCAGCACGCGGCGAGGAGCATGACGTCGACACCGATGTCGGTCATCGCATGGACAGCGTCGGCCAGCAATCCGGACGAGTGGGCGGCATATCCCGCGCTCCCCTGCACGATGGCAAGAATCGTGTTGAGCACGGCGCTCGCCATGATGACGCGTGCCGTTCCGTCACGCGACCCATGCCCGGCTTCACGCATCGTCTCTCCAGCTTGGGGCGGAAAGTCGCTACGATAGGGCCGCTATATTTCTCTGATGTGACGGCCGTTCAGACCCCTGGCCGGATGGCGGCGAGATTCCGGCCGGTCGGGCACAGCGATCGATGCTTTTGCCGCGCCCGGTATTTTCGCGAACGTCGCGTCGCTAGCCGATACTTAGTTTGAATGTTCGTGACGCTCCGGCTGCCGCAAATCCATTGAACTTGCGACAGCCGGAGCGGTGAATCGGGGGCGGCAGTCCAAACGAAGCGGTGTCGGACGAATAGCAGCCGCGGTTTTTCAACATGTCGAAGCACTGCAACCGCGAACGCTAAAGCGCAAACCATTCAAGGCCCGAAAAACGGCACGCAAAAACTTGCGGGGCCGGTGCAGCCGGGTTCCCAGTTCGCGCGTTGCGGCGGCGCGGGCGTCGTGCCGCATGCGCCGAGTTGCAGCAATACGGCGCAGGCGAGCAGGGGCGGGAACACGCGTATCGGGTGGCGACGGCCGTGCATATTCCACGTGGTCAGCAGGAAGAACCCGCGTGATGCGGTCGGGTGATGCAGCGCGTCGTTTGCCATGATTGCCTCGCTTGCGGGCGGCCATGCGTGATCGATTCATCTTAGGCCGCGGCGCTTTCATTGAAGGTCTCGTTGCAAGTGCTCCGCATGCGTTTGCGGAGCCGCTGAAACCGGCGATAGCCGCCCGAATTCGGGAAAAACTCCTGCCTGGTTTCGTTGTCAACCTTGACCACAATGCGCACACTTGATTGGGGGCGTGCGCCGCGGATGTGCTGCTGCGCGTCAAGCCGGCCGAGTCGTTGCGGCTGGCGTCCCGCTCCAAGAACAACCGCTGGAGACACTTCAATGCATCGCACAACAAAAAGCGCGGCTGCCGCGCTATGCGCCATGACCGCGCTCGCCGCGGCCGCGGCCTACGCCTCCGCTGCGCCGATTGCGTACGTCACGAGCGAGACGAACGGCGTCGGCGTCATCGATCTCGGCAGCATGGCGCTCGAAAAAACCATTCCGCTTGGCAACAGCGGCCCGCGCGGCCTGAGCCTGACGGCCGACGGCAAGCGTCTGCTGGTCGCGGGGAAGACCGGTGAACTGATTGTGATCGACACGTCGACCGGTGAAGTGGTCGAGCGCGTGAAGATCGGCAAAAACCCTGAGTTCGTACGCGTGCACCGTGGCTTTGCCTACGTCACGTATGAGCCGGGCGAAAGCGGTCCGCCGCCCGAAGCGACGCAAGGCGGCAAACCCGCGCAGGAAGGCGGCAAGCAGGCAGGCAAGGGCGGCCACGACGATGACGACGCCAACAGCCCACCAGCCGAGATTGCGATTGTCGACCTGAAGACGATGAAGGTGATCCGTTCCGTCGTCAGCGGCCACGAGACCGAAGGCGTCGAATTTTCGCCGGACGGCCGCGAGATGCTCGTGACGAACGAGGGCGACGACACCGTGTCGGTCTATCGCACCGGCACCGGCAAGCTGCTGCGTGCGCTGAAGCTCGATGCGGGGTCGCGCCCGCGCGGTATCAAGATGTCGCCGGACGGCAAGCAGTATGTCGTGACGCTCGAGAACACCAGCAAGTTTGTCGTGCTCGATGCGGTGAGCCTCAAGCCGGTGAAAACCGTCGACACCAAGCTCGGCCCGTACGGCGTCGCGTTCGATCCGAGCGGCAAGCATCTGCTGATCGCGGCCGCGCGGGACAAGACGCTGCAGGTGTTCGATGCGAAGACCTATGAGCACGTCGCCGATGTGCCGGTCGGCCAGCGGTGCTGGCACTTCAGCTTCACGCCGGACGGCAAGAAGCTGATGCTCGCGTGCGGCCGCTCGAACGCGGTCTATGTGCTCGACGCGACGAACTATCAGACGGTCGGGCAGATCGGCAACTTGCCGCTTGCGTGGGGCATCGTCACGTCGCCGCCTAGCTCGGGCTCGATCGAATCGACGAGATAAAACCTGTGATGCGGGCGGTCGCGCCGCCGCCCGCTACGCTTTCGTCAAAGTCTGCTTGTCGCGTCAATCCCACGCGTAGCGCATGCCGACCCAGAACCCGCGCGGTGCGCCCAGGCCGAGAAACTGCTCGTTGGTGATGTCGTCCGGGCTGAACGTATGGTTCGGCCCGTTGAAGAAGTTCTGGCCGAGCACCGCGAAGGTCGCATAGCGTTTGTTCAGCAGGTTCTGGATCGAGCCGAACACCTGGAAGTGTTTCGTGATGTTGTAGGTTGTGTCGAGATCGATCAGAAAGTAGCCGGCAATCGTGCCGTTCACATCCTGATTGTCTTCGTCGCCGCGCGCGAAGATGTTGCTGCGGTAACTCAGATTGGTGCCGATATTCCACTTCGCCGTTGCCGCATAGTCGAAGCGAACCTTCACCGTGTTCTGCGGAATGCCCGGGATGCGGTCGCCAGAGTGCACGGTGATGTTGCCGTCGCCATCGGCGCTGGAGTTGCTCGCGCTGCTTTCGGTCCACGTCGAGCGGTAAGTCGCATTCACGTAGCTATAGCTCGCGCTGACGCCCAGCGGTCCCCATTGCGTGCGCCCGGCCAATTCGAAGCCTTGCCGGCGCGTCTTGCCGACGTTCTGGAAAAAGCCGAGCGTGCTCGATGCGCCTTCGCTGCTGACGAACTGGATATCGTCGTCGAGCGTCGTGCTGAACGCGGCGGCGCTCCACGATGTATTGCTGCCGAGGCGTCCGCGCGCGCCGACTTCGAAAGTCTTCGAAATGACCGGCTTTAACGACGGGTCCGCAATGAAATCGTTCGGCAGCGAGCAGGGCGCCGCCGGGTCCGCGCACGCGAGCTCGATCGAGGTCGGCGTGCGCATCCCCTCGTTATAGGTGAAGTACGCGGTGAAGGCCGAAGTCGGGTTCCAGTTGATGCCGACGGCGGGGTTGAAGCGCGAGAACGTATGCCGGCCGTCGAGCAGCGGCTGGATGCCGCTTTCGTCGCCGATCACGGCGCGCGCCCAGTTGTAGCGGCCCGCAAAGGTCATCGACCATTCATCGGTGAACGAGAAGGTATCGGTGAAATAGACGCCGTAGTTTTCGTTGCGCGTCTTTGCGTCGGTCTGCTGGACGAACGGCCCGTCGCCGATGGTGGCGCGCGTGTCGGTGAAGAACGCGTCCTGCGCCGACTGCGTGAAGTGCGAGTTCGCGAGATCCGCGGCCGCGCCGACGACAAACTGGTTGTTCTTGCCGAACAGTTTCTGCAGAAACGTCATTTGCAGGCTCGCGCCGTAGCTGTCCGTGACGATCACCGATTGCGCATTGGTGGCCGGCGGTTCATCGTCGTCGTCCGGGTCGAAGTCGTCGTTCACGTTGCTGCTGGTGTTCACGTTCCGATAGTGCCGGTAGTACAGGTTGCCGCTCAACTGGATGTCCGGCGTGAAGTAGTGCGAGCCGTTGATGGTCAAGTAGCCGAGCTGGTTTTCGTTGGTGTCCGGGAACGTGTACGCCTGCGACCAGTTGCTCAGAAACGAGCGCGGAATGGTCTGCGAGCCGTTCAACGTGTTGTCGGCGCCGCCGGCCGATACGGAGATTGTCGTCGACGAATCCATGTAGCGCAGCTTGCCGAACGCCTGGCGCAAGCGGCTCGAGTTGTGGTCGGCCCAGCCGTCGTCGTTGGTGAGGTTGGCGGTGAAGTAGTAGTCGAGAGGCGAGTCGCCGATCACGCCGCCCTGCTGGATCTGCGCGACTTTGCGGCCCCACGAGCCCGCCTGGATTTCCGCTTCGCCGCCGGGGTTCGACCTGCCGTTCTTGGTCGTCACCGCGATCGCGCCGCCGAGCGTGTTCAGGCCGAAGGTCGGATTGGAGCCGGGAATCAGCTGAATTGTCTGGATCGCGGCCTGCGGAATCAGGTCCCAGTTCACGACGTCGCCGAACGGTTCGTTGACGCGCACGCCGTCGAGAAACACCGACAGTCCTTGCGGTGTGCCAAGCACCGGCGACGCGGTGAAGCCGCGATAGTTGATATCGACCTGCCACGGGTTGCCTTGCGCGTCGTTGATGTCGACGCTTTGCAGGTTGCTCGCGAAGTAATCGGTGAGCGTGTGCGAGTTCTGCTGAACGAGGTCGCTGCCGCGGATCGTCTGCACGTTCGCCGGCACCAGCTGGAGCGGCGTGCCGATGCCGACGAGCGGTGTCGTGCCGATCACGAGGATATTCGGCAGGACCGTTTCCTCGGTCGAAGACGCATCAGCTTGCGCGGTTTGCTGCGGTGCGTTCTCGACCGCTTGCGCATTCTCCGGCGCGTTGCCGCTTTGCGCAGCCGCAGCCGCAGCGCTCGCCGCGGCGGACCCGGTTGTGCCGCCTGCGGCGCCTTCCGTCTGTGCCCATGACGAGCTTGCCGCGAGCGCGGCGAGCACCGCGCCCACCGACAGCCGCAAGGCGGCTCGGGGTTTTAACGTCTGCACGCGCGGCACTTTACGTGGCATGGTGGTCATCGTTGCCGTCTCCAGCATTGTTCTTTTGAGCAGGTATTGCACGCGTCACGAAGACCGGTTGCGGCGCCATCGGATTGCCTCGGCACATGGACCGCGCTTCGTTGCATCAAGCGTCGCACGGCTGCGCGCGAATGCGCACGGGAAGATTTCCCGAAACTTTCAGGAAGCCTTCCTGAACGTCAGGATTGCAGTGCGCAGCCCGTCATACGATGAGTAGAATCGGTTTCTGATACCACCCGGCACAGCAATGCATCCCGTGAAAATGGTTCGCTCAGGCGTGTCACGGTCGTCCCTTTCCTCGTCGCGGTTCAACTCCGCTACGTGGCGCGATAGTGCGTGTGTGCTCGTGCTCACGATGCTTACCGCGGTGCTGTGTTCGCTGTTCGATGTCAGCGAGCTCGCGTACCGCTGGACACGCCGCGCCGAGCGCTTCCAGCTCGATGAACTGCCGGTCACGCTTTGTGTGCTGGCTGCGGGGCTTGCGTGGTTTGCGTGGCGCCGCTATCGGGAATCGCAGCGGGAACTCGCGCACCGGCGTGCGCTGGAAGAACAGGCGGAGCGGCTGCTCGCCGAGAACCGCCGTCTCGCGACGCAGGCGATCGAAGCGCAGGAAGCGGAGCGCCGGCATCTCGCGCGCGAGTTGCACGACGAGCTTGGTCAATATCTGAACGCGATTACGCTCGATGCGGCGCGCATCCGCGATCTATCGTCGGCACGCGAGCCGGAAATTCACCGGGTCTCGCTCGCGGTGATGCAAAGCGCAAGCTTCGTGTACCGGCAGATCGGCGGGATGATCCGCCGGCTGCGTCCGATCGGCCTCGACGAACTCGGCTTGCCGAGCGCGGTCGAGCACTGTGTGGACGGTTGGCGCACGCGGTTGCCGCATGCATCGTTCGCGTTGACCGTCGACGGCGACTTCACGGGCCTCGCGGATGCGCTGAACGTCACGCTCTACCGGCTCGTGCAGGAGGCTTTGACGAATGTGTCGAAGTTCGCGCGTGAGTCGCGAGTCGAAATCTATCTCGTGCGCACGCCGGCCGATGGCGAGCGTCACGGCGAAATCGTCGTCACGGTTGCCGATGATGGACCGGGCGCCGACTTATGGCAGCCGCGCGCGGGGCTGGGGCTGATCGGCATGCGCGAACGCGTCGAGTCGCTCGGCGGCGAGTTTCATCTCGCGAGCCGTCCGGGCGACGGCTTTATGCTCTGCGCGCGCCTGCCGTGTCAGGCCGGCGTGCCTGAACCGAGCGGCGCACCCAGCGACGAGCCGAGTGCGCCGATCGAACCTCCGGACGCGGTCAGATCGGAGAACTGAAGGCCGAGCCGGCTCGCCATTTGCGCGAGCTGCACGCCATTGTTCGCTCCGAATTTCTGGCGAATTGCCGACTGGTGGTTCGCAACGGTTTTCTGGCTGAGCCCGAGCCGCTCCGCGATAACCGGCAGCGTATAGCCCTGCACGAGCAGCCGCAGCACCTCGAACTCGCGCGCGGACAACTGGCGTCCAGGCGGCCCTTCGCTGAACATGGTCCGCAGTGCGAGCGTCTGCGACACGTCGGTGCTCAGATAGCGCACGCGGCGCGCGACTGCCCGCACCGCTTCGACCAGCACCTCCGGCGCGCTCGCCTTGGTCACGTAACCGCTCGCGCCGGCGTCGAGTGCACGGCGTACAAACAGGCTTTCCTCATGCACGCTGAAAATCAGCACGCGTGCATCGGGCGTGCGCGCGATCATCCGCCGCATCGCTTCGATTCCACTCGCGCCGGGCAGCGCGAGGTCCATCACCACCACATCCGGTTGCAGCGTGCAGAAACGCTGATACGCCTGCGCGGCGTCGCCTGCCTCGCCGGCCACGCGCACGTCGGGGCTCAGTTCGAGCAGGCGCCGATAGCCTTCACGCACGACGGCGTGATCGTCGACAAGCAACACGGAGATATCGGTGGGGGTCATCTGCGCGCTCCCTGATCGCTGGTTTTATCCGTCGCGGCGGGCGTTGGTGTGTTCGGTTGGCCGCTTATTTGCCCGCTTATTTGCCCACTGAGTTTTCGCGAATTCGCGTCGTTGCGGAAAATCACCGGCTGTTCATCGGGCGCGAGCGCCACGCCGCCGCCGGCGCCACGTTGGGCGGCTTCGCGCACCACACGCACGACCGATTCGTGATGCGGAGATTTGTCGCATACCGGGTCCGCATTGGCCGGATCCTGCGTCAGCAGATACGCCTGGCAGCGGCAGCCGCCGAGGTCGAGGGTCTTCTCCTCGCAACTGCGGCACGGTTCCTTCATCCAGTCGAAGCCGCGGAATCGATTGAACGCGTCGCTTTTGTGCCAGATATCGGCAATCGACATGTCGCGCACGTTCGGGAATGTGAGCCCCGGCAGCGAACGCGCGGAATGGCAGGGCAGCGCGGCGCCGTCCGGCGCTACGCCGAGAAACACCGACCCCCAGCCGTTCATGCAGCGTTTCGGCCGCGTTTCGAAGTAGTCGGGCACGACGAAGAAGATCTTGCAGCGGTTGCCGATCTCCTTGCGATACCGTTCGACGACCGCTTCGGCTTCGCGCAACTGCTCCTCGGTCGGCATCAACTGCGCGCGGTTCGTGTGCGCCCAGCCGTAGTACTGCGTGTTCGCGAGTTCGAGATATTCGGCGCCCATCGCGAGCGCCATATCGATGATCTTGTCGACGTGCGGCAGGTTGTAGCGGTGCAGCACGCAGTTGAGCACCATCGGAAAACCGTGTGCCTTGATCGAGCGCGCGACGCGGTTCTTCAGGTCGAAGGTGCGCGTGCTGCTGAGGAAATCGTTGAGTTGCTGTGTCGAGTCCTGAAACGACAGCTGGATATGGTCGAGGCCGTTGTCTTTCAGTACGCCGAGCCGCTTGTCGGTGAGGCCGACGCCCGATGTGATCAGGTTCGTATAGAACCCGAGCTGGCGCGCCTCGGCGACCAGTTCTTCGAGGTCGTCGCGCAGCAGCGGCTCACCGCCGGAAAAACCGAGTTGCGCGGCGCCGAGCGCGCGCGCTTCGCGCAATACGCGCAGCCATTGCGCGGTATCGAGTTCGCTCTGCTGGTCCGTGTAGTTCACCGGGTTGTAGCAGAACGCGCAGTGCAGCGGGCAGCGGTACGTCAATTCCGCGAGCAGCCACAGCGGCGGCCCGATGCCGGACTGCGCGGTGTGCTCGGGCATATGTTGCGCCGCAACCGAAAGATCAGTCATGCTGCTGCTCCAGCCAGCCGCGCTCGACGGCATGGGTGATAAACGTCTCGACCTCGGGCGCGATGCCGGTCGTGTTGAAGGTGCGTTCGAGATCGGCGACGATCGCCGCGACGTCGCGCGTGCCGTCGCAGCGCCGCAAAATCTCGGCCGCGCTTTGATTCAGTTTCACCATCCCTTCCGGATAGAGCAATACGTGCGCGTCCTGGGCGGGTTCCCACTGCATGCGGAACAGCCGGTTCAGTTTCAGGCGCGCGGCGCCTTGCTGCGAGTCGTGTGTAGCGGGGTTCGCGGGGTTTGTGTCGTTCATACCGGAAAGGCCTTTTCGATCGCGTCGAGCATCGACCACAGAATGTCGAGCTTGAATTGCAGGATGTCG
Source organism: Paraburkholderia solisilvae (assembly GCF_902859875.1). Classification (GTDB taxonomy): domain Bacteria; phylum Pseudomonadota; class Gammaproteobacteria; order Burkholderiales; family Burkholderiaceae; genus Paraburkholderia; species Paraburkholderia solisilvae. The sequence continues at coordinate 47,521 of NZ_CADIKF010000011.1, read as the reverse complement.
AGCGCGCGTTCCTGCTGCTCGCGCGTACGGAAATAGTCGAGCGTGACCGCCAGCCCGTGTTCGACGTCGCGCTGCGCAAGCGAGATGCGCGAGCGGAAATAGCTGAGGCCGGACGACTCGATCCATTGGTAGTACGTCGGCCACGTCGACAGGCGGTCCTTGTGAATTTGCGGCGCGAAGATTTCGGTGAGCGACGAGCACACCGCTTCCTGCCACGGCGCGCGGCGCGCGAAGTTCACATACGCGTCCACCGCGAAGCGCACGCCGGGCACCACATGTTCGAGCGACCACAGTTCGTCGCGCGACAGGCCGACCGCGTCGCCAAGGCGCGCCCAGGTCTCGATGCCGCCTTCGTCGTCGCCATAGCCGTCGTGATCGAGAATGCGCAATACCCAGCGGCGCCGCGTTTCGCGGTCCGGGCAGTTCGACAGCACCGCCGCGTCCTTCAGCGGAATGTTGATCTGGTAGTAGAAGCGGTTCGCGACCCAGCCGCGAATCTGCTCGCGCGAGCAGCCACCGCTATTCATCTTCACGTTGAACGGATGATGAATGTGATAAGCCTGCCCTTTCGCGCGCAACTGCGCTTCGAATTCGTCGCGGGTCCATGCCGCGCCGGAATCAGGTGTGCGTGGGTGGGGGGCGCGTGTTGCGCTTGTGCTGTTCATCCAGGGTACCCTTGCTTCGTCTGTTCAGAGTTCGAAAGTCATGCCGTCGCGCGCGACTTCGATGCCGTGCTGCGTGAGCGTGTGCCGCTCGGGCCCGTCGTCGATCAGAATCGGGTTCGTGTTGTTGATGTGGATCAGCACCTTGCGCGCGCCGGGGCGATCGAGCGCATCGAGCACGTCGATCATGCCGCCCGGGCCGGATTGCGCGAGATGGCCCATATCGGCCGCGGTCTTCTTCGAGAGGCCGAGTTCGATCATTTCGTCGTTGGTCCACATCGTGCCGTCTACCAGCAGCAGGTCCGCGCGGCGCATCGCGTCGCGCACATGCGGTTCGAGCGCGCCGAGGCCGGGCGCGTAGAACGCGCGCTTGCCGGAATCGATGGCCGTCAGCAGCAGGCCGATGTTGTCGCCGCGTTCCGGCGCGGTGCGGTGCGGCGAATACGGCGGCGCCTTGCTCGATAGCGGCAAGGCTTCGATGCGCACGCCGGGCAGCGCGGCAATTTCGAGCGGCGCCGCATCGAGCGCGATCGTATGGCGCTCGATGCCGCAGTAATGCGAGAGAATCGACGCGACCGGAAAGCCCGTCGACAGGTCTTGCCAGACCGCGTCGGTCGCGTAGATGGGCAATGGCGCGTTGTGTTCACGCAGCATCAGCAGGCCTGTGACGTGATCGATTTGCGCGTCCATCAGCAGCACCGCGGCGATGCCGGTGTCGCGCGCATGACGCGCGGGCTGCAATTCGGGATTCGCGGCGAGCTGCGCGAGGATGTCCGGCGATGCGTTGATCAGCAGCCACGCGTCGCCGTCGACGCTCACCGCAAGCGACGACTGCGTGCGCGCCTGCGCCGCAATCGTGCCGTTGCGCACGCCGGTGCAGTTACGGCAATTGCAGTTCCATTGCGGAAAGCCGCCGCCCGCCGATGAACCGAGCACTCTGATTTTCATCGTCCGTTCCAACGTTCGTTGTGTGCCCAACCAGGCGCAAACGTCATATCTATCAAGGTAGCATTCTCCGCATCAATCCGTCTTTGTCGACCAGCTGGTGCTTGAGCGCGCCGGCGATATGCAGCACGACCAATGCGATCAACACCCACGCGGCGATCTCGTGAATCGTGAACCAGAAATGGCGCAGTTCCTTGTCGTCCCATCCCCACTGCGGCAGCAACACGCCCCAGAAACGCGTGCCGTATTTGTTGAACGACGAGCCCAGATAGCCGGTCACCGGCATCACCACCATTGCGACGTATAAAAGGCCCTGCGTAGCGCTCGCGGCGGCGCGTTGCCACGCTCGCATCGGCGGCATCGGCGGTCTGCCATAGACCATCCGCGCCACGATGCGAATCAGCACAAGCAGGAAAATCGTCATGCCCAGAGACTTGTGAAAGTTGATCAGCGACGACTTGAAAGCCAGGCCGCGCGGCAAACCGACCATATACAGCCCGATTGCGATCATCGCGATGATCGCGACGCCGATCAGCCAGTGCAGCACGATCAACGGCCGCGAGAACCGTTCGCTCGTGGCGCTGCGCGTGTGTACCGCGTCGCCCGTCTGTGTTGCGTTCATTGTTTGTCTCCCAGCCATACCGCTTTGTTCTTTGCTGTTTTGGTGCATTGCGGGGCGCCGGAGTTCATTTCCGGAGCGCGATCCTGGGGTTCATCCTTTGTGTTCAGTGTGCCCCCGACCCGCGTGTGCTTGCGATCAGCAATTCCCCGCGTCCGTCTACCGCAAGATCGCCCGACAGGCGGCGCGGCAGCGCGCGCGCATCGAGCGTGAAAAACGGCGCGAGCGCCGTGTTCAGCGCCGCCGCGCCTGTCGTCGCGAGCGGTTCGCGCAGTGCGGCGAGCGCGCGTGCGAACAGCGCCCAGAACACGTCGAAACCGCGGCCGCCCTCGGCAAACGTGGGCGGCATGCGTTCCGGTTCGCGCAAAAGGAACAACGTGCCGCGCCGCATGCCATACGCATGGTGCGCGCCGATGCGGCCTGCAATACCGATCGTTCCGGCGACGAGACGCGAGGCGGCAAAATCCCCCGCATCGCCGCCGACCAGCACGACACCGCGCCGCATCCGGTCGCCGAGGCGCGCGCCGGCATCGCCGCCTACCGCGAGCGTGCCGCCGGTCATCCCTTCGATATCGCCGGGCAGCGCGCCGGCGGCAAAGTCGCCGGTGCTGCCCGCGACGCCGAGCTGCCCGCCGCGCATCTCGCAGCCGGTAAATGCGCCCGCGCTGCCGCCGATATGCAACGCGCCGCCCGTCATGCGCAAGCCTGTGTAGTCGCCCGCGGCGCCGGTCACGTGCAGGTGTCCGTCGGCGAGCTGCGCGCCGATGCGGTCGAGCCAGCCAGCGTCGCCGTCGATGACCAGCGTCGCTTTCGCGCCGTTTGCCGCGTCGCGATCGCTGCGCGATATGTCGAACAGATCGCCGGCTGCGCATGTGTCATTGCCTGCACGCAGCACGATACGGGCCACGTCCGCCGTCGATTGCGCGGCGAGCGCGGCCGGCAGCAGCGCCGAGCCGTCGACGCGAAAGCCCGGCGCCGCTTTTATGCGCAGCGTCGTGGTGCTCATCGGGTGCTCCCGCCATCGTCGGGCCCGGGCGTGCCGTCGCCCGCTTGGGGGCCTGACGGAGGGTCTGACTGCGGACCTGACTGGGATCCTGCTCGAGGCCCCGCTGCCGCCACCGCTGCCGCCGTGCCGATCGACGCGGCCAGTTCACGCAAATGAAAGTGATACGGCCCAAGCTTGCCGCCATAATTTCCGGCTGAAATGCGCAGCACGCCGCCCGCGCGGGAGGCGGCTGCGATGCCGGCCGTCATTGCCGCGCCGACGTCGGCATCGGTGAGGCCGTCGATCACGATCTCGAGCACGCAACCGACCTCGGCCGTCAATTCGGTGCGCTTCGCGACGCCGACCAGCGTCGGGCAAAACGGGTCGTTGGTCGACGCGACCGCGCCCGCATACTTCGAGCCGATCTTCGACCCCGACCGCACGACGCCACCCGGAAACGGCGTAATCACATTCGGCAATTGATGCATTGCGGCAACCGCCGCTTCGGCTGCGGCGAGCGCGTGGTCGATATCGCGCGCGAGCAGCAGCAGATTGCCGCCGCCGACGGCTTTCACGGTCACCGTCGATTCCTCGCAGACAAACTCGCCGTCCATCACCGGCACGCGCCAATAGCGCGTGTCGCCGAGCATTTTTGCAATCTGCCAGCCGTCGCCGAAAAAGCGCAGCGCGCCGCCGAGCGGCGCGAGGTCCGACAGCGGCGCGCGGCTCGTGTGCGGATCGATGCCGCTATAGACCGCGGTGGTCGGGCAGGTCAGCACGCATTGGCCGACGCGCCGCATGATCTGCTTCGCGAGCTCTTTCGACGACACCGCGAACATCAGCACCGCAATGCCGGGCCGGCCGTCGGGCGTGTCGGCCGCGTCGATCTCGCGCTCGATGCCCGCTTCGCAGCCGCAATCGATCACCGATGTCGCGAAGCCGCACAGCGACTGCGCGGCCGCGCGCGCCCACGTCGGCGTATGCGCGGTGATCACGAGCCGGGTCGCCTTCATCGGGAAGGCTTCCGCAAAGGTGTCGTCGATCAGGGTGCCGTCGATCCGCATGATGTGCTCGCTCGCGATCAAGGCTTATGCTGCGCCGGCGACGGCGGCGCGGAGGGCGGCGTGGCAACCCCGGCGGCGCGCACGCCGTGCGTGAAGCATTCGACCGGCAGCAGCCGGCCGCCGCGGCAGCATGCGCAGATCTCGTCATCGCTGATCGCCGCATGCGCGAAGCCGCCGACGAGGTTCGCGTCGCTGTAGGCGCGCACCGTCTGCGCGATGCCGCGATCGAAGTCCGGCGACACGTAGTGAATGCCGCCCGTCGGCGTCGCGACGAGCGTGCCGTCGCGCGCGACGAGTTCGCCGTCCTTGAACACATAGGCGGGCGACGTGAACATCCGCTCGCGGTCCGCATCGTCGCGATAGACGGCGATATCCGCCGCGGCGCCCACACCGAGTTGCCCGCGATCGGCGAGGCCGAGCAGCCGCGCGGGTCCCGCGCGCGTGATGATCGCGATTTCATACAGCGAGAGCTCGCGCTTCAGTTCCGGCAGCGCACTCGCGATTTTCGCTTCAGGATGAAGCCGGTCGAGCTGCGCATCGCGGAACGATTTGTCCATCAGCAGCCGGATCAGATGCGGATAGCTGGTGAACGGGCCGCCGTTCGGGTGATCGGTGGTCATCGAGACGCGCCACGGGTCGTCGACCAGCAGGAAAATCTCGAGACCGATAATCCATTGCAGCGCGTTCACATAGCTCTGCTCGCGATAGCGGAACGGCACGACGCCGCAGCCCGCATCGCATTCGATGTCGCCCAGCACCCATTTGCGCGGATTCGCGAGCGGCGCGTTCCGGAACTGCATCATCGTGTCGCCGGACGCGGTGACCGTCTGCCCGAAAATGATCTGCCCGACGTCGATCGACACATTGGGCCGCGCATTCACCGCTTCGGCAATCGCGCGCGCGCCCGACGAAAACTTGCGCGGCCCTTCGGTGCCGTAGCTGTGAAACTGGATATGCGTCAGATGGATCGGCAGGCCGTCGGCGGCATCCATGGTCGCGATGGTCGACGCGAGATTGCCGGGTACGCCGAGATTGCTCGCATGCACATGCAACGGATGCGGCACGCGCAATTCGGTAAGCGCGCGCGTCAGCGTGCGCAGGATGTCGCGCGGCGTGATGCCGTAGTGCACATGCGCTTCGTCGACGTCGAGCGCGCGCTGGTTGAACTTGAACGCCGAGATGCCGCCCGGGTTCACCACCTTCACGCCGAGCGCGCGGCTCGCATGCATCGTCCAGCCGACGTAGTCGCGCACGCGCTCGAAGTCTTCCTGCGCGGCGAGCATCTGCAGCAGCAGTTCGTCGTTGCCGAGCATCACGTAGGCACCGTGATCGATGATCGGCGTGTCGCCCATCTCGAGATGCGCGTGGCGCGCGTTCGACGCGATCATCGCCGGCTCGAATGCTGCCGTGTAGCCCATTTCGGCGTAGCGGTAGCCGGTGGCAAGCGTGCCCGGCGCGCAGACGCCGCAAGACGGCATGCGCAGATAGCGGCCGTTCGCATCGCGTACGGCTTCATAGGCGGCTTCGCGCGGACGGTCTTCGCGATGGTCCTCCGGCAGCAGCAGGCGCGACAGATTCGTCTTGCCGCCGCCGATATGCGAGTGCAGATCGATGCCGCCCGCCATCACGATCATGCCGCGCGCGTCGTAGTCGTGGTCGACGACAGCGTGATCGGGTGCATCGACGATGCGGCCGTCGCGGATATAGATGTCGCGGCGTAAGCCGTTTACGTCGTTGGCCGGATCGTAGATCGTGCCGCCGGTCAGCCGCGTGAGACTCATGTTGGCCTCCGCGCGTCGGCGACGCGTTCCGCGAGGTCCGTCGCCAGCGCGGCGACGGTGCGCAGGTTCGTTTGACGCGCCGCATGCAGCGGCGTCACGATGGACGTATCGAGCCGGAACAGATGACCGTCGCTGTCGATGCCGGGCGTGGCGACCGGAATAAACACGGTGCGTGCGGCGCGCGGCGAGATGGTGCTCGCGAGCGACGGCGGTCCGAACACGATGGCCGGCGCCTGGGGATCGAGCGCGGCGGGCAGCGCGTGCGGCGCAAAGCTCGTGACCCACAGCAATGCGTCCACTTCGCGCGCGTCGAGCAGACGTTCGGCGCGATAGCGATACGGATCGTGGTCGAGCGGCGCCGCGCCTTCCGGCCGATCGGGGCGGGACACGTGCGTGCGCAGCGGCAGGCCGGATAGCCATGTGACGGTCTGGCTGACGGTCAGTGCGCCGTCCGCTCCACCAAGCGCGAGTGCACCTGCGCGGCTCGTGCGGTTGATTGCCTTGACGATGCGGTGCAGCGCCTCGATCAGCAGCGCGGCGTGAGGTTGCGGCAACGCGGCGGGTTCGTAGATGAACGCCGTATAGCGCGCGGCTGCGATGCGTTCCATCAATGTGGCGAGCTGCGTCGCTAGCTGTGCGGTTTGCGGCATGCCCTTTTCGAAGACGCTTGCGGGGCGGCCTTCCGCGATGGCGGACCACAATGCGAGCAGATCGTGCGGCGACGCATCGGCAAGGATGGATTCGCAGCGTGCGTCAGCAATAGGGGGCGCGGCGGGATCGACCGGGCAGCCGACGAAACAGATCGTGCGTGGCGCCGTGGCCGTTGCGGATGCCGCGACGCTAGCGCTATCACCGTCACCATTGCCGGCCAGCGCGCGCTCGTAAAACCGCGGGTGATGCTGCGCGGGCGCGCAGCCAAACACAACCAGCAAGTCCGCCCGCGAGCGCACTTCGGATAGCGTCGTGAAGAACGCGCCGCGATCCTGCATCGCGAGCGTCGCCGCGCTCAACGCGTCGCCGTGCAGCGTATCGAGCGTCGCGCCGCACGCGGCGGCGAGCGTGTACAGCGCGCGCGCGCCGGCGACATCCGTCGCGCATGCGCCGAATAGCGGGCGATGCGCGTGCGAAAGAATATCGGCGGCTTCAGCTAATGCGGTATCGAGCGTGACCGCCTGGCCGTCGATCGAAGGCGGGCAGTTCAGGTCGGCAGACCCGTAATGCGTGAGCGCGGCGGCAAGACGCGGGCAATCGGTCGCCGGAGCGGTGATCGTCGCATCGTCGGCGACGTGAGCCTCGATGTCGTCGCACAGCAGCGGGCAGAACGGACAGGCCCAGTCGCGCGTGACTGAAGACGACACCGAGGACGACACCGGCCGCGCCGCGGACGCGGCCGCCTGGCCGGCAACCGGCGCGGGGGAGGTGGGATCGTGCATGACGCCCGGTACAGCAAGCTCCATGCCGATTGCGCGGTGCATGCACGATGCGCCGCATCGCGCCGCGTGCTGCGCGAAGTCAGCGCACGCAACACAGTATGTGCGTCGCGCTGGAACACAGTGTCACCTGCGCGAGCCGCGCCGGGCTTTCCTTGCGAACAGATTGCGGTCCATCCGCGCGCGGCCGCTTGGCATGGATATTGTGTTTGCGATTCACCTGACAGCGTGCGGCGTGGCAGCGAGTTTGCCGTCTTGCAGCGCCGAACCGATCAGCCACGCATGCGCGCCGCTTTGCGCAGCGGCGTCGAGATCGGCGCGATCGCGAATGCCGCCGGCGCCGATCAGCATGCGTTCGCTGCCGGCGCGGGCGCGGATCGCATCGAAGGCGGCGAGATCGGGGCCTTCGTATGCGCCGACGCGGTCGAGCGTCATCACGATCACGCGGGCCGGCCAGCACGCAGGCGTGTCGTGCAGTGCGGTGGTGATGGGGGTAGCGGTGAGCGGTCGGCCCGCGCGCCGATCGAGCGACAGGATCGGCTGATAGCCGGCCCGTTCGGCGTCGTGCAGCGCGTCGGGCGTGCGCAGCGTCTCGGAGCCGAACACCGGCACCAGCGTGCCGTGCGGCGCGCCGATGCGCATCAGTTGCGCGCGCATCGATGCGTAGTCGGCAAAGCCCGCGTCGAGCCAGATCTGCACACGGCGGCCGGGTTCGGCGCCGGTCGGGTTCAGGCCGGCGCACAGTGCGGCGAGTGTTTGCGTAGCGGCGTTCTGCGCGACGATCGCGCCGAGGTCGGCGACGTACAGCGTATCGGCGCCGCTCGCGGCAAGCAGCGCACGCGCGATGGCGAGCGGTTCGCTCGTCGCGCACAGGGTTGACTGGACAGGACGGTAATTCGCGCGGTCGCCCCGCACCGCGCGCACCGCGTGCCCGTCGAGCAGATCGAGAACCGGTATTACGCGCATCGGAGAGTGTCCTTTGATCAGCCTGTTTGTGTACGAGTATCTCACCGGCGGCGGCATCGACCCCGAGCTCGCCGGCGAAAGCGGTCTTGCGGACCTGAGCGCGCTGATTGTCGAAGGACGCGCGATGCGCGATGCCATCGTGCAGGATGCGCGCGCGCTCGACGACGTCGAAGTGAGTTTCGCGAGTTCGCGCTTCGAAGCCGCCGCCGCATCGCGCAGTCCGCTGCGGCATTATTGTGCGGCACCGGGCGAACCGATGATGGACTTCGTCGCGCGCGCGGCGCGGGCGCACGATTATGCGTGGATCGTCGCGCCGGAATGCGACGGCCTGATGCTGCGGCTGTTCGATGCGGTCGGCGCGAGCCGCTGGCTCGGCTGCGCGCCGGAGGCGATCGGCCTCGCGTCGAGCAAGCGCGCGACCGCGGCCGTGCTCGCGGCCCGCGGTATCGCGACCACGTCCGCGCTGGAGCCGCGCACGCTCGGGATGGATGCCGCGAGCGGCGCGGCGCGCGCCGCGTCCGGCTGGGTGGTCAAGCCCGACGATGGCGCAGGCGGCCTCGACACCTATCGCTACGAGAACCTGCGCGAAGCGTGCGACGACTACGCCGCACGCGAGGCCGACGGACGCAAGCCCGTGTTGCAGCAGTGGGTGGAGGGCGACGCGTTGAGCCTGTCGCTGATCTGCGGTGCAGCGGGCGCGCGGCTCGTCAGCATCAACCGGCAGCGGATCGGCGTGGCCGACGCGGCGTCGGTGGCGCACGCGGGGCGCGTGATCGAATTCGATGGTGTGGATATCGACCAGATCGACCGGCGCAGCCCGGAAGGCCGCGTGCTGGAGGCGCTCGCGCTCAACACCGTTGCGGCGCTGCCGGGCTTGCGCGGATTTGTCGGCATCGACGTGGTTTGGCACCCGCAGCACGGGCCGGTCGTGATCGAGGTCAATCCGCGCGTGACGATGGCTTACGTGGGCTTGTCCGCGCGACTCGGACGCAACCTTGCCGCCGATGTGTTTGCCGCGCACGGCGTGCGTACTGGCAGCCCGTTGCAGCCGCAGAGCGCGGCGAATGCGGCGGCGCCGCTCTTCACCGGCAGGAATCTGCGATGAGCGGCTTGCACGATCGCACGGGAACGACGGAGCCTGCAGACGCGGTGTTCGGCTGGGATGTCGGCGGCGCGCATGTGAAGGTGTCGTGTGTGGACGCTGCGGGGGCGCTCGTCGATGTCGCGCAGTGGGCTTGTCCGTTGTGGCAGGGACTCGTGCATCTCGAGCGCGTGATCGACGGCGTGTTCGCGCGCTGGCCGGCCGCCGGCGCCGCGGACGCGCGTCACGCGGTGACGATGACCGGCGAGATGGTCGACCTGTTCCCGGACCGCGAGCAAGGCGTGCGCGTGCTGGTGCAGACGCTCGCGGCGCGCCTCGACGGTTCTTCCGTGCGTTTTTTCGCGGGCGCGTGCGGCTGGCTGATAGCCGCCGATGCAATCGGGCAGTGGCGCGCGGTCGCCTCCGCGAACTGGCTCGCGACGTCGCGGTGGGTCGCGACGCAACTGCCCGATGCGCTGCTGATCGACATCGGCAGCACGACGACCGACGTCGTGCCGATCGTCGATGCGCGTGTGGCGGCGCGCGGCGCGAACGACGCGGCGCGGCTCGTGACCGGCGAACTCGTTTATCAGGGCGTCGTGCGCACGCCGCTGTGCGGGGTCGCGCACCGTATCGCATTTCGCGGCGAGACGACTGCCGTGATGAACGAATGGTTCGCGACGAGCGCCGACGTCTACCGCGTGACCGGCGAGCTATGGCCGCCGCACGATCAGCACCCGAGCGCGGACGACGGCCCGAAAACCGTCGACGCGAGTTGCGCGCGGCTCGCGAGGATGATCGGGTGGGACGCGGCGGATGCCGGCGCCGACGCATGGCGCGCGGTGGCGCAGAGCTGGCGGCGCGAGCAGTTGCGCGCGATCGGTGCAGGCGTCGCGCAGGTGTGTGATGCGCATCCCGCGCTGGCGGATGCACCGCTGGTCGGCGCCGGATGCGGGCGCTTCCTGGCGGCCGCGCTGGCGCGCGACATGTCGCGCAGCTACGTCGATTTCAGCGCGCTCGCCGGTGCCGGTGGGCGGTCTGCGGGCATGCCGCAGCCGGACACGCACGGGAGGAACGAGCGGGATCAGCGCAACGAGCGGGATGAATGGATCGCGACTTGCGCGCCGAGCGTCGCGGTCGCGTTGTTGATGGCGGCGGACGATGCACGACGGCCTGCCGACAGCGAACCGCACGCCGCGCAGACCGGGCGGCCCGCACGTGCGGCCTGACAACGGCGGCCGGAGATGAGCGTCACGCACCTGACGAACCCCACGCGGCGCGCGACAACGCCGAGCGTTGCAAGCGGCAGGACGCAGCCGGCCAGCAAACGGAGATAGCGGAACCACGAGCGACACATGCAGCACCCATCCGGCCGCCGACCGGATGCGCGCAAGCCGGTGAAGTCGGAACAGAGCGAGGGAAGACATGTGGGTGGTGAAAATCGGGGGCAGCCTGAGTCACGACCCGTCGCTGCGCGATTGGCTGACGCAGCTTTGGGAAGTCGGCGGCGGGCGCGTGGTGATCGTGCCGGGCGGCGGCGATTTCGCGGACCGGGTCCGGGTCTATCAGAAGGAATGGGAGTTCGGCGATCTGGCCGCCCACAACATGTGCCTGCTCGCCATGACGCAATACGCGCTGATGATGCAGGGCGTATTGCCCGACCTCGTGCTCGCGACCAACGAGGACATGATCCGGCGCGCACTGCGCAACGGCCGGGTCGCGGTATGGATGCCGATCGGCCTGCTGAGCGCGACGCCGAACGCGATGACGAACTGGGACACGACGTCGGACAGCCTCGCCGCGTGGCTGTCGACATCGCTCAATGCGGAGCGGCTGATGGTCGTGAAGTCGTGCGCGGTCGATTCAGGCAGATCGCTCGACGTGCTCGCGTCCGACGGCGTACTGGATGCGCGGTTTGTCGAATACGTGAACGACGCGAACTACGTGGTCGAACTGTTCAATAAGGGTGATATCGGGTTGATGCGCGAGCGATTGCTCAATTCGCCGGCGGCTTAGATAATGTTTCATATACGATACTTTAAGCGTATAAGTACGTGTTATGTATCGTATACAGCACATTACTTGCTGAATGAGAATGTTCTGTATAGAATGCATTAATCATGTTTTGACTGATAATGTAACGTATACCGAACATGAACCTTGCCGAACTGGGTGAAGCGTTGCGCCAGGCGCGCATCGCGGTGAACCTCACGCAACAGCAGGTCGCTGAGCTAAGCGGCGTGCCGCGCGGGCGCATCAGTCTGTTTGAAACCGGCATGCTGCCCGAATTGGGCGCAGTCAAGATGCTCAGCCTCTTCGATGTCGTCGGCCTCGAAATTTTTGCGCGCCGGCGCGGGCACCAGCGCACCCTCGACGATGTCCTGATCGACCCCGAAGAGCAACCGGATGGCTCGGATACGCGTAGGCGCGTCCGGCCGCACGCCGCGCGGAAGACAATCGGGGGCAAGCCATGAGCCGCGATTCACTCGACGTCTATGTTCGCGGTCAGGCGGTCGGCACGCTCACGGAAGAAGCCGGCCAATACGTTTTCACCTACCTGCCCGACGTCGCGGACGAGAACCAGGTTTCGCTGCTGATGCCCGTGCGTGCGCAGTCGTATGTCTGGTCGCGCCTTCATCCGTTCTTCCAGATGAATCTCCCCGAGGGCGTCAAGAAGGAGATCATGATCCGCCACCTTGGCCCGCACGCCGACGTCAGCGACTTCGGCCTGCTCGCGCTCACGGGTGCGAACACAATCGGCCGGGTGCAGGTAGTACCGCGCGGCACGACGCCAGAAGCCGCCACCAGGGCCGATATGGCGGAGTTGCTCGCGTCGGCCGATTCGCGTGGCAATCTCTTGCGCCTGCTCGAGACAGGCGTAGCCGAGGGTGTGTCCGGGGTCATGCCGAAGGCGCTGATGCAGTCGGGTGGCAAGGCCACGACATGGACAGAAGATTTCATCCTGAAGACCGGCTTTGACCTGCCCGGCCTTGCGGTCAACGAATACCTGTGCCTCGAGGTCGCGCGCCACACTGGCCTCGAAGTTCCGGGCGCACGGCTGTCCGATGACGGACACGTATTGGCCGTGCAACGTTTTGATCGCACGGCCGATGGCCAGAAGCTGGCGGTGGAGGACTATTGCGCGCTGAAGGGTCTCGACGCCGTCAACAAGTACAAAGGCTCGCTCGAGGACCTCGCAAGCTTGACCGCGACATACATACCGCGCCACGCCCTCAAGGAGAATGCACGGCGCCTGTTTACGCTGTTGCTGCTGAACTATGCGGTTCACAACCAGGACGCCCATCTGAAGAATTTCGCGCTCCTTTACACCAACGCAGACGACGTGCGGCTCGCTCCTGTCTACGACATTCTGAGCGGCACCGTCTATCCGAAGTACGAAACGGCCATTCCGGCATTGACCCTCAAGGGCAAGAGAGTGTGGGCGTCGGGCGCATTGCTGCTGACCTATGGTGGCGCCCGGCTTGGCCTGAGCAAAACGGACATGGGGGAGGCGATCGAGCGGGTGACGGTCGCGATACACCGGGTTGCACCTACCGTGTCGGAGCTTGCGGACAAATACCCGGCGTTCCGCGAACCCGCCAAGCGCATGCTGGACGCGTGGGCACGCGGACTCGAAAACATCAAGCCGGATGCCAAGCCAGGCAAAACCAGGCCGGCGCCGCTGCGCCAGCAGGCGGGCATGTCGGAGGCCTCCCCGCGCGTCGCGCGCAGAGGGGCGAACCCCTATGTCAATCCTGATGGCGCTTTCAGCCACAAGTCCAGATAGCGGGTCGCGATCTGTCGCAAGCCCCTCACGCGTACTGAACCTGCGGTGCCCGATGCAACGCATTCGCCCATTGCGCGACACGCTGCGGGTCGAGGCGCGCAGTGCGACCCTCCGCGCACAGCGCGGTGCGAAAACCCGCGATATCCGGCGCATGCGCGCGAATCTTCTCCAACTGTGCCCAGCCGAGCGAACCGGCAAGGCCGACCAGCGCGCCTTTCGCGTGGATCGTGTCGATGCACGCGGCGAGTGTCGCTTCGTCGACGCAATCGAATAGTGTGCGGCCGTCTTTGATCGCGGTGTCGAAGATAATGCCCGCGAAGCCCAGACTGGCGGCGTGCTCGACCAGTTGCCGGTCGATGCCGTCGTCGCACAACAGGACCGGCAAGACCGGCGCGGGTAGCCCGGCCAGATGCGTGAGGCACGCGCGCGCATGCGGCCCTGCGCTGACGCCGACCTTCACGTAATCGACGCCCGCATCGCCGGTTTCGATCACCCGTGTGGCGATTTCATCGAGCGCGTCCGCGGCCACATCGCCGATCGTCGCGCTGATCGGTTTGACCGGGTAGCGTGCCCGCAACGCGCGCGTGATGCGCGCGACCTCGCCGGTCGCGACGCCGCCCAGTGCGCCGCCATGCGGCTCTTTCAGATCAATCAGCTCGGCGCCGGCTTCTACTGCATCGAATGCTTCTTCAGCCGAGCGCACGCTCGCTAGCAACGCGGTCATCGAGGTCTCCGGAATAGTCAGGAAGCAATGGAACGAGTGGGCGATTGCGATCGCATCCGCTATGGCGCGCCGCCGCATTTTCCATGCCGGGCCGCCATGAAGAACGGCGACTCAAGGCGTTTCATGCATCGCGTGCGGTGCATCGGAAGACGACCCCGATGCATGTCCGCTGCTGCCTGGCTGTTGCGCGGCAGTTGCGCGATAGCGGTCGATCGCAGCGAGGATCCACGACCAGGCGGTCAGTTCATCCGGGCCGGCGGTCTTGTCGATTGCAATCCGCAGATACGCGACCTCGCGGTCGACCTTATCGGCCGGCAGCATGAACAGACGGCTGACCAGAATCGCGCCTTCGATTACCGCGGCCTGCGCGCGATTGAAGCCGCCAAACGGCGCGTGCGTTTCGCTGTGTACGCAGCGCATTTTCAGCGTCGGACGCTGCGCGTCCTCGAGCGTTTCGGCTAGCGCGAGTTCGGTATGCGCGAGCGGCTGCGCGAGCCGGACAGACGGCACACGGGTCGCGGCAACGGTCGGCCAGTCGCGTTGCGTCCCGGTGACGCAGCCGGCAAAAACCCTGACATCAGTCGTGAAATTGATGACCGCGGCTTGCGTGGCAAGGATGTTATCGAGCGTCGTGGACGGGCGAAACGGGGCAAGGATCGCAAGGCCCTGTTCAAAGCGCACGCCCATTGGCGCGATGTGAGGGGTGCCGTCGCGTGCCGCAGTCGTAATGATCGTTTCGTGAATCATGGCGAACAACGCTGGTCGGGCGACGCGCGATACACCGGCGCTCTGCAGGTGAAAAAACGGGGAAGTTCGGGAAATGCCGTGCTGCGAGGGTTAACGGGGTCAACGCAGGGGTCAACGCAGGGTCGACGCAGGGTTAACGCAAAGCTTGCTGCGACAGCTGTGCTGCGAGAAAGCGGGGCTGCCCGAAGGAAGCCCCGCGGGTTCGGCGCTTTTAGCGAGTCGCGATGTACATCGTGACTTCGAAGCCGAGACGCATATCGGTATAGCTTGGGGTCGTCCACTGCATAGTTGTCCTCCTTCAGAGAGAGAGCGATCGCCTTGGCAACCAGCGCAGGGCGCCGATCGCGTCGACCCGTATCGTGACGCAAGCTGCGTGCCACAGACCCTATCTTGTGCATGAATCGCGTTCAGGCAATCCAGGGTTTTCGCTTACACGTCTTACTGTCGCGATATCGCAGCAAAGTGTTGCACCAGCCGCGTCACTCATTGTGAGCGCATTTGGTTGCGTCGTCACCTGTCTTAACGCATGACTTAAGTCAGTGGAAGTAAATCGTGAATTCACTTCGCCGCTGGTCGCGCCTACATTGACCTTCATGCAGCAAGGCAATAGCAAGCGCGATCTGCAAGCCGTAACGGCGAGCCGTGACGGCAAGCGCATTTCCCCACGACGTATCGGCGCATCGCATGCGCCCAGTCATCGGAGGGCAGTGATGAACGATTTCACTCAGGCGGCCATTGCACCCGCATCCGAGCCGACACGGCGCTCGCGTTACGACGCGGGCGTGCTCAAGTATCGCGAGATGGGGTACTGGCAGCCGGACTACGAACCGAAAGAGACGGACGTGATCGCGCTGTTCCGCATCACGCCGCAACCGGGCGTCGAACCCGAGGAAGCGGCCGCGGCGGTGGCGGGCGAATCGTCGACGGCGACGTGGACCGTGGTGTGGACCGATCGCCTTACCGCATGCGACATGTATCGCGCGAAAGCGTATCGCGTCGAGCCGGTGCCGGCATCGGGCAGCGGTCATGGCGAGCCGCAGTTCTTTGCGTACATCGCCTATGAGCTGGACCTCTTCGAAGAGGGTTCAGTTGCGAACCTGACCGCGTCGATCATCGGCAATGTGTTCGGCTTCAAGCCGTTGAAGGCATTGCGGCTCGAAGACATGCGCATTCCGGTCGCGTACCTGAAAACGTTTCATGGGCCGGCCACCGGCATCGTCGTCGAGCGTGAACGACTCGACAAGTATGGGCGGCCGCTGCTTGGCGCGACCGTGAAGCCGAAGCTCGGACTTTCCGGCAAAAACTATGGACGCGTGGTTTATGAAGGCCTCAAAGGCGGTCTCGATTTTCTGAAGGACGACGAAAACATCAACTCGCAGGCATTTATGCACTGGCGCGACCGCTATCTGTTCTCGATGGAAGCGGTGAACCGCGCGCAGGCGGAAACCGGCGAACTGAAAGGTCATTATCTGAACGTCACGGCCGCGACGATGGAAGACATGTACGAGCGCGCGGAATTCGCGAAGGAACTCGGCTCATGCATCGTGATGATCGACCTCGTGATCGGCTGGACCGCGATTCAGTCGATGGCACGTTGGGCGCGCAAGAACGACATGATTCTGCATTTGCACCGCGCGGGACACGGCACGTACACGCGTCAGCGCAATCACGGCATTTCATTTCGTGTAATCGCAAAGTGGCTGCGCATGGCCGGCGTCGATCACGCGCATGCGGGCACGGCGGTCGGCAAGCTCGAGGGCGATCCGCTGTCGGTGCAGGGCTATTACAACGTGCTGCGCGAAGCGCGTAATCCGGTTGATCTGTCACGCGGTATCTTTTTCGATCAACCATGGGCCGGTTTGCGCAAGGTGATGCCGGTCGCGTCCGGCGGCATTCACGCGGGACAGATGCATCAGCTGCTCGACCTGTTCGGCGACGACGTGATCCTGCAGTTCGGCGGCGGCACGATCGGGCATCCGGCGGGCATCCAGGCGGGGGCGACCGCGAATCGCGTCGCGCTCGAAGCGATGGTGAAAGCGCGCAACGAAGGCCGCGATATCGCGCACGAAGGGCCTGAGCTGCTCGAAGCGGCCGCGCGTCACTGCCTGCCGCTCAAGCAGGCGCTCGATACGTGGCGCGATGTCACGTTCAACTATGCGTCGACCGACACGCCCGATTTCGCTGTGACGCCGAGCGTCGCGTAACCGAATCACCTGCTTTGCAACGAGGGGTATCGCCATGCGTATCACGCAAGGGACGTTTTCTTTTTTGCCTGAGCTGACCGACGATGAAATCCGCCTGCAAATCGACTATGCGCTGGCTCAAGGCTGGGCGTGTTCGATCGAATTCACCGATGACCCGCACCCGCGCAACACATACTGGGAGATGTGGGGGTTGCCGATGTTCGATCTGCGCGATGCGGCGGGCGTCATGCAGGAAGTGAACGCGTGCCGCACCACGTACCCGCAGCATTACATCAAGGTCAATGCGTTCGACTCGGTGCGCGGCTTCGAGACGATGCGGCTGTCGTTTATCGTGAACCGGCCGGATGTCGAAGCGGCGTTGTGGCTCGAACGTGAGGAAAGCGAAGGACGTGTGCAGCGTTATGCGCTCAGGTGCCGCGCCGGTGGCGCGCGACCCGATGCGCGCGAGCGAAGCTCAGTGGACTGAAGCGCGAGCAGGGCGTCGAGCGCCGGATATTGCGCGCTGCGCGTTGCACTCGCATGACGCGTGACGTCGCGTCGAAACCCGCTCGTCGGTCTTGCGCGGCTTCGAATGGGCTCGCACGCGTAGGCGCCCCACACGGCGCCCCGTACCGGATTACATCGAAACGGAGACGACCATGACTGCCGAAACGCTTGAATTGCCAACCCGCCGCGACGCGCCGCCCGGCACGCTGCCGCATGCGGCAGCGCATGCATCGGACAACGCGCTGCCCGACGCGCCGCATGTGAATCTGCTCGCGCTGTACCGCGAATCGGGTATCGCGGGGGTGATGAGCGAACTCGATCGCGACCTCGTCGGCCTCTCGCCGGTCAAGACGCGTATTCGCGAGATTGCCGCGCAGTTGCTCGTCGAGCGCGCCCGCGCGACGCTCGGCATCGCGACCGGCGCGCCGACGTTGCATATGTGTTTTTCCGGCAACCCCGGCACCGGCAAGACGACCGTCGCGTTGCGCATGGCCGACGTGCTGCACCGGCTCGGCTATATCCGGCGCAACCACCTGGTGTCGGTCACGCGTGACGATCTGGTGGGCCAGTACATCGGCCATACCGCGCCGAAAACGCGCGACGTGCTGAAGCGCGCGATGGGCGGCGTGCTGTTTATCGACGAGGCGTACTACCTGTACCGCCCCGAGAACGAGCGCGATTACGGGCAGGAGTCGATCGAAATCCTGCTGCAGACGATGGAAAACCAGCGCGATGACCTGGTCGTGATTCTGGCCGGCTACGCCGCGCGGATGGATACGTTCTTTCAGAGCAATCCCGGCTTTCGCTCGCGGATCGCGCATCACATCACGTTCCCCGACTATGGCGCGGAAGAATTGCTCGCGATTGCCGAGCGGATGCTCGATACGATGCACTACCGCTTCGATTGCGATTCTCGCCGCGCGTTCGAAGACTATCTGGACCGGCGCGTGAAGCAGTCGAACTTTGCGAACGCGCGCTCGGTGCGCAATGCGCTGGACCGCGCGCGACTGCGCCAGGCGAACCGCCTGTTCGCCGCCGCGCTCGACGGCGCGCAACCGGCGGACCCGGCGGCGCTCACGCTGATCACCGCGGGTGACATTCGCGCGAGCCGCGTGTTCGACAGGCTCACGCCCGGTCCGCAGCGTGCGGCCGACCCCACGGCTTCCTAGGAGCGCGCGATGCGAGACGGACGAACGACTCTCTCGAAGTTTCTGATCGATGCACTCGACCGGCAATGTCCTTCGCGGCGCGCGAGCGGGCTGTCGGCCTTGCTGATCGACGTCGCCGCGTCGATCAAGACAATTGCCGCGACCCTCACACGCGGCGCGCTGGACGGCAACTATGGTTCGGCACGCACGGCGAATGTGCACGGCGAAGATCAGAAAAAGCTCGATGTGCTGACCAACGATATCTTCCTGCAGCATTGCGAATGGGACGGTTTGCTGGCGGGCATGGTCTCCGAGGAGATCGAGCATGTGTACCAGATTCCGCCGGGCTACCCGCGAGGCGAGTATCTGCTCGCGTTCGATCCGCTCGACGGCTCGTCGAACATCGATATCAACGGTGCGGTGGGGTCGATCTTTTCGGTGCTGCGCGTGCCGCAGGATGGCGCTGCCGCGAACACAACCGCCACTTCACCTGCGGCGGCGGACCGCTCGGCATTCCTGCGGCCGGGCCATGAACAGGTGGCGGCGGGCTACGCGATTTACGGCCCCGCGACGATGCTCGTGCTGTCGATCGGCAACGGCACGCATGGCTTCACGCTCGAACGGGACGTGGGCAACTTTGTGCTTACGCATTCGGATATCCGCATTCCCGAAGATACCGACGAGTTCGCGATCAATGCATCGAACGAGCGCTTCTGGGAGCCGCCGGTGCGCCGCTATGTGCAGGAATGCAAGGACGGCAAGAGCGGTTGTCGAGAACGCGACTTCAATATGCGCTGGATCGCGGCGATGGTGGCCGAGGTGCATCGCATCCTGATGCGCGGCGGCGTGTTTATGTATCCGCGCGACTTTCGCTCGGCGGGCCGGGTGCAGGGCCGCTTGCGTTTGTTGTACGAAGCGAACCCGATGAGCTTTCTGATCGAGCAGGCGGGCGGCGCGGCGATTACCGGACGCGAGCGGATTCTCGACGTCGTGCCGTGCGACCTGCACGAGCGCGTGCCGGTCATCCTCGGTTCGAAGAACGAGGTGACACGTATCGGCCGCTATCACCGCGAACATGATCTCGGTACCGATCGGCCGTTCTCGTCGCCGCTTTTCAGGGAACGCTCGCTCTTTTTGCCTGAGACGCCGGCATAAAGCGTGCATGGCTGAAGTCCGCGTATCGATCAAAACATCGCAACGGATTGGCGAAAGGGAGAAGCGCGTATGTCAGTCAAACATCCGATTATCGCGGTCACCGGATCGAGCGGCGCTGGAACGACCACTGTGATGAAGAGCTTTCAGCACATTTTCCGGCGCGAGAAGATCAACGCGCAGATTGTCGAAGGCGACGCGTTTCATCGCTATGACAGGCTCGGCATGCGCGAAGCGCTGAAGCAGGCCGAACGCGACAACGTGCATAACTTCAGCCATTTCGGCCCGGACGCGAATCTGCTCGAAGAACTCGAGCAGCTGTTCGCGAGCTATGCGAAGTCCGGCTCGGGGAAATTCCGGCGCTATGTGCATGATGAAGCGGACTCGGCGAAGTTCAAGCAGCCGTCCGGCACATTCACGCCCTGGGAGGAGATCGACCCGGGCAGTGCGCTGTTGTTCTACGAGGGGTTGCACGGCGCGGCCGTGACCGATCGCGTCGATATCGCGCAGCATGCGGATTTGCTGGTCGGCGTGGTGCCGATCATCAACCTCGAATGGATCCAGAAGCTGCATCGCGATCAAAACTTGCGCGGCTACTCGCATGAGGCGGTGGTCGATACGATCCTGCGGCGCATGCCCGATTACGTGAACTATATCTGCCCGCAGTTTTCGCGTACGCATGTGAATTTCCAGCGCGTGCCGACTGTGGACACGTCGAATCCGTTTACCGCGCGCGAGATTCCGCAGCCGGACGAGAGCTTTGTGGTGATCCGCTTTGCGCGGCCCAAGGGCATCGACTTCCCCTATCTGCTGACGATGCTGCACGACTCGTTTATGTCGAGGCCGAATGTGATTGTCGTGCCGGGCGGGAAGATGGGGCTGGCGATGCAGTTGATTTTTACGCCGATGATTTTGCAGTTGAGGGATCGGTGTGCGCGGGCTTGAGGTGTGTGAATGGAAGCTGTCGATCCACGGCGGTGTTCAGATTTCGATTCTGTCTTCGCTGCGTGAACGGCTCGTTTTTTTGAACGATGGGCCGCACCTTCGTTCAATTTTTGACATTGTTCACGCGTCATATACAATGCAAATAATTGAACGAACCGTCGAATCATCGTGCCCTCTTTTACACCGTCTCCCATCATCGAAGCGGCCACGCTGGCGTTCAGCGGCGAGACGGGCGTTCCGACCAGTATCGGGCGACCCGCACCGGATACGCCATACGATGCGATCGTCGAATTCGATTTCGACACACCGGTAGCCCGGCCGGTCATCGTGGTGCCTTCGATCGACAGACAGGAGCGCCTCGCTGCGGTCTCCGCTACGGCGAAATTGCAGAGCCAGGATCGCTTTCTCCTCGTGACCTCGTATCTGACACCTGCACTCGTAGAGGCGTGCCGCGACCTCGATCTCGACGCGATCGATCTGTCTGGCAACGCCTTCGTGAAGGAACGGAAGAATCTGGTATTTGTCGCCGGCCGCCCGCGTGCGGTGGAGGCAAGCAGGAGCCGGCTGAGCATGTGGACCAAGCGTTCAATGCAGGTCATTCTTGCGCTTCTCGTCCGGCCAGACCTCCTTAACGCAGGTCGACGGGATGCGGCCATCGTGGCGAACGTCAGTACCGGGACGGCGCACACCACTATCCAGACTCTTCTCAAACGGCGAGATCTTGTCGAGCGCGCAGATGGCACGCTTGCCTTCGCCAACTTCGAGCGTCTGCTCGACGAATGGGTCACTTTATATCCTTCGATATTGAGGCCGTCGCTGGGCCTCGGTCGATATCGCGCGACAAAGGTCGACTGGTGGGCGGACCTGACATCGGCGTCCTCTAACTGGATGTTGGGTGGTGAGGCCGCCGCGGCGCTACTCACTCGATATCTGAAGCCGGCGGTCGTCACCGTTTATTGCAAGAACGACGTCCCCAAGGAACTGGTTCGACATGGACGCTTACGGCCTGACCCGTCCGGCGAGGTAGAGTTTTTGACTGCACCCATCGAACTGCGTCCAACTCCCAATCTTGTCGACAACGTAGTTAGCCCGGTGCTTGTCTACGCAGACCTTATCGCGAGCGGTGATTCCCGAAATGTTGAAACCGCCAGGATGATTCGTGAACAATTCATCGCCCGTTAAACTGCGCGCGGACCGCCCATTCCCGCAACTCGCCGCTAATGTATTGCGGGACGTCGCTACTGCGGCATCGGCGGCTGGCGCCCCCTGGTTTGTCGGAGGCGCCACCGCCCGGGACATCCTGACGACGCACAGGTTCGGCATCGAACAGTCGCGTGGGACCCAGGATATCGACATAGGCGTGTCCATCGGAAGCTGGCGGGACGATCGCGCACTTCGTCATGCTTTGATCGCTACCGGCCGTTTCATGCAAAGCGAAAGGGAGGCTCAACGGCTCGACTATTGCGCCCCGGCGGCGCAGCCGACCTGGCTGGACATTGTGCCGTTCGGCGGCCTTGAACTGGAGGGTGAGCGCGCCATTGCATGGCCGCCCGACGGGGCCTTCCGGTTGAACGTGAAAGGCTTCGAAGAAGCATTGGGCGCAGCCCTGCCTGTCGAACTCGAGCCGGATCTGGTGGTCCTTGTCGCATCATTGCCCGCACTTGCGATGCTCAAGATCGTGGCGTGGCTGGATCGGCACAAGGACCACAACAGGGACGCAGTCGACCTGCGATTCTTGATGGCGACTTATAGCGCAGCGGGCAACATGGACCGTTTATACGACGGCGATGGGATAGATCTGCTGGACGCGTGGGATCACGACCCCGACATGGCCGGTGCTGCATTGCTTGCCCGGGATATGATGCGACTGGCCACACCCGCCGTTCGAGATCACATCCTCGATGCGCTTGCGCCAGCGCAGCCGTATCCCTCGATACTCAACCAGATGATGGGCGGTGGGCACCGCGTTCTCGATTTTGGCAACGACAAGCCGGGATCGACTGAGAAGCTGTTCAACGCGTTTAGATCAGCCGCGGTAATGGCCTCGAATACGCACCGTCATTCATAGCCGCAGACTGCGTGGCAGGCTCGCCGCCACCGTGAACCGTTCACACCGCGCTCCTGACCACTCGCCCGCCAACTTGCACCGCCCCGTCCGCATACCGGGCCATAAGCGAACACGGCTGCCCGAGCGCATCACCCTGCAACAACGTAATACTCCGTTCAAGCGCCAGCGCGAGTGCGCCCGCCGCCACCCCCGTTGCCGCATCTTCCAGATGCGGTTCCAGGTGATTGAAATTGCGCCCCGCATAGATATCGTCATGGAGGTGGCAATATGCATACACACCCGACACGCCTTGCTTGCGGCTCCAGGCCGCAATCGCTGCGAGATCGGGGCGCAACGCGTCAAGCGCGGATTGATCCTTCATCTGTACCAGCAGCTTCGTGCTCCCAACCGATGCAAGCCTGGGCATGCCAATTACAGCCGCCGGTTCCGCGCGAAGCAAACGCGCTGCTTCCGCGACGTCAATATGTAATGCCGGACACGGTTGCGGCCGCACGCCAATGAAAATACCCTGATCGACACGCTCGACCTCCAGCGTCTGACGATGCATGCCCGTCACGAACCGAATCCGTCCACTGTCCGGCTGACGCTCGAAGAAAACAGCGCTCGCTGCCAGCGTCGCATGCAGGCAAAGTGGGCTGCGAGCGTGGGGGTAGTAATAATCGAGTAGCACGCCAGCGGCATCGGTCTGTACAAACACCGTCGCGTTGGCTTCTAGCTGCTGGGCAAACTTCAGCCGTTCCGATTCAACCAGGTGTGAGTCCTCGACGACGACCGCAGCGTTTCCGCTCTTGTCATGACGGCCGAAGCAAAGAAAGCGATGAATTTTCATTGCGGTTCGTGTGGACGACATTGACCATACACAGAAAGAATCTGCGCTATAGACCTATTTAATCGGGGATTGTCGCCGAAACAAACGGTTTTGTGGAATGCCTCGTGGGTCACCCGGCATCCGACGATGACGGCACGCCTACCGCTCGAGCTCGACATCGCCAGCACGACAACACGAGCATCAGGCCGTAACGCACCCTTCAGCGTGCATCGAGCAGCAAGTCGCGGATGGAGCGCCAGATGCGCGGCACGACCCGCAGTCCCGCGGTCATGCCCGGATCGAAGTAATGCACGATCAACGTACGGCGTTCGCCCTGCTCGACATGAAGGTTCGCGTGACGCGTGACGAAGCCGTTGAACGCATAGACATTACCCGGCACGCACGCGATCCGATCGCAGCGCTGCCGCGACAGGTCGCGCCGGGTCTGCGCGCGACGCATCGCGAGCGGCAAGCGACGCAGCGCGATGAGCCATGACTTCGCCATCACGTTGGTCACCGCCGACAACTGGTGGCGCGGCCGGCGGTAGACGATCAGATCGCCGTTTTCCTCGGCGTTGTGCGCCGACTGCAGCGGAATCAGCAGCGTGAGGATATGCGAGTCGTAATGCCGCAGATGGCTCTGAGCGGGCAGCGTCCGGTTGATACAACGCAATACGTAAAGCGGCTCGCCATCGATCTTCAGCCCTTTCTGTGCGGCCCAGCGTTCAGAGAGGGTGCGCGCCTGCTGTTCGACGCTCCGGAACTCGCTGTGCTGCCGGAGCAGTTCGACGACGAGCGCGGTTGTCTGCGTCGCGCGCCGGCCGTCGGCCGGTCGCCAGGTGTCGCGTGTCTCGTCGATGGCCGCATTGATCTGCGCGATCAGCGCGCGCGGCACCACGCCCTCGAACAGGCGCACGCCTGGCGGCACGATCTCGCCGTCGCGCTCAAGCATCGCCGGGTACTCCACGCAGGGCCGCCCTACGACGCCGGGCAGGTCTGAACGAAAGCCATCGCAACGCAGGCGTCCGATGCGCACCGCATGCGGCAGACGCGCAGATACGCACGTGTTGCGGGCCGGCCCGGTTCGCAAATAGCGCGGGCGGCCGGACGGGCATCGGGTTTCGGTCGAAAGAGGAGAGCGATGGGCGAAGCAAAACTGTCGGAAACCGGTCGGGGAGTGTCATTTGCCACCTTAAGTCAAGCGAGCGTCGCCGAATGGACAAAATATCTCCCCGATCCGCCACATCACACCGCATATTGTTCTGCATCGGTGTTTCATGCGCACGAAATGACCGATAGGCTCCTAAGCTTCACAGTCACACTTCGTGGGTCGACAACCCGGCTGGCTTGCGCCGCACGCGTGCGCAACTCGCACACGATGCAGCAACTCGCGAACCCGCCATTCCGGCAGCGATGTATCGAGCGCAGCGAATCCAACCCGGCGTCGAACAACGTTCGGTTGAGAAAGAGAGAAAAAACAGCGACCGGCGTAAAGCAGGAGCAGAAGGGGACCGCTGTTATAAGCGGGGCAGCAGCACGGCGACGCGGCATTGCACAGTAACGGGGGGACTCGGGCACCCCCGCCGCCTTTACGCGATCACGCGGCCTTCACGAAGTAGGCCCGGCTGTTCTCATGCACCGCTTCGTCGCGCGCGATATCCTCGGCGCTCGCCCAGCGGTAATCCGAATGCTGGTCGAGCGGCAGGTGGGGCGGGCGCTGCGGCAAGCGGAAGCGATAACCGAGCACGACGTAGTGCGTCGATATGCCGTCCTTGCCGCTGAAGTTGTCGTCGTAGAAATGCTCATAGACGCCGATCAGTTCGGCGCCGGAACGGTCCACGCCATGGAGGCCCAGTTCTTCACGCGCGAGACGTGCGAACGCGTCGTCGAGACGTTCGTCCTTGCGTACGCGGCCGCCTGGGACGAACCATGCACCTTGCGCGGGCCGATTCACGCGCCGTCCGAGCAGATAGCGGCCTTGCTCGTCAGGAAGAATCAGGTCCAGCGCAATCAATGGTGTGTTCGAGACGACACTTAAAAATTCCGTATTGCCGAGTTTTGCCATAGGGGCGAGGTTGACTGGAGACTGTAAAGCGGTAATCACAGGTCGCGCTGACGCAGCCCGGGGGCGCTACCCGCCGGTTCGATATCGGCGCAGCGCGCGCGCAGGGTCGACTCGAACTCGCCGAGCACACTTTCGCGCGACAGCGTGGCGAGCGCATAGTCGCGGCCTGCGCGGCCCAGGTGTTCGCGCCGCGCCGGATCGGCGGCGAGCGCATCGATTGCGGCAACCAGCGGTTCGAGCGCCTCAGGCGGCACGACAACGCCGCGCGGCGCAACCGTGTTGAACAGTTCGGTTCCTTCGTGGGCCATCGCGATCACGGCACGGCCGCTCGCGAGCATGCCGGTCAGCTTGGACGGCATCACGAGGTCGGCCGCGTCGGCGCGTTGCGGCAGCAGGTGGATGTCAGCGAGATTGAGCAGGTCGTTGAGTTTGTCCATCGGCTGCAACGGGATGAAACGGGTATTCGGCAAATCGCCGCATACGGCGATCAGGCGCTCCTTGGCCGGTCCCTGGCCGCAGAACACGAAGACGAGATCGCGGCGCGCGGCGAGCGAGACCGCGGCGGTCGCCAGCACCTCGAGTCCCTGCTTGGTGCCCATATTGCCCGAGTAGAGCGCGACGGTCGCATCAGCGGGAATGCCGAGTTCGTCCCTGAGCGGAATCTTCGCACCGGCCTGCGCGTCGAGCGGATGGATCGCCGAGGTATCGACCCAGTTCGCGAAGTGGACGACCTTGTTGCGCGGCACGCCTTTGCGCAACGCGTGTTCGATCATCTTCGCGGAGATCGTCGAGACGGTGTCGAAGCGGCGCAGCAGATTGCGTTCGATCGCGAGGGCCATGCGCTTGCGCCAGCTGCCCTTGAGCATGCCGAGGTTGAACGCCGCATCGACTTCGTAGTCTTGCACGTGCAGCCATGCATGGGCGCCGCTCAAACGCGCGACGAGCCAGCCGGCCGGCGCATTGAGCAGGCTCGGCGCGATGCTGAGCACCGCGTTGGGCCGCCAGAAGACGTGGCGCAGCAGCACTGGAAAGCTCGACAGCGCAAAGCTCGCGAGATGCACGAGACGGCGCGCGCCCTTGGGCCGGGTCGGCACCCACAGCGGGGCGCGCCAGATATGCACGCCTTCGCTGCGCTCCTTCGCATAGCGTTTCGACGAGTATCCCGGCGCAACCTGCCAGGCGGGATAGTACGGGGGGGCGCAGACCACGCGCACGTCGTGGCCGGCGGCGGCAAGCGACGCGGCCATGTCGGCGGTGTAGCGGCCGATCCCTGTGAGTTCCGGTGCGTAGTTGATGCCGTAGACAAGAATCTTCATCAAACCTCGCGGCGTGTCGACGCAAAGACGCATTGGATATGAACGGCATCTTGCCCGCGCCGCATCACCGCGACCCGCCAGGATATCGCCGTGCGCCGCCAATCGCGAAGTCTGGGTGGCCGGGCCGCTTGACAGCGCCAAACTACCGCCGCTATCCGCCAAAAAAATTAATGCGCTTGCGTTGTGTTTCGTCGTGGCGCTTTACTGATGTCACGCACCCCCATTCACTTGCGAGACCTCTCAATGTCGAAGACTGCGTTGATCACCGGTATCACGGGCCAGGACGGTTCCTACCTGGCGGAATTCCTTTTGTCGAAGGGCTATACCGTCCACGGCATCAAGCGACGCACTTCGCTGTTCAATACGGACCGCATCGACCACCTTTACCATGACCCCCATGAGGCGGATCGCCGTTTCATCCTGCACCATGGCGACATGACGGATTCGTCGAGCCTGATCCACATCATTCAGTCGGTGCAGCCCGACGAGATCTACAACCTCGCGGCGCAGAGCCATGTGGCGGTGTCGTTCGAGGAACCCGAGTACACCGGCAATGCCGACGGCCTCGGCACGCTGCGCATCCTCGAGGCGATCCGCCTGCTCGGCCTCGCGAAGAAGACGCGCTTCTATCAGGCATCGACCTCCGAGCTCTACGGCAAGGTCCAGGAAATTCCGCAAAAGGAAACCACGCCGTTCTATCCGCGCAGCCCGTATGCGGTCGCGAAGATGTACGCGTACTGGATCACGGTCAATTACCGTGAGGCCTATGGCATCTATGCGTGCAACGGCATTCTGTTCAACCATGAATCGCCGCTGCGCGGCGAGACCTTCGTCACGCGCAAGATCACGCGCGCGCTAGCCCGCATCTCGCTCGGCCTGCAGGATCGCCTCTATCTCGGCAATCTCGATTCGCTGCGCGACTGGGGTCATGCGCGCGACTATGTCGAGATGCAATGGATGATGCTCCAGCAGGACAAGCCTGAGGACTTCGTAATCGCGACCGGCAAGCAGCATAGCGTGCGCGAGTTCGTCGATCTCGCGGCGCGCCACGTCGGCATGGAAATCCGCTGGGAAGGCAAGGGCGACAAGGAACGCGGCATCATCTCGGACGTCGGCCTCGATCCGCGCGTGAAGGTT
The DNA here is from genome assembly GCF_902859875.1 of Paraburkholderia solisilvae. Lineage (GTDB taxonomy): Bacteria > Pseudomonadota > Gammaproteobacteria > Burkholderiales > Burkholderiaceae > Paraburkholderia > Paraburkholderia solisilvae. The sequence goes on along the minus strand of NZ_CADIKF010000011.1, from coordinate 19,401 downwards.
GGCGATGTCGTCGTCGAAGTCGATCCGCGCTATTACCGCCCGACCGAAGTCGAGACGCTGCTCGGCGACCCGACCAAGGCGAAGGAAAAGCTCGGCTGGGTGCCGCGCACCAGCTTCGAAGAGCTTGTGCGTGAAATGATCATCAGCGATCTGACCGAAGCCCGCAAGGACACGCTCGTGCAGCAGCACGGCTTCCCGGTTTTCGAGCGGCAGGAGTAAAGCCATGGTGCTCTCCAAGCGCAAGCGCATCTTTGTCGCGGGGCATCGCGGCATGGTCGGCTCGGCGATCGTGCGGCGCCTCGAGGCTGAAGGCAACGTCGATGTCGTGAAGCGCAGTTCGTCGGAGCTGGATCTCACGAACCAGTCGGCGGTGCGCGATTTCTTCAGTGCGCAGCGCATCGACCATGTGTACGTGGCCGCGGCGCGCGTCGGCGGCATTCACGCGAACGATACCTACCCGGGGCAGTTCATCTACCGCAACCTGATGATCGAATCGAATGTGGTTCATCAGGCCGCGCAGACGGGTATCGAACACGTGCTGTTTCTCGGCTCCTCGTGCATCTATCCGAAGCACGCGCCGCAGCCGATCGTCGAGGAAGCGCTGCTGACCGGCCCGCTCGAGGAAACCAACGAGCCGTACGCGCTCGCGAAGATCGCGGGTATCAAGCTTTGCGAGTCGTATAACCGCCAGTACGGCGTCGACTACCGGAGCCTGATGCCGACCAATCTCTACGGGCCGGGCGACAACTATCATCCGGTCAACAGCCACGTGATTCCCGCGCTGATCCGCCGCTTCCACGAGGCCAAGGAAAACGGCGCGGAAAGCACGGTGATGTGGGGCACGGGACAGGTGCGCCGCGAGTTCCTGCATGTCGACGATCTCGCGGCAGCCTGCGTACTCGCGATGAATGTGCCGAAGAGCGTCTACTATTCGGTCGCTTCGCCGCGCTGTTCGCATCTGAATGTCGGATCGTCGACGGACTATACGGTGCTCGAGATCGCGCAGATGGTCGCGCGCGTGGTTGGCTACACGGGCCGCATCGAGCACGATCTGTCCAAGCCGGACGGTACGCCGCGCAAGCTGATGAGCAGCGAGAAGCTGGCCTCGCTCGGCTGGGCGCCCAAGGTGGGTCTCGAAGAAGGGCTGCGTGGCGCGTATGAAGCCTTTCTCGAGTCCGAGGCATTGGCCGTCGCGCAATGAGTGTGCGGGGACAGGCGGTGAAAAGCGGTGGCGATGCGTCTCATCTGCACGCGCTGCGCGGCGCGCCGCCCACGCCGCCGCCGCCAACCGGCCCGGAAGTCGACGCGATCACGCAACCCGGCCGCTATCTGGACCTGTCGCTGTTCAAGGTGCCGGCCGGCTTCCGCGGCCGGCCGGGCTGGTATGTCCAGCTCTGGTGGATCGTGCAGGCGTTGCTGTTCCGGCCGTCGCCGCAGATCGCCTATGGCTGGCGGCGCCTGCTGCTGCGTTGCTTCGGCGCGCAAGTCGGCGTCGGCGCGATTATCCGGCCGACGGTCACGGTAACTTATCCGTGGAAAGTCACGATCGGCGATCACGCGTGGATTGGTGACGACGTCACGTTGTATTCTCTCGGCCCGATCGATATCGGCGCGCATTCGGTCGTTTCGCAGAAGTCGTATATCTGCGCGGGCGACCACGACTACGAGTCAGTCGATTTCGCGATTCGCGGACGGCCCGTGCGAATCGGCACGCAGGTCTGGATCGCGTCGGATGTCTTCGTCGCGCCTGGCGTGACGATCGACGATGGGGTGGTCGTCGGTGCGCGCAGCACGGTGGTGCGCTCGTTGCAGAAGGGGTTTGTCTACGTGGGCAACCCTGCGCGAGCGGTGAAGCCACGCAACGTGAACGCGTGAAATCGGTCAATCAGGCATTTTGGTTTCGGCGTTCGGCGAATGTGAAGTTGTGGGTCGGCGCAACGCCGGCTCGCGATTGATTGATACGCTGCATGTCGACGACGAGTCCTCATGCACGACCAGGCCGAAAATCATGGCCTCTGTCGGCAAGCTGTACGCGACCCGACCATCCCCAATGCATGACTCCCCGGCGGCGCGAACCTTGCCGCTTCAATGACCCGCAAATCATCGCAAATGCCAGCCTGCTGAGGCCGGGGCGACCACCGGCGGGCGACTCTTTCTCACCAACCGCCCAAAATCCCAACCGCACGGCATGCAAACGCGACGGCTGCCCCGCCCCCACACCGAGAGCGAAAAGTCACAGCGCCACTCGTATCACTCGCCGGGAACGCGGCTAACAGCAGCGAAGACGAAGAGAGCAACGAAGGCCCAAAAACACAGAGGCCTTTTGCGCCCAGACGCAAAAGGCCTCTACCGTGCACAAAGAAGAAACAACCCCAAGCCTACGGCGTAGCCCCGGTCACATCCTCGATAGCAGGAGCCTTCCGCTTTGCGGGAAACAGCGCATCCCGGATCTTGAGAAAAGGAAACTCGACGGCCCGCGTGGTCACGTATCCCAGCACGATGGCAATCGCAAACTGCGCCGCCATGATCGCCGCCCACGCGGGAACGGCCGGCAGATGCATCGCGGTAGCCTTGCGAATCAGCATATCCGCCGGCGCGAGCGCCAGTGAATGCCACAGGTAGATGCCGTAGGAATACACGCCGACCCAGCCAATCATCCGATAAAGCTTCGAATCACGGATCGGCCCGGAATACTCCACCGTGAAGACGATCAACGCGCAAAATCCGATCGCCTGAATCGTGTAACCGATGCTTTGATCGAGCGGCACGATGCGCGTGCCGAAGACGAGCCACAGCACCAGCCCGGCCACCATCGCGATCAGAAGACCCTTGCGGTCGGCAATCGCGCGATACGTCGCCGGCTTCATCCAGTACAGCGCCGCGAGCATCACGCCGAACAGCAGGCTGTCCATGCGATATTGCGTGTAGACGGCCGCCTCGTGACTCTGGCCGCTGTGGACCGCGAAGCTGCGCGCAATCAGCACCGCGACGCAGATCGACGCGAGCACCGCCAGAATGGTATTCACGCGCGTCTGAAAGCGTCCCAGCACGATCAGCAGCAGCGGCAGAAACAGATAGAAATGCTCCTCGACGGCAAGACTCCATGTCTGCGTGATCGACGAGCCATAGTAGTTCTGCATGTGCGTCAGGTTCTGCACAAGGAACGTGTCGAGCGGATGCCGCCCCGAGATTACGTGAAACAGAATCAGCACGTAATACGCCGGCCAGATCTTGAAGATGCGTCGCACGATGAAGCGCGTCGCATCGATACGCCCTTCCTGCGCGTACTGCTTCAGCAGCAGGCCGCCGACCAGAAATCCCGAGAGCGTGAAGAACAGGTTTACGCCTTCCAGCCCGAAACTTTTCAGCGGGTACTCGATCGCGGCGACTACCGCGCTGCCGGTCGGAAAAGAATGAAAGTGAAATCCCATCACCGCGATGATCGCAATTCCCCGAATGAAATCGAGTTCGATCGATCGCTTGGCTCCCGGAACGTTTGACGCACCGAATAGGCTCATGGCCGCTCCTTACGAAGGTCTTGATGGCTGTCGATGCTTCGCGGCGCCGCGCATCCCCGCACAGGTCGCGCACGCAGGGTCGCCTCGAACTCGCCGGGCACGCTTGCACGCGAGGGCGCAGCGAGCGACGCGGGCACGTCGACGATGTAGCGGCCGATTCCTGAGCGTGCCGGCGCGTAGTGGATGCCGCGAACAGGAATCTTCATCGAACCTCGCAATGTGTCGACGCAAAGACGCAATGAGTATGAACGGTATTGCCCGCACCAAAATCTCCGTCACCCGCCAGGATATCGCCGTGTGCCGCCAATTGCGCATGCTGCCGCGTTGCTTCGGCGCACAGGCCGGCGTCGGCGGCGGCGCGATCTTCCGGCCGACTGTCCGCGCGCGCAGTGAAATCACGCAAGGTAAGCATGTGACACCCGCTTATTGAGTATTGGTTGCGCCGAACGTGTAGTTGTCGGTCGGCGCGACATCGGCTGGCGATTTATAGATCGAATCCCCGTTGCGTCCGATGTTGTCGGCGCCAAAGGAGTAGTCGTACACGCTATGTGTCTGCGACGAGGACGCCGCTGCTTCGCTTGCCGGCTTCAGCTTCAGTTGCGACGCCTTGTTGCCGGATGCTCCCGTCTGCGAACCCGACGAACCGGCATGATTGCCCCCCAGGCCGCTCGAGCCTTGCGAGCCGCCCGCACCGGAACCCATCGACGAACCGCCGGAACCGTGCTGTCCGAATCCGCCGCCCGAGCTGCTGCCGAAGCCGCCGGCCGACGAGCCGGATGAGTGGCCGAAGCTGCTCCCTTGCGACGACAGGCCCGTGCCGCCCGATGAACCCATGCTCGACGACGAGGACATGCCGCCCATACCACTGAAGCCGCTCTTGTGGCTTTGTCCGAAGCTCTGGCTTTGCGCAACCGCACTCGCGGGCACGAGCGACGCCACCGCGGCCAACGCGCATGCGAAACCGACACCTGATATCGCGGCCAGGGTGATGCGCAAAGTCATCGCTTTCATAGGGCTAACGCTTCCTGGAAGAGGACACGAGGCTCACGCTGCCGACCAGTTGACGTGCGGCCGTCTCGATCCGGAAATGACGCTGATAGCAGGCGAGCGCCGTGTCGCGCATCGCTTCGCGTGTGCTTGCCGTCGTATCGAGCGCCCAGCGCCGCAGCGCGTCGGCCACGCTGTCACGCGTATCGTCGCAGACCCAGCCGCCGCCCGACGCTTCGATCTCGCGCCAGATATTGACCTTGTTGGTGATGATCACCGGCGTGCGCGAGGCCATCGCCTCGACCACCGCGATGCCGAAATTCTCCTGGTGCGACGGCAGCACGAACACCTCCGCCGTGCGCAACGCGCTCCACTTGAGCACGCCGCCGAGCATGCCGGTCCAGACAATGCGGTCGGCGATGCCGCGCGCCGCGGCCACGCTTTTGAGCTGATTGAGCAAAGCGGGTTCGCCGGGCCCCGCGATCACGAGGCACAGGTCGCGGTCATGGGCCGCGATATCCGCGAACGCGTCGATCAGCAGGTCGCATCCTTTCTTTTCGTGGATGCGTGAGAGGAACAGCAACACGCGTTTGTCGCGGACCTCGGGAAACGCGTCGCGGAATGCATGCGCCGGAACCTCGTCGTCGTCGGGCACCGAGTCGATGCCAAAACCGTTGACCGCGAGCCGGTGCCGGTCGTTGAGAAACGGCCGGCGTGCGAGCTCGAGTTCGGTCTCGCAGGTGAACAGCACACGTTCGGCGCGATTGAATACCCACTGTTCGAGCAAGGCCCAGTAGATGCGCTTCTTGAGGTGCTTTTTCGGGTAGGTATGCTGGAACCACGGGTCGAGCATGCCATGCGGGAACACGAACAGCGGCGTGCGCGAGCCGACCACGCCGGACCACGCGGCGACGCTGTGAAATTGCCAGATGCCGTGCACCACGAACGCATCGAAGCGCGCGCGGTTGGCGCGCAGCCAGCGCACGAGCGGCAGACTCAGGCCATAGAAGCCGCGACCCGGCCCGACGCGATGCACCGGCGCCTCGACGCGGTCGAAAGCGGGCCCATCGGGGGCATCGAGCGTCACGACTTCGCTCGCGCAGCCAAGCGGCGTCATATGCCTCACGAGCTGCACGACCGCTTCGGCGACGCCGCCCAGGCGCGGATCGAGCGACGGCAGGATATGCAGCACGCGCAGCGGGCCGCGGGTCGCGGCTGACGCAGTCGCGAGCGGCGGCACGGAAGAGAGCGGAAGCGAAGACACGGGTCCGTGAGGCAAGGGCGGCGCCGCATACGGGCGAGCCGCGTCGGCATCGCCTGCATCACGCTGCCGGTCATGTTGGACAGGCGAATCGAGTGGCTTCACAGATAGAACTCCTTCGGCCGCGGCGCGCCGGCGATCCGATGCCGGACGATCTGTTCGAAGTACGACGCGCCGGCGTGCGCCGACAAACGTTCGCGCGCCCATTGCATCCGCCTATGACGCGAGCGCGGCGACAGCGCGCCGCTCGCTTCGAGGTCGTTGATTGCGGCGGTGATCGCGCGACTGTCGCCAGGCGGCACGACGCGGCCGTTGTCCGGACTGTCGAGCAGGATCGACGCGCCGACCCAATGCGTGGCGACGACCGCCGCGCCCGCCATCATCGCTTCGCTGACGACCGCGCCCCAGCCGTCCTTGCAGATGGATACCAGCACGAGGACATCGAAATCGAGCATGCGGCGCTGCACCTGTTCGATCGGCAGCACGCCGCAGAACTCGGTCTCGACGCCGGCCGCGCTGGCCTCCGCGGCGATGCGCTCGCGCAGGTCGCCGTCGCCGATCAGCGTGAGGCGCGCGGGACGCCCGAGTTCGCGCATCGCCGGCACCAGCAGGTGCGCGCCTTTCTTCTCGCTGAGCCGGCCGACGTAGGCGATGCGCAATTGCGCATCGCTCGCGCGCGGCGCGTCGAGCTCCGCCGGCTCTGGCAGAAAGTAGGCGAACGGAAACACCCGTTCGCGCCGGTAACCGACCGAACGGAACCACGGCGGACCGTGCCGGCCGATCGCGAGCACGAACTGCACGCGGCGGCGCAACGCGGCTTCGGTCAGCCAGGACTGGATGTAGCGGACCGCGCCCGCGAGACCTTCGTTCTCGCGCGGCTCCGACATGATCGCGAACGCGCGCCGGTCGCGTTGCACGATGGCGAGCGCGGTGGTCAGCGTGTGAAACCAGCGAATGCCCGAGAACACGTGCAGGCAGCGGTCGCCGCCGCGTTGCACGATGCTGGCGATCTCGTCGTCGGACGGCGCGACCACGGTCGGCGGCAACGCCGCCGAGCCGTCGCCCCAGCCGAGCGCCTTGCGGTCCTCGGGCACGCCTTCGTGCGCGACGCAGCTGACTTCGACGGCGGGCCCGAAGCGCTCGGCGACCGCATTGATAAACGCCGACTTATGCGGCGAGACGCACGGTTCCCAGAACACGATTCGCGAATAGACGGGTGCTGGCGCGTTCATGTGAGTGCCCTCTTGATCGTCGCCGGGCAGCCGGCGAGCAGGGTATCGGCCGGGTAGTCGCCGGGCAGCAGCATCGCACCCGCTCCGAGAATCGACGCGCTGCCGACGGACGAGCCGCCGAGCAGCACGGAGCCGGTGCCGACCCAACTGCCGTCGGCGACCGTGATCGGCTGCGAATAGCCTTCGCCTGCGCGCCGGCGCCGGTCGCCGATCCGGTGCGAACCGGTGTGAAAGATCACGCGCGGCGCGATGTCGCAGCGCGCGCCGATCACGATGGCCGCATCGGGCGCGACGATAAACAACGTACCGAGTCCGATCCAGGTTTGCTCGCCGATCGCGATCCGGCCGCGGCCATAGAACTTGACGCCGCCCGTCAGCTTGCAGCCGACGCCGATCTCGAAGCCCAGCGCATTGAGCAAAGCGCGTTTGAACGCGAAGCAGTGCGTCGCCGGCAGGATTGCGAGTGCAAGGTTCGCCACGGGGTTGCGTAGCGCGTCGAGGATGCGTTTCATCGCGTGCTCAGTTCCGGGGTGACGTTGAGAAATTCGACGAGACGCCGTCCGACTGACCGGCGGCTGCACCGCTCGACAATCCTGCGCTGCCCGGCGGCGGCGATTTGCGCATACCGTTCGGGATCGGCGACGATCTCGGCAAGCAGGTTCGCGAGCGTTGCCGCCTGCGCATCCGGCAAGATCGCCGCGGTGTCGCGGTCGAACAGCAGCGGGATATCGCTGATGTCGGTGGTCAGCACGAGCAGGCCGTGGCTCGCGAGCTCGATCACCTTCGACGGGAACGTCGTCGCATTGAGTGCGCTATCCGGCAGCTTCAGCGACAGGCCGACATCGGCGCCCGCGAGAATCTGCTTGTATTCGTCGGGACCGGTGTCCTGACGCACGTCGAGCGTGAAACCGGTCGGCGCGAGTTCGCGCGCGAGCGCCGCAAGCTGTGCGCCGCCGCCGAAACCGGTGACCACGAAGTGCGTGCGCGCGGCAAGCTCGGGCCGCGTGCGCGCAAGCGTGCGCAGGGCCGCGGCGAACAGGTCCAGACCGGTGTCGATGCTGATCGAGCCGCCATAGAGGAAGGTGACGCGCGCGCCGAACGCCGGGCGCCGCGGCCCGATGTCGGGCGACACGCCGTTGACCACGCATACGTCGTCGATCTTCATCACGTTGGCGAGCTGCCGCGACACCACGATCGCGCGCGGGCTGCAGACGCGCGACAACAGGCGCAGGCTGAAACGGGTCAGGTAGCCGCGCAGGCTCTTTTCATCGGCGCGCGGACCGTCTTCGAGATCCATCACGATCTTGTCGCGGCCGAGCCGCCAGCGCAGGAAGAGTGCGACCGGCACGTATTCGGGAAAATAGTTGTAAAACACCACGCCGTCGCCGCGCTGGATATGCCGCAGCGCAAAGCCCAGATAGACGAGCGCGGCAAACATGCGGTTCAGTCCGCGCGCGCTGATCGCCGGCAGATAGGCGCAGGCGAGCTGCTGGTCGCGGCAGACGAAACCGCCGAAGTAGCGCCGGCTCGCGCTCGCGGTGACGATCGGCGAGCTCACGATAAACGACGCGCGCGCCTGGCTGCGGACTCCGGCCGTCATGCCCATCACCTTGTTGGAAGCGGCGTTGACGGGAAACGCGGTGCCGTTGACGCGGTTATAGCGGGACAGGACGACCGGCGCGAAGAAGAACTGGCGAGCGTTCATAGGTTCTGAACCGAAGGGTGGGACACGGCACGCCGGTCGCCGGCGCCGCGCATGCGCGGCTCCGTCAGACGGGTCAGCGCATGGAGATCGGTCGTCGTCGCGCGGACGTGGCGCGCGATATGAATTGCGAAAGTCACCATCACGATCTTGTCGAAGTCGAGCGATGCGCCGTTCTGGCAAAACAGCAGCAGCAGGAACAGTGCGTAGATGCCGCCGCCTGCTGTGCGCAGGAGCATCCACATCACCGCGAAGCCGAGCCAGCCGTACGCGAACAGCACATTGAATACGCCGTTCTGAACCGGCGCGTCCGCGAACCGCTCGGCGAGGCCATTGCGGATGAAGTACTCGAGCGACGTCGTCTCCGGCACCCCGAACGGCGCGTGGAACAGCACCTGGTTCAACACCTCGAACGGTTGGAATATGCGCAGGCCCGTCGATACGTCGTCGCCAGACAGAATCCGTTCGATGCGGCTCGGCTCCGCCGCGAAAATCGGCAGTGCGAGCGCCGCGAGCCCGAACGCCGCGAGGCAGAGCATCACACTTTTGTTGAGGTGGCGGTGGTAGAACGCGAACATGATGATCAGGTTTGCGAGCAGCCCGAACATGGTCTGCGCGATGAGGCAGGCGACCAGCGCCGTGCCGTTCGCGGCAAGCCGCGCGCGGCCGCGCAGCGTATGCAGGCAGATGAAGTTCAGGAACAGGCTGACGCCGCCGAGATACGACGGCTCGGAGAAGCTCGCCGTCGCGCGCAGCTTGAAGTCGTAGCCGTGCTCGCGCGCCTGTTCGACCCACGCGGACGCGAGCGCGGTGTCGTTGTCGTTGACGAAGAACTTGGTCGGCACGTAGAGCGAAATGCCCTTGCGGCCCGCGACGGACTGCAGCAGTGCCGCGACGGCCAGCGCGACCAGCATCAGCAGCGGCCACCAGCCGTTGAACTTCGCGATGTCGTGACGCGGCTGACCGGCCAGTCCCCACGCGAGCAGCAGCATGCCGACCACAAGCCGCGCTTCGCGCGGCATATTGGGAAAGTCGGGCAGGAAGAGCGTGTTCCAGATCAGGCTGAGCGACACGGCGATCATGACGATGCCGGTCGTCAGCGGCGTGATGCGCATGCGCATGTGCGCCGCGAGCGCGATGAACAGGGCCGCGGAAACCGACGCGAAATAGCTGAGCCCGAACTGGATCGCGGGCACCATCAGAATCAGCCCATGCGCGAACGGGTTCGCGCGCAGGTCCGCGATCATGTGCGCGCCGATGCGTTTCATCGCGAGCCTCCCGTTGAGCAACGCATGGCCGCGTTCATGCGGTGACCTCGACGGTCTCGACGTGCCGCATGCTGAGCAGCCGGCCGTACAGCGCCTTGCCGCCGCGCGCGCCGAGCAGGCCGATCGCGAGCCAGAACGCGGTGCGCCGCGAACCGCGGTCGGCGATCAGCGCGCGCGTGAAATAGTCGACCGCGGCGAAATAGCTCGTACCGAGCCGCGCCTTGCCGTTCGCGACCAGCGCGTCGACCTGGATGCGCCGCCGGAATGCCGCGAAGTCGGTATGCGCGTTCATCTCGGCGCCCCACTTCTTTTCGATCGCGGCGAGGCCGGCCATGCGCCGCTGCAGGTTCACGCTGGTGCGGTCGCCCGCGTGCTGGATGAAGGTCACGAGCGCGTCGTCGACATAGCCGAAATCGCCGAACGACAGGCAGCGCAGCCACATGTCGAAATCCTGGAAGCTCGGCAGCGTTTCGTCGAACAGGCCCGCGTCGACGAGCACGGCCTTCCTGACCAGCACGAGGCTCGTCGAGGTCGGGCACTCGCCGCCGAGCGCCTGCGTGCGCGTGAGCACCGGCGCGCTCGGGCGGCAGCGCCGCGCGTGATTGAACTCGACGTCGACGTCGATGTAGTGGCACAGCGCGGCGACGTAGGGCGTGCGTTCGAGCAGTGCGACCTGCTCGCGGATCTTGCCGGGCATCCACAGGTCGTCGTCGTCGAGGAACGCGATGCATTCGCCGCGCGCGCGCAGGATGCCGGTGTTGCGCGCGCCGCATGCGCCTTTGCTGCGTGCATTGGGAATCACGAGCACGTTTTCGCCGAGGCCGGCGAGCGCGTCGCGCACCGCCTGCTGCTCGGCCGGATCGGTGTTGTCGTCGACCACGATTACCTCGAGTGCCGGGTAGTCTTGCGCGAGCACGGTTTCGACCGCGCGGCGGACCATCTTGGCGCGGCGGTAGGTCGGGATGACCGCGGTTACCAGGGGTGAGTTCATCGATAAGTCCTCATGGTTCAGGCGAAGCGCAGCACGCGGCGCAGCACGAGCATCTGGTCGGGATTGAAACGGCTGATGTGCCAGAGGCCGTAGGCGACCCCGACGAGACCCGCGACAATCAAACGCGCGAGGGCCGGCCAGTCGAGCGGACCGATCGCGCGGCTTGCGACCGTCGCAAAGAGGCAGACACCGACGCCGAGCACGACCTGCCAGCGCAACGCGCGAAAGAGCGCGCTGAACGGCATGTCGAGCAACCGCGCGGTCACGCCGAGGTGGATCGGCGTACTCGCGAGCGAGGCGACCAGATAACCCGCGGCGATGCCCTGCAGCCCCCCGAAGTGCGCACCGATCAGCCAGCACGCGATATGCAGCATCGCGACGCAGAAATTGAGCATCAGCAGCCAGTCGGTGCGGCCCTTGACCATGAACACCGCGGGCGCGGTGCTCAATACCGACTGCACGAAGCCGACCGGCGCGAGCCAGACGAGCAGCGGCGCGACGCTCGCCCATTTGGCGCCGAGCGCGACCGCGATGAACGGCTCGCGCAGCGCGACGAGGCCGCCCATCAGCGGTGCGGTGATCAGCGCGACGAACGACACGCTTTGCAGATAGCTCGCGCGCTGCTTGTCGGGATCGGTCTGATTCGCGCTGAGCACTGGATAAAGCGCCTTGGCGGCGACGTATGCGACGCTCTGCAGCGGGTAGAGCATGATCTTGAACGCGAGCGAGTAGGGGCCGAGCGCGACCGCGCCGAGCACCTTGCCGACGATCATCGAGTCGGTGTTGCGGTTCAGGTAGATCACGAAGTTCGACAGCGTGAGGTTCGACGAGAAGCCGAAGATCTCGCGGACTTCCTTGAGGTCCCAGCGCAGCGTCGGGCGCCACGGCGACGCGAGGTACATCTGCAGCGACGACATGCTCGACTGCACGAGCGCCTGCACGACGAGGCTCGTGAGCCCGAGACCGAAATACGCGGAGACGATCGCCGCGACCATGCCGCTCGTGTACGAGAGCACGTCGGAGCGTGCGACCGTGCGGAACTGCGACGCGCGTTCGAGCAGCGCCTGGTGCGCGGCGCCGAAGCTCATGATCGGGAAGGTCAGCGCCAGCCAGCAGAGCACGTGGCTGAGCGAGCCCGAGTTGAACAGCCGCGCAAGCGGCACCGAGAACGCGACGATCGCGAGCGCGATCGCCGTGCCCGCGCCGATGTTGACCCAGAACACCGAGTTCACGAGCGTCGGCGACATGTCGCGGCTGCGGATCAGCGCGGGACCCGTGCCCATGTCGCGCAGCAGGCCCGCGAAGTTGGTCACGATGGTTGCAAGCGCCATCACGCCGAAGTCGGCCGGGCTCAGCAGACGCGAGAGGATCGCGAGACCGATGAGCTGGATCACGCTCCTCGCGATCTGCGCGGTGGCGAGCCAGCGCGCGTTGCGTCCTACCGAGGGTTGGGGAGTGGACATGGTCGAATCAGCTCGCATCGAAAAGTGGGCGGAACAGCGGGCTCAGCCGCCGGCTGCCGCGTGCGCTCAGGTGGTCGCCGTCGACATAAAGCGGAATCAGCGCCTGCGAACCGTAGCAGCGGCCATCGCGGCATAGATAGGGCAGCGGGTCGAGCGTCCTGACGCCGCAGTTCGCCGCGGCATCCTCGATCGCCGTGCGCGCGACGGCATTGCGCTTGTAGTAGTCGGTTTCGGCGATCGACACGTCTTCCGTGTGCTTGCCGAAGATCATCGACTTGGCGAGCGTGTTCGGCACGTTCTCGTCCATCTCGGGGATCGGCATCAGCACATAGACCGGCCGGCTCTTCGCGAGTGCGCAGAGATCGTTGGTCAGGAAACTTGCATAGCGCAGGCGGCGCTGGACGGGGTCGCTCAGCGGCCGTTCGCCGTCATAGCCGATCAGGATGGTCGGGTCGGCGCCGAGGTTCTTGCCGTCGACATACATCGAGAACCGCGCGACGACGATGACCGGCACGTTCGGCGCGTACTGCTTGAGGTCGCCGGCGACGCGCTTCGCGAAGAGGCGGCACGGCTCCTCGGTGTACTTGCCGAACAGGCTCGCGCCGACCAACGGCGGGCAGCCGGATGTGCCGTAGAACATCACGCTCTCGCGGGCATCCGCCGCCGCCGCGACGACACCCGGAATGATCGCGTTGCCGTGACTGTCGCCCCAGACGATCGCGCCGATCTTCGGCGATTCGCCGTATTTGCAGCCGATCTCGCCGGCGCCGTCCTGCATGCGCTGCACGCTGTCCATCAGGCACTCGGTGCGGCGCGGATCGATATCGGTGCTCTCGGCGGCGACCAGCCTGACCTGATTCGGCAATCGCAGGGCCGCGCCGTTCGCGAGGGTGACGCCCGCGCAGGCGAGCACCACCGCGACCGGCACCGTGGCGAGCGTACCGAGGCCGCGCAGGCCGAAACGTTCGCGCAGGCCCGCGGCGCGGCGTTCGACGAGTTCGTACGAGACGAAGCCGAGCAGCACCGACAGCGCGAGTCCGATCGTGATCACCATCGGGTCGTGGCTCGGCAGGTCGAGGTAGCGGATCAGCACGGTCAGCGGCCAGTGCCACAGATAGATCGAATACGACCAGCGGCCGAGCAGTTGCAGCGGCACGAACGACGAAAACACACTGTCGTTCGCGGCCGCGAGAATCACGAGCGCCGCGCCGAGCACCGGCACGAGCGTCATGACGCCGGGCCAGTCGTAGCCGTCGGTGAAGCGGAGACCCGCGAAGACGATCGCGGCGAGACCGATGGTCTGCAGTGTCGCGGCGGTGCGCGCGCCGAACGCGAAGCGCTGGGCGTTGAGCATCACGAGACCGCCGGCCACCATTTCCCAGGCGCGCGTCGGCAGCAGGAAGAAGTCGGCTGCGGGGTTGTTGCGCGCGACCACCGGGGCGAGCGCGAACGAGACGAGCCCGATCAGCACGAGCAGCACCTGGTAGACGCCGCGCTTGTTGCCGAACACGCGTGCGGCGAGCATCAGGATGATCGGATACACCATGTAGAACTGCCACTCGACCGCGAGCGACCACGTATGCAGCATCCACTTGGTCTGCGAGGAGACGTCGAAATAGCCGGCTTCGCGCCAGTACACGGCGTTCGCGATGAAGGTCAGCGCCGCGCCCACATGTTCGGCGAGGTTCTTGTACGCACGCTGGTCCAGATAGAACCAGCCGAACACCATCAGCACCGCGCCGAGCACCGCGAGCGCGGGCACGATCCGCGTGAAGCGCGCGACGTAGAAATCCCAGAGGCTGAAACGCGCGTTGTCGAGGCGGCCGACGATGATCGCCGTCATCAGATAGCCGGAGATGACGAAGAACACATCGACACCGATAAAGCCGCCGTTGAAGCCCGGCACGCGGAAGTGGAACAGCGCGACGAGCGCAACCGCCACTCCTCTTAGGGCATTGATGTCTTGTCTGAAGCGCATGATGTTGCGTGTCCCAAGTGAAGCCCCCTGCGGATCCCCCGCCGGTAAGGCGCGTCGTGCATCGTTGCTGCGTCCTGGGTGTTACTCGCTCCCTGCTGTCGATTGTTTGCGGGCACCCGTTGCGTCGATCGCGCGGAACGGCGACAACTGGAAGCCCTCGTGCAGCGCGGGCGAAGACGGTGCGATCTGCAGATCGGCGAACGTGCTGCGCTGTGCGTCGGACATCGCCTTCACGAACGTCACGTCGCTCGCGCCGAACACCGGTCCGACATCGATATACGGTGTTGCGCGCAAATCGATCGAGGTCGCCTTGCCGCCGATCACCACATTGCGGCGCAGCACATTGCCCTTCGGCGCGCCGGGCGCATCGTCGAGCAGCATCGCGAGGGCCGGGTAGCGCGTCGAGTAGGGCGGCTGGTTGTAGTGGACGACCGCGAGCTGATGCCGCAACTGCCCGTTCGGATCGTCCGCGAGGCCCTTCTGCCACGAGAGTCCGCGCGAATCGACATGAATCGCGGGCGTGCAGTTGACGAACAGATTGTCCTCGACGAGGTTGTCGCGCCCGCCGCCGATGAAGATCGCCTGATTCACCTTCGAGAACACATTGCGCCGGATCGTGATGCCGCTGCCCTGGTCGTCGAGATAGATGCCCATCGTCGCTTCCGGCTTCGCGGCGCTGCCGATGTCGTGCAGGAAGTTGCCTTCGATCAGCGTGCCGCGCGCGGTCCAGTCGCGGCCCGTGTAGATCGCGCCGGTGTCGTCGGATTCCCTCGCGACGTGGTCGACTTCGTTGCCGGCAATCACATGGTCGTTGCCGCCGAAAATGATCGCCGCGTGCGGACCGTTGTAGATATGGTTGCGCTCGACCCGGTCGCCGACGCCCGAGATGCCGATCGCGGGCCGGTACGCGTGCGAACGCAGCGCGTAGTCGTGGATCACGCTGTCTTCGATCGTCACGTTGCCGGCCGCGAGTGTCTGGCGATTGCCCGCGTAGATCACGAAGCCGCCGGTGCCCGTGTTCGACACGTTCATGAAGCGGTAGTGGCTGTTGCTCGCGGTCGACCAGACCGCGACGCTGCCTGCGTTGCGCACCGTCGCGTGATCGATCTCGACATTCTGGCCGCCGGTGATCTCGATCGCGTTGCCGCGCGTGTTCTCGAAGCCGAGGTCGTGAATGGTCAGGTTCGACGCGGACGTCGCGACCAGCAACTGGTTGCTGACCGACGCTTCGACGTCGCCGTCACGCAGCGGCGCGGGCGGCCAGAAGTAGACCGTCATCGTCGCGCGGTCGAGATACCACTCGCCGGGCCGGTCGAGTTGCGACAGCGCGTTCTCGAACACCATGCGCTGGCCGGTCTTCATGCCGAACGCGGGAGCCGGCGCGGCGAGCGTGACCGTGCCCGAGGCCGGATCGACCGATTCGACGGGCAGCGTCGTATCGGCCCAGTCGCGCGCCCAGTATCCCATCGCGCGCAGGTCGGGTTCGGCCTTGAGCGCATCGAGCGGCGCGCCCGCGACCGTGAAGCTCGTGCCCTTCTCGCCGCCGGGCAGCGACGCGATCGTCGCGAAACCCTGGTTCGGCCAGCGCGCGAGCGTCTGCGGCTCGCCGCGATAGTACAGGTCGAGCGGCGCGGGCGTCACGCGGATGCCGAAGCCCTGGCGCTCGAACGTGCCCGCATCGTCGATGCCGCTGTCCGCGAGTTTCGCGACGAGTACATGACCGCGCGCGGCGGCCGGCAGGCGCGCGGCCGCTGTGTCGTCCGCGCCCGGCGCATGAAAGCCGCGCACGATCTGCGCGCCCGACAGAATGGTGCGGCTTGCGCCCGCGCCCGACAGGGTCACGGGCGTGCCGTGCCAGCTCGGGTCCAGCTGGATCTGCAGCGGTTGCGCGAGCCGGTAGGTCCCTGCACCGAGCACGATGTCGACACGATCGACGTTGCCGCCCGTGAAGCGCGACTTGCGCGCGGCGAGCACGGCAACCGCTGCGCGCAGCCCGATGTCGCCGCTCGCCTGGGTGGGCGCGCTGGCGGCGTTCGCCTGCGCATCGGCTGGCGTATCGGTTGCGGCGGCGCTCACATGAAGCGTCAGCGCGGTGGCGACGGCCGGCAGCAGACACGCGCCGAGCCCGAACCAGCAGGCCGCCCGGCGCGCGGGGCGTGAGGTGCGAAGCGTCATGGGTCAGGCCTTTGCGTGGGCGCGTGCGCCCGGATAGGTGTACATGCCGTAGCCGTAGGTCTTGTCGCCGGGGCGCGGCTTCACGTCGTTGAGCACGAGCCCGTCGAGCGTGACGCCGACGTGCGCGAGACGCTTGGCCGATTCCTTGATCTGCGCGAGGGTCGTCGAACCCTGGCGCACCACGAGGAACGCTGAGCCCGCGAGCTGGCCGAGCGAACCGACGTCGGCGACCGCGAGCACCGGCGGCGTGTCGATCAGCACGACGTCGTACTGTCTCGAGATTTCGCTGACAAAGTGCGTGAAGCGCTTGCTCATCAGCATTTCCGACGGATTGCTCGGCGGCACGCCGCGGGCAAGCACGTCGAGGCGCGGCAGCACCGCGCGATGGACGAGCTCCTCGAACGGCTTGTCGTGCGCGATCAGATCGGCGAGCCCCGGGCCTTCGCGCTGGCCGAAATGGCGGTGCAGGTCGCCGTCGCGCATATCGGCGTCGATCAGCAGCACGCGCTGCTGCGAGTTCGCGAGCACGGCGGCGAGATTGGCCGAGGTGAACGACTTGCCGACGCCCGGAGTCGGCCCGGACATCAGCACGATATTGTTGCTTGCTTCGAGCAGCACGAACTGGAGCGCCGTGCGGAAGCT
This sequence comes from Paraburkholderia solisilvae, assembly GCF_902859875.1. GTDB lineage: Bacteria > Pseudomonadota > Gammaproteobacteria > Burkholderiales > Burkholderiaceae > Paraburkholderia > Paraburkholderia solisilvae. Next base: position 2,184 of record NZ_CADIKF010000011.1, on the reverse strand, counting down.
GCGCAGCGCCTCGATCGGCAGGCTGTCGCCGTCGGTATGCGCGAGCAGCGAAACCTTGCCGGCCTGCGCCGGCGTCCACATGCGCGTGTCGCGGGCGCGCTGCAGCTTGCTGTGCGGCACGCTCGCGTAGACCGGCAGGCCGGTATCGCGTTCGATATCGCGCGCATGCATGATGGCCTGCGCCAGTTGCCGGCGCAGCCACGCGATCAGGCAGCCGCCGAACAGGCCGACCGCCGCGCCGAGTATGACCACGAGCTTGCGGTTCGGCTTGACGGGAATCTCCGATACGACGGCTGTATCGACGAGCCGCGCGTTGCCGGTCTTGCCCGCGCGCGCGAGCCGCAACTGCTCGGCGCTGTTGAGCAGGCCCGTGTAGAGATCGGTGTTGACCTGCACGTCGCGCTGCAGACGCAGCTCGGTCTGTTCGAGCTGCGGCAGCTGGCGCGTCTTCGTGTCGATCTGGTCGAGCCGCTGTCTGAGCACGGCCTCCTGATTGAGAATCGCGATCACGGCAGGGTGGTTGTCGGTGAAGCGTGCGGTCAGCTCGTTGCGCTTCTGTTCGAGATCGGCGAGCTTGTTCTGCGCGTCGACCGTCTGCTGAAGCACCGCCGCGCCTTCCTGGGTGAGGTCGATCGTCTGGTTGTTCGCGCGGAACTGGTTGTACGCGCTCTCCGAATCTTCGAGCTGGCGCTTGAGCTGCGGCAACTGTTCGTTGAGGAACGCGAGCGACTTCTCGGCCTCGGCGGACTTGCGCTCGATGTTCTGCGCGATGTACTGGTGGCCGATCTCCGTGAGCACCGCGCTGGTCTGAGCCGGGTCGCGGCCCTGCAGGCTCGCCTGGATCACGTCTGAGTCCTTGCCGCTCTGCGCGACGCGCATTGCCCCTTGCAGCGTCTCGACCGCCGTGACTTCGGAGACGCGTGTGAGCATGAAGGTGCCGCCGGGCTGTGCGTAAATAGACGTGACGTCGGCCGTCAGCGGACCATCGACAGTCTGCACCGTGAGCGGCTGGCCGACGTGGCCGGTCACGCGGATGCCCGCGTGATCGTTCTCGATCGTGTACTGGCCGTTCGGACCCGCGATGAGTTTGAACGGCTTGCCGTAGAGCGCGGCCGGCGGATCGAAGGTCGCGACCGCCGCATGCTCCTGCGCCCACACGTAGCCGCCGTGCCCGAAGATGCCCGGCGTCGACAGGCCTTTCTGCATGGTCGACCACCAGCGGCCGAACACCGGAAAGCGTTGCGGCTCGACGTTGATCGTGAGTCCCTGGTTGCGGACCGTGGGCGTGAGCACGAGCCGCGACTCGAGGATTTCGACCTCGTCCGAGGCTTCGGACTTGATCGCGAACAGCTGCGACACGCTCGACAGCGCATCGTTCGGCGAGTTCGGATTGTCCTCGACCTGGATCAGGATGTCCGACTGGTACACCGGCGCGGCAAACACCGCATAGCAGATCGCGATCGCGGTCGTCAGGCACGTGAGCCCGGCGATCAGCCAGCGGCTCCCGTAGAGCGTGTCGATGAATGCGCTCGCATCGATGGGGCCGCCGGCCACCGGTTCGACGGTGGGCACCGTATTGATGCTGGCGACCCTCAGGCTGCGCCCTTCGTTACCGGGCTGCTTGTGAGACGGGTTAGACGGTCGATCCACAGTACGGCTCCTGCTTCAATGAGTTGCTTGCAACGCTTGGCGAAATGCGGGCTCGCCGGCAGCGCGCGCGAAGATTGCGACGACCATCGGACTGCGGCACTGACGGTCGGTGCATGGCACGAGGATCGTGTTCATTGCACGCCATACGCGGTTCGGCTGAAGTACGCGGCCTCCGCGCTCGGCAGCACGTTGTTGATGACACGGCTCCAGCGCACGACTGACGCCGTGTCGACGAACACGACGTCCTTCGCCTTCAGCTCGAAGTTCTCCGCGAGCGCGAGCGCGGTCGGATTCGATGCATCGAGATGGAAGACCTGATGCGTGTCGGCCGTGATGTTGCGCACGACGTAGACCTGCGAATTGCCCGACTGCTGGTTCACCCCGCCCGCATCGCCGAGTGCTTCGTTAAGCGAAAGTTCGCCATTGCGCAGGAACAGCGTGGTCGGATGCGAGAGTTCGCCGATCATGAATACCTTGCTGTCCTCGCGCGCGAACACGCGGACCATATCGTTGTTCCGCAGCATCACGTTTGAC
>NZ_CADIKF010000010.1 GCF_902859875.1 Paraburkholderia solisilvae | reverse complement strand
GGCGAGCCCGGCCGCCCACGCCACCGGCACGCCCGACACGCGCCCGGCGAACGTGATCCGCGGCGAATACCTCGCGCGCGCGGGCGACTGCATCGCGTGCCACACCGCGCCGCGCGGCAAGATGTTCGGCGGCGGCCTCGCGATGGAAACGCCGTTCGGCACGCTGTACTCGCCGAATATCTCGCCGGACGCGCAGTATGGAATCGGCACATGGAGCGCCGACGCGTTCTTCAGCATGCTGCGCACCGGCAAAGCGCCCGACGGCAAGCTGATCTATCCGGTGATGCCGATCGCGCAATACACGAAGGTCACACGTGAGGATTCCGATGCGATCTTCGCGTATCTGATGTCGGTGCCGCCGGTGCGTCAGCAGAACCGGCCGAACGAACTGCGCTTTCCGTTCAACCATCGCAACCTGCTGATCGGCTGGCGCTCGCTGTATTTCCGCGAGGGCGAGTTCAAGCCGGACCCGACGCGTTCGGTCGAATGGAACCGTGGCGCTTATCTGGTCGAAGGGCTCGGCCACTGCACGATGTGCCACACGAAGATCAACCTGCTCGGCGGCTCGTCGCGCGACAAGCAGTTCGCCGGCGGCCTGATCCCGGTGCAGAACTGGTACGCGCCGTCGCTCACGTCGGACAAGGACGGCGGCCTCGGCGACTGGAGCATCAAGGACATCGTCGATCTGCTGCAGGCAGGCATCTCGGATCGCGGCGCCGTCTATGGACCGATGGCCGAAGTCACGTACCACAGCCTGCAATACCTGAACGACGACGACGTGAAGGCGATGGCCGTCTATCTGAAATCGCTGCCGGACAACGATCCCGGCCGCAAGAGCGGGCCGCCCGCCCAGGTCGACCGGAAAGTCGCCGCGAAGGGCAAACAGATCTACGCGGACAAATGCGCGATGTGCCACGGGGCGAACGGCGAAGGCAAGCTGCAACATTACCCGCCGCTCGCCGGCAACCAGTCGATCGAAATGGACTCGGCGGTCAACCCGATTCGCATCGTGCTGAACGGCGGCTTTCCGCCCGGCACGCAGCGCAACCCCGAACCGTACGGCATGCCACCGTTCGCACAGGAACTGAACGATGCGGATGCGGCCGCGGTGGTCACGTATATCCGCACCGCGTGGGGCAATCACGGGCTGCCGGTGACTCCGAAAGAAGTCAACGACTTGCGTAACGCGCCGCTGCGCTGATAGCGCGCGGGCACGGCGGCACGCGCGACGCACGCGTTTCGCCTGCTTGAGCGGATGCGTCGGGCGTCGTTTGCATCAGGCGCCCATTGCGTCGGACGCCGTTTGGGTCCGGCGACATCGGTATCGAACGTCTTGCGCCGGCGCCACTCGCGCTGACTTGCACGAATACGACGGCCACCGTACAAGCCGCGCCACCACGCTGAACCCTTGCATCGGGAGAACATGCAGATGGACGTCAACGAACCCTCCAGCGCCGGCGCATCCGACGAAGAGGTCGAGCGCATCGTCGCCGCGGGACCGCACGGCGCGATCGCGCTCGCCGGCGTCGCCTCGCTCGTCGTGCTGGCGATCTGGATCGGCTTCTACTTCCTCGTATTCCTGCCGCGCGGCGTCATCCAGTAACCGGTCATCATGTCGAGCCAACCTTCCGATCATCAGCAAAGCGGCCACGCGGTCGCCGAACGCGCCGAGCGGCGCTGGGCCTGGTTCGCCGGCGCGATCATCCTCGTGATGCTCGCGGTCGTGGTGTTCACGGGCCTTCACTGGGCGATGATGCCGCCGTCACGCGTCGAGACGATCGACCCGTCGCGGCTGCAGATGTCCGGCGAATTTGTCGAGAGCAATCTGGGCAGTGCGGTCGAGCCGGACGGCTCGGTAATCGTGCGCTTTATCGCGCAGCAATACTCGTTCACGCCGCAATGTCTGCTGGTGCCGGCCGACACGCCGGTCACCCTGCGCACCACGAGCGCGGACGTGGTGCACGGCCTGCTGATCGCCGGCACGAACGTCAACACGATGGTCGTGCCCGGCTACGTGGCGACACTCACCACCCGCTTTGACCAACCCGGCGAACACCTGATGCCGTGTCACGAGTTCTGCGGCTTCGGCCATCAGACGATGTGGGCGCATGTCAAAGTGATCGACAAGGCAGCCTTCTTCGAGCAGGCACGACAAAACCGGAGGCTCAGCTGTGTTGCACGCTAGGCGACTCGTTCTTGCGCATTTCTGGCTCGCGTTTATCGCGTTTATCATCGCGCTCTTTCTCGGCGCGTGGCAGATGCTCGTGCGCAGCCCGCTGCATCCATGGCTCGGCAACCCCGAGCTCTACTACCGCTCGGTGACCGAGCACGGCACGGTGATGGCGTACGTGCTGCCCACCCTGGTCGCGATGGGCTTCGGCTACGCGATCGTCGAACTCGCGCTGAAGCAGGCGCTGATCGGCCTGAAGTGGGGCTGGGCCGGTTTCATCCTGCTCGCGATCGGCGCCGTGGTGGCCTCCGTTCCGGTGGCGATGGGCCGCGCCTCGGTGCTGTACACGTTCTATCCGCCGATGGTCGGCAACGCGTTCTACTATATCGGCGTCGTGCTGGTGGTGGTCGGTTCGTGGATCTGGGTCGCGCTGATGCACGTGAACCTGCGCGCATGGAAACGCGCGAATCCCGGCCGGCCCGTGCCGCTCGCGATGTTCGCGAATGTGGCCGGCGCGTATCTGTGGGCATGGACGGCCGTCGGCGCCGCCGTCGAGATCCTGTTCCAGATCCTGCCGGTCGCGCTCGGACTGAAATCGACGATCGACGCGGGCCTCGCGCGCGTGCTGTTCTCATGGACGCTGCACGCCATCGTCTACTTCTGGCTGATCCCCGCGTATATCGCGTACTACACGATCGTGCCGCGCGCGATCGGCGGGCGTCTGTACAGCGATTCGATGGCGCGCGTGTCGTTCATCCTGTTCCTCGTGTTCGCGATGCCGATCGGCATTCACCATCTGTTCGCCGATCCGCAGGTCGGCTCGGGCTTCAAGTTCCTGCATGCGGTGTTCACCGGCATGGTGTCGGTGCCGACGCTGCTCACCGTGTTTACGATCTGCGCGTCGGTTGAAATCGCGGGCCGCCTGCGCGGCGGCAAGGGCGCGTTCGGCTGGCTTGCCGCGCTGCCGTGGCGCAACCCGATGATGCTCGTGATCGCCTTCTCGTTCATCATGCTCGGCTTCGGCGGGGCCGGCGGGCTCATCAACATGAGCTATCAGTTGAACGAATCGGTGCACAACACGCAGTGGGTCACCGGCCACTTCCATCTGATCTTCGGCGGCGCGATCGTGATCATGTACTTCGCGATCGCCTACGAGCTCTGGCCGCAGCTGACCGGCCGCATGCTCGGCCATGACGGGCTGATCCGCACGCAGTTGTGGCTGTGGTTCATCGGCATGATGGTGGTGACGATTCCCTGGCACTACGTCGGCTTGCTCGGCGCGCCGCGCCGCATGGCGTACTACGACTACAGCGTGCCCGGTATCGACGCGCAGGCGGTGTGGGTCGCGATCTCCGCCTTCGGCGGACTCGTGCTGGTCATCTCCGGTGTGATGTTCATCTATATCCTGGTGAAAGGGCAGTTCGGTTCGACTCAGCCCGGGAGCGAGGCGGCGCAGCCGTTCGGCGGCTTCAGCGTGCCCGCGCAGCCGGTCGACCGGGTGCCGGCCGCGCTGAACGGCTTCGGCCTGTGGGTCGCGCTGATGATCGGCCTCACCGTCGTCAACTACAGCGTGCCGATCGCGCAGCTGCTCGCGCTGCCGCAGACTTCCGTGCCCGCCGTGGCGGTAGGAGCATCGCGATGAGTGACGAGCGCGTCTTCAGCTTCCGCAATCGCTGGTTCACCGCGAGCGTCGGCTCTACCGTCGCGATCGCGATCGTCGGCATACTGATCGGCTTTATCTGGCTGCCGTCGCAACACGCGGACTTCACGCGCGACGGCCTGTGGGCCACGATCTGCCGCGCGGCCGGCGCGCCTCAGTCGTGGTACAGCGGCGCGCCCGACATCGAGGGCACGCCGCCGAGCAACGTGATCGTGCTGCCGCCGCTGCGCAGCGCGCGTGCCGACGCGGTATCGATCGGCCGCGGCGCCACGCTCGCGCAGAACTGCTCGATGTGCCACGGCGTGCAAAGCGTCGTGATGGTGACCGCGCCGGTGCTCGCCGGCCAGTATGCGGATGTGATCTACAAGGAACTGCGCGACTATCAGAGCGGCGCGCGGCCGAACGCGATCATGCCGCCGATCATCCGCCACCTGACCGATCGCGATCTGCACGACCTCGCCGCGTACTACGCGTCGCTGCCGCGCCCGATTCCGGTGGAATCAGGCGGCACGGAAGACCGCGCGATCCGCAAGCTCGTCAACGACGGCGACCCGATGCGCAATATCGCACCGTGCGCGGCCTGCCATGGCGAACGCGACCGCAAAGGCTCGGCGCCATGGCTCGGCGGCCAGTCGTCGGTGTATCTCGCCGCGCAATTGAAGCTCTTCGCGAACGGCCAGCGCCGCAACGACGTCAATGAACAGATGCGCAACGTCGCACGCAACATGACGCCTGAAGAAATAGAAGGCGTCGCGAAGTACTACGCTGCACGGCCGTAAACAGGCGGGCCGCTTGACGGCCCGGAAATCGGCGCAGAAAAAAGATTGAGGAGACGGCTCGAGAAGCGGCGCAAGAAGCGGCGCAAGAAGCGGCTCGAGAAGCGGGGCAAAAAGCGGGTAGAGAAGCGGATAGAGAAGCGCGGCTCAGGAAGACACGCATTGCGCTTCACGCGCGATCGGGGCACATTGCCGGATTGATTGCGCCCGCACCGACCTGCCGGGACCCGGAACGATGGCGCAGCATGTGTGTGCTGCAGTGCCACGGAGCCCCTCTGATGCAGGAAATCACATCGGCGCTGACCGTGTTCGTCGTGCTGATCATCGGTACCGCGATCGGCTGGTTCGTCAAACCGCTGCTGCCCGAGGAACACAAGGCGCACGAAACCGTGCAGCTGATCCAGCTCGTGATCGGCATGCTCGTCACGTTCGCGGCCCTCGTGCTGGGGCTCTTGACCGCGTCCGCCAAGAACAGCTTCGACACGGTCGGCAACGACGTACGCGCCTATGCATCGGACATGATCCAGCTCGACCAGACCCTGCGCGAGTACGGCAACGAGGCGCAGGCGGTGCGCGCGCTGCTGCGTGTCTATACGGCCGAGGCCATTACGTCGACATGGCCCGCCGAGCCGGCGCCGCCCGGGAATTACTATCCGAAGCGCGCGTTTCCGTCGACCATCTACAACCATCTGGAAAGCATCGAGCTCGGCGAAATGCTCAATGCCGCGACCATCGCGGCGCGCAATCTCGATACGCACACCCCCGCGCAGCAGCGGGCACTCGTCCGGATACTCACTCAGTTCGACGTGCTGATCGCCGCACGCTGGAAGCTGATCGAAGAAGCGCACAGTTCGATCTCGCGGCCGTTCCTGATGATGCTCGCATTCTGGCTGTTCGTGATCTTTCTGAGCTTCGGACTGATCGCGCCGCGCAATGCGCTCGCGCTCGTGATGATCACACTCGGCGCGGTATCGATCGCCTCGGCAATGTACGTGATCGTCGACCTCGATACGCCGCTGTCCGGTTCGCTGATCGTGTCGAGCGAACCGATGCGCGATGCGCTCGCGCATCTGGGCCGCTAGCGTCGCTCTGCGCGCACGCCGCGCACGAACAACCGTGGCGGCCGCTTCATTGACCGGCCGCCGCCGTTTCGAAGACTTCCCGCAGCCAGTCTGCGAACGCGCGCACCCGCAACGACAACTGGCGGTTCTGCGGATAGAGCACCGTCACCGGCATCGGCGGCGGCGCGTACTGCGCGAGCACGCGTTTCAATGCGCCGCGCGCCAGTTCATCGGCGATCCGGTAGCGCGGCACCTGGATGAGGCCGAGGCCCGCGAGCGCCGCGCCCGTGTAAAGATCTGCCGAGGTGACGGCAACGATCCCGCCGAGATGGACTTCGGTCGCCCTTCCATCGACGGTGAATTCGAGTGGCATCGGGCTGCCGGTCGCGCTCGACACGAAGTTCACCGCACGGTGCGCGCGCAATTCGTCGAGATTGAGCGGTTCGCCGTGCGCGTCCAGATACGCGGGACTCGCGACGGTCACCTGTTCGAGCCGCGCGAGGCGCCGCCCGACCATCGACGAATCTTGCAGCGTGCCCGCGCGCAGTACGCAATCGACGCCTTCGCGCACCAGATCGACGAAACGGTCGTCCTCCGCGAGATGCAGTTCGACGCCCGGGTAGCGGGCAAGAAACTGCGGCAGCACCGGCATCACGAAGCAACGCGCGAGCGTGCCTTGCAGGTTCGCGCGCAACAACCCTTTCGGCGCGACATTGCGAAATGACCCTTCCGCCTCTTCGAGGTCGGTGAGCAGCCGCAGGCACCGCGCGTAATACGCTTCGCCGTCGTGCGTCAGGCGCACCGAACGGGTCGTGCGCTCGAGCAGCCGCGCGCCGAGCCGCTCTTCCATCCGCTTCATCAGATTGGTCACCGTCGCCCGAGGAATTTGCAGATCGTCTGACGCGCGCGTAAAGCTTTGCCGCTCGGCGATCCGCACAAACACCTGCATTTCCTGAAACCGATCCATATACCGCTCCGTCCGGCTTTGCTTTATTAAAGTAAATGGAATTATATAGTCGAATATGCGGTGATTATCAATCCGGATAGATCGTTCACTATTCGTCTCACCGGCTCATCACTTCTTGAGGAAACGAATCATGAACGCAATCAAAAACGAAAAAGTCGCGCTCATCACGGGCGCGGCACGCGGCATCGGCGCGGTCGTCGCATCGCGGCTCGCGGCCGACGGCTTCGCCATCGCAGTCAACTATGCATCGAGCGCGACTGAGGCGGAGGCACTGGTTGCCGAACTGCGCCAGGACGGCGCGACGGCGATCGCCGTGAAGGCCGACGTCGCGAATCCGGTCGATGTGCGCCACATGTTCGACACGGTCGAAAACGAACTGGGCAAGGTCGACGTGCTCGTCAACAATGCGGGCGTGATGAAGGTTGTGCCGCTGCACGACACAACCGACGAATCGTTCGAGCAAACCATGAACACCAATGTGCGCGGCACATTCAACACGATGCGCGAAGCCTGGTCGCGAATCGCTGAAGGCGGCCGCATCATCAACTTCTCGAGCACGTCGCTTGGTTTGAACAAACCGGGTTATGCGCTCTATAACGCGTCGAAGGGCGCAGTGGAGGCGATGTCGCGTGTGTTCGCGCAGGAACTGCGCGGCCGCAATGTCACGGTGAACGCGGTCGCGCCGGGTCCGGTCGGCACGGATCTGTTTTACAAAGGCAAGACCGAAGAACAGATTCAGGCTTTCGCCAACATCCCGCCGCTGCAGCGCCTCGGCCGGGCGGATGAAATCGCGGCGGTGGTGTCGTTCCTCGCCGGGCCGGACGGCGGCTGGGTGAATGGGCAGGTGCTGCGCGCGAACGGCGGCGCTGCGTAAGTCGCGCGTGCGGTTGTGCCGTTGTGCCGCCGGTTGTGCCAATTTCGGCGGGCGTCGCATCGCCGAGGTGCGGCGGGCACGAGCGAACTCCGCCGCCAGGCGGAGTTCGCAGGCCAGCGCTCAAAGCGCAACGCGCGAGCGCACCGGCAGAGCGTTGCGCGCGCAACGGCGGCGCAGCCAGGCGTACAGCGGGACGCACAGCGAAGTTCGCGGCGCTTCGACGGTCAGCCGCCGATGCGCCGCGACGCGCGGCTCAATCAAGCGAATGGAGATAGGCCGCCACCGCGCGCGCGTCGTGTTCATCCAGGCGGTAGTCGGGCATCGGCGGATGCGCGGTCCCGCCGGATGCGGTGCGGCCCGTTTCAAGGAACGTCACGAGTTGCGCCTCCGTGTAGCCGGCCGGCAGACCCGCGATCTTGACCGAGCGGCCGACCCAGCCCGGAACCGGATGATCCGGCGTAAACGGGAGGTCGGCGCCCTGCAGGTCCTCGCTTGCGATCGGCATGCCGTGCGCGTCTTTCCGCGTATGGCAATCGACGCACATGCCGACCCGATGGACGATGTAGTTGCCCTGGGCGATCAATGCGCTTTGCTTGTCGACAGGCGCCTTCGCGAAAGCAACCACTGGCGACAGCAGCGCCAGCACGCAAAGGCCGTTGAAGGCGCGCTGAACGAGAGTTGCCGTGCGCGGAGCGCGTGCGGCGCGCCCGCGCGGCAAAGCGCGCTTCGAATGGTGATTCGTCATCTATCGAGACTCCGGTGGGATGTGTGATGGGTTCTTTAGCCGCCGCGGACGAATGCCCGAGGCAGCCGCGATCGGAAGACACGAGACCTCCACGCATGCCCGAATCTCCATCGCGTCAGGGGCGCAATGTCATCGCCCTCCGCAAAAACAACCGCCGGATTTGCTTTATTCCGTACGCTTAAGCGTTGTACTGACAAGTTGAATCGCATTGACGAAATACGCACCGACCGCTTCGCTTTCCCGGACCGTGTGTCGCCTGAGGAATCGGGAAAGAGACACGATGCGTGCTGGCAAAGACGCGCGCATACTGCATTTGCCGCGGCGGATGCACGCCAAAATTGATCTTGCATTAGTGCGGCGATTGGCTATTTTTACTTTTGCTTTTTGCAGTTTTGACGATTCGTCACGCGTGCCCCCCAATAACGGAAACAAAAGGAGCTGTCATGAATGCGATCGATCTGTTGAAGGTGATGGTGGTTGCAGGATGTGTGGCGCTGACCTCGAGCGCCTGGTCGCAGTCGAGCGACTCGATGGGCACGACCGATTCGGCTACGACGACGACCGACGCGAAGGCGATGAAAAAGGCGGACCGCAAGCTCGCCCACGACGTGCGCCGGGCCATGGCGAAAGCACAAGGCTTCGATGTATCCAACGTGTTCGTGCGTGCGCGCAGCGGGGTGGTGACGCTGACCGGCACCGTGCCCGAAGGCGACCAGATCGCGCAGGCCGGCGAAATTGCGAAGGGCGTCGCCGGTGTGAAATCGGTGGCGAACCGGGTGACGCTCGGCGTGCAAGGCGGCGGCGGCAACTGACCGACCGACGGCACGATGCCGATGGTCGATATCGGCATCGTCAGGCGTGGCAACAACCCCGCGGCGACGCGGGGTTGTTTTTTGAGCCCGGCCGCCGCGCCCGCAAACATTACCAAAAGCTTTCACACGATCGCCATCAAGCTAATTGAAAATCGACAGCCAATCGCGGAATAAAACGCACCTCAGACTGTTCTCCGTTCAATAGACCGCCTCGTGCAGTCGAGCGAAAACACAAAAAAACCCGGGGAACCGCGTTGACCGGACGATCCTTGGCATCCATTCAGCCGGCACCATGTCCACTAGTTCACCCCGTTTGAATTCCGGCCTCCTGCACGCGATACGCCTGTTCGTGCGGGTCGTCGACGCGCGCGGCTTCACCGCCGCCGCTTTGCAGTCCGATCTGACCCCCGCGCAGGTATCGAGGATGATCGGCGAGCTCGAGCAGCGTCTGGGCACCAAACTGCTGCACCGCAATTCCCGGCACGTCTCGCTGACCAGCCCGGGCGAGCGCTATCTGCTCAAGTGCCGCTCGATTCTCGACCTCGTCGACGAAGCGGAAAACGAAGCGCGCGACGCCGCGATCCGCCCCGCCGGCACGCTGAAAGTATCGTGCATGTCGGGCTTCGGCCGGTATCACCTGCTGCCGCTGCTGATGGAGTATCTGCAGCGGTACCCGGACGTGAAAGTCGAATACTCGACGCGGCAGAACGCGCCGGATGTGCTGGCTGAAGGCATCGATTCGAGCGTCTATTTTGCGCAGGAGCTGCCGCATTCGACGCTGGTCGGCCGCAAGGTCGGCGGCGTGCGCAGCCTGCTTTGCGCGCGGCCCGATTACCTTGCGCGGCACGGCACTCCGTCGCACCCCGAAGATTTAATGACCTACAGTTGCCTGAAACTCGTGAACATTACGCGCGACTGGCAACTGACCGACGGCGATTCGACGATCACGTTGCCGGTATCCGGTCCGTTCAAGGGAGATTCGACCGATGCGGTGCTCAGTGCGGTAATGAGCGGACTGGGCATCGCGCTGCTGCCGCCGTGGGCGATTATCGACAGCCTGAAGAGCGGTCAGCTCGTGCCGGTGCTGCCGCAGTGGCGCACGCCGGAAATCGGCGTCTATTCGCTGATTTCGTCGCGGCGCTACCTGCCGGCACAAACGCGCGCATGGATCGATCTGATCGCGGAAAAATTGCCGGTCGCGCTCGGGCGGGATGAACTGGCGATCATGCGATTCGTCGCGACCTCGACAGAAGTCTGATCGAACGTCGGCGGCTGCGGAATACCTGAATTGCAATCGGCCATCGCCGCGTCGCTCCGATTAGATTTCAGGCTCCGCGCGGGCGGCCGGCATTATTCGGATTGTTCGTTACGTGACATGCAACGTTGCCTTTCGCTCATCATGGTGTTGAACTGCTTTCGCAGTCTTTAACATCGGTCACAGGTCGCGGTGAGCCGTCCGGCTCACCTCATACAAACTCCTTACTCACACCCGTCGCTTCGCGCGGTCCGGACGGCTCGTCGTGGACCGGATCCGGCATGCAGCCGCGAGGCTGCGACAAGCTCGAGACATTGGCGCAGATTCGGCGCATTTCAGGGGGCACTGACGTATGACCAACCAGGATTGCTTAGCCGGCATCGAGTCGCTGCCGCGCATCTGGGCCTTCGCGCTGCGTCTGACCGAACAGGAACGGGACGCCGAACGGCTTGTCGCACAGGCGTGCCGCCGGTTTTCGGCGGGCGACTGGAGCCGCGGCGCATCGCGCTGCCTGCGTCCGCTGCACCGGCTTTTTTCGATCATGGCGACGGTCTGGCTCGAAGAGGGCTACGCGCAGCGCCATGCGCGCCTGCAACCGCTGGAAGGCGAATGCACGTGCGACCCCGCGGTCTCGAGCGATTGCCGTGCGACCGACTGCGTGCATTGCCTGCTGCGCCATGCGGTCAGTTCGCTTCCCGACGCGCAACGCGTGCCGATGCTGCTGGTGCTGGTCGAGGGCCTGAGCTATGCGGAAGCGGGCGACGTGCTGTCGATGTCGAACAACGAGGTCGCCGAGATCGTCGCGCAAGGACGCGCGACGGTCGCAGGTATGCTGAGCAAGCATCGGCAGGTATCCGAATTGTGCTGAGCCGCGGTCCGGCCGACCGCACACCATTCGATACCTTCAATCGCAAAGCCCGAACCTTTACCGTAAAGGTTCGGGCTTTGTTCTGCTAGAAACCACTTGGGCCGGTGGGCCACACGCTGGTGGTCCGCGGCACCTTCACGTTTTCTCCGAGACAGTCGGCGCGGTATTTCAACGAAAGCCGCGCTTGCGCCGCCTGGATATCCGACGGATAGTAGTCGCCGCCGCTCGCTGACGGATCGTAACCGACCGATTCGAGTTCGCGCAGCTCCTGCATCAGTTGCGCATGGGTGACGGGGCCGCTCAGCGGCTTGAAAGGATAGTCATTGCATTCGGCCGGCGTCAGCTTGCTGCTTGCCGACGCCGCGCCGCTTGCCAGCAGCACGCACAGTGTCGCCGCGGTTTTGATCCAGAAGGGTTTCATGTCGTACGCTCCTTGCGCAGTGGTGTGACGATGCAAGGATGGGCGTGACGGTGTATCGAAGCGCAATAAAACGGATGAACGTTCTGTTAGCTTGAGACAAGCGGCGTTGATGAACGAAGTTTCATCTTTTCACCATGTCTCTTCCATTTGCCGCGCGTCGCTCGCGGGCATACTTCTGTCGTTTAGCAGCCGGCAGGAGCCGATATGCAGCATCATCCCATGCTAGTGGAACTCGTCAACCATCGCGACGGCGAGGCGCTGCGCGTCAAGATCGACCAGAGTGCCGCGATACTCGACGTCGCCGACCTCGATGCGTTGATCCAACACCTCGCGGTGTTGCGCGCGAAGATGCACCCCGCGATCTCGCCGCACATTTCCCGGCAGCATCAATACGCGATCGAAATCGATCCGTGCTGGTATACGGAGAAGCATCCGCTATACGATGGCGCAGTCGTGTTCTTCCGGCACACGGGCTTCAACTGGGCCGGCTTCGCCGTGCCCCAGGAAAGCCTGGTGAAACTGATTGACGCGCTGTCGCAGCACGCCGAGGCCTCACAAGAAATGTATAGCGTGCCGAACTGACCGGCCTCATCACGCGCTATCTTCGCGCGTACGCCCCGGTTGCGTATGCGCGAGGGGCACCCACAGCACGCACGCCGCACGTCGGCACGGCTCGATGCCGTAGCCGGCATACCGGCGCTGCCGTATCGCGGCAACGTCTCTTCTCCTGTCGCGAGCGGCGCGCAAGCAACGCTGGCGCGCGGCGTCATGGTTGCGTACGCAACGTTTCCGTTTTTAAGCGCAATCGTTCTTCGATTCGATGCGACGCATGTCTTCGTACGTACGTTCGCACGCGTCGCAGTTTACAAACGCGCAGCAATGCGAAACATAAAGAATCGTTCACATTGAAGGCGATCCGCTGTTAGTTCGACTGGCCGATCATTCGCAACGTCCAACGTTCACGGCTTGCCAATATGAACCAACTCCAGTCCATGCGCGTTTTCATGCGCGTCGTCGAACTGAACAGCTTCGCCGTAGCCGCGCGCCAGCTCGGCATGTCGGCCGCGGCCGTCACGCGCAGCGTCACTGCGCTCGAAGCCCATCTGAACACGCGCCTGATCAACCGCTCCACACGCAGTCTGTCGCTGACTGAAGCGGGCGCACGCTATCTCGACAGTTGCCGGTCGATCGTCGCGAACGTCGATGAAGTGGATGCGAACCTGACCCGCACCGCGCATTCGCCGCACGGTACCGTCCGCATCGCCGCATCGACCACATTCGCGAGCACCGAACTGATGACGCTGCTCGCCGACTATCGCGTCGCCGAACCGGGCGTCGACTTCGACGTCACCACCTGCGAAGCGCAGATCGACTGGATCGAAGGCGGCTTCGACGTCGGCTTCACCGACGACACCCGGCTCGTCGGCGCGTCGATGGTGGGCCGCACGCTGATGCAGTATCGCAGCATCCTCGTCGCGTCCGCGCCCTACCTCGCGCAGCGCGGCACGCCGCTCAATCCGTCGATGCTCGACAGTCACGTGCTGCTCGGCCCGGCCGGCAGCGCGTCGCGCGCGTGGGAATTCACCGATTCGCACGGTGCGTATCGCGTGCCGGTGCGCTACGGCCTGCGTGCGACCAACGCGTCGATGCTTTGCGCCGCCGCGCTCAATCATATGGGCATTGCGCTGTTGCCGGCGCCCGCGGTTGCGCGCGAACTCGCGAGCGGCGCACTCATGCCGGTGCTCGAACGGTTTCCGCTGAACGACGGCGCACGGCAGTTTTCAATTGTCTATTCCGGCCGTAATCATCTGACCGCCAAGGTGCGCACGTTCGTCGACTTCACCGTCGCGCGGTTCCGCGCCGACGGGCGTAAAACATCGTTGCGTGCGGTCGCGTAACGCCCTATGAACTCGACAGTCAAATCGACGGTATGGCCAGAATTCTCACTATCGAAGACGACGAATGGGTTGCGAGCGACATCGTGCGTGCGTTGAGTGCGAGCGGACTTGCGGTCGACGTCGCGCGCACCGGCCGCGAAGGTCTCGTCAAGGCGATGTCGGACACCTACGACGTGATTACCGTCGATCGTGTGCTGCCGGATCTCGACGGGCTGAAAATCGTCTCGACGATGCGCGGCGCCGGCATCGAAACACCGGTGCTCGTGATGAGTGCGCTCGACGGCGTCGAGCAGCGCATCGAAGGCTTGCGCGCAGGCAGCGACGACTATCTGATCAAGCCATTTTCCGCAGATGAAATGTCCGCGCGCGTCGAAGTGCTGCTGCGCAGGCGTCCGCGCAACGCGCCCGAACCCGCCGTGCTGCGCGTCGGCCCGCTCGAACTCGACCGCATGCGCAGACGCGTCACCGCACGCGAACGCAATGTGAGCCTGCAGCCGACCGAATTCCGTCTGCTCGAATTCATGATGCGTCACGCGGGCCAGGTGATGACGCGCACGATGATTTTCGAAGGCGTATGGGGCGGCCGTTTCGATCCGGGCACGAACCTGATCGACGTGCATATCGGCCGCCTGCGCAGAAAGCTCGAAGCAGGCGGCGAAGCGCCGATGATCCGCACGGTTCGCGGTTCCGGCTATCTACTCGGCTAGGCGGGTCGCCCGATGTTGAAAATCGTCCGCCTGGCGTTGACCCGGCCTTACACCTTTATCGTGCTCGCGCTGCTGATCCTGATCGCGGGTCCGCTTGCGGCGCTGCGCACGCCGACCGATATCTTTCCGGACATCCGCATCCCGGTGATCGCGGTGGTATGGAACTACCAGGGCTTGCAGCCGGACGACATGTCGGGCCGCATCGTCACGTATTACGAACGCACGCTTGGCACGACTGTCAACGATATCCAGCATATCGAATCGCAGTCGTTCCGCGGCTTCGGCATCGTCAAGATCTTCTTTCAGCCGACTGTCGATATCCGCACCGCAACCGCACAGGTGACCTCGGTCTCGCAGACGGTGCTGAAGCAGATGCCGCCCGGCACGACGCCGCCGCAAATTCTGAACTACAACGCGTCGACGGTGCCGGTGCTGCAAATCGCGCTGACGAGCGATACGCTCAACGAGCAACAACTCGCCGACTACGCGACCAATTTTATCCGGCCGCAACTGCTGAGCGTGCCGGGCGTCGCGATTCCGACGCCTTACGGCGGCAAGATTCGCGACGTGCAGATCGATCTCGATCCGCTCGCGCTGCAGCAGAAGCATCTGTCCGCACAGGACGTCGCGAATGCGCTCGCGCAGCAGAACCAGATCATTCCAGCCGGCACTGAGAAGATTGGCCGCTTCGAATACAACATCCAGCTCAACAACAGCCCGCACCGGATCGACGCGCTCAACGCGCTGCCGATCAAGACGATCGGCAGCACGACGATCTACATTCGCGATGTCGCACACGTGCGCGACGGCTATCCGCCGCAGACCAACATCGTTCGGGTAGACGGCCACCGCGCCGTGCTGATGAGCATCCTGAAGAACGGCAATGCGTCGACGCTCGACATCATCGCCGGGGTGAAGAACAAGCTGCCGCGTATCGAGGAGACGCTGCCGCCATCGCTGAAGCTCGTGACGATGGGCGACCAGTCGACCTTCGTAAAAGGCGCGGTAAGCGGCGTCGCGCGCGAAGGGATCATCGCGGCCGCGCTGACGTCGCTGATGATCCTGCTATTCCTCGGCAGCTGGCGCTCGACGCTGATCATCGCGGCGTCGATTCCGCTGGCGGTGCTCGCCGCGCTGGCGGCGCTCGCGGCCGCCGGCGAAACGCTCAACGTGATGACGCTCGGCGGGCTCGCGCTCGCAGTCGGCATTCTCGTCGACGACGCGACCGTGACGATCGAGAACGTCAACTGGCATCTCGAACAGGGCAAGGACGTGCAGAGCGCGATTCTCGAAGGCGCATCGCAGATCGTGATGCCGGCCTTCGTGTCGCTGCTGTGCATCTGCATCGTGTTCGTGCCGATGCTGCTGCTCAGCGGCATTGCGCGCTATCTGTTCGTGCCGATGGCCGAGGCGGTGATCTACGCGATGGTCGCGTCATTTATTCTGTCGCGCACGTTCGTGCCGATGATGGCGCGATACCTGTTGCGCCCGCATGCATCGGGCGGTCATGCATCCGGCGAGCTCGCCGAAGTGATGGCCTCGCATGGCGGGCACGAACACCACGCACCGTCGCGCAATCCGTTAGTGCGTTTCCAGCGTGGCTTCGAACACCGGTTCAATGCGGTGCGCGGCACGTATCGCGTGCTGCTGGGCGCCGCGCTGTCGAACCGCAGGCGTTTTCTGATCGGCTTCGCGCTGGCGGCCGCATCGGCGCTGCTGCTCGTGCCTTGGCTTGGCCGTAATTTCTTTCCGAATATCGATTCGGGCGAGATCGAAATTCATTTCCGCGCGCCGATCGGCACGCGCATCGAAGACACGGCCGCGCTCGCCGATCGCATCGAGGCCGCGGTGCGCCGAACCATTCCACCGGACGAGCTGGCGAACGTGGTCGACAATCTCGGCTTGCCGAACAGCGGCATCGATCTCGCGTACAACAACAGCGGCACGACGGGTTCACAGGACGGCGATATCTACGTGACGCTCCCGGCCGACCACGCGCCGACCGCCGGCTACGTGCGCACGCTGCGCGCGACGCTGCCGCATACGTTTCCCGGCACGACATTCGCCTTTCTGCCCGCCGATATCGTCAGCCAGATTCTGAACTTCGGCGCGCCCGCGCCGATCGACGTGCAGGTGTCGGGGCCCGACGACGCGGCGAACCGCCGCTACGCGGTCGAGCTGCTGCGCCGGATGCGCGACGTGCCCGGCATCGCGGACTCGCGCATCCAGCAGGCGTCGACCTACCCGCAGTTCAGCGTCGCGGTGGACCGCTCGCGCGCCGACCAGCTCGGCATCACCGAGGACAACGTCACCGATTCGCTGGTCGCCAGCCTGACCGGCACCGGTCAGGTCGCACCGGCGTTCTGGCTGAATCCGCGCAACGGCGTGACCTATCCGATCGTTGCGGAGACACCGCAATATCGTTTGACCTCGCTGTCGAGCCTCGAAAACCTCACCGTGAACGGCGCGGACGGCCGCTCGCAACTGCTCGGCGCGATTGCGAGCGTGAAGCGCGGCGTCGGCGACCTCGTCGTATCGCACTACAACATCGAGCCGCTCTACGACGTATTCGCCACCACGCAACGCGCGGACCTCGGTTCGGTCGCATCGGGCATTCAGCGCATCCTGCACGCGACCGCGCACGACGTGCCCAAAGGCGCGCGCGTCACGCTGCGCGGCCAGGTGCAAACGATGAACAGCGCGTTCACCGGCCTGCTGCTGGGTCTCGTCGGCGCGATCGTGCTGATCTTTCTGCTGATCGTCGTCAACTTTCATTCGTGGAGCGATGCGGCGGTGATCGTCGGCGGCCTGCCGGCTGCGCTCGCGGGCATTGTATGGATGCTGTTCGCGACGCATACGCCGCTGTCGGTGCCGGCGCTGACCGGCGCGATTCTCTGCATGGGCGTCGCGACCGCCAATAGCATTCTGGTGGTGAGCTTCGCACGCGAACGGCTGCACGCGACCGGCGACGCGCGCATTGCCGCGCTCGAAGCCGGCTTTGCGCGCTTTCGCCCGGTGCTGATGACCGCGCTCGCGATGATCATCGGCATGGCGCCGATGGCGCTCGGTCTCGGCGACGGCGGCGAGCAGAACGCGCCGCTCGGCCGTGCGGTGATCGGCGGGCTGCTATGCGCAACCTGCGCGACGCTGCTGGTGGTGCCGGTGCTGTTCAGCATCGTGCACCGCCGTGACACGCCCGGCCCCGATGCTGCATCGCACCCCGGTCCCAACTCCGATTCAAACGGTCTTGCCGAAGGAAACGCTCATGTCCACTGAAGTCGATGTCAGTGCGCCGAAGCGCCCTGCCCATCTGAAACTCGCCGGCATCCTGATCGTGCTGGCAGCGGCCGCCGTCCTCGCCGACGGCATTGCGAGCCGCCTGCATACGCGGCACGAAGTTGCATCGTGGACGATGCAACAGGCTCTTCCGACCGTGTCGACCATCCAGCCGCAACCGCTCGCCGCGACGCAGCAGCTGGTTTTGCCGGGGCATCTGGCCGCATGGATCAACGCGCCGATCTATGCACGCGTGTCCGGCTATCTGCATGCGTGGTACGCGGATATCGGCACGCCCGTGAAGGCCGGTCAGCTGCTTGGCGTGATCGATACGCCCGATCTCGATCAGCAACTCGACCAGGCGCGTGCCGATCTGCAAAAGTCCGTCGCGACCGAAAAACTCGCGGTCGTCACCGCGCAACGCTGGACGCAGATGCTCAAGCAGGATTCGGTATCGCAGCAGGAAACCGATGAAAAAACCAGCGACCTCGCCGCGCAACAGGCGACGGTCGCGGCTGAGCAAGCCAACGTGAACCGGCTCGAGGCGCTCGAATCGTTCAAGCGGATCGTCGCGCCGTTCGACGGCGTCGTGACCGCGCGCGATACCGACGTCGGCGCGCTGATCAATGCGGGCGGCGGCAACAAGCCACAGCTCTTCACGGTGTCGGATGCGCAACGATTGCGCGTCTACGTGAGCGTGCCGCAAAGCGAAGCGGCGACCGTGCGGCCGGGCATGCACGCCACGCTGCGCGTGCCGGAGCGGCCCGGCATGACGTTCGATGCGACGCTGGTCGATACCGACCATGCGATCACGCCGTCGTCGGGCACGTTGCTCGTGCAACTATCCGTCGACAATCATGCCGGGCTGCTGTTTCCCGGCGAGTATACGGACGTGCGCTTCGCGCTGCCGACCGATGCGCATGCGCTGCAGATTCCCGCCAGCGCGCTGATTTTCCGGCACAACGGCTTGCAGGTCGCCACGCTCGGTCCGCAAGGCCGTGCCGTCATGAAACCGGTGACCATCGCGACCGATCTCGGCTCGCATGTGGTGATCGATTCGGGCCTGACGGCCGGCGACCGGGTAATCGACAATCCGCCGGATTCACTCGCGGCAGGCGACCTCGTGCGCGTCGCCCCCGCGTCGCCCGCGACACCCTCGCCGGCCGCCGCGGCACACACCGCAGACGCGCAAACCGACGCGGAGCACGCGCATGGGTAGGCGAATCCGGCACGCCGCCCCCGCGCGAACGGCCGCCGCACTGCTCGCCGCCATCGCATTGAACGCATGTTCACTGGCGCCGCCGTATCAGGTTCCGCCGACCGCGATACCCACGTCGTTCAAGGAAAGCGGCCCATGGCAGCCGGCCAGTCCCGCGGATCGCATTCCGCGCAACGGCTGGTGGAAAATCTTCGACGATGCGCAACTCGATGCACTCGAGGCAAAGGTCGACGCCGCGAACCCGGACGTCGCGGCGGCCGTCGCGCGCCATGACAAGGCGCAAGCGCTCGTGGACCAGACCCGCGCGGGCCTCTATCCGAGCATCGGTGCCGACCTTGACGCGGCACGCGCGCGCCAGTCGGACCGCCGGCCGCTGCGCGGCGCGAACGAACCGGACGACTTCTACTCGAACACATTTGCCGTCAGCGCCGACTTCGACCTGGACCTGTGGGGCAAGGTGCGCAACGAAGTGAGCGCGGGTGTCGCCAACGCGCAGGCAAGCGCCGACGATCTCGCATCGTTGCAACTCGACCTGCAGGCGAACCTCGCCGACGACTATTTCACGCTGCGCGGCTTCGACGAACAGCAGCAACTGCTGGCGGATGCCGTCGCGACTTACCAGCGCGCGCTCACATTGACGACCAGCCGGCATCACGGCGGCATTGCATCGGGGCTCGACGTTTCGCGCGCCCGCACGCAACTGCAGAACGCGCTGGCCGCAGCCGACGACACACGTGCGCGCCGCGCGCTGCTCGAGCACGCTATTGCTACGTTGACCGGCACGCCGGCCTCCAGCTTCACACTCGCAGCCGATACCTCGCGCACGCGGCTGCCGTCGATTCCTACCGGCGTGCCGGCCGCGCTGCTGCAGCGCCGTCCCGACATCGCGGCTGCGGAACGCCGCGTGGCGGCCGCTAACGCGCAAATCGGCGTAGCAAAGGCGGCGTACTACCCCGACATCTCGCTTGATGCGCAGGCCGGCTATCAGACCAGCGTGCTATCGCCCTGGTTTATCGCGCCGGACGAAATCTGGTCGATCGGTCCCAACCTCGCACTCACGCTCTTCGATGCAGGACGGCGCCGCGCGATTACGCGCGAGGCGCGCGCGCAACTCGCGCAGAACGGCGCGCAATACAAGGCGACGGTGCTGCTCGCGTTCCAGCAGGTCGAAGACAATCTCGCGTTGCTGCACCACCTGGGCGACGAATCGGTGCATAACGACGCCGCACTCGATGCCGCACAGCGCACGCTGACGCTCGCGACCTCGCGCTACAAGGACGGCGTGGTCAGCTATCTCGATGTGGTGACCGCACAGACAGCCGCGCTCGACGCGCAGATCGCGTCGGCCGAGCTGGACGCGCGCAGGCTGACCGCGTCGGTGGGTCTGATCCAGGCGCTCGGCGGCGGCTGGCAGGACGCGGGCAGCGACCCGCACGACGCACACGTCGCCCACGATGCGCCCGCGACGCCGAGCGCCACGACAAGCGCCACGACAAGCGCCGCAGGATGAACGAGTTTTCATCATCGAACGGCCGAACCGCTAAGGGCTCCTCCTTACACTGAATCCTGACCGTTACCGATGCGTTCGCGCAACCGGATGACGGTCTCCATCTTCAGATTTCGACTGCGAGGAACGCCATCATGAAACTTGCCCTGCTCACCTTTGCACTCGCCGCCGGCGCCACACTCTGCGCCCCGGCTTTCGCCCAAAGCACGGCACCTGCCGACACGAATCCCGCCGCCGCGCCATCCGCACCCGCCGATCCGTCCTCGGCGGTCTCGCAAGCCGGCCAGTGGACGCCCCCGTACGGCCAGCCGGTCGCAGGCAAGACGCGGGCCGAGGTCTATCAGGAGCTGATTCAGGCCGAGAAGGACGGGCAGCTGCAATATCTGAATTCCACGCTGTACTCGCATGGCTGACGACAGACACGCACAGCGACGAGCACAGCGGCGCGCTGCATCCGGACGCGAACGTGCGATCGAATGCGCGCTGCGCTCACGCTTCAGTGGACAACTGATAACCGTAGCGGCTGACCGTCTCGATCCGCACTTGCGGACAGCGTCCGGCCAGCTTGCGGCGCAGGCGCGACACCACGAGGTTCACGCATGCGGGATCGACCTCTTCCTTCTCCGACCACGCATAACGGATCAGCTGGTCGCGCGGCACCGGCGCATCGACGCAGCGCAACAGGCATTCGAGCAACTGGTATTCGCGCCGGGTCAGCCCGACGCGTCCAACGCCCGCCACCAGTTCACGTGTCGTCGCATCGAGGTGCACGGTAATCTGCGACGCGCTCGCTGCTTGCAGCGTCGCCGGCACGGTGGCCGTGCGCTGCAAGGCCGCGATCCGTTCGTGAATCTCGACGAACGAGTAGGGCGGGCTCAGGCACGCATCGGCGCCCGCGCGCAGTAGCTGCACCCGTTCCGCGGCGCCGAGTCCGCGCACCAGCGCGACGATGACCGGTGTGTGTTCGACGCGCGATAACGCAGGCAGCGCGCTCAGCAGGTCAGCTTGCGAAGCGGGCTCCATCGCGAGTGCGACGACCGCATCGAACGGATCATGCGCCGCGACAAATGCGCCGTCGCGGCTGTCGTCGACGCGCTGCACGCTGTGCGCGCTTTCGCGAAAGGCCTTGTAAAGCCATGCGGCTTCCGGATGAGAGGTGGAAATGAGCAGAATGCGCATGCGAACAGTGATGAAGTGCTATCTGAACGGATCCGCATCGCAGCCTTCGTTCAGGCCAGCGTGTGCGGCCAGCATTCGACCGTCACGCGCGTGCCCGGCTCGGCGCTGCCGATGCGGGCGGAGAAATCATGGACCCGGAGCACGGCCGACACGATGCCAAGGCCAAGGCCCGAGCCCGCGATATGCCGCACCTGTTCGCCGCGATAGAAGCGCTGCATCACGGCGTGGCGTTCGTCGACCGGTATGCCGGGTCCGTTATCGATGACATCGATCAGCGGGCCGTCGCGCGTCTGCGCGAGCGTCACGCGCACCGCGCCGCCGGCCGGCGTGAATTTGAGCGCGTTATCGAGCAGATTGCTCAGCGCCTCGAACAGCAGTGCGCGATCGCCATGTACCGCATGCACGGCATGCACGTCGACGGTGAGTGTGATCGACCGGCTTTCGGCGAGCGGCTCGTAGAGTTCGCAGATGTCGCGCACCAGCGCTTCGAGCCCGATTTGCGCAAAGCCGCCGCGCCGTTTGAGCGTGCCGATCTCCGAAATGCGCAGCATGGCGCGAAAGCGATCGAGCAACTGGTCGGTCTCTTCGCGTGCGCGCGTGAGCATCGGCAACCACCCGAGCGTCGTGTCGCTGCGCGCGCTCTCGTCGATATGCGCGAGCAGCGTCCTCACGTGCGCGAGCGGCGTGCGCAAATCGTGCGCAATGCCGTCGCACGCGCCCTTCACTTCCGTCATCAGACGCTCGACCTCGTCGAGCATGTGATTGACGAGATGCGACAGCATGTCGAGTTCGTCGCGGCCGCCGATCGGCAAACGCTGGTTCAGGTCGCCCTGCGCAATCAGCTGCGTGACGCGCCGGATCTCGCGCACGCGCCGCATCTGCCGCATGCCGAGCGCGAGACCGCCGGCCACACCGGCCACCAGACAGAACAGGCTGCTCACCAGCAGCGCATTGAGAATCGTGTTGCGGATGCGGATGATATGGGTCAGGTCGCGCGCGACCAGCAGCACGTCGCCGTCGTGGCGGCGATCCGCCATCGCACGCACGACCGGCGCCTCGCCCGGACCGCTCAACGACAGCGTATGACTCAGCGTGACGCCCTTGTGATCGGTCCGCATGCCGGGCGGCAGATGCATCACGTCGCCGGCCAGATGGGTGCCGTCGGCGCGAAACAGGCCGTAGTACGCGGCGTGGATCCGCTCGTGCTCGAGCCGCTCCCCGATCGTTTGCGCGAGCGCCGCGCGCGGGACCGCACCGAAGTAGGTGAGCTGCCAGTCCATCACGAGATCGTTCTGCCGCTCCATTTCACCCGTCACGACCCAGCTCATGAAGCCGAGCAGCAGCATCACCGATACCGCGAAAATCAGGCCATACACCGAAAGCAGGCGGAACGACGCTGCGTGCCAGCGGCGGCCGATATCGGCTGTCAGCATGCGCGAATGCTGAGCGCTCAAGCCGCCTCCTGGCCGAAAATGTAGCCTGATCCGCGCACGGTCTGGATCATCGCGCGCGCGCCGGGCGGATCGATCTTCTTGCGCAGGCGTCCCATGTGCACGTCGATCAGATTGGTGCCCGGATCGAAGTGATAGCCCCAGACCGCTTCGAACAGCATCGTGCGTGTAATCGTGCGGCCCGTGTGCCGCATCATGTATTCGAGCACGCGGTACTCGGTGGGCAGCAGCGCGATCTCCTCGCCGTCCCGGCGCACCTTGCGCGAGACGAGATCGAGTTCGATCGGCCCCACCGAGAGCATCGTAGAAGATTGCGGCGTCGGCGCATTGCGCCTGCGCAGCAGCACCTCGAGCCGCGCGACCATCTCTTCGGGATCGAACGGCTTGGTCAGATAGTCGTCGCCTCCCGCACGCAGACCGCGCACCCGCTCATCCACGTCGCCAAGCGCGCTCAACATCAGCACCGGCGTCGTCACGCCGATGCTGCGCATGGTCGTCAGGATTGTCAGGCCGTCCATGCCCGGCAACATCCGGTCGAGCGTGATCACGTCGTAGTCGTCGTTGAGCGCGCTGACCATCCCTTCCCTGCCGTTATCGATCCAACGCACGGAAAAACCTCTGCGGCTGAGTTCGTTGACGATCTCGCCCGCGGCGATCTCGTCGTCTTCGATCGTAAGCACTTTCAGCATGATGATTCAGTAGTCTCCCCTTCGGCACGGCGTTCGCGATGCTGTTGGCCGGGCGTTGCTCCCCGCTTCGTTACTTCGAGCTTACGCGCCGCTGTCCGTCCGAACCGTAGCAATTCGATGAAGAATTTTTCATCTTTGCGCCGCACAGCGTGCGTGCACAAGGCCGCGCGCCGATTCACTTTCCCGCAAGACACCATTGCACGCTCCCGGCTCGCCGGCACAGCTATCTTTTACCCAGCGATATCAAAAACGCACCCTTTCGCGCGAGACGCAAATGAGGTGAATAAATAAATTTCCGGAGACAGCATATGAAAACCATGTGCAGGAGAAGGCACGTCCTCGCCGCGCTCGTACTCGGCTCGCTGTTCAATGCGGCCCATGCGGATGACGGCGACAGCGTTACGCTTTATGGAATCATGGACGTCGCGGTGGGGGTGGTCGAACACAACCCGAACGCAAGCGCGGCATTTCCAGCGACGGTCAACCCCGTCAGCAAGGTCAGCACGCAGTTTCAGAACCCGGTGTACGGACTCTTTAACGGCGGCAT
Source organism: Paraburkholderia solisilvae (assembly GCF_902859875.1). Lineage (GTDB taxonomy): Bacteria > Pseudomonadota > Gammaproteobacteria > Burkholderiales > Burkholderiaceae > Paraburkholderia > Paraburkholderia solisilvae. The sequence continues at coordinate 120,352 of NZ_CADIKF010000010.1, read as the reverse complement.
TTCGGATTCGCGCTGGGGGATCCGCGGCAATGAGAATCTTGGCGGCGGACTGAGTGCATTCTTCGACCTTGAATCGGACTTCAACGAACAGTCAGGGCAATTGAACAACGCGGCCGCGTCGATCACGGGCGCGAAAAATACGGTTGCGGCCGCGTCCGCGCTGAACGGACAACTGTTCAATCGCGGCGCCTATGTCGGACTTCGCGACGACCGGTTTGGTTCCATCGAATTGGGCCGCTCGACGACGTTCGGCTATGACGTGATCTCCGCTTACGATCCGCTCTTCCAGTCGCAGCTTTTTTCACCGCTCGGCTTTTCCGGTTCGTATTCGGCAGGCGGCATTACCGAAGGATCGCGAACCGACAACAACATCAAATACACAAATCACGTCGGCAACTTCAATTTCGGTGTTTCTTACGCGTTCGGCGGCGTCGCGGGGCATTTCGGCGACGGTTCGGTGGTCGGCGCGGTGGCCGGATACCAGAACAACGTGTTCGGCATTCAGGCGACTTACTATCAGGCACGCGACATCGTGCATTCCGGCGCGCTGGTCGGCGCGAATGCCGTCGACAGTCCGCTGATCGGCACGAACGTCGGCGCACTGTCGCTCAACGACGACTACGACTATATGATCGCGGCCCGCTATTCGTTCGCGAACGCGACCCTCAAGGGCGGTTACGAGCGCTTCGTGATCAAGCCGCCGACCGATCCTGCGCCGTCCGGCACGACGGTCGATTATTTCGGCTTTACCGGCGCCCTGAGCAATACCGCCACCACGACGACCACCAACGTGTACTTCTTCGGCGGCGACTATCAGTTCACGCCGAGCTTCGATGTCGCGGCGGGCATTTACGATACGCAGACCGAACAGTCGCAAGGCGTGGCGGGCGGCAACCAGTGGCAGTATTCGCTGCTCGCGGACTACCATTTCACGCGACGCACGGACGTGTACGCCGGATATATGTTTTCGAAATTCAACGGCGCCGCGTTCGACGGCTTTCAGTCGACCAACTACATTCTTGCGACTGGCATTCGTACGCTCTTCTGACGAATCTTCATACCCGCACGCGCCGATTGCGCCGATTGCACTGAATGCAATCGGCGCGCGACGACATGCGCGGAACGCAACGCAACAGACTGTTGCACGCTCGCGACGCGTCGCCCGGTCCTGTCGCGCTCCAAAGACCGTTTCCGTTCACAAGACCGGTGTCGCGCGCTCGGCAAACATTCGCCCAACCCGCGTGGCTGCGGACCTGTTTAGATTCCGTGACACAGAACCTCGCAAACTGAAACGAAGCATTTCACCGGTTGCGGCCGCAACCATGCCGGACCATACCGCTCGCCGGTTCAAAACGATTGGCGATCAACTCCACGGGGAGATACCAGTGAAACGAGGTGAAATGATGGTGAAGATCAGATACATCGCGGCGGCGTGCGCGATGGTTGCTGCCGGGGCCGCGCATGCGCAGAGCAGCGTGACGCTTTTTGGACTTATCGATACGGGTATCGTGTATCAGAACAACGCGCGCGTCACGCCTGGGAGCGCGACTTCACCCGGTGCGAGTTCGTGGTCGATGCAAAGCGGGAACATCTTTACGTCGCGCTGGGGTCTGCGCGGTACCGAGGATCTCGGCGGCGGGCTTAGCGCGGTGTTCTGGCTCGAGAATGGTTTTAACGTGGACAACGGCACGCTGAAGAATGGCGGCGACCTGTTTGGACGCCAGGCCTGGGTCGGTCTTCACTCGAATCAGTACGGTACGGTAACGCTCGGCCGTCAATACGATTTCATGGTCGACTTCGTCGCACCGATGAGCGCGACGGGTTCCGGCTTCGGCGGCAACCTCGCGTCGCACGTGTTCGACAACGACAACCTGAACAACGATATGCGCCTGAACAATTCGATCAAGTTCAGCAGCGTGTCGTACGACGGCATCAAGGTCGGTGCGATGTACGCGTTCTCGGGCGAAGCGGGCAACTTCTCCAACAATGGCGCGTACAGCCTGGGCGCAAGCTACGCGTACGGTCCGTTCAAACTCGGCGCCGCTTACCTGCAGATCAACCGCACGGCGCAACCGGATCTCGCGAATGCGACGGGCGCCGTGAGCACCGGCGACGGCGACGAGTTGACGACCGGCGGCAGCCAGCAGATCTTCGGCGCCGGCGCACAATATTCGTTCGGGGCGTCGACCATCGGCGCGGTGTGGACCCACTCCGTCACGTATAACATCACAGGCGTCTTCCAGGACGGCAGCACGAGCACCGGCGCGCTGGCCGGCGAGTCGATGAAGTTCGACAACTTCGAATTGAACGGTCGATATTTCGTGAGGCCGGACTTCAGCCTTGGCGCGTCGTATACGTATACGACCGGGCAGTTCAGCGGAGCGTCGAAGGGATTCACGTCCGCCTCGCCGCACTGGAATCAGATCATGGCCCAGGCCGACTATTTCCTTTCGCCGCGCACCGACATCTATATCGAGGGGGTCTATCAGAAAGTCAGCGGCGGCAACGGCAACGGCGCATTCGACGCGAGCATCTTCACGCTCGATCCGGCGGCAGGCGACGAGCAGGTGGCGGTTGCCATCGGCATGAAGCACCGGTTCTAAGCGGGTGGACAGAACCTGATGGACGGCATGGAGCCGCCTCGCTGCCGGGGCGGCTCCGCACGACTCGCCGAAGCATAGCGTAGTCAAGCCCGCGCCGTGCGGCTGTCCCATCCGACGAAGCGTCGCTCTCCCCCATTGCAAGCTTCAATTCATTTTATCGACCACAGCCCCAGTTGTCCGAGACTCGCCGTCAGCTTCAGACGAGCCGACCGCCATGCGGACAACGATGTAATTTCCTGCTGCTGCGCATCTGCCGCCGCTGCCTGCGCGTCGAGGAGTTCGATAATGGTTCCGGCGCCTGCCTGATAGCGGCCGCGCGACACCTTAAGCGACTCCTGCGAGATCGCGACGAGGCTCCTTGACTCGTCGACGTTCTCAGTCGCCGTCGCCAACGCCTGATAGCTCGCCCACACGTCGCGCGACACATCCTGCTCGCTTGCCGCAAGATCGGCCCGCGCGGCGTCCACCTGTGCGCGTGCATCGGCCACCCGATAGCCGCGCGCGAACCCTTCGAAAAGCGGAATGCTGATCTGCACACCGATGACCCGTTCCCGCATCGACGTATTGACCGCGGGCTGATCGGCCGGATTGTTGATCGAAAGATTTCCCGTCAGGGAAATTGTGGGCAGTCCTTGCGCCCACGCCGAGTCGACTCCGGCGCGGGCCGCCTCCAGCTTCGCGCGGGCGGCCCGAACCTTCGGGTGGTCCAGTTTCGCCTGTTCGATCAGCCCGCTCACTGCCTCGAGAAATTCCGGTTCGACCGGCGGCACATCGGGCGCAAGCATGACCGGCGTATCCGCGGCGAGGCCCATCAGAATCGCCAGAGACCCTTCGACGGTCTTCAGTTTGCCCTCATCGGTGACGCGCGAGAGCGTCGCTTTCGTACAGGCGGTGCGCGCCTGCAATTCGTCGGCGAGCGTGCCGGCGCCGGCGGCATGCCTCGCCGCGGCCGCCTCGAGTATCTTGCACGCGCTCTCCTCCGAAACGCGCGCCGCAATGACACTCGCCGATGCAGTCGTCACGTCGTAGTACGCTTGCGCGGCATCGACGAATGCCGCCTGCAGCGTCGCGTCGTAGGTTGCGTAGGCGGCGTTCAGAAGCTGGTCGGCATTGTCGAGCGCCGCACTGCGCTGCCCGAAATCGAAGAGCACCCAGTTCAGGTCGAGGCTGCCATAGCGGGCATTGCCCTGCTGGGTCGATGTAAAGCCCGGTATGCCCGCATAGTGATACGTCGTCGACGTCTGCGTGCGCTCGACACCGCCCGTCGCGTTGATGGTCGGCAAGTACGCAGCCTTCGCAATGCCCACCTCGGCGGCGCGTGCGCGCGCCATCGCGAACGCGTTGCGCGCCGCAGGCGCATTGCACAACACGCGCGTGATCGCATCGTCGAGGGTCAGCGCTTCGGCAGGCGGGTGCGCCGGGCATATCGTGACGGCGCCGTCGAACGGCGACATGTCGATGCTCGAATGGCGCGTGCCGAACACGTCCAGCATTTGCGCCCGGCTCGCCGAACAGCATGCAACACCGAGCAGGACCGCGACGGCAACGAGGCGGATCACGCGCATGCCTGACCGTTCCCGTACGCGACTTGACCGCTCGCGGCCATGCTCGCCTGGACCAGCGGGGCGCGCACATCCATCGCGACCTTGCCCGCGGCGAGCGCGATCACGCGATCCGCGGACGCGATCGTCTCCGGACGGTGGGCAATCAGGATGCGGGTTATCTTCAGGTCGCGAATCGCGGCATTGACCTGCCGCTCCCGCTCGATGTCGAGATGGCTGGTGGCTTCGTCGAGAAACAGAATGCGCGGGCGCCGGTACAGTGCGCGGGCCAGCAGCACACGCTGTTTCTGACCGCCCGACAGGATCGTGCCCATGTCTCCCACGAGCGACTGATACCCCATCGGCATCGCGACGATCTCGTCATGAATGGCCGCGCGCCGCGCGCACTCGACAATCCAGGCTTCATCCGCTTGCGAATCGAAGAAGCTGATGTTCTCGGCGATCGAACCCGCGAACAGCACGTCGTCCTGCATCACCGTGCCCGCCATGTCACGCAATGCAAGCGGCCCTAACTTCGCGGTGTCCACGCCGCCCAGTTCGATGCGCCCCGCGGTGGGAGGCAGCACGCCGAGCAGAACATTGATCAGCGTCGACTTGCCGGTTCCCGAAGGCCCGATAATCGCGACCGATTCGCCCTCTTCGATCTTCAGCGTCACGCCCTCGAGCACCCAGGGCTCGCCTTGCGCATACCGGTACGAAACGTCGACCGCTTCGATGCACGTCCCCATCGGTCGCGCAGCAGCCGGATCGGCAAGCGAAGCATGCGGTTCCGGTTCCGTCAACACGATGTCGGCCAGACGCTCGCCGTGCAATTGCAGCATCCTCAGTTCGAAGTACTTGTCGATCAGGCTCGCCACGCGTCCGTCGAACTGACGGCGATACGAGTTGAAGGCCATCAGCACGCCGACCGTAAACTGCCCGTCGATCACCATCGATGCGCCCATCCAGATCACGATCAGGTTTTCGAGGCCGAACAGCAGTCCGTTGACCTGCTGATAGATCAATTGCAGCTTTTGCGAACGCAGGCTCGCGTTGATCTGGTCGATAAACAGCGTAAGCCACGCGGCGCGGCGTTCGTCCTGCCGCATGAACAGCTTGATGGTCTTGATGCCCCGCACAGTCTCGAGGAAATGGCTTTGCTGCTTGGTCGCGTGGATGATCTGCTCCTCGTTGGCCGCCTTCAACGGCTGGTACCACGCCCAGCGCGCTACCGCATAGAGCAGCATGGTTGCCAGTGCGATCCAGCCGAGCACCCGGCTGAACAGGAACATCATCACCAGCGTGACAAGCGACATCACGCCGTCGAGTATCGCCGTCAGAAACGAACTGGTGAGCGTCTGCTGAATCGTGTCGACGCTGCCGAAGCGCGACACGATATCGCCGAGATGGCGCTTTTCGAAGTAGGCCGCTGGCAGCCTCAGCAAGTGGGTGAACACGTTGGCGCGCCATTGAACGTTCAACGTCGTTCCCATGTACATCACCACCCATGCGCGCATCGCGCTGATCGCCTGCTGCAACAGAAACAGCAGACCGAACCCGATGGCAAGCGTCGTCAGCAGATCGCGGTCCGCACTGACGATGACGTCGTCGATCACCCACTGAAGAAAGAACGGGCTGACAAGCGCGAACACCTCCAGCGCAAACGCCAGCACGATGATCTGCCCCAGCGACTTGCCAATGCCGGTAATGCGGCCGACCAGTTCCCGCACCGTGAAATCGACGCGCGCCGCGCGCCGTTCGAAGCCGCTGGCGGGCCACAGTTCGAGCGCGACGCCCGTAAACGCGGCGGACAGCTCGGCAAGCGACAGACGGCGCGTGCCATGTGCAGGGTCGTGAATCGTCACGCCGTTGGACCTGACCTCGGTCAACACTACGAAATGCTGCAGATCCCAATGCAGAATGCACGGTAAGCGCAATTGCGCAATCTGCTCGACGTCCAGCTTCAGCGCGCGCGTCGACAGGTTCAGCTGTGCAGCGATCTTGATCAGCTGCATCAGATTGACGCCCTTCTGCGAAACCGAAAAACGCGCCCGCAATGCTCGCAGGCTCGTATGGTTGCCATGAAAACCCGCGATCATCGCCACGCACGCGAGCCCGCATTCCGCACTCTCGGTTTGCAGCACGAGCGGCGCCGTTCGCTCCGCATGAAACGCGAGACGTTCGAGAATCGACATGGATTTCAAATTCCTAGTTTGCCGGTCAGACTGTATAGCGGCGCCAGGGCCCATTCGTACAGGCGGCGCCGCTCCTGAAAGATGTCGGCCTCGAGCGTCATGCCCGATTGAAGCGGCACGTCGGAACCATACGCATGCACCGCTTGCCGGTCGAGCCGGACCGTGATCAGGTAGTAAGCGCTGTCCGGCCCGGATGCCGGCGCACTGGGCGCAAGAAGGTCGGAAGACGGCAGCGCGGTATGCGCGACCGCCGCGACGCGGCCGCCGTACTCGCCGAATTTCTGATACGGATAAGCCTGGTAACGCAAAAGCACCGGGTTGCCCGCGCGAATAAACCCTATCGCGCCACTCGACGCGTAGAGCTGCGCGTCAAGGCGCGCGCCGGCCGGAACAATGCTCAGTAATGGACGTGAGCTGTTCACCGCTTGCCCCACTTCGGCAAGCACCCCGGTCGCGATGCCGGCTTGCGGCGCGGTAATGAGTATCTGGCGTTTCACTTCGCTTTCCGCCAGCTCTTCGCGCGTGCTCGATAGCGTGCGTTCCAGTTCCGACAGTTGGTTCATCTGCTTGAGCGCCAGACCACTCGAATCGTTTTTGCTTTCGGTTAGCGCCTGAAGCGTGCCGGCGCGGTCGCGCTCGAGGTTTTGCTGCTTCATCTGCTGATCGATCAGGTCGGCTCGCTTCTGTTGCACCTGATCTTTCGAAATGTAGTCCTGAGACGCGAGCGCCTCGTAACGCGTCAGCGCATCTCGCGCGAGATCGGTGCGCTCCGTCTGGCTGGCGATCTGCGCATCGAGTTCACGCAACTGCCCGGTGAGGCTCGTGACCTTCGTATAGGCGGTATTGCGCTCGCCTTGTTGCAAGGCTTCCGTTTTTTGCCGTTCTTCTTCCAGCGCGACGACGCGCGAGCGCACCTGCGCACTGATCTCGGACTGCGCCGAAAGCCCGGGCGCGCTTTGCCGGTCGCTCGACAGCACGTAGATCAACTGCCCCCTGGTGACGAGTTCGCCTTCCTTCACATGCTTTTCGACAACGATACCGGGCTGCGGCGCGTAGATCTTGATCAGCCCCGCGTCGGGCAGCAGTTGACCGTTGACCGTGGTGCGCCGCGTATAGGTGCCGAAGTACAGAAACGCAATGACCGCGCATGCCGCGACAGCCGCGATCGCCGTGTACAGCCGGAACGAAACAGGACGGACGAGCACGATATTGCCCATCCACTTCGTGGCCTTGGCGTCGAGCACCTCATGACGGAACAGATTCATTTTCGTAGTAGACGGGCGAGCGACGTCCGTGCGGGACGTCGCTCGAGCGGCCGGCGAAGCGGGCGCCGGCCGCGGCTGCTAGAGGACGATCAAAGGATCAGAGCAGATGCCCGGCGATGATCGGTTGCGTGAGCGCGGTCTGCGCAAACGTATTCGCCAGCGACTGGATGTTCGCCGGGCCGGTCACTGCGCCATAGGCCGCACCGTACGTCGTGCCGATGCCGAGACCTGCGAACAGGCCGACCAGCGCGCCGACCGGAGCCAGCAGACCGGCCGACTGGCCGGCGATCTGCGTGCCGTCCCACATGCCGGCCACTGCGCCGAGTGCTGCGCCTTCAACCGCGCCGGCGAGCGACGACAGGATGTTCGCGCCGCCCGACACCATGTCGATTTCTTGTGCGGTGAGTTGTTGCATTTTTAGACTCCTTGTTGATTGAGTTAAGGGCACTGCGTACATAGTCCCGTTTTGCGGGGCTAATTCTTGCGAACCTGCGCTGTGCGAAGCGCACGGTTCCAATAAAACAAGCGACTGCGACTGCTGTTATTGATAAGTCATCGAGAACACGAGATTGGCGTTTGCGTTGCCGGCCACGATCGGCGAACCGATCTGGAAATACGCCGCTTTCAACGGCACCACGTAAGATCCGGGCGAGCTCGTGACACCTGTCACCGAATACGTGGTGCCGTCGTACTTGAGCGGCACGCCATTCCCATCGGTGACCTGCAGGCCGATCTGTTTAGCCGTCGAATCGGTGGTGAGCGCAATGACGCCGGCTGCCGCGTTTGCGATGCCGCCCGGTGCGGAGAACTGGTAAACGATGCTCGTCAAGCCCGCCGAGCAATTGTTGATCGCGAGGTTGAAGCTGACGGGAGGCGTGGTCGAACCGACTCCCTTGAATGCGCTCACCGAGTAGGTCGTCATCGGCACGACCACGTTGGGTGTGGTGCATGACGGCGGCACGTCCGACACGGGGCTGATACTGAACGTGATCAAACCCGGCGCCCCTGCGCCCGTCTGCACGACATCCTTGCCGGATTGCTGGATCACCGACGCTGCCTGAAAAAGCACGCCGCTGATGGTCCCCACCGCCACTGCGCCCGCCATCGTTTTTACCAGTACGACTTGCGCTTGCCCGCCGTTGGTCGCCGTGCCTGTGCTTCCGCAGGTCGAGCCGACCCAGGGGCTCGGGATCGCGGCGGTCGCGGTCGTGCCGCCAAGGTCCACATAGGGGCCGGCGCCGCAATTGCCGTTCGACGGTCTCACCGCAATGGCAATGCCGATACCCGGCACGCTGGTATTGAAAACCGTCAGCACCGGGAGCGTGCCGCCCGGCGACACAGTAAAGCCAGCCTTCGTCAGTCCCGCTGCCTCGAATGCCACGCCCGTCACGTTGGACTGCCCCGACACCGGCGTACAGGTATAGAAGTTCGTCGCCGGCACGGTAATAAGCGAGGTCAGCAACGTGCCCACCGGCGCATTCGCTGGGACGTTGATGACCGCCGGCGCGTTAATCACGATGTTCTGCGCCGCCCCGGAACAATCGGCTGCCGATGCGTGGCCCGACATAGCCAGTATTGCGACGCCTGCGATGAGCGCAATCGCGTGGTATGTGCCCGTCTGCGAAACTGCAACGAGCGCTGCGATCAGTTTTCCAGCGGGCGTCATTGGTCCGGTTTGATTCAGATAGTTTATTTATTTCGGATTCCAACTTAATGTTGGATCAATGCGAGCATAGTGCCCGATGCGGTCGCGCCCGGTAAACCCCGAAACCGCGTTTCTCAGAAATGTTCACAACCGCATGCTTTGAAGGGACCTCGTTACGGATAGGTAATCGTGAAGGTCAGGTTGGCGTTCGCGGTTCCGGCGGTAACGGACGCGTCCGTCTGGTAGTACGCCGCCTTGAAGGGCACCAGATACGAGCTCGCTGTGCCGTTGACGCCGCTCACGCTATAGACGTTGTCGAGCTTGAGCGGTACGCCGCCGCCATCCACGATTTGCAGTCCGATGCCGCGCGCCGACGAATCGCTCGACAGGTTGATCACGCCTTGCGCCGCAATGCGTGCGCCGGCGGGCGCCGATAACTGATATTGAATCTGGCTTATTCCGGCAGAACAGTTGGTGAGCGCCAGATTGAATGCGACACCCGGCGTTACCGATCCGACGCCTTTGAACTGTGCCGTTCTGTACTGTCCCATCGTCACGGTGACGTCCGGCGTCGTACATGAGCGCACCGGCGCTTTCACGGGAGACAGACTGAATGAAATCAACCCCGGTGCGTTGGAGCCGGTTTGCATCGCGACTTGCCCCGCTGTGCTGGTGCCGATAAACGACGCCGCCTGCAGAATGATGCCGGCGCTCACCGTTCCCGCTGAAGCCGTGCCGGTCTTGACGAGCGCGGCTTCGACCTGGACTCCGGTGGCCATCGTCGCCGAACTCATCAAACAGAATTGTCCGAACCACGGGCTCGGAAATGGTGCGTTGAGAGTTTGGCCAAGATCCTGAAACGTGGTCACTGCGCAGGGAAGCACTATCCTCACGCCCACCGCGATACCCACGCCCGCCACGTTCGTCGCAAAGACCGAGAGCAGAGTACCGTTCACGTTGACGATCAACGGAATGCCTGCTGATAAAGCCTTGGTCAACCCCACCGCCATGACACCCACACCGGCGCCCGCACCGGAGCCGACCGGCGCGCTGCATTGAAAATAGCTGGTTGCCGGCGTTGTCACGACATTGGTCAGGAGCGTGCCGACAGGCGCATTGTTCGGCATGTTCAGTGACGCCGGCATCGGAATGACCACCGTTTGCGCGGCTCCCGTGCAACTGGCCTGATTAACCGTCTGCGCCCACACATGCTGCGGCATGGACAACAGCAACCACACGCCTGCCGCACAGATCAGCCACCGCAAGCGGATTGACCGGACTGCTTTTTCAAACGCGAGCATTGCGCTCCCCCCCTTTGCTGACACAGGACTGTCCGGATGAATCTCGTATCGCCGTCACGGCGACGCAGCCCGCAAGACGTCCGCTCAATTTGTGCTGCAAGCCGCATCGACCGCCGTCCAGTTCGTTTTACCGCCTGCCGCGGGCGGCAACGCGTACGGCAGCCTGCACTGCTGATCGGCCGCATCACCCCATTTCACGCGCAGCTCACCGCTGTCCGTCCGCAACCCGCGCAACACGATCCGGCCCGCCTGCGCGACCGTGCCCACGCTCGCCCCGCTCGCATCGCTGACCTGCGCACCGAACGGCAGCGGTCGCCCGTCGGCAAACGACGCCCTCATCAGCACCGACCGACCGCCTCCTTCCGTTTCGAATGTCAGGCGCACGATCGCTCCTTGCGTCGGTGCGACGCGCTCGGTGCTCGATTTCAGTTCGACGCTCATCGGCAGTCCCTTCGGATCGATGTCGATCTCGTTGTTCTCGAACGGCTGCAGATTCGAGACGATTGCGTGTCCCCAGGGGTCGACGCGCAGTCCGCTCGAGTTCGTGATGCGCGCACCCGAGGCGCCCTTCGCTTCGACGATCGCCACCGTGTCGCCCATGCTCGGGGCAAACGCGACGCCACCGCCATATGCGACCACGCCGCCCGACATGCCGGCGCCGTATTGCGTATAACCGGTGCCCTTCGACGCGCTGCCGGTCAACGTCGCTACCGGCGCGACGTAGGTTGCGTTGCCGCCGACATTGGTCGCCGCTGAAGTGCCGCCCGCCGCGTCATACCCGACATTGACGCCATAGGTCGCCGCGTTGTCGACACCGAGCGCGCCGGTCAGCGAAGCCTGCGCATCCGTTGTGTCACGCGAGTCCCGCTGCACGCTCGAACTCAGATACGGCGCGTGCGAGCCGAAGCCCAACGGGATGCCCACGGTCAGCATCACGCGGTTGTCCCAGCGGCCGAGCGTCAGATCCAGTTGCCGCGACAGTGAGATGCTGTAGTTGATGCGGCGTAAGTTGTTGGTATAACCGGCCTGAAATTGCGTATCGCGCCGGCCGCGGTCCCAGTAGTCCTGAGACGAGCCGGTCAAATAGAACGAGCCGAATCCGGCCGGCAGATTCTGGTTGATCGTGATCTGCAGCAGGCCACGCGGAATGCCGCTCATGAGGGAATCGCCCTGCCCGCGCTCCTGCAACGAACGCAACTGCATCGCATCCTGCAACCCGAGATAGCCGCTGCTCGAATAGCGATAGGCGGCCACGCTGACGTTCGTGCCGGTCGGGTCGATCAGCTTGCTGTAGGCAATCCGCACGCTTTGCCCGTTGCGGGACTGTCCGTTCGCGAGACGCGTATCCGCCTGCGTGATGTCGAAGCCGAATGCGCCGAAGCGTGTGTTCAGCGCCATCCCGGTTACAGCGGCCAGATAGCCTCGCGCAAGGGTAACGCCCGCGTAACCGGTCACCAGGTTGCTGAAGCCGTGCTGCACCGTTCCTTGCACGAGCAACGGTTTGTCCGGAACGGTGGGATCGCGGTATTCGCCCGCCGTCACGCCAAAGCGCGTGATGCCCGCACGCACCGCATTCACCGCCGATGCATAGGGCACGCGTGACACGTGCACGCTGCCGTCCGCCTCCGTCACGATAACTTCCAGATCGCCGCCATAGCCGGTCGGATAAAGATCGGAGATTTCGAACGGCCCCGCCGGCACATTGCCCGTATAAATGATGTTGCCGTTCTGGCGGATCTGCACTTGCGCATTGCTGTTCGCGATACCCCGCACGACCGGCGCATATCCGCGCTGCGACTCCGGATACATCTGATCGTCGGTCGCGAGCCGTACGCCGCGAAAGCCGACGCTATCGAACAGCGCACCGTCGGTAAACGCATCGCCTATCGTAAGACGGCTTTTCAGCGGCACAATCGCGCGCTCGAGGCTCGTCTGCACACTCTGGTAATGCGTGCCGCCGACCGTGTCGGTCGTCAGGTTGCCGTTGTGGCGCAAGCGCCAGGCCCCGACATTCGCGCCGCCGAGCAGGCCGATATAGCCGCGCGTCGAAGCGAGGTTGCCCGAGTCGAACCGGTAGACGTTGGCGTTGTATTGCAGCATCGCGGCCGGCACGCCGTCGTCCCAATAGCGGGGGTCGACGTAGCCGCGCACCTGGCGCAGCATCGCCGCTTGCGGTAACTCGACGTCGAGGCGTTGCTCGCCGTTGTCGAAATGAGCGTGCCCGCCGTCGACGAGATCCGCGAAAATCAGGCATGCATTCGCATCCGCCTGCTGCGCCGTCAGGCTCGCCGTCGCCTGTGCCGAAAGCTTGCCGAGATCCACGCCTACCTGTTCCAGCAGTTCGCGATCGAAACACGGCGCGACGTTCGCGGGATCGGCGCCGATCTGCCTGAGCGTCACCTGCACGCGCCCGGTCCATGTCTGATTCACGTACAGGTCGACCCGATACGTGCCCGGCAAAGACGGATTGCCTTTCTCGAAGCGGCTCACATCCACTTTCGGCGCACCTGGTCGCTGGAAGAACTGGTCGTTGAACTGGACCACCCCCACCTGCACGTCACCCGCCGGCGCACTCGCGTCCGCACAGGTTGCCGCGCACAGCGATAGCGCGACAGCACAGCACGGTCGCAATCGCAAATGCTTGGGGGTGGGGTGTCTCATTCTTGTTCGACGATGAATAGGGTCGCGTGTGGCCAGTGCCGGCCGGAACACTCCGGCGGCACGCCAAGGCTTCTTCGGCAACGATTGGATCGACGTTAAGGAGATACGCCTGGGCTGGCCGCCTGCAGCGGCGCGACACCGCCTTCACTTCCGCCCAGATCGTTGAGCGACGTGTAGTGCACCTGCGCGGCGCCCGACGCGGACTTCCAGCCCGACACCGGAAACAGCCGGCGCTCGCCGGGACCGACCATGCCGCCGTCCTCGCACGTCGCAGACCGGTTGTTCACAGTCACGTCCACCTGGATGAACGACACGTGATACGCGCTCGGGTTGTAGGCTTCGACAGCCGTCTTGCCGCCTGCGTCGACGAAACGCCATGTCACGGCGGCAGGCGCCTCCCGCGATGCGCCCTTCAGATCCGGTGGCCGAAAGAACAGCTTGATGCGCGAGTGAAACGCGAGTTGCAGCTTGTTCGCGCCCGCTTCATCGGCGCTGGGCCTGGGCGGCACCTCGAGCACGTTCAGCCAGAACACCGACTCCTTGTCTTGCGGCAAGGGCTCGCCGGTGTAGGCGATACGCAGCGTTTGTCCCTTCGCGGGATCGATGCGCGAAATCGGCGGCGTGACGACGAACGGCACGTCGATCTCCGAAGGCGCCTGCCGGGTCTCTCCATGGTCGATCCATGTCTGCACCAGCGCCGGCACGGAACCTTCGTTCGTCAGCTTCACCGTTACTTCGGGTTCCTTCTCGTCATAAATGACACGAGTGGCCGAGATGACGACCCCTGCGCGCGCGCCGGACGAACCGGCCATGAGGAGAAGACCCAGCGATAAACCGATGGCGGCCTTGAACGCCTGCTTGATAAACATGATGACCGTTCCGACAGATTTGCCTGTACGGCGGCGGAGCATGTCGATGCCCCGCCGCACCCCGCCCCGCACTGCACCGCTTATTGATAAACCATCGTGAACTGTACGGTCGAGTTCGCCGTACCCGCCGTGGCGGCGCCCGTCGCGACGTACTGAGCCGTGTAGTTGAGCGTGGCCGTGCCGTCGGCTGCGATATTCACGGGCAGTGAATTCTGCGAAGCGTCAGCGGCGCCCGCGACGATTTCCGAACCGTCCGAATTGCGCAAGTCGATCTTCACATTGCCGGCCGATCCCGCGCCCCCCGTAAGGCTCAGATGACCGTCCGCCGACGTCGTCGAACCGGCCTCGAAGAACGTATGCACCGTGCCCGATGCGGGCGCGCAGCCCGTCAGCGAAATGCTGAACGGCGTATTGCCGGCGGTTTGTCCGGTCTGGGTCAACGAGCCGACCGAAACGGTCGGCAGCGTCACCGTCAGATTGGCGCTCGCCGCGCTCACCGTGCAGGTCTGTGCGGTGATGCTGCCGTTAAAGGTAATCGTGCCGTCGGCCGCATTCGCCGCGAACGGGAACGCCATCGATCCGGCCGCGACGGCGCAGATCAAACCCATCGACATTTTATGTTTCATTTCAGTATCCTAAATAAATGAGATTTAGCGACCGTGAGGAAGCGACACTTCATTCTGTGCGTGCCGTGCCGTTCCGTTCAGTCTGGTTACTATTTGAGCACAACCCTTTACTTATTTTGACGGCTGTGACAAAGGTTGACAGCGTGTGGCGGGAATAGACTGCTGCTGCGACTGTTTAGCGCGAGCGTACGCAGGCAGCGATCGCATGGCGCAAGCGGGCCAGTCCAAGCAGAATGAAGTCTGCAAAGCCACTCGTAGCGTGCCGCTCGCTGCGGCTTTGACTCGTGCTTCGCATGACCGGCAAGCCGTCCATCGAGCGATGCGTGGCGGCGGCAAGCCGCGCCGTCAGCACAGACGCTTCGAGCGGCCGCGAAATGAGGAAGCCTTGCGCCTCATCGCATCCCCAACGGGCTGCTGCTAGCCGCTGCGCTTCTGTTTCGATACCTTCAGCAACCACTTTCTGACCGAGCTTTTTGGCAAGCGCAACCACCCACTGAAAGATTGCCTCGGCTCGCTCGTTCTCGGCCGCATCGCGGGTCAACGCGCCGTCGACCTTCAACATACCGAACGAAAAGGTCTGCCAGCGCGAAAGACTGCTGTACCCAACACCGAAATCGTCGATCGCAACGGAGATGCCGACCTGCTTCAAGCGCTGAAGCATGCGTTGTGCGTGTTCCGGGTCCGCCGCAACCGCGGTTTCGGTAATCTCGACCTCCATGCCGGCACCCTTCGCGCCATGGCGCGCAAGCGCTGCGCACAACGCGTCGACAAAGGCTGTCTTGCCGAAATCCGACGGAGAGATGTTGATCGACATCTGGAAGTTCGGCACCATGCGATGCCATTGAGCGAGCTGGCGCGCGGCTGCGTCGATCACCCAGTCGGTCAGCATCGACATCAACGAGGTCGCTTCGATCAGCGGCAGAATCTCGCTCGGCGAAAGATCGCCGAGTTGCGGATGACGCCAGCGAATCAACGCTTCGGCCGCCACCCACGCGCCGTCGCTCAACCGCTCGCGCGGCTGATAGACGAGACGCAACTGGTCCGGCGAGCACAACGCCGCGCGCATCGAATTGACGATCGTGAAAGCCCGCTGCTGCGCGGCGACGATGCTGCGGTCGTACATCAGCCATGCTTTGCCCGCTGCACGGGCCTGCTCCGAGACGGCGAACAATGCCGCCACCACATCCTCGGCCGACCCGGCGTCGTCGATATTCACAATGCCGGCGTGCGCGCTCAGCGCGATCGGAAATTCATCGCGCAGCGCCAGTGGCTGCTCGAAACATGTCGTGCAGCGCAACGCGAGCCTGCGCGCCATGTCGATTCCGCCGGCGTGCAGGAAGCCGAAACGCGCGTGACCGATCTTGTAGAGACGGATTTCCGGCGGCAGTGCCGCGGTCAGCCGCGCCGTCATCGACTGTATCGAGTGCTCGACCTTGCTGAGGCCTAACGCGACGACCATGCGGCTCACCATCGGCAATGAACCGATGTCCACGACGACCGCGTGAGTGCCGCCGTTCGACGCATCGCGCCCCTGCATGCGGGCGCGTACGTCGCGCACGAACTGGGTCCGATTGCCCAGCAAGGTCAGGCGGTCGCGATAGCGGAACGCATCCAGCGCCTGGAAGCGCGCGACCAGCAACGTCGCCGCATCCGCCAGGCGCGTGTTTTCGAGCGCTTCGATGTCCACCCGCAAACGGCTGTCGAACAGCCACAGATAGCCGGTCATCGCATCGCCGGACATGCGAAGGGGCACACATGCGCAAAAACGGATCCATCGCTCGGCGCCCGGCAGCACGCCCGCCGGCGCTTGCCAGATGCCGTCGCTGTCGTTGATGAACACCGGACGTTCGCCGAACCTGCGCGTCGAAGGAGACTCATCAAACACCGTCCGCAGAAACGCGCTGCCAAGCGCGCGCTCTGTCACACAGTATTCATACCAGCCAGGGTCGCCGCTCGTAATATGCATGACGGCTGCGGGCAGGTCGAACAGTTCCGTCATGAGGCGCAACGCGGCACGCGCAAATGTCTCGCTCGCAATGGCGTCCGGCCACAAGTCGTCTACCGTTTCGACAGACCCCGCTGTCGATGTCACGGTTTGGGGGAAGCTTGGGTACATGGTCTGATCCACGCTGCGGAACGTAACCGCAGGCGATGCATGCGCGCTGAATCGGATGCGCATGCTTTCTTGTCTTAAGCGCCGAAACGATGCGTGCATCGCGTGGTGTGTCGATGTCGCGCTGCTCTCCGGCCCCGGGTTTTTCGCCGGCTATCTAACCATGTAATCAGAAATGCAGTTGTGAACAAATCTGGCTGGCACGGGTGCAACACGCGTGCATCGCGCGTTCGTCGAGAAATGTTGACATTCGGTGAATATGACGAACGGGTGCTTTATCAGACAATAAGGCAGTCGAACAAACAGGCGAGGTAAATGTGAGGGTGGCATCGCTCGAGGATGACCTTGACCAGGCGCGCCAGATCGAGGCGCTGCTCGTCGCCGCGGGGCACGAGGTTCAAACGTTCAGCGAAGGGCGCAAGCTGATCCGTTTTCTCGAAACCGATAAAGTGGATCTGCTGATGCTGGACTGGCACGTTCCCGACATTTCCGGTCTCGAGGTGCTCAACTGGGCGAGAACCCGCCTTGGGCCGGACTTGCCCATTCTTTTTCTCACGAGTTCCAGCCTGGAAGAGGAAATCGTGCACGCGTTGAATGCGGGCGCCGACGACTACATGGTCAAGCCGTGGCGCGAACTCGAACTGAGCGCGCGCATCACCGCGTTGCTGCGGCGCGCGTATCCGCCCGTATCAGAACAGTCGCGCATCGAAATTGGCAATTATGTGATCGACCTCGACAAGCGGTCGGTAACCGTATGCGGAACCCCGGTTACGTTGACACCGCGCGAATTCGACATCGCCGCCGTACTCTTTCGCAACATCGGGCAGATCATGCCGCGCGACCTGCTCGTCAAGCTGATCTGGGGACGCGACCTCGCGAAGGCATCGCGCAGCATCGATACCTACGTCTATCGCGTCAGGCAAAAGCTTTCGCTCGGACTCGAGCACGGCGTGCGCCTGCGCACGATCTACACACACGGCTACCGCCTCGAACATTGGGTTTCCGGGTAACGACCGGCGGCCACGATGGTCGGCTTCCGGCCATCGTGGCCGCCCGGGCGTCAGGCCGCGGGCAACGCGATTTCCATCGTCGTGCCGCGGCCGGGCGCGCTGTCGACCCGAACGCTCCCGCCGTGCCGCGCAACGACGGTCTTCACGAACACGAGCCCGAGGCCGACGCCCTCTTCCTCTGGTTGCCCTTCAACCCGAAAGCGCGCGAATCGCTGGAAAAGACGCAACTGTGCTTCCGGCGCGATACCGTAGCCGTAATCGCGCACCGCGCATTCGACACGGGCTCCGAGGCGTTTCACCGCGCAATCGACCCGGCTGCCTGCCGGACTGTACTTGATCGCGTTATCGAGCAGATTGATCAGTGTGCGCATCAGCAAGGTGCGATCGGCGAGTGCGAAACAGATATCGTCCGATGCCGCAAACGTCACCGCAATCTGCTTGCGCTGTGCGCGCGGCGCGATCTCATCCATCGCCTCCAGCAACACATCGCCGATGTTGGTGCGTTCAAGCGAGTAGCGCTGCGTTTCGGCGCGCGCGAGCTGCACGAAGTCGTCCGCAAGCTCGGACGCACGACGCGTGTAGCTCTCGATCCGGCTGAAAAACTCCGGCTCCGGCAGCCGCTTCGTCGCGCCGCGTTGCAGATCGATCAGCGCAAGAATCGACGAATGCGGCGACCGGATATCGTGCGCGAGCGACGACAATGCGCCATAGCGCTCGTTCTCGGCGACGCGGATCTGCTTGCGATAGCGGCGCAGCACCAGCGTCATCAGAAACAGTGCAACGACGATGGTCAGCCCGCAGACGAGCAGATTCATGTATAACGCCTGGCGCACGCCGGCAAGCGGGCCGCTTTCGCTCTTGTCGACCACCAGGTACCAGCGCAGTTCAGGGATATACCGAACGTTGGCGAAGTGGCTGCTGCCGTTCGCGCGATACTCGAAATTATCGGACAGAGTGTGGCGTCTGCCCGCGAACAGATGCCCAAACTCGGTGTTGTTAGCAAGCCGGTCGCCCGCATGCTCGCCTAACGGTCCGCCCGCGGACCCGGTAAGCACGATGCGGCCGTCTTCGCCGACAAAATAAACGTTACGGTCAAAGCGCCGCTTGTATGTGTCGATCAACTCGCGTATCGATTTCACGTTGATGCCGACGCCAGTCACACCGATTAACGCGCCTTCATAGTCGAAGACACGGCTATTGATAAAAACAGTCAGTTCGCCCCGATTTGCCTCATCCGCGTCCACCTCCACCGTATAGGGTTCGGCAAGCGTGCGCATGCTGAAATACCATTTGTCGTGGGCGCTCGCCGTGCTAACGGTCTTCAGCACGCCGTTCGTCTGGTAATAGCGGTGCGTCCGGTCCGAAATGAAAAAGGCGGTCACCGTGCCGTATTGCCGGCCGATCTCGTGCAAGTAGTTCGTCACTTGCCGGACATCCCCTTCTCCGCTTAGCACCCAGTCGCGCAGAAAGGTGTCGTGCGCCATCATCGTCGAGATGACGATTGGCTGGATCAGATCGCGCTGGATCTCGGAATACGCGTTGTCCGACGTGAGCGGCAATTCGGTGTCGATGATGCTCTGGCGAATCGCATTGCGCGACGCAAAATAGCTCGCCAAAGACGTGGTCACGAAACCGATGATCAGCAGCAGCGTGAGAACGGCCAGCACCGAATCGTGCGGAGACCGCGCGATGCGAAGGGAACTGCGTTGTGCGGTGGACTCGTTCATAACCTGAAAATCCGGAAAGCATGTCAGCGGAAGAACGCACGCTCGATGCTATATCGGCATCGTGACAGAAAAACTTTGGTGCGATCGTGTTGCCGTGCGAGCTGTTTTCGTCCGCGCTGCCAGACGGAAGTACGTGCGCCTCCGCGTCAACCTTTGTCAACAACGGGGTTTGCTGTGTCCGCAAGCCGGCTCTTTCCGTTAAAGTGCGTCGGACAGTTTTTGCCCATTCAGGCTTTGGCAATTGCGACGGCGAATCATGTTATTCAAATCGAAAACCATGTCCATTCCATTTGATTTTCAGGAGTCTGGCGAATCGCCTCCCGGTTGCGTCCAGCGCATCGAGTTCGACCTTTCAAGCGACCGTCATGCACTATCGGCAGTGGAAGCGTACGCCGACGCCTGCGAGCACGACATGCCCTGGCTATCTGCCCAACTGCGCACGCAACTGCAAACGCAACTGCGGACTCGGTTGCAGACGCAACCGCACTCGTCGCACACGGCACCCGACGATCGCGCCACACGCTGTGGCCAGACGGTGCTGCGGGTCTTTTCACTAGCACGCGCGTGGGCAGCGGACAAGCCGGACTTTTCGAATCCCGCGTGGGAGCATGTGCAGATCAGCCTGAAAGCGGCCATCGCACACTTATCCGCTGAACGCGTCCCCGACGACGCGGGCGACGCCGAACATGCGCCGTGAAACTTGCGCGGACCTCGCGTTTACCTGCACCACAGATACCGACCCGCCCTTCATTCACTGCGCGTCAACACGCTCGACGCGTTTCGTCGAGCTGATGCGGGGCATATCGCCGCTATTTTGCGAGCGTCCAAAGGTGACCTGCCAGTCGGACGCGTCCGCATAGGGCAGCTTGCCCAGCGCACTTTCTACCAGGTAGGGCCATGCCGACACCGTATCGGCATGGCAATCCCATGCAAGCGCGGTCACGCTATAGGCTTCCATGCCGCTGTCGCGATCGAAGAAGCGAAGCGTCAGCGAATGGCGATAGCGCGTCGCCGCACACCAGCCTGATTGCGTTCCTGCTGTGCTCGTTGCCGTCGCGCCAATCCCGCCTGTTTCGCCTGTTTCGCCGGATCGAAGCAAAATCGAGGCGGGACGTGTGTCATATGACATCGATACGATATATCGCGCATGCCCGCTCTGCCCGTCGGTGAAGCCCCGCGCATCCAGTTCGCGACGCAACGCACGTTCGTCATCTGCTCGCCGCGAGTCCTGCATCAGATGCTCCGGCCGGTCCAGTTCATAGGTCGACGCCGTGAAGGCCGCGGCGGGCTGCGTCGATACATGCACATCGGCTTTCATCCCGGCGCATCCGGCAAGCAACGTGGCAAAAAGCGCTGCATAAGTAACGGGTTTCACGGTTTTCACTCTCTCTGTCCAGATGGGTCCGGTTTGGCATTGCGATGGGAATCGAGCGCAGGCAACGAAACGGTGACCGTTGTGCCTTGACCTGGCGCGCTGACCACGGTGACGTAACCGTTATGGCGCGTGATCACCGTTTTGACGAATGCCATTCCCAGGCCCGTTCCCTCGGTTTCCGGCAACTGCAGTTCATGAAAACGCTGGAACCGCTCGAAAAGCATCGCCTGTTTTTCGATCGGGATGCCGTAACCCTGATCGCGCACCGCGCACCTGACGCGTCCGCCGGACTCGCGAGCAAGCGAGCAGACAATCTCGGTATGCGGAGGGCTGTATTTGACGGCGTTGTTCAGGATATTCACCAACGCGCGCAGCAGCATCGAACGCTCCGCGCTGATCCAGTGACCTTCGCCACCGTCGTCGTCGTCCAGAATCGTGCGCAAGCGGATATGACGCGCAAACGCTTGCGGCAATATCTCGTCGCTCGCGGCCATCACAAGCTCCGCGAAGCTGACCGGTAAGAGCTCGCACACGCGTGACTCGGCGCGCGCGAGTTGCACGAAATTGTCGGCTAGCGTCAGCGTGCGGCGCGCGTAGCGCTCGATCCTTTCGAACATTTGCTGCAGGCGCGGCAACTGCAACCGGGACCGCTCCATCTGCACGAGCGCCAGAATCGAAGCCTGAGGCGAGCGCATGTCGTGCGACAGCACTCTTAGCGCATCCTCCTGCTGGCGTTCCGCTGTGCGCAGGTCGGTCACGTCCACGAGCCCCGCGATCCAGCCCGTCAGCGCACCGCCCACGTTAAAACACTTTGCATAGCGAAGCAGATAATCCCCGTCCTTCGCGCCCCGCACCTCGATGCCCTGTTCGAGCAGATGGGTTTCGTTTTCGGGCGACGACCGGACGTCCAGTACCGCAGGCCATCTGGCGCGTAACGACGTGTCGTCGGCCGTTTCCCCGGAACGCGTCACTCTGACAAAAACGAGATCGCCCAGCACGTCGCGCAGCGCTCGCCCCTGCGCTTTGAGCTGGCCACGGTGCGCACAGTACGCGGCAGCCGACCGGTTAGCGATCAGCACGATGCCTTGCGCGTCGCTCACCCATATCGGTTCGGGCACGCTGTCGAGGCAGTCCCAGATAAACTGCCTCATATCGCGAACACGTTGCGTGGCCTGTGCCATCAATGTCATATGGCGCGCCAGTGCATCGCCGCCAAACTCGGCCGGCATGCCGCGCGCGCCGGGCAACAGGTCGGGCTCCAGTGAAAGGCGTTGCAGTTCGCCGTGCAGGTATGCGAGCGTCATTTCCAGACGCCGCCAGTTCCACAATGCGTAGACCGCGCTCATGCCGGCAACCGCGGGCATCGGCGCGACCCAGAGTCGCGCCGCATAAAGCGAAACGGCGCTCAGCAAACCCGCGCATGCGCATAGACCCGCTGCCAGCAACAGCGCGGGCCTCGGCGACAACACCAGAAGGCCGGCGAGGAGCAACGCGAGAAACCCCAGCGCGAAAGCGAGCGTCGCTCCCGCGCTCACGGGCATGATTGCGCGTCCATTCAGCAGCGCGTCGAGCACATTCGCATGAATGTAGGCACCCGGCATGGGTCCGAGCTTGCCTGAGACCGGCGTCGCGAAGCGGTCGAATACGCCGGACGCCGTCGCACCGACCAGCACGATCCGGTCGCGCAGCAACGACTGCGGTATGCGGCCGGCCAGCACGCTTGCAAAAGAGTACTTTGCGTAAGCTTCGGAATTCTGGCTGAACGGAATCAGAAAACGCTGTTCAACGTCGTTCTCGCCGGTGCTGCCGTCGTGGTCGTCGTTGTTTGGGGCATACATCGGATCGGGGATGCCTCGTGCAGCATGCTGCTGCGAACGGCCGTGCATTGCGCGATACAACGGCACCACCAGTTCCGGCCAACGCCGTTGAACGTCGGCCTCGAACAGTGCGACGCTTCTGACGATGCCGTCGCCGTCCACCTCCAGATTGATGTGACCCAGCCCGGCGGCCGATGCGGCGAGCGGCTCCACCGGCAAAAGCGCAGTGCGCTCATCCGCATCACCTGTCCTGCTGAGCAAAATCGGCAGGTAGGTCGGCGTCGCGCTCATTGCCCGCGCGAGTTGCGCATCGTCCTGCGTCTGCTCGGTAAACAGCACGTCGTAGGCGACCGCGGCGGCATGCGCACGCGCCAGTTGATCCAGCAATTGCGCATGCAGGCTGCGCGGCCACGGCCAGCGGCCGAGTTCGGCAATGCTTGCGTCATCGATCTCGATCACGGCGATCTGCGGCGCAACCGGCAGGTCGCGCAGATTCAGCAGCGAGTCGTAGATAAGGCGATCGATGCTCGACGTGGTGTGTAGAAGCGCTGCCGACATGACGATCATCATGCCGACGCAGCCGACCGCCAGCCACTCGGCCAGGAAGCGGTTGCCGGCAGGCCGCCGGACTAGCGCTCGGATCGAGAGGCTCATTGCCGCGTCTGCTTCAGTAGGCGAGCGTGAACGAACGAACCGGACTGCTCGTCCGGTACAGCCGGCCTTGCACAAAGCGTTCGGCGATCACCGTCCAGTAGTAGACGCCGCGCGGCAGATCCTTGACGAACAGCTGGTTAGCGGCGGTATCGGTCTGGTCGATGAGCGGGTCGTGCAAGTCCGGGTGATTCGCGAGCACGAAGCGGAAACGGGTCTCACCGCCCTGCGCCGATGCATACCAGCGAAATTCATAATCTCGCGTGCCGGCACGCGCCAGCGCCGACGCATTGAGATCGAACCGCCGCCGCTCGAAACCGTAGATCCGCGTGTCCCCCTCCAGTCCCGCGTCGTCGAACGCCGACACGCCGACGAAATAGCTGCCGTCCGGCAAGTCGTCGAAGCGGGCTTGCGTGCCGTTCGTGCGCGCATCGCGGATGCGCTCGAGAAAATCTGCATCGCGTGCGATCTGCACACGCCAACCGTGCGCGCCGGCCTGCGGCTCCAGGTTGAAGACGATGTCGTTGCCATCCTGCAACTTCGCGGGATCGCGCAAAGTCGGCGCCGGCAGCAGTTCGACCGGCTCGCCCGACGGCTGGTCATCGCGCGTCACATTGCCGAACTGGGCACGCAGCAATTGCGAAGCCATCTGCAGCGCAACGCCGGGCGCCGCAGGCGGCTGATGAGCCGGGTCCACACCTACCGCGCCGTCGAGCACTTCGACTTTGGTCGCTCGTCGATCTGCATCGTAGTCGACCCGGAAACGGGTTCCGCGCACGCCGGCCACGGCTGACGGCGAGCGAATCTGGAAGCGGTCGTCCCGCTTCGCTGCGTGCGTGACCTCGCTGTCCACCTCGCCGTGATGCAGGTTGAAGACGCGGTCCGTTGCGCCGGTCAGCGCGGTCTGGCGTAGCGAGCCGACTTCGAGCAGCGTTTGCGGCGGCAAGCCGATATGCGATCCGTCGGCCAGTTCCAATGTCACAAAGCCGTCTGATCCTGTGCGAATCCGGTCGCCCTCTCCGATCGTTGTACTGGCAACCACCGGTGTAAACGGTCCGTTGCGAAATGCATGTTCGGTGTTGCCGTGCACGGCAGCCACATGCGCCGAGAGCAGATCCTGTCTGAGCAACGCAGCGGGTATGCGCAAATGGATACCCGCAGGCAGGCGGCGCGGCGCCGTTACCTGATTGAGCCGGCCGAGCGGGCGCCAACTGTCTGCGTCGCGCAGGTAGCGGACCGCGATGTCGTATAGCGTGTCGCCCGCTTGCGTAACGTATGTGATGTACGTGACCATCCCCGTCTGCTGCACGGGCGTAACGCGCACGGTATCGGCCAGCGCCGGTTTTATACCCGACAGCGCGATCAGGCAACACAAGACAAGCTGCCGCGCACGATCCCCGCACCGTGCATGCTCCGCCTTCGCATCCGTCATATCCCCGTTCCCCTGTCCCATCGCTGCAACGTCGTTCTGTTGGAAATCTGATCATGTATCGAATGCCGGCGCCGCCGCCCCAAACAAAAGGGACATGGCGCGCTGGATCGATCGGCTCGAACTGCTGCAGGGTGGGAAGGTGCGGTGCAACGCGTCGGTCTTTGTCCGCGTTGCCGGCGCGACGTGCTTCAGGTCGGTCCGTCGTTGTTTTCATGCTCGGCGCTTGTGCCTCACGCTCTTTTGCATTCCCCTGCGCGAGCAATATTTGCAGATAGCGCGATTATCCGGGGCCTGTGATGGGCAAAACACAGCTTTCAGAAAAGTTGACAGACGTCTGCGCTTGCTCGAATGCTTGTCAGCGCCGATGGCCAATGCGTGGAGTGATGCGCCTGGAACGAAGGTTCGCAGCCTGTCCCGATCAAGGTGGAGTGGTGGCGCACTGGCCGCTGTGAAGGAGTGCGCGAGATGCGCATCAGGCCGGGCGTTTTCCTCGGCGCTTCCCGTGCGCCTCCCGTGCATTTCCGGCGCGTTTCCCGGGTGTGGACGGGCGTCGCGGCCGGGAGAATCATCTCCGGTGCGCGCGGCATCTGGCTCGATGGCCATGAGCCGCGCCGCGACGGCGTTCGACCTCAAACCGCGACCTGAGCCGCCCGCACCGCAACCACCGCCCGCCCACGCCGCTCAACCCACACATCAAATCCCAACGCACCCGCCACCACCAATGTTCCGATCAACGTCACCGGCTGCCACTCATAAACCGGCGACATCATCGATAGCGCGAACGACATCACCGGCTGCAGAGCCATGCAGATTATCAGCGTCAAACCATCGGTCTTGCGCACCGCGAACTGCACCAGCAGAAGCGGCAACATCACGCCGATCACCGCAACCGCAACAACGGGCAAAGCGTCGTCCACGGCGGGAACCGCAACGCCGCCTTCCATCGCGACCCAAACGAGGGCCACCGCGATCGTCAAATAAAAACGGTGCGCCAGAATCGCGGCCGGCCCCCAGCCGCTGTCGGCGAGGCGTCGAAACGCTCCGACCATCAGCGTCGATGCGGCGCCTGCAAGCGCGCTGGCCGCAATCGCGAACACCGTATGCCACGACGTCACCGCCGCCCGTTCCAGTTCAACCGGCACCAGCAACGCGCAGCCACCGACAATCGCCGCACAAACGCACCACTTCGCCGCGTGCGGCCGGCCTCGACTTCGCCACGACGCCAGCACCACCGCCACCAGCACAGCGACGCCGATCTCGATCGCCCCAACCGCGGCCGGCGACAAATGTTTCAATGCATGGAAGAAGCAGACAAACGCTACCGCGGTCCACAGATTGACCGCCACGATCGCCCCGCGTGCGCCGCCCGGCATCCGGCCGCGTGCAATGATCAGAAACACGCCCGCGACCACACAGAAGCTGATCAACAAAAATTGCGCGGGCGCGACCGCTTCGAGAAACGTGCCGTACATCACCTTGCCGGTCGACTGCATCAACACGGCAAGGAACGACAGCGCATGGGCGGAGTTCACGTCGAACTGCCGGGAGCGGCGAGAAGCAGCGCATCCGCCGTGCGCGGACGACCGGCGGCAGCCGCCGTATGCGCACCCGATGCGACGCCGGCTCCGGCTCCGGCTTCAGCTGGCGCGGCGGCCTCGACCGCATACAAGGACTGCGCGGCTTCCCACGCACGAAACTGCGCGATATCGGCGCGGATCTGCATCGAATCGTCGTGAACCAGATACACGACGCCACCGCAGAACAGCGAATCGGAGGTGCGCCAAACCTTCGCACCCGCGGCAAGCGGCCGATAGTGCGCGTGAAACGATGGCAGGGTCGCGAGTTTGCGCAGCCCTTGCGTCGACGTCACGCGGCCGCTCTCGCCAAACACGAAGAACACTTTCGCCAGATGTCGCCGCCGCTCATAAGTGCGCGGGCCGATCGGCTCGCGAGGCTCGGCAAGCAGATCTGCAAAACGACTGGCCTGCGTCGGCAGACCGGCTACCGCATACGATGGCGCATCCATCATTCCGCCCATCAGCCGCGCCCCGGTCTCGATCAGCGCCGGCCCCTGCGCGGTGAGCCGCAACTCGCTGTGCGCCGCGCTGTTCTCGATGCCGAGCGCGCTGATCGCGCGTCGCGTGTAGTCGAATAGCGCGTGGCTTTGCGGTGTGTCGGGATCGAGCAGCGTCATCGAATCCATCGCCATCGAGCCGCCGCGCACGATGCGGTAGTCGACATGCCAGGCATCGGTGATGTGATGGGTGCCGCGCTGGCTGACCGTGTTGACGATGAACTGCGGCCCTTCCAGATACGACTGGATCAACAGGCTATCGTTGAATCCGCCGAGCAGATTGTCGTGAAACAGCGCCGCATGGACGGCACGGTGAATGTCCGCGTGATCGCGGCAAATCACGACGCCGTCCGAGCCCGCGCTCAGCAGCGGCTTGACGACCACCGGCCAGTGGTCGTGCCATCGCGCCCAGGCGTGCGCCTCGACCGCGGAGATGATCTTTGCCTGCTGCGCGGCATGCAATCGATGCGCGTGCAACTGTTGAATCATGTCGAACTTGTCGCGCCGCGCGCTCAGCGTCTCGGGCCGGTTGGTCGGTAAACCGAGCGCGTGCGCAAGCGATTCGGCAAACGTCACGCCCCACTCGGAGCCCGCGACAACCGCGTCGAGGCGAACGGACGGAATGCGCCCGCGCGCTTCCTGAACCGTGCCGAGATAGCCGAGGTCGACGGCGTACGGCGCTGGATCGAAGCTCGCGGCTGCGAGCGTCGGGATCTCGGGCGTCGAGCGCAGATGAATGCAGATCGTGCCGCGCCGGTTCAGTTCGCGAACCAGTTCGCGCCCGGTCGAATAACCGTCGACGATCAGGATCAGTTTGCCGTTTGCGTTTGCCATAGTGTGAACTCCTGAGTGGAGGGCCGCGCGGGTTGCGCGACGACCTATGACGGCAATGTATGAGGCGAGCGGCAATTCGAATATTCGAAAAAACTTTGCGATACGAAGAAAAAGCCAAAGCCTGTCGGGCTCGCAAGCGTGCTCGACTCAAGCCGGCAACGGGCTGGCGGGATTGCCCGGCGAGTCTAATTTCCTGCTCATTCTCGCTCGCTACGATGCGTGACATTGACGCATCGAGGCCTTGTTCAGCCGCCGTTTAAGCGCTTAGTGGCTTAAGTCGCGGCTTGTTATGCGATGCGTTTTGCCTGAGGGGGACGCGACGAATGAGGTCACGTCTGATGCACGTTGATCGCATGGCATCGAGAAACGGTGAATCGTATGAACTACAAGCATCTGCATTACCTGTGGATGGCGGCAAAACACGGCGGCATCGTGGGCGCGGCGCAACGGCTGCATCTGACGCCGCAGACCGTGAGCAGCCAGATCAAGACGCTCGAAGAGCGGTTCGGCTGCGCGTTGCTGCGACGGCGCGGGCGCCTCGTCGAATTGACTGACGCCGGACGCCTCGCCGCGGAATACGCGGGGAAGATTTTCGCATTAGGCGCCGAACTTGAACGCGAGTTGCGCGCGCCGCGCCGCAACGCCGATGTGCTGCGCGTCGGCATTGCGGACTCGATTCACAAGACGATCGCATGCCGGTTGCTCGAGCCCGCCGTGACGGCGCATGCCGGCTTGCGCGTGGTGTGTCGCGAAGGCAGGCAGACGGCGCTGGTCGGCGAGCTGGCTGAACATCGACTCGATGTGGTGCTGTGCGATGCGCCGTTGCTCGATTCAAGCCCGATGCGCGCGCGCAGCGACAAATTGGGCTCGACGAGCATGGCGGTGTTCGCTACAGCCGCTTTGATGGAAATGCATAGCGACGCCTTTCCGGCGTGCCTCGCACGCATGCCGATGCTGTTGCCCGGTTCGGATAGCGAGTTGAAGGCGCACTTCGACGCGTGGCTCGTATCGAACGGTCTCGCGCCGCCCATCGTCGGTGAATTCGACGACGGCGCGTTGATGGTTGCGTTCGCGGGTGAAGGCAGGGGGGCGATCGTCGCGCCGTCGGTGCTCGCGGCATCGTTGCGCGCGCAACATGCGTTGTTGCCGCTAGGGCAGATCGATGAGGTGCGGCATGAGTTCTATGCGATTTCGCTCGATGGACGGGCAAGGCATCCGGCGGTGGGGGAGATTACGCGGGCGGGTGGGCGAACTCTCGTTTCTTTCCCGGATTTCTAGAGCAGATCGACACGAACATGCGGGCCGGACGGACCGGACGCAACAAATGCGAGCCGGTAAATTGGCGACATCTCTAGCGAATGGAATGACGTATGTCGGCGATACGGCCGCCCCGCTTCCATAGGTAATCAAACTAGAAGTAATGCCATTGTGAGCTCGGCAAATTGCCCGCCGGTTTTATGCGCCCATACTGGCACGGGCACTGTCCATGTCCTTCGATCGGTCCCCTGGTCCGCGCAAATCCCTCACCGAAGGATAGCGCGCTTCGTCCGGCGTTGGACTCGGCCGCCACATCTGCTGCGGCATCGCACACGCGCACCAGCCGTTCTGCTTGAATCTGGCGGAGGGGAAGCGCTTGAAATTACCGATATTGAACTCGTCTTTCAAGAGAAGTGAGACGACAAGTCGCGAGTTCGTGGTTACGTATTGAGTGGAAATTTGCTTGATCCGGTTCGATAGGGTGATAGTCAGGGTGCCCTCAAAGAACGCTTGTCACATGCAGATTTCGCACCGCTCGCCAAAGGATGCAATTGAAATGCCAAAAAGCGATAGACAGCTCACAGATATTCTGATTTCGCAACTGACGACATCCGAGCAAGCACACGGCGTCGCCTATGTGTGCAGCACGATGTTTGTGAAAGGAACGACGATTTCGTTTCCCCATCTGGAGATTGACGTCCCGTGGGATGCATATCTCGCATTTATCGATGGTGATCCAGCAGCGAACTGGGGTCATGCGTGCCGCTACGTGCTCCTGAACCCGGAGACCGGCGACACGCTGTCGCGAGAGGCACGCTTTCCGCCCTTCCAGCGCGGTGCGACGGACTGGCAGATCGCGTATCGGGCTCCCGGGATACCCGACGGCATCTTACCTATTCCCGACAAGTAGGTCGTAAATGGTTTGATGGAGGCAAAAATGGCACGCATCAAGGAAAGCGAGATCACCACTCGAATTCGCGAGCACGCGTTCCTCAGCATGGGTTGGCGGAAGCGACAAGGCACCAACCTGTATCTCGATCTGAAGATTCATGAGGCGGGAGACAAACTGGGACCCGAATTTCAGCGCATCGAGGTCACCCGTCCAAGCATCCTCGTATTCGCTGATGACGATCCGTTGGCCAACTTCGGCCACGAC
This sequence comes from Paraburkholderia solisilvae, assembly GCF_902859875.1. Taxonomy (GTDB): domain Bacteria; phylum Pseudomonadota; class Gammaproteobacteria; order Burkholderiales; family Burkholderiaceae; genus Paraburkholderia; species Paraburkholderia solisilvae. The sequence goes on along the minus strand of NZ_CADIKF010000010.1, from coordinate 90,200 downwards.
TGCCGATACCTGCTTTATGACCCAAAGACGGCAGAGCAGCACAGCGAGATTCAGGCCCGATTCCCCCCGTGGCTGAAGAAGCCCCCGGAGACGCTGCGTGCGTTTCATGAACCGGTCCGGCTGCAGCCCAATCCAAATGTTTACCGGATCCGCCCGATCCTGCGTTGCCCGGTGATCTATCCGGACGGCACGCGGTACGCCATCCTGTATTCCGGCATGTCGAACATGCGACACCTGAACGACCTGGAGTTCTGTTATCGGATGCTGATTGACCGCTATGGTTTCAATTCAAAGCATATTTATGTTCTCAACTACGACGGCTCGTTGAATACGCAAGACGGTGCCGCCAGCAAATGGCCCGGGGACACCACGGCGTACCGCATCAAGGTAACGGGAGAGGGCAACAGGTCGGGATTTCAAGCAGCGGTCAGCGATCTGAAGAGCAAGCTCAAACCTCGCGATCTGCTATTTATCCACACAAACAATCACGGCGATAATTTCGGGGCAGGCTCATTCCTGTGCGAATACCCGAACTGGGGATCGTATATGGCAAGCGACTTCTGTGCGGAACTGGGTAGTCTTCCGCACTATCGGTCGTTGATCGTGATGATGGAGCAGTGCAATTCCGGCGGCTTCAATGCACCGATACTTTCCGCCAGTACCGCCGATCATTCCAGCATTGCGTCGGCGGCGATTGCCACGAAGAGTTCGTACGCGACACCGGACCTGAACTGGGATTCGTTTGCTCGCGACTGGATCGCTGCCGAGATTGGTCACGATCCATATGGTGCGGCGCTTGCGTTTAATCCGGACTCCAATGGAAATGGCACCATCGAAGCGGGAGAAGCTTTCGGCTATGCGCTTTCCGTACAGAATCCTTCGGACTCGCCAAATTTCAATGAAAGTTCAGTAGCGGGCGGCAATATCACGTTGGGACAGCAGTACATTTTCGCCTGGTGGTGGTGCTGGATTCTCTGGCCGATCCTCCAAAAGTACTACGTGGAAGGTCCGGTTCCCTATCCCGGCCCTGGTCCGGAATTCTACGAACACATCGCCGAAATCACTCCGGAACTGCAGAAACTCTTGCTGCCGTCCATTGATCGGGCGGCCGACGATTTGCGGAAGTCAGTCGGACCGCAAGCGGAGGCGATCGTAAAGGCGGCTTTCAAGGCGAGCAAGTCACGACGCTAATTCGCCGGACCGGTATAAAGCGCTTTGTCCGTCGTCGGCGATAGAGGAACTCGATTGGCTTCCGGGAAATCAGCAAATGACTTCCAGGGTCGACAGTGCCTAATCGTCAATCCTCCGTCGTCGTCGACGGTCGTCGACCGGTGCATAACCGCCAGCATTGGCAATGTTTTCGAACCTGGAAGAAAACACATCGAGCCGGGATACGGTTCGTGCGAAGCGCGTGTGCCCTGCGTGGCGCGCGCACTCGCCGATGCAGCCGATGCCCCGGCTGCTGCGTAGACCCCAATGACAATTGCTTACTTGTTGCCAAGTTCGGCGACGCGCTTCAGGCGATCCTCGAAAAGGGCTTCGTTTCTCTCTCTCAGCTTCTTCAAGTCGACCAATACTGCTTCAAACCGCGTCGTTTCTGTACTGTGCTTGATGTCGTCAATGTGAGCCTTGATTTCAAGGAACGCGTTGATAGCATCGTCCCGCTTGACGTTGGTCTGCTTGATGAGCGAATCGAGAGCGTCAGAGATGCGGCCAAGCTGCTTGCCGTAACTCTCCTTGCTGACGATAGCCCGCTCCGCGACGGGATTGCTCGAGTTCGACTCGTTGACTACCAGACCCGCGAACGTCCAGGGGAGTATCGACTGCTGAAGGCGCTCCGGCGCGGCGTAAAGGGACTCAGCGAATTGCAATGGCCATAACATGCTCGCCCACGGCCAAGGTACGGGACGAATATCGGATGACATGTGGCTCTCCTCGACAGCATACGGACAGCTAGCTCGTTGCGTCGAACCTGCTTCAATCGCAGCGGCCTGCGACCCAGACCAGGCGGCAGTCTCCCGCAAACTCCACTGCAGCCTACGCGGAAGATACAGCGATTTTACGGGCGGATCGGATAGTTCGATGAGCGGAAATTCTCGTTCGCGAGCAACGAGGTATACGCGATTCACACCAGGAAATCTTCCGCCTTCATTGCGCCAATGCGCGCAATGAAAAAGGGCACCCCAAAAGGAGCGCCCAAAATCACAATTTTTCTATACCCGTCAAAGAGTTAGTGAAGAAATCTTCCTTCCTCTCGTGGGTATGCTCGCTAGAACGGAATATCGTCATCCATCTCATCAAACCCGCCGCCCGCCGGCGCACTCGGACGGCTCGCCGCGCCACCGCTGCGCGCGCCACCGCCGCCACCACCGCCCGCACCACCACCAGCACCCCGCCCACCGCTGCTGCGTTCAGCCGGTTCGCGGCTATAACCGCCGTCATCGCCACCGCCGCCCGCACCACCGCGTCCGCCTAGCATCTGCATCTGGTCCGCGACGATTTCCGTCGAATACCGGTCGGTGCCGTCCTGCGCCTGCCACTTACGCGTGCGAATGCGCCCTTCGATATACACCGACGAACCCTTCTTCAGATATTCGTTCACGATTTCGGCAAGCCGCCCAAAGAAGGAAACGCGATGCCACTCGGTCATTTCCTTCATTTCGCCCGAGGCCTTGTCCTTATAGCGGTCGGTCGTGGCAAGGCGAATGTTCGCCACTGCGTCGCCGCTCGGAAGGTAACGGACTTCCGGATCGGCGCCGAGATTGCCAACCAGAATGACCTTGTTCACGGATGCCATAAATTTCTCCTGTCTGTTGTTGCGTACAGCGCGTTGCGTACAGCGCGTTGCGAGGGGGCGGCGTCAAGCCTTGCGCGGCGGCTGTTTCATGTTTGCGGCGATTATAAGCCAGCACAAAACCAGCCCCGAGCACGCATAGAACACCGCGCTCGATCCGTCCATTTTCAGCAGCCAGCCGCCCATCACGCCGCCAAGCGCCAGCCCGATCGACTGCGTGGTGTTGTAGACGCCCACTGCCGCGCCCTTGCGTGTGCCGGGCGCAAGCTTCGACACCATCGACGGCTGCGACGCCTCGAGAATATTGAAGCCCAGAAAATAGATGAACAGGATCGCCGCGACAATAGCTATGGTATGCGCTGCGGCGCCCAACAGTAATTGGCCAATCAGGATAAGCACAATCGCACTGACCAGCACCGTTTTCATCTTGCCGCGCTTCTCCGCCGCAATGATGGCGGGCACCATCATCACAAACGACAGCCCCATCACCGGCAGGTAGATCATCCAGTGCGAGCGAACCGGCAGGCCGTCCGCCTCGAGAATGCGCGGCACGACGAGAAAGAGCGCGGTCTGCGTCGCGTGCAGCACCAGCACGCCGAAATTCAGCCGCAGCAGTTCGACGTTGTGCAGCACCTCCGCGAACGGCGCGCGCACGTGCACCGGCTTTGGCGCATCGGGCACGAGCCACAGCACGACGCCCACCGCCAGAATCGAAAAAATGCCGATCAGCGCGAACAGCCCGCTCATGCCGACCCAGTGGAACACGACCGGCGCACCGACAATCGCGACCGCGAACGACGCGCCGATGCTGCCGCCCACTATCGCCATCGCCTTCGTGCGATGTTCCTCCGAGGTGAGGTCCGCGATAAACGCGATCACCGCCGACGACACCGCGCCCATCCCCTGGATCACCCGGCCGACGATAATCCACGTCATGTCGTGCGCGAGCGCGGCCACGAAGCTGCCGAGCGCGAAAACCAGCAGGCCGGTCGCGATGACCGGCTTGCGGCCGATCTTGTCCGACACCCAGCCGTAAAAGATATACAGAAGCGACTGCGTGACGCCGTAGGCGCCGAGCGCAATACCGACCAGAAACACGTTGTCGCCGCCGGGAATGGTTTTCGCGTAGATCGAGAACACCGGCATGATCATGAAGAGGCCGAGCATGCGCAGCGCGAAGATCGACGCAAGCGCCATGGTCGCGCGCAGCTCGGACGCGCTCATGCGTGTGGAAGTGGCAGACAGATTGGACATCGACGGAGATTTTCGGATGAACGTGCGGGTGCGGGCACAACCGCGTAGCTTGGCCCCGTGGGGTTGCCGCACCGCGCCGCTTCCTGTTGCGCTTTTTTGTCACGCGCGCCGTGAGGCGTGCTCCAGAACCGACCGCGCGTCGCACCACCGCTCTCGCCGCCGCTTTTCGCCGCCAACACCCGGCTTGCACAAGCTTTCGGGCACGATCAGGTCGCCATAACGGCGGTCTGGAAAAGTCGTTATAGTAGCAGGTTTAGTTTCCCTTCTTCCCGCAGGTTCATGGAACAAATCCGTATCCGTGGGGCACGCACCCACAACCTGAAAAACGTCAATCTCGACCTGCCACGTCACAAATTGATCGTGATCACAGGCCTGTCGGGGTCGGGCAAGTCGTCGCTCGCGTTCGACACGCTCTACGCGGAAGGGCAACGGCGCTATGTCGAAAGCCTGTCGGCGTACGCGCGGCAATTTCTACAGCTGATGGAAAAGCCGGACGTCGACCTGATCGAAGGGCTGTCGCCCGCCATTTCGATCGAGCAGAAGGCGACGTCGCACAATCCGCGCTCGACCGTCGGCACCGTGACCGAAATTCACGACTATCTGCGGCTGCTGTTCGCGCGCGTCGGCACGCCGTACTGCCCGGACCACGGCATTCCGCTCGAGTCGCAAAGCGTGTCGCAGATGGTCGACGCGGCGCTCGCGCTGCCCGAAGACACGAAGCTGATGATCCTCGCTCCGGTCGTCGCGAACCGCAAGGGCGAGCACGCGGAACTGTTCGAAGAGATGCAGGCGCAGGGCTTTATCCGCTTTCGCGTGCGCTCGGGCGGCGGCACCGCGAATGAAGGCGTCGCGAAAATCTACGAAGTCGACTCGCTGCCGGCGCTCAAGAAGAACGACAAGCATTCGATCGACGTCGTCGTCGACCGTCTGAAGGTGCGTCCGGACATGAAGCAGCGTCTGGCCGAATCGTTCGAAACGGCGCTGCGGCTCGCCGACGGCCGCGCGATCGCGCTCGAAATGGACACCGGGCACGAGCATCTGTTCAGCTCGAAGTTCGCCTGCCCGATCTGCTCGTACTCGCTGCAGGAGCTCGAGCCGCGCCTCTTCTCGTTCAACAATCCGATGGGCGCGTGTCCGGAATGCGACGGCCTGGGTCAGATTACGTTCTTCGATCCGAAGCGGGTGGTCGCGCATCCGTCGCTATCGCTCGCCGCGGGCGCGGTGAAAGGCTGGGACCGGCGCAATCAGTTTTACTTCCAGATGCTGCAGAGCCTCGCGGCGTTCTACGAGTTCGACATCGACACCGCGTTCGAAGAACTGCCGGAGAAAATCCGCAAGGTGCTGCTGTATGGTTCGGGCAAGCAGACCATTCCGTTCTCGTATATCAATGAGCGCGGCCGCACGTCGGTGCGCGAGCATGTGTTCGAAGGCATCATTCCGAATCTCGAGCGGCGTTACCGCGAAACCGATTCGGTCGCGGTGCGCGAAGAGCTCGCCAAGTATCAGAACAACCAGGCGTGCCCCGCGTGCGAAGGCACGCGTCTGCGGCGCGAAGCGCGTTTCGTGCGGATCGGCGCGGACGCCGACGCGCGCGGCATCTATGAAATCAGCGGCTGGCCGCTGCGCGACACGCTCGGCTATTTCCAGACGCTGCGTCTCGAAGGCGCGAAACGCGATATCGCCGACAAGGTGATCAAGGAAATCGTCGCGCGCCTGATGTTCCTCAATAATGTCGGGCTCGACTATCTGTCGCTCGAGCGCAGCGCGGAAACGCTGTCGGGCGGCGAAGCGCAGCGCATCCGGCTCGCGTCGCAAATCGGCTCCGGCCTGACCGGCGTGATGTACGTGCTCGACGAACCGTCGATCGGCCTGCATCAGCGCGACAACGACCGGCTCATCTCGACGCTCAAGCACCTGCGCGATCTCGGCAATTCGGTGGTGGTCGTCGAGCACGACGAAGACATGATCCGGATGGCCGACTATATCGTCGACATGGGTCCGGGCGCCGGCGAGCATGGCGGCATGATCATCGCCGAAGGCACGCCGGAGCAGGTGCAGGCCGATCCGGCGTCGCTCACCGGCCAGTATCTGAACGGCACGAAGCGCATCGAGTATCCGCAAGACCGCAAGCAGCCGGACGAACGGCACCTGCGCATCATCGAGGCGTACGGCAACAACCTGAAACACGTGACGCTCGATCTGCCGGTGGGCCTGCTCACCTGCATCACCGGCGTGTCCGGCTCCGGCAAATCGACGCTGATCAACGACACGCTGTATCAGGCGGTCGCGCATCATCTGTACGGCTCCTCGACCGAGCCGGCGCCGTTCGAAGCGATCGAAGGCCTCGAGCATTTCGACAAGGTGATCAACGTCGATCAATCGCCGATCGGCCGCACGCCGCGTTCGAACCCGGCCACCTACACAGGCCTCTTCACGCCGATCCGCGAACTGTTCGCGGGCGTGCCGGGCGCGAAGGAGCGCGGCTACGATCCGGGCCGTTTCTCGTTCAACGTGAAGGGCGGCCGCTGCGAGGCGTGCCAGGGCGACGGCGTGCTGAAGGTCGAGATGCACTTCCTGCCGGACGTCTATGTGCCGTGCGACGTCTGCCATGGCAAACGTTATAACCGCGAAACGCTGGAAGTGCTGTACAAAGGCAAGAACATCAGCGAAGTGCTCGACATGACCGTCGAACATGCGCACGAGTTCTTCAAGGCCGTGCCGGTCGTTGCGCGCAAGCTGAAGACGCTGCTCGACGTGGGCCTCGGGTATATCCGGCTCGGCCAGTCGGCTACCACGCTGTCCGGCGGCGAAGCGCAGCGCGTGAAGCTTTCGCTGGAACTGAGCAAGCGTGACACCGGTCGCACTCTGTATATTCTGGACGAGCCGACCACCGGGCTACACTTCCACGACATCGCGCTCCTGCTCGAAGTGATTCACCGGCTTCGCGATCAGGGCAATACGGTGGTGATCATCGAGCATAATCTCGACGTGATCAAAACCGCCGACTGGCTGATCGATCTCGGTCCGGAAGGCGGAGCAGGAGGCGGCCAGATCATCGCGCAGGGCACACCCGAGCAGGTCGCGCAGTCGAAGGCAAGTTTTACCGGCCGCTATCTGGCGCCGCTGCTCGAGCGCGGTGCACAGCCGGCGGAATCAGCCAGCCCCAGCGGCAAGGCGGCGAGTAGCGCAGCAAACAAGGCAGCGCGTGCCGCTAAACAAAGCGCATAACCCGAAGGTTGGAGACTGGACAAGGCCATGGCCAAGCGTAACGAGGCGACCGACGACAAGCCGGTACAGGATCTGCGCCCTCGCCCGGTCAGGCTGACGAGCGATATGAGCCTGCCGAAACTGTCGGTGGTGGAAATCGGCAGCTATATCGTCGCGCTGCTGGCGATGTGGGCGGTGCTCGAGCTGAAGCTGCTCGGCGCGCTGCTCGCCGGCATGCTGGTGTTCCAGCTCGTGCATACCATCGCGCCGCGCATCGAGCGGCACATGTCGAGCCATTGGGCGCGCTGGCTGTCGGTCGTGTGGCTGTCCATCGTCATTGTCGGCGTGCTGGCCGGCTTCACGATCGGCATCATCGAGCACTTCGAGCACGACGTGCCGAGCGTGCAGAAGCTGCTCGACCAGGCGATGCAGCTGATCGACCAGGCGCGCGGCCGCGTGCCGCAATTCATCGCGGACAACCTGCCGGTCGATGCCGATCAGATGAAGGAAAAAGCCGCCGTGATGATGCACACGCACGCGGGCATGCTGCAGCAAAGCGGCAAGATGGTCGCGCGCGGCTTCACGCATGTGCTGATCGGCATGATCATCGGTGCGATCGTTGCGGTGGGCGCGCAAAAGCATGTGCAGCGGCTGCCGCTGTCGACGGCGTTCATCCAGCGCCTGTCGCGCTTTTCCGACGCATTCCGGCGCATCGTCTTCGCGCAGGTGAAGATCTCCACGATCAACACCGTGTTCACCGGCATTTTCCTGCTGCTGTTGCTACCGCTCTTTCACGCGCCTCTGCCGCTCGCGAAGACGCTTGTGATCGTCACGTTTATCGTCGGCTTGCTGCCGGTGATCGGCAATCTGATCTCGAACACGCTGATCGTCGCGGTCGCGCTCTCGGTCAGCTTTCCGGCGGCGGTGACATCGCTCGTGTTCCTGATCGTCATTCACAAGCTCGAATACTTCCTGAACGCGCGCATTGTCGGCGGCCAGATCGAGGCGCGCGCGTGGGAGCTGCTGATTGCGATGCTCGTGATGGAAGCCGGCTTCGGCATTCCCGGCGTGATCGCCGCGCCGGTCTTCTATGCGTACATCAAGCGCGAGCTGATCTATCTGCGGCTGGTTTGAGCGCCGCCGCTTGTCCTCCGCCGCACATACCCGTCCGTTGCAACGTCACCCCTCGTCGCGCCCTTTTTGATCAATCGAGCCCCTTTTTTAACGCAGCCGCCATAACGCCTGATTTCGTTTGCCATTTGCAAGGAACGATTCGCGACGTTTTGCCGCACACCGCCGCGACGCCATAGCAGACAAGGCTTTGCGCCCCCTACGAAGCGCGACGTCATTTCAGAAGTCTTTCATACCCAGCCGCGCACGTGCCCCTTGCGGCATCAGCCTACAATCCTTAAGATGCGAATAATTCGCATTTATGCAGGCCGGTGTCGCTTATGTCTTCCGTTTCGCTCGCGGCGCGCGCCGTATCGTTCACGCTGTCGTTGCCGCTGCCGTTGCCGCTCGCACCGGGTCGTGCATGAGGCCCATCCTCGTCCGCCTGCATCGCTGGTTCGGCATTGCGATCGCGCTGTTCCTGTTTATCGCCGGTCTGACCGGCGCGATCATCGCGTGGGACCACGAACTCGACGCCGCGCTGAACCCGATGTTTTTCTACGCGCGCACCGACGGCCCGGCGCTGCGTCCGCTGGAACTCGTGCGGCGCGTCGAAGCGGCGGATCCGCGACTGCACGTGACCTACATGCCGCTCGGGATCGAACCCGGGCACACGCTGCAGCTGTTTGTGCGTCCGGGCACCGATCCGCACACGAAAGCGCCGTACACGCTCGATTTCAACCAGCTCGCGCTCGATCCGGCAACCGGCGAAATTCAAGGCCGCCGCGAATGGGGCGCGGTATCGCTCGCGCGGCTCAATCTGATTCCGTTTGTCTACAAGTTGCACTACACGCTGCATCTGCCGTTTACGCACGGCATCGACACCGGCACGTGGCTGATGGGGATCGTCGGCATCGTGTGGATCTTCGACAGCATGATCGCGCTTGTGCTGTCGTTCCCGAACCTCAAGGCATGGCGCAAGTCGTTTGCGTTTCGCGTGAAGCGCGGCGGCTATCCGCTCACTTTCGACTTGCATCGCTCCGGCGGCGTCTGGATCTGGGGCCTGTTGCTGATGATGGCGGTGACGTCGGTATCGATGAACCTTGGCAAGGAAGTCGTACGGCCGATCGTGTCGTTGCTGTCGCCGCTTGGCTCGACGCCATTCGACGATCCGACACTCGTCGGCACGCCGCAGCCGGGCAAGGCGGACCTGACGCGCGAGCAGATTCTCGAAGCCGCTCGCAAGATCGCGTCCGACAGGCACATCAGCGCGCCACCCGGTGCACTGTTCTACGTGCCCGCATTGCATACCTACGGGGTGGGCTTCTTCGCGGCCGGCAAGGATCACGGCGACGGGCCGCTCGGCAATGCGTGGCTCTATCTGAATGCGCAAACCGGCCAGCCGGTGGCCGCGTCGATTCCCGGCCAAGGCTCTGCCGGCGATATATTCATGCAGGCGCAATTCCCGTTGCACTCGGGACGCATCGCGGGGTTGGCCGGCAGAATCGCCGTGAGCGGGCTGGGCCTCGTGGTGGCCGTGCTCAGCGTGACAGGCCTGATGATCTGGCTGAAGAAACTCGAAGCGCGGCGGCGCCAGACACGCGCCGCGCAGATCATGCCGGATGACGCATTGACGGATGCGCCGCCGTCGGAACGCGCGAAGCGCGCGGAAAGCGTCGAACACATCGCGTCGCCGCAATAGTTACGCGACGGCAGGGCCGTTTGAGCGCAGCGATGCGCAAAGCGAAGCAGCCCTCCACGCAGAGCGGTCCGTACGGTCACGCATCCCGCCCGAGCAATGGTCGTCGTCATTGCGGCCGCGGCCGCAATGACAGCAGCGGCGCGCATTTGCGCCGCGTGTGCACCCTCGTCCTTATCCGCCTAGCGGAACACCACCGTCTTGCTGCCGTTCAGCACGATCCGGTGCTCGACATGCCACCTCACCGCACGCGCGAGCGTCACGCATTCGACATCGCGGCCGATCGCCGTCAACTGCTCCGGCGCCATGCTGTGGTCGACGCGCTCCACTTCCTGCTCGATGATCGGCCCTTCGTCGAGATCGGTCGTCACATAGTGCGCGGTTGCGCCGATCAGCTTCACGCCGCGATCGAACGCCTGGTAATACGGCTTCGCGCCCTTGAAGCTCGGCAGGAACGAGTGGTGAATATTGATCGCGCGTCCCGCGAGCCGGTCGCACAACTGCGGCGACAGAATCTGCATATAGCGCGCGAGCACGACCAGATCGGCCCGATGCTCGTCGATCACCTCCAGCACGCGCGCTTCCTGCGCCGCTTTCGCATCGGCTCTCGCGTCGCCCTTCGCCGCGGCAAGCGGAAAATGATGAAACGGAATGTCGTAGCTCGCGGCGAGCTGATAAAAATCCTTGTGGTTCGAAATGATCGCCGGAATCTCGATGTTCAGTTGCCCGGTGCGATAGCGGAACAGCAAATCGTTCAGGCAGTGCCCGATCTTCGACACCATGATCACGACGCGCGGCTTCACCGTCGCGTCATGCAGCTCCCAGCGCATGCCGAACTGTTCGGCGAGCGCGGCAAATGCGGTGCGCAGCGCATCGAGGCCCGGATCGCCGCCGACCTGCTGGAAATGCACACGCATGAAGAACTCGCCGGTATGGCTGTCGCCGAATTGCGCGGAGTCGAGAATATTGCTGCCACGCTCGAACAGAAAGCCCGAGACCGCGTGGACAATGCCGGGCCGATCGGCGCACGACAGTTTGAGGATAAAGCTGTGATCGGTCGACATGACCTCGGTGACTCCCTTCTGCAAAACCTTGTTCGTTCAATCGGCGATAAAACCGGATTACGGCGCAGGCGGCGCGAATAGCGCATCGATGCCCGCGCACGCGTCTTTATCGATCCACTGCCGGCGCAGCATGCAGTCGAGCGTCGCGAGACTGGCATCGACCGTCATCGCGCCCGCTTCGATCGAGCGCGCCACTTCGTCGATGCTTGCCAGCCGGTGCTCGCCCACTTCGCCGTCCTGATTGCGCGGCACGAAGTCTTCCGGCAATACGAGGTCGTAGATAAAAATCTGCTCGGCCTGCGTGCCTTCGGGCAACGACTGCAGCACATGCACCGCGCGCCCCGGCGTCGCGCGCGCCGCAATCTCTTCCGGAATGCCGGCTTCTTCCCAGCACTCCTTGATAATCGTCGTTTCGATGCTGAAACCCCAGCCGATGCCGCCCGCGACGACGTTATCCAGCATGCCGGGATCAGTCGCCTTCGTATCGCTGCGGCGGGCGATCCACAAGCGCGGCGCGCCGTGCGCGTATTCTACGACGCCGTTCAGGTGCACCGCGTAGGTCATCGTGCCGAAGAAGCGCGACGCCGCGCGTTCGATATACGCAAGCGGCGGCGCGTCGAACGCGTTGCGGATCGCGTAGGTTTCATCGCGCCAGCCCGGAATGCGGCCGTCGGAGGCCAGTGCGTCGATCACCGCGCCGAGCGCCGCGCTGCGCATGTCGGGCGTGGCGAGGCGCGCCGCGAGCGCGACGCGCTGCGCGTCGATCTCGAACACGTCCGGCCAGCGCGCGAGCAACGGCGCATCGGACGCGCGAATCCAGCCGACCTGCTGCCCGTCGATGCAGAACGAACGATGCGCGCGCGCATCGAAGCGGCGCGCGGCGTGAATACAAGGCAATGTCATTCAAGCTCCGGCGAGGTCGGCGTCACCCATGTCGTGGCGTGCGAGACGTTCGAACGCAGACGCTACGTTCATACACGAGCAACACAATTGAACGTCAAGCAAACGCACATCAATCGCGCAAAGCAACGCGCAGACCGATCGCGATAAACGTTGCGCCGGCGATGCGGTCGAGCCACACGCCGACGCGCGGGCGGCGCTTCAATGCGTTGCCGATCATGCCCGCGCACACGCCGAACAGCGAAAACACCGCGACGGTTTGCAGCATGAACAGCGCACCCAGTTCGAGCATCTGCACAGTGACGCTCTGCGCGCCGCGCGGATCGACAAACTGCGGCAGAAACACGATGAAGAACAACGTCACCTTCGGGTTCAGCATGTTGCCGAGCACGCTTTGCCGGAAGATCGACAGCAGCGGCTGCGGCGGCCGCGCGTGCGCGCTCGACAGTCCCTTGCTGCGCAACGCCTTGATGCCGATCCAGATCAGATACGCGGCGCCCGCGAATTTGATGACCTGAAACGCAACCGGCGACGAGCGAAGCACGGCGGCCACACCGAGCGCGGCGAGCGTGGTGTGAAACGTGATGCCGGCGGCAAAACCGAGCGCGGCGACAAAACCCGCCGCACGGCCTTGCGAGATGCCGCGCGCGAGCACCTGCAGATTGTCAGGACCGGGCGCGAACGTGATCGCGACCGAGGTGGCAAGAAACAGCAGCAAGTTGGGCATCGCGCGGACCTCTTACGTTAGCTCGACGTGGACGTGACGGGGTAATACGCTGCAACCTCAATGGCCGCTGAAGCCGGTCACCGTGTAAAGCGGCAAGCCGGCCGAACGCAGCCGCGACGAGCCGCCGAGTTCGGGCAGATCGATGATCGCCGCGCCTTCGACCACCACGGCGCCAAGACGCTCGAGCAGCTTTTTGCCGGCGAGCATCGTGCCGCCGGTCGCGATCAGGTCGTCGACGATCACGATGCGATCGCCGGGCTTGCATGCGTCTTCGTGAATCTCGACGGTGGCCGAGCCGTACTCGAGGTCATACGACTCCGAGACGCGCTTGTACGGCAGCTTGCCGGCCTTGCGAATCGGAATAAAGCCGAGGTTCAGTTCATACGCGAGAATCGGCGCGATGATAAAGCCGCGCGCGTCGAGCCCCGCCACGTAATCGAGCTTCGCATCGATATAGCGCTGCACAAACAGGTCGATCAGCACGCGCAGCGTTTTCGGATGCTGCAAAAGCGTCGTGATATCGCGAAACTGCACGCCGGGCACCGGCCAGTCGGGCACCGTGCGGATCTGGCTTTTGATGAATTCGGCCGCATCGAGCGGCACGCTCGCAGGCGCGTTGGACATGATGGCTCCAGAAGGATCGTCGACGATCCGGATCAAACTCGAGAAAGCTTCAATGCGGCTGCGGCGCTGCTCGTCGTGCCGTCGCATGAGGTTCAGTTGCGGTTTCGGGTGGTGTGCGACGCCAGCGCCGGCACGCTCCAGCTCCAGCATGCGCTCAGGCTGTTGCCGCGCTCGCCCGCCGGTGTTTCGACAAACGCTCTTCCGCTTCAGCAAGCGCTTCGGGCAAACCGCGCAGCACGACGATGTCGCTTGCGCGCAGCTTCGTCGACGGGTCCGGTTCGACGCCGCGAATGCCGTGACGGCGGATCGCGGTCACTTCGACGCCCAGTTCATACAGTCCCAGTTCGGCGAGCGTGCGGCCGACCGCGTCGGCCTTTTCGTCGACCGGCACCGATTGTAGCCGCACCTGTTCGTGGCCGTCGTCATCGTCGACGTCATCGGCGCCGTGAAAGTAGCCGCGCAGCAGGCTGTAGCGCTCGTCGCGCAGTTCCTCGACTCGCCGCAGCACGCGCCGCATCGGCACGCCCATCACGACGAGCGTATGCGATGCGAGCATCAGGCTGCCCTCGACGATCTCCGGAATCACTTCGGTCGCGCCGGCCGCGAGCAGCTTTTCGAGGTCGCTGTCGTCGACCGTGCGCACGATCACCGGCAGCGTCGGTTCGAGTTCGTGGATGTTGTACAGCACGCGCAGCGCGGACGGCGTATTCGCGTAGGTGATCGCCACCGTGCGCGCGCGGTGAATACCGGCCGCGAGCAGCGACTCGCGCCGCCCCGCATCGCCGAACACCACCTGTTCGCCGGCCGCCGCGGCCGCCGTCACGCGGTCCGGATCGAGGTCGAGCGCGACATACGAGAGCCCTTCGTGTTCGAGCATGCGCGCGAGGTTCTGCCCGGAGCGGCCGTAGCCGCAGATAATCACGTGCCCGCTCTGCTTCAGGCTTTGCGTCGCGATGCGCGTCATCTGCAACGACTGCTGCATCCATTCCGTCGACGACAGCCGCAGCACGATCCGGTCCGCGTTCTGGATCAGGAACGGCGCCGCGAGCATCGACAGCAGCATGCCCGCGAGAATGGCCTGCAGCAGCGTCGCGTCCACGAGGTGCTTGTCGAGAATCAGGTTCAACAGCACGAAGCCGAATTCACCGGCTTGCGCGAGGCCGATGCCGGTACGCATCGCGACCCCGGGCGTCGCGCCGAACAGGCGCGCGAGCGCCGTCACCATCGCCGCCTTCAGCAGGATCGGCCCGAGCAGAAAGCCGAGCACGATAAGCGGATGCTGCCAGATCACCATCGGGTTCAGCAGCATGCCGGTGGTCACGAAGAAGAGACCGAGCAGCACGTCGCGAAACGGCTTGATGTCTTCTTCCACCTGATGCCGGTACGGCGTCTCGGCAATCAGCATCCCGGCGATAAATGCGCCGAGCGCGAGCGACAGGCCGAACCTGTCGGTCACGAACGCGGCGCCGAGCGTGACGAGCAGCAGGTTCAGCACGAACAGCTCCTGCGAGCGCCGCCGCGCAACCACGTTGAACCAGCGCGTCATGAAGCGCTGCCCGACGATCAGCAGCAGCGCCAGCGCGATGACGATCTTCACGAACGCAAGGCCGAGCGCCGCCATCACGTCGTGGGTGTCGCCGCCGGCAAGCGCGGCGATCACGATCAGCAGCGGCACGACCGCGAGGTCCTGAAACAGCAGCACGCCGAAGATATTGCGGCCGTGCTCGGTCTCGATCTCGAGCCGCTCCGCCAGCATCTTGCTGACGATCGCGGTCGACGACATCGCGAGTGCGCCGCCGAGCGCAATGCAGCCTTGCCACGACAGATGCACCCAGTGCTCGAGCGCGACACCGAGCAGCAGCGCCGCGCCGATCGTGCCGAGCACCTGCAGCAGGCCCATGCCGAACACCAGCCGGCGCATCGCGCGCAGCTTCGCGAGCGAGAACTCGAGGCCGATCGAGAACATCAGGAATACGACGCCGAACTCGGCCAGATTCTGCGCGCCCTTCGAGTCCGGCACGACGCCGAACGCATGCGGCCCAACCAGAATGCCGACCGACAGGTAGCCGAGCATCGGCGGCAGATTCAGATACCGGAATACGACGACGCCCACCACTGAAGCCAGCAGCAGGAAGAGCGTCATTTCGAGCGGGGAAATCATCAGCGGGCGGGTCCTCGTTCGTCAGCGGCCGCTGCGCGCAAACGGCCGCGCAGCAAGGTTCAGAGGCCCGCGAACGCAACGTCCGGACAACCTCCGTGCGGCGCGGCGAACCTACGCCTTTGTTATACTCCGCGAATGATAGCGAAAATCAATGGCGACCGGGCGCTTGCTCTGGCTCGCGACGTGCTCGACATCGAGGCCGACGCCGTGCGCGCACTGCGCGATCAGCTCGACGACGGGTTCGTCGAAGCGATCGACTTCATTCTTAGCTGCCGCGGCCGCGTCGTGGTTTCCGGCATCGGCAAATCCGGCCATATCGCGCGCAAGCTCGCGGCGACCTTCGCGAGCACCGGCACGCCGGCGTTCTTCGTACACCCGGCCGAGGCCAGCCATGGCGACCTCGGCATGATCACCGCCGACGACGTGTTTATCGCGATGTCGAATTCCGGGGAATCCGAAGAGCTGCTTGCGATTCTCCCGCTCATCAAGCGTCTCGGCGCGAAGCTGATCGCGATGACGGGCCGCCCCGACTCGAGCCTCGCGAAGATCGCCGACGTGCATCTGAATTCAGGCGTGACGAAAGAGGCCTGCCCGATGAATCTCGCGCCGACCGCCAGCACCACCGCCGCGCTTGCGCTGGGCGACGCGCTCGCGGTCGCGGTGCTCGAAGAGCGCGGCTTCGGCCCGGACGACTTCGCGCGCTCGCATCCGGGCGGCGCGCTCGGCCGGCGCCTGCTCACGTATGTGCACGACGTGATGCGCACCGGCGACCAGCTGCCGAGCGTCAAGCCCGACGAGACGGTGCGCGATGCGCTGTTCCAGTTGACCGCGAAGCGCATGGGCATGACCGCGGTCGTCGATGAAGACTCGCGCGTAAAAGGCATTTTCACCGACGGCGACCTGCGCCGCGTGCTCGAACGCGACGGCGACTTCCGCAATCTGCCGATCAGCACGGTGATGACGCCGCATCCGCGCACGATCGGCCCGGAACGGCTCGCGGTCGAAGCGGTGGAACTGATGGAGCGCCATCGCATCAATCAGCTGCTCGTCGTCGACGAGGCCGGACGCCTCGTCGGCGCACTCAACATGCACGACCTGTTCTCGAATAAGGTGATCTGATGGCTGCTTCCCTTACCGCAACCGAACGCGCGAGTCGCGTGAAGCTGATGATTTTCGACGTCGACGGCGTGTTGACCGACGGTGGCCTGATGTTCACCGCCGAAGGCGACTGGATGAAGTCGTTCAACTCGATGGACGGCCACGGCGCGACGCTGTTGCGCGAAGCCGGCATCGATACGGCGATCATCACCGGACGCGAGTCGGGCATCGTGGTCGAGCGCGCGAAGAATCTGCAGATCACGCATATCTACCAGGGTGTGAAGGACAAGCGCGTCGCGTTCGCGGACCTGCTGAACCAGACCGGCAGGAAAGCCGAGGACTGCGGTTACATGGGCGACGACTGGCCCGACCTCGCAGTGATGCTGCAGGTCGGCTTCGCCGCGGCGCCGGCGAATTCGCATCCGGAAGTGATCGCGCGCGCGCACTGGGTCAGCGAAGCGCGCGGCGGCCACGGCGCGGTACGCGAAGTCTGCGATACGCTGCTGCGCGCGCAGAATCGCTACGACGACCTGCTGCGCGCCGCGTGCGGCTTATGAGCGGATCGAACGGATGAACAGGTTTCGCTGGACTTCGCTGATTCCGGTGCTCGTGATGGCGCTGCTCGCGGGCGTCACGTACTGGCTGCTGCAGGCGACCAAGCCGCGCGAGAACGAAGACGTGGTCCGCCCGAAGTCGCACACGCCGGACTACTTCGCCGATAATTTTTCGGTTTCCGAGCTCGATCAGTCCGGCACGACGCAATACCGGCTCACCGCGCAGAAACTGATTCATTACGAAGACACCGAAACCAGCGACCTGACAATGCCCGCGATCCGCGCGTTCCAGCCAGGCAAGCCGATCGTCACCGCGACCGGTGAATGGGGCACGGTCAACGGCGACGCGTCGATCGTCGATCTGTACGATCACGCGCGCATCCTGCGCGCCGCCGGCGACGGCGATCCGCAGATGCAAGCAGATTCGCAGCATTTTCGGGTGCTGGTGAACGACGATGTGATCGAGACCGAAAAGCCGGTTAAACTTCAGCGCGGCCTTTCGATCATGACGGCCGACGGCATGAATTACAACAATGTGACCCGGGTCATGCAGCTGTTCGGCAACGTGCGCGGCGCAATCGCCGCATCGGACGCGTCCGGCAGCATCTCCAGGTGATCCGGGTGTTTCATTTCCAGCGTGACTGCATGAGCGAATCGTTCCCCCGTTTTCTGACCGGCTGCCTGCGCATGCTGCACGTGTTGCGCGTGCAGCGCGCACGGCCGTCGACGCGCCGCGCCGCGCGGGCCACCCCGCTCGCCATCCAGCTGGCGGCGCTGCTCGCAGCCTTGCCGCTCGCGGGCTTCGCTCCGCTCGCGCACGCGGACCGCGCCGACAAGGACAAACCGCTCAATATCGAAGCGGACAATATGACGTACGACGACCTGAAACAGGTCAATATCTTTACCGGCCATGTCGTCGCGACCAAAGGCACGATCGTGATCAAGGCCGATCGTGTCGAAGTGACGCAGGATCCGCAGGGCTATCAGTACGCGACCGGCACGTCGACCGGCAAGAACCTCGCGTATTTCCGCCAGAAGCGTGAAGGCCTCGACGAATATATCGATGGCGATGCCGAGCGCATCGACTACGACGGCAAGCAGGACCTCACCACGCTGACCACGCGCGCCACGGTGCGCCGCCTGCAAGGGCTGTCCACGATAATGGACGAAGTGCACGGCAGCGTGATTACGTACGACGGCCAGAACGATTTCTACACGGCGAAAGCCGGCCCCGATGTCGCCGGCCCCGGTAACCCGACCGGCCGCGTGCGCGCGATGCTCGCGCCGCGCAACGGCGGCGCGCAGCCGGCAAGCGGCCCGTCGGCCGCGCTGCAGCCGACCACGCAGTTCCAAGGTCAGAACGCGAATCCGACGCCCGCCGCGGGCGGCCGTCCAGCAAGACCGTCTGCCGCTTCATCGGCCACCCCGTCCGCCAACCCGTCGTCGAGCCCATCGGCCAACCCGTCCACCCCGTCTGCCACCGACAGCCAAGGACAAGGAACCACGAAACCGTGAGCGCCCCTGCCCTCCCCCATCGCAAACCGGCAGGCACCAGCAGTTCGCTTGCCGTGCGCAACCTGAAGAAGCGCTACGGCTCGCGCACGGTCGTCAAGGACGTCTCGCTCGACGTGAAGAGCGGTGAAGTGGTCGGCCTGCTCGGTCCGAACGGCGCCGGCAAGACGACATCGTTCTATATGATCGTCGGCCTCGTGCCGCTCGATGCCGGCGAAATCGATCTGGACGGCAATTCGATCAGCCTGCTGCCGATTCACAAGCGCGCCTCGCTCGGGCTGTCGTATCTGCCGCAGGAAGCATCGGTTTTTCGCAAGCTCTCCGTCGAACAGAACATCCGCGCGGTGCTTGAACTGCAGTACGGAGAAGACGGCCGGCGTCTGTCGAAGGATGCGATTGCACAACGCACCGAAGCGTTGCTCGACGAGTTGCAGATTGCTCATCTGCGCGAGAACCCCGCATTGTCGCTGTCAGGCGGCGAGCGGCGCCGCGTCGAAATCGCGCGTGCGCTCGCCACCAATCCGAGCTTCATTCTGCTCGACGAACCGTTTGCGGGCGTCGATCCGATCGCGGTGCTGGAAATCCAGAAGATCGTCAAGTTCCTGAAGCAGCGCAACATCGGCGTGCTGATCACCGACCACAACGTGCGCGAAACGCTCGGCATCTGCGACCACGCGTACATCATCAGCGACGGCAGCGTGCTCGCCGCCGGCGCGCCCGGCGACATTATCGAAAACGAGAGCGTGCGCCGCGTCTATCTGGGCGAACACTTCCGCATGTAACGCCCCTGCCGCTGCGAGCCCCAGCCAGCGAAGAAACGCGCGGACCTGCGAGGTTGTACCGTTCGCGAGCGCGCGGGCAGTGGCTTCAGTAATTTTGACGAGATAGGCTTCAAGGTTCGCGTCGAATGCGCGTATGCGCATCGAAAAAAATCTCGATCCCCCGCGTTTATGCGGGGGCGCGAGGTTTCGCGGTCGTGGCAAACTCTCTACAATGAATCTCACATTGCCATGAAAGCCAGCCTCCAACTTCGCCTGTCGCAGCATCTTGCGCTGACACCCCAACTGCAGCAGTCCATCCGGCTGTTGCAGCTGTCTACGCTTGAGCTCCAGCAGGAGGTATCGACGGCAATCGCGCAGAATCCGCTGCTCGAAACCGAGGACGACTGGATCGCGAGTCCGCTGCGCGTCGCGGCGGACGGCACGGTGATCGCGCAGACGTCCCCCAACAATGCGCCGGAGCAGATGGCCAACGTGCCGTCGTCGACCACGTCTTCTTCCGCATCGGGCGAAAGCTCGGAGAACAGCGAGCCGCAGGGCGTCGACGAGTACAACGGCCTCTCATCCGATAGCGCAACGGACGCGAACCAGTGGAATCTGGACGACTATGGCAGGTCCGGGAACGCATCTGACGACGACGACCTTCCGCCGTTGCAAATCCACGAATCCACCACGACGCTGCGCGATCACCTGACCGCGCAATTGCGCGTCACGCAGGCAAGTCCGCGCGATCGCGCGCTCATCACATTCCTGATCGAAACGCTCGACGAAGACGGTTACCTGACCGCCACGCTCGAAGAAGTGATGGCCGATCTGCCCGACGAGCTCGAGGTCGATCTCGACGAACTGAATGCCGCGCTCGCGTTGCTGCACAGCTTCGATCCCGCCGGTGTCGGCGCACGCTCCGCATCTGAATGCCTGAGACTGCAGCTGTGCCGGCTCGAACCGTCGCCCACGCGCACGCTTGCGCTCGATATCGTCGCGCACCATCTGGAACTGCTTGCCGCACGCGACTTCACGCGGCTGCGCAAACACCTGAAAGCGAGCGACGACGACCTACGCGACGCGCATATGCTGATCCGCTCGCTCGAGCCCTTTCCAGGCGCCGCTTACGGCAAGGCCGAAGCGGACTACGTGGTGCCGGACATCATGGTGCGCAAAACGGCACAGGGCTGGCAGGCCGAGCTGAATCCGGAAGTGGTGCCGAAGCTGCGCATCAACCATCTGTACGCGAATATTCTGCGCAACAACCGCGGCGACCCGGGCAGCGGATCGCTGCGCCAGCAATTGCAGGAAGCACGCTGGCTGATCAAGAATATCCAGCAACGATTCGAAACGATCCTGCGCGTTGCGCAGGCCATTGTCGAGCGTCAAAAGAATTTTTTTGCCCATGGTGAAATTGCCATGCGCCCCTTGGTTTTGCGGGAAATTGCTGATACGCTGGGTCTACACGAGTCGACGGTCTCGCGTGTAACAACCGGGAAGTACATGCTCACCCCGTTCGGGACGCTTGAATTTAAGTACTTCTTCGGATCGCACGTATCGACCGACACCGGGGGCGCGGCCTCTTCCACGGCCATTCGCGCGCTCATCAAGCAACTGATAGGAGCAGAAGACACCAAATCTCCTCTTTCAGACAGCCGCATTGCCGAACTGCTGGCCGAACAAGGTTTCGTAGTCGCACGGCGCACCGTAGCGAAATACCGCGAAGCGTTGAAAATTCCGGCAGTCAATCTGCGCAAGTCTCTGTAGCTCGCTGCTTCCTGCGGCGGGTAATTTCCGGCCGCACCGCGGGTTGGCGGAGCAGGCTGGCCGATACGACCTGCAGCGCTGTTACCGGGGGACGGCAAGGCGGGCCGGCGGATCGACCGGCGCTGACGCATCCATGCGGATCCTGGCGGCCATTCGCTTGGAGAAGCACTATGAATCTGAAGATCAGTGGACACCATCTCGAAGTTACGCCGGCATTGCGAGAATACGTGATCACCAAACTGGATAGAGTGCTAAGACACTTCGATCAGGTGATCGACGGCAGTGTGGTCCTCTCGGTCGACAATCACAAGGAAAAGGAAAAGAGGCAAAAGGTTGAAATCAACCTGCATCTGAAGGGCAAGGATATTTTTGTCGAGAGCTGCGACGGCGACCTGTACGCGGCCATCGACCTGATGATCGACAAGCTTGACAGGCAAGTCATTCGTCACAAGGATCGCCTGCAAGGCCATCAGCACGAAGCGATCAAATATCAACCGGTGCCGTCCCAGGCGGAGATTCCGCCGCAATAGGCACACACCAGTCCCCCGCGCGAAACCGCCCTTTTCAGGGCGGTTTTTTCGTTTGACGAACGCTATACGCCAATCGTCGCGATTTTTCGCTCGAGAAGGCACGTGCATGCTCCGGATGCGAAACCGGCCACCATGGCGCGGCGCACCATCCGCTGCAACGCTGTTCTATAATGTTTTGGTCACTTTCGGGGTCAATCAGCCCGAGTCCTGCTTTTTGGGCTCAACTGCGCATCGCCGTGAGCAACTGCCGAGCATGGAACGCTATTCAAACGCCACAGCGAGGAGAACCCAGGCGATCAACGCGCCTGTCAACATGAATCGTTTAGCCAAATATCTTCCGCTCGAGAACGTCGTCGTCGGCCTTTCCGTTACCAGCAAGAAGCGCGTATTCGAGCAAGCGGGCCTGATCTTCGAAAACCAGAACGGCATCGCCCGCAGCATCGTCACCGACAATCTGTTCGCCCGCGAGCGTCTCGGCTCGACTGGGCTCGGCGAAGGCGTCGCTATCCCGCATGGCCGGATCAAAGGCCTGAAGCAGCCGCTCGCCGCATTCGTGCGTCTCGCGGACGCGATTCCGTTCGAGTCGCCCGATGGCCAGCCGGTATCGCTCCTGATCTTCCTGCTGGTCCCGGAACAGGCGACCCAGCAGCACCTCGAAATTCTGTCGGAGATCGCCCAGTTGCTGTCCGACCGCGAAACCCGCGAGCGCCTGCACACGGAAGAAAATCGCGAAGCGTTGCATCGCCTGCTCACTCAGTGGCAACCTTGACAGATACCGGAATAGCGGCACAATGCGCGACCGGGGGCGTCGCCCGGATGGCGCCGCGGCCGGCAACCCGGTCGCGCGGGTCGCGCGGGTCGGACGGGTCGGTCACCACCCGGCGGTGACCGTTCGCGACAAGAATCGCGGGGGTGCGCCGGTTACCGCGGTATCGACGAAGCCCGCATCCGCCGGGCCGACGGACCGAATGGCCAGATAAAGGCAAGCGGAAAACGCAACGGCGGAATCGCAATCATAAAGGGGCCCGCGCCGGGCCAAACCCGCGGCGCGCGCGTCGCGACGACTAACGTACAAGCGGCGCACACCGGAGTCATGGACACATGGATACGTCCAGCATCAACGCCCAAAGTATTTTTGACGACAATGCCGCCACGCTGAAACTCAGCTGGCTGACCGGGCATGAAGGCTGGGAACGCGGCTTCTCGGCGGAAACGGTTGCCACCGCAACGTCCAGTGCGGACCTCGTGGGCCACTTGAACCTGATTCACCCGAACCGGATCCAGGTGCTCGGCGAAGCCGAAACCAACTATTACCAGCGCCAATCCGACGATGACCGCTCGCGCCATATGGCCGAGCTGATCGCGCTCGAACCGCCGTTCCTCGTCGTGGCGGGCGGCGTGGCCGCACCGCCCGAACTGGTGCTGCGCTGCACGCGCTCGTCGACGCCGCTCTTCACCACACCGATGTCGCCGGCGGCGGTGATCGACAGCCTGCGGCTCTATATGTCGCGCATCCTCGCGCCGCGCGCCACGCTGCATGGCGTGTTCCTCGACATCCTCGGCATGGGCGTGCTGCTCACCGGCGACTCGGGCCTCGGCAAGAGCGAACTGGGCCTCGAGCTGATCAGCCGCGGCCACGGCCTCGTGGCCGACGACGCTGTCGATTTCGTGCGCCTCGGCCCGGATTTCGTCGAAGGGCGCTGCCCGCCTTTGCTGCAGAACCTGCTCGAAGTGCGCGGCCTCGGTCTGCTCGATATCAAGACGATCTTCGGTGAAACAGCCGTGCGCCGCAAAATGAAGCTGAAGCTGATCGTCCAGCTGGTGCGCCGCCCGGACGGCGAATTCCAGCGTCTACCGCTCGAAAGCCAGACCGTCGACGTGCTCGGATTGCCGATCAGCAAGGTGACCATTCAGGTGGCGGCCGGCCGCAACCTCGCGGTGCTGGTCGAAGCCGCGGTGCGCAACACGATCCTGCAGCTGCGCGGCATCGACACGCTGCGCGATTTCATGGACCGCCAGCGCCTCGCGATGCAGGACCCCGACAGCCAGTTCCCAGGCAAGCTCATTTGATGTAACCGCGTGGGCAAGCGGGCGCGGGCGGTAACACCTGATGCTATGATGAAACCAACCGACCTTTCCTCCCCATGCGCATCGTCCTGATCACCGGCATCTCCGGCTCCGGCAAGTCTGTTGCGTTGAACGCGCTCGAAGACGCTGGCTACTACTGCGTCGACAACCTGCCGCCGCGTTTTTTGCCCGAACTCGCCAGCTACCTCACCGCCGACGGCCACGACCGCCTCGCGGTCGCAATCGACGCCCGTTCGAGCGCGTCGCTCGACGAGATGCCCGAGATGATTCGCGACTTATCGCGCGAACACGATGTACGCGTGCTGTTTCTGAATGCGAGCACGCAATCGCTGATCCAGCGCTTTTCGGAAACACGCCGGCGCCATCCGCTGTCCGGGTCGACCGCGCACGACGCGGACGTCGGCCTGCTGACCTCGCTTGCCGAAGCGATCGAGCGCGAACGCGAACTCGTCGCCGGCCTCGCCGAATTCGGCCACCAGATCGACACCAGCAATCTGCGCGCAAATAAGCTGCGCGCGTGGGTCAAACGTTTCATCGAACAGGAACACACCGGCCTCGCGCTGATGTTCGAGTCGTTCGGCTTCAAGCGCGGCGTGCCGCTCGATGCCGATTTCGTCTTCGATGTCCGCACGCTGCCGAACCCGTATTACGATCATCTGTTGCGACCGCTCACCGGCCTCGATCAACCCGTCATCGATTTTCTCGACGCGCTGCCCGTCGTGCATCAAATGATCGACGACATCGAGGCGTTTCTCATCAAGTGGCTGCCGCACTTCCGCGACGACAATCGCAGCTATATGACGGTTGCCATCGGCTGTACCGGCGGTCAGCACCGCTCGGTATTCATCGCAGAGACGCTTGCCGCGCGTCTGAAGGGTCAAGCGAACGTAATCGTGCGGCATCGAGACGCACCAATCGACGTCGATCAATCGTCGAAGCTGGTGGCTTAGCCGGCCGCGCGTGCGCGGTCTTAACCGAAGCGTTGCGCCATGTCCTCTACATCGTCTGTGCTTGCCGATGTGCCGCTTTTTCCGCTGCATACGGTGCTGTTTCCCGATGGGCTGCTGCCCCTCAAGATCTTCGAAGCGCGCTATCTCGACATGGCGCGAGGCTGTCTGCGGGACAAGACGCCGTTCGGCGTGTGCCTGCTGAAAAGCGGCGGTGAGGTCGCGAAGCCCGATGAGCAGTCGGTGCCGGAGCCGGTGGGATGTCTCGCGGAAATCGATCAATGCGATGTCGACGAATTCGGCATGCTGCTGATTCGCGCACGCGGCACGCGGCGCTTCAGGCTGCTGTCGCATCGCGTCGAACAGAACGGCTTGCTGGTCGGCATGGCCGAGCCGCTCGGTGAAGATGTGCCGCTCGAAGGGCCGACTCACCTCGCGAAGTTCGGCGCCTGCGCGGAGGTGCTCGAACGGATTATCGCAAGCATTCGCGAGCGCGATCCGGACAGTCTGCCGTTCAATGAACCGTTTCGTCTCGACGACCCGACGTGGGTATCGAACCGATTATCGGAAGTCCTGCCTATTGCGCTGCGTGCGCGGCAAAAGCTGATGGAGCTGCTCGATGCCGGTGCGCGCATCGATGTCGTGCATCACTATATGCAGCAGCATCAGTTGCTATAGCGTTAGCTATTGCTTCAGCTTTCAGCGACAACGACAGCGCGCGGGCAAAACAACCGCTCGCTCGCATTCACGCTTGTGTTCGCACTTGTGTTCGCGCATTCACATCACTACAGCAGCGAACCCTGCAAACCATCGAGCAGCTTGCGCACCGGCGCGGGCACACCGTACGCGTCGATATCGCGCAGTGAAACCCACGCGGTTTCGCCATCCGCAAGCGCGACCTTCGCACCCGCCACGCGATTCAACTCGACGACACGCGGCTCGATGTCGAGCCGGAAGTGCGTGAACGTATGCGTGAACGGCGCGAGCGGAGACACCGCTTCATGTGCGCCGAGCGCGCGCGCGCGTGCCGAGAGCGCCGCTTCGTCCGCCGCCTCCGGCAGGCTCCACAAGCCGCCCCAGATACCCGACGGCGGGCGCTTCTCCAGCATCACCGCATCGCCGTCGCGCAGCACCAGCATCCACGTGCGGCGCGTCGGCACCGCCTTCTTCGGTCGCGCGGCCGGCAGTTCGCGCTGGCGGCCGGTCACGTTCGCGACGCAATCCGTCGCGAACGGGCAGCGCATGCAATCGGGTTTGCCGCGCACGCATAGCGTCGCGCCGAGATCCATCAAGCCCTGCGTATACGCGCTGACTTCGTCGTTCGCCGCATTCGACGGCAGCAGCGATTCCGCGAGCACCCACATCGCGTTCTCAACGCGCTTGTCGCCTGGAAAGCCTTCGACGCCGAACACGCGCGCGAGCACGCGCTTTACATTGCCGTCAAGAATCGTCGCGCGCGCGCCGAAAGCGAACGATGCGACTGCAGCCGCGGTCGACCGCCCGATGCCCGGCAACTCCGCCAGCGCTTCGACCGACTCGGGAAACGCGCCGTCATGCTGCTCGACGACCACCTGCGCGCAGCGGTGCAGATTGCGTGCGCGCGAGTAGTAGCCGAGCCCGGCCCACAGCGCCATCACGTCGTCGGCTGGCGCCGCCGCGAGCGATGCCACGTCCGGAAAACGCGCGAGAAAGCGCGCGTAGTACGGGATGACCGTCGACACCTGCGTCTGCTGCAGCATGATCTCGGACAGCCAGATGCGGTAAGGGTCGCGCGTGTTCTGCCACGGCAGGTCATGGCGGCCATGCTGGCGCTGCCATGCGATCAAACGCACAGAGAAATCGCTCAAAACGGGTATCGTGGACGCAACGGTCATGGGGTAACTGAACAGTCAGCGCTGGCAGGTCGGACAATAGTAAGTGGAACGCTGCCCTTGCACGATCTGCCTGATCGGCGTTCCGCATACGCGGCACGGCAGCCCCGCGCGATCATAGACGAAATAATCGAGTTGGAAGTAGCCGCTTTCACCATCGCTGCCGACGAAGTCGCGCAATGTGCTGCCGCCTTTTTCGATCGCGGCGGCAAGCGTCACGCGCACGGCATCCGCGAGGAGCTCATAACGCACGAGCGAGACACGGCCGGCCTGCGTGGTCGGCCGGATGCCTGCGCGAAAAAGGCTTTCAGAAGCGTAAATGTTGCCCACCCCGACCACGATCTCACCGGCGAGCAGCGCCTGCTTCACCGACACGGTCCGTCCGCGTGTCTTGCGGTGCAAGAGCGCGCCCGAGAAGGCCGGCGCGAACGGCTCGATGCCGAGTCCGGCGAGCAGCGGATGGTCGTACACATCGCCGTCCGCGCGCGCATGCCAGAGCACCGCGCCGAAGCGGCGCGGATCGCGGAACCGCAAGATGAACTCGTCGAAGATCCAGTCGACATGGTCGTGCTTCGCAGCCGCAGGCGGATGCGGCATATTGCGCAGCACACGCAATGTGCCCGTCATGCCGAGGTGCACGATGAACCAGCCCTCGTCCATCCCGAACAGCAAATACTTGCCGCGCCGCTCGACGCTCTTCACGAGCCGGCCGCGCAGCACGCGCGGCAGTTCGGCCGGAATCGGCCAGCGCAACGCTGGCGTGCGCACCTCGACCCGCTCGATGCGGCGCCCGGCCACATAAGGCTCGATCCCACGGCGGGTGACTTCAACTTCTGGCAACTCTGGCATATCTAACGGGTCTGCAACTTGCATCGTTGGTTGTGCGCGTATTGTAGCGAGCGCGTTACAATCGACCGAAACATTGAACGGATTTCCATGAACCTGTCCTTCGTAAAGCTGCTTCTGAAGCGTCCGGCCAAGGCCGGCCGTGAGCCCTACGGCGACGCGAACCCGATGCCGCGCGGGGCGTTCGCGCGTCGGCTTTGCGCTGCCGCCGCGCTGGCTGTCTGGACCCTGGCCGCGTTGCCCGCGCATGCGCAAGACCCGTCGCCCGATACAGATGACAATTCGGTTTCGGTGCAGGATGCATTCAGCCCGGACGCGGATGAGCAAAAAAATCTTCCGGATGTACCGCTGTCGAGTCAGATCGTGTTCCAGGTGCTAGCCGCTGAAGTTGCGTTGCAGCGCAATCAGCCGGCGCCCGCTTACCAGACCTACCTGTCGCTCGCGCGCGATACGCACGATCCGCGGATGGCGCAGCGCGCAACCGAGATCGCACTTGCCGCGCAAAGCCCGACCGACGCGCTCGCGGCCGCCCAGCTGTGGCAGCAATACGCGCCCGGCTCCGAGCGCGCCGCCCAGCTCGACGCATCGCTGCTCGTGCTGTCCGGCAAGCCCGACGAAGCGGCGCCGCTGCTTGCGAGCGAGCTTGCGAAAATCAAACCGGAAAATCGCGGCAGCGGCATTCTTTCACTACAGCTGTTGATCTCGCGTGGACCGAATCGCGTGGGCGGCCTGCATGTGCTTCAGGACCTGCTGAAGAATGACATGAACCGGCCCGAGGCTCAGCTCGCGATCGCCCGCCAGCAACTGCTCGCCGACGATCCCCCCGGCGCGCGCAAGTCGCTCGAACAGGCGCTCGCACTGAAGCCCGACTACTTGCCGGCCGCGCTGACGCTCGCGCAGATGGGCCCGGAAGAGCGTCAGGAAGGCATCGCGTCGCTCGAAAAATACGTACAGCAGAATCCCAAGTCGCATGACGCGCGCCTTGCACTCGCACAGATGTATCTCGCGAGCGACCGTCTCGACGACGCGCAAAAGCAGTTCGAAGTCATGCACAAGGACAACGCGTCTGACCTCACGCCGCTCATCGCGCTCGCGTTGATCAAGATCCAGCAGAAAAACTTCCCCGAAGCGCAGACGTATCTGACGCAGTACGCGCAACAGGCCGAAAAGACGCAAGGCGCCGATCCGGGTCAGGCATACATCTATCTCGCGCAACTCTCGCTCGAGCAGAAAAACGAAGCAGCGGCCGCCGGCTATCTCGACAAGATTCCGCCGACGAGCCAGCAATACATCCCCGCACAGGTCACGCGCGCGCAATTGTTCGAAAAGCAGGGCAAGCCGGATGAAGCACGCAAGGTGCTGGCCGGCATCCATGCGATAGACCCGCGCGACCAGGCGCTGCTCGCTCGCACCGACGCCGCGATCCTGTTCGACGCGAAGCGCTACCCGGAAGCCGAAGCGCGGCTGCAGCAGGCCGTGGCCGATTTCCCCGACGACCCCGATCTCACGTACGACTATGCAATGGCCGCCGAGAAGACCGGCCACTACGACGTGATGGAAGCGCAACTGCGCAGGCTGATGCGCACGCAGCCGGATAACGCGCAGGCATACAACGCGCTGGGCTATTCGCTTGCAGATCGTAATCAGCGGCTGCAGGAAGCGGACAAGCTGGTCGAAAAGGCATCGGCGCTCGCGCCTAACGACGCGTTCATCATGGATAGCGTCGGCTGGGTCAAGTATCGGCTCGGCGACACGTCGGATGCGATCAAGATCCTGCGCAAGGCTTACGATCTGCAGCCGAATGCGGAGATCGGCGCCCACCTGGGCGAAGTGCTGTGGAAGAGCGGCGACGAGGAACAGGCACGCGCCGCGTGGCGCGAAGCCCGCAAGCTCGAGCCGGATAACGATACGCTGCTCAAGACGCTCAAACGCTTCCAGGTGAACGACCTCTGATGCATTTTTTCGCGCCTTTTCATCGACATCTCATCCGTTTTTTCCACCTCATCCGGGCGCCGCGCGGTGCGTCGCTCGTGCTTCCGGCTTTGGCAACGGCAGCGCTCGTCACGCTCGCAGGTTGCGCGAGCGTGAAACCGCAGGGGCCGTCGACATCGAACGCGGCCACCGCCGTCACGGCACAAACCGCACGCGCCTATCATGGCCGCTTCGCAGTGCAGTACACGGACTCGTACGGCCGCGAGCAGAATGCGTACGGCAACTTCGACTGGCGCGAAACCGGCGACACGGTCACGGTGCAGATGCGCAATCCGCTTGGCCAGACGATGGCGATCGTCACGTCGTCGCCGGCTTCGGCAACGCTCGAATTGCCCAATCGTCAGCCGCTCACGGCCGACAACGTGTCGACGCTGATGCAGAACGCGCTCGGCTTTGCGTTGCCGGTCGAAGGGCTGCGCTACTGGCTGCAGCCGTCGGTCGCGCCGACGTCGAAAGCACGGACGGTTGCCGATCCGCAAGAGCCGTCCCGGCCGAAGCAGATCGACCAGGACGGCTGGACGATCGACTATCTCGCGTACGCTGAGGCGCCGGCCAGCGGCGTCAAGCGCGTGAATTTGACCCGCGAAGAGCCGCCGCTCAGCATCAAACTCGTGATTGACCAATAAAATACGCGTCAACCCGAACGGCACGCCTCACACTCCGGACTCATGACCGACACGAACGATTCGCTGCGCGATTGCCTCGCTCCGGCGAAGCTCAATCTTTTCCTGCACATCACCGGCCGCCGGCCGGATGGTTACCACTCGCTGCAGACGGTTTTCCAGCTGCTCGATTGGGGCGACCGTCTGCACTTCACGCGTCGGGCGGACGGCCGCATCGAGCGCCTCACCGACGTGCCGGACGTGCCCGCCGATCACGACCTGAGCGTGCGCGCGGCAAAGCTGCTCAAGGAGCACACCGGCATCGCGCAAGGCGTCGACATCGAGATCGACAAACGTCTGCCGATGGGCGCGGGTCTGGGCGGCGGCAGCTCCGACGCGGCGACCACGCTGCTCGCGCTGAACCGGCTGTGGAAGCTGAATCTGCCGCGCGCCGAATTGCAGACCCTCGCACTGCGCCTCGGCGCGGACGTGCCGTTCTTTGTGTTCGGCAAAAATGCGTTCGCGGAAGGTGTCGGAGAAGCGCTGCAGACGGTAGAATTGCCGCCGCGTTATTTCCTTGTGGTGAAGCCGGAAGTGCATGTCCCGACCGCTGCGGTTTTCTCTGAAAAATCGTTGACAAGGGATTCCGAACCCCTCACAATTACGGACTTTCTTACACAGCGCAGCCGCAGCGCAGCGTGGCCGGATGGATTCGGTCGCAATGACATGCAGCAAGTTGTCGTGGGAAAATACGCGGAAGTTGCGCAAGTGTTGCGGTGGTTCGAAACCATTTCGGACAGCATCGCGCCAGCGCGGATGACCGGGTCGGGCGCAAGCGTTTTCGCAGCATTCCGCAGTATCGGTGAAGCACAGGCGGCACAAGCCGCGTTGCCAGCCGGATGGAACAGCGCAGTAACGGCAAGCCTGGATACGCATCCCCTCTTCGGCTTCGCGTCATGAGTTTCGCAACGTCGGATGTTCCTACGGCATCCGGCGGTGTTCAAGGTTAGCGTAGGGGAGTCGCCAAGTTGGTTAAGGCACCGGATTTTGATTCCGGCATGCGAGGGTTCGAGTCCTTCCTCCCCTGCCAAAAATTCTCGCAGTTCCTCGCCTCCCACAGCCTGAAGCAGGTGCACGATGAGCAGCCATGACGGCCTGATGGTTTTTACTGGCAACGCGAATCCGGCGCTTGCACAGGAAGTCGTCAAGATTCTCGGTATTCCCCTCGGCAAAGCAATGGTCAGCCGTTTTTCGGACGGCGAAATCCAGGTCGAGATTCAGGAGAACGTGCGAGGCAAGGATGTGTTCGTCCTGCAGTCCACCTGCGCGCCGGCGAACGACAATCTGATGGAACTGATGATCATGGTCGATGCGTTGAAGCGCGCTTCCGCCGGCCGGATCACCGCTGCGATTCCGTATTTCGGCTATGCGCGCCAGGATCGGCGCCCGCGTTCGGCACGCGTCGCGATCTCCGCGAAAGTCGTTGCGAACATGCTGGAAATTGCCGGCGTCGAGCGGATCATCACGATGGATCTGCACGCTGACCAGATTCAGGGCTTCTTCGACATTCCGGTCGACAACATTTACGCGACGCCGGTGCTGCTCGGCGATCTGCGCAAGCAGAATCACGAGGACCTGCTCGTCGTGTCGCCGGACGTCGGCGGTGTGGTGCGCGCACGGGCGCTCGCGAAACAGCTGAACTGCGATCTCGCGATTATCGACAAGCGCCGTCCGAAGGCGAACATCGCGGAAGTGATGAACATCATCGGTGAAGTCGAAGGCCGCACCTGCGTGATCATGGACGACATGGTCGATACGGCCGGCACGCTGTGCAAAGCCGCGCAGGTACTGAAGGAACGCGGCGCGAAGAAGGTGTTCGCGTATGCGACGCACCCGGTGCTGTCGGGCGGCGCGGGCGAGCGTATTGCCGCTTCGGCGCTCGACGAACTGGTCGTCACCGACACCATCCCGCTCGGCGACGAAGCGCGCTCATGCGCGAAGATCCGTTCGCTGTCGAGCGCGGGTCTGCTCGCCGAAACGTTCTCGCGTATCCGCCGCGGCGACTCGGTGATGTCGCTGTTCGCGGAAAGCTGAACCGAATTTGCGAAGTGGCCGCGCGTTTGAAAGCGCGGCCGCTTCGCACAATCGGCATGAACGAACGAAGGTTCATGCCGTCGAGTCTGGGGCCTCGTCAATGAGGTCCTTTTTACTGCCTGGTCGCGGGCAGTGGTATTGGAGAAGCAAATGAAAGTCATCGCTTTCGAGCGTAGTCAGCAAGGTACGGGTGCGAGCCGCCGCCTGCGCAACTCGGGCAAGACCCCGGGTATCGTTTATGGCGCAAGCAGCGAACCGCAACTGATCGAACTCGATCACAACGCGCTGTGGCACGCGCTGAAGAAGGAAGTGTTCCACTCGTCGATTCTCGACCTCGAGGTGGCCGGCAAGTCGCAACCCGTGTTGCTGCGCGACGTGCAGTACCACCCGTTCCGTCAGATCGTGCTGCACGTGGACTTCCAGCGTGTCGACCCGAACAAGAAGCTGCATACGAAGGTGCCGCTGCACTTCATGAACCAGGAATCCAATCCGGCCGTGAAGCTGTCGAGCGCAGTGATCTCGCACGTTCTGAACGAAATCGAAATCGAGTGTCTGCCGGGCGCGCTGCCGGAGTTCCTCGAAGTCGATCTGGCGAAGATCGAAGCGGGTCAAACGATGCACGCGAAGGACATCGTGCTGCCGGCAGGCGTAGCGCTGACCGCGCACGTCGAATCGGAAAACCCGGTGATCGCGTCTGCGACGATTCCGGCTGGCGCGGTTGCGGACGAAGCGGCCGGAACCCCGGCGGCGGCTGGCGAAGGCGAAGCCACGCCGGCGGCCTGAGTTGGTCGGCTGATGTGGCCAGTTGAGGTGGCCAGCTAGTCAGGCCACCACCTGAGCCGCATTCCGCGAGCTATCCTCTCGATCCGTTTCAATGGAACGGACGACGTGACCCGCCGAGGTTCGCCCCGGCGGGTTTTTTTTCGCACGTTTTTCTGCGATGTTGACGGTTCGTGTTACAGCTTCGTAAGCGGGCTCACCCAAGGCTGCCGGCGTGTACGTGTAGCCGTTTATCCTCGACAACATGATCAAGCTGATCGTCGGGCTCGGTAATCCGGGCGCTGAATATTCCGCGACGCGTCACAACGCCGGCTTCTGGCTGGTCGATCAACTCGCGCGCGAAGCGGGCGCGACGTTGCGCGACGAACGGCGCTTTCACGGCTTCTATGCGAAGGCACGGCTGCACGGCGAAGAAGTACATCTGCTCGAACCGCAAACGTATATGAACCGCTCCGGTCAATCGGTCGTCGCACTCGCGCACTTCTTCAAGATCCTGCCGGACCAGATTCTCGTCGCGCACGACGAACTCGACCTGCCGCCTGGCACCGTCAAGCTCAAGCTCGGCGGCGGCAGCGGCGGTCACAATGGGTTGAAGGACATCTCCGCCCATCTGACGACGCCGCAATACTGGCGGCTGCGCATCGGCATCGGGCATCCGCGCGACCTGATTCCGGAAAGCGCGCGCGCCGGCGCGAAACCCGATGTCGCGAACTTCGTGCTGAAGCCGCCGCGCAAGGAAGAACAGGATGTGATCGATGCGTCCGTCGAGCGCGCGCTTGCGGTGATGCCGCAGGTCGTCAAAGGGGAACTCGAGCGGGCGATGATGCAGTTGCATCGCAATCCTTGAGCGGGACAGGCGCGACGTGCCCCGCGCGTACGGGCAGGGTGCGCGGCGAGCGTCACACACACAGTCAGTAACTTGCACGGAGGCCCAATTGAGCCGCTATTGGAGCGACATCGTTCACCGCCTGACGCCGTATGTCCCCGGCGAACAGCCCGCGCTCGCGCATCCGGTGAAGCTGAACACCAACGAGAACCCGTATCCGCCGTCGCCCGCGGTGCTCACCGCGATTCGCAACGAACTCGGCGACGCGGCTGAATCGTTGCGCCGCTATCCGGACCCGACCGCGCGCACGCTGCGCGAGACGGTCGCTGCGCACCATGGGCTCGCCGTCGAACAGGTCTTCGCCGGCAACGGTTCCGACGAAGTGCTCGCGATGACCTTTCTCGCGCTGCTGAAACACGACCGCCCGCTGCTGTTCCCGGACATTACGTACAGCTTCTATCCGACGTACGCGCAGCTATACGAGATCGACTATCGGACCGTGCCGCTCGACGATGCATTCAAGGTGCGCATCGCCGACTACGCGGTGCCGAACGGCGGCATCGTGTTCCCGAATCCGAACGCGCCGACCGGTCACGCATTGCCGCTTGCCGATATCGAAAAGCTCGTCGCAGCGAACCCCGATTCGGTGGTCGTGATCGACGAAGCGTATGTCGACTTCGGTGCACAATCGGCGATCTCGCTGATTGCGCGGTATCCGAATCTGCTGGTCGTGCATACGGTGTCGAAATCGCGTTCGCTTGCCGGCATGCGCGTCGGCTTCGCATTCGGCGACGCCGCGTTGATCGACGCGCTGGTGCGCGTGAAGGACAGCTTCAACTCGTATCCGCTCGATCGCGTCGCGCAGGTCGCCGTGACCGCCGCCTACAACGACGACGCGTGGTTCCGCGACACCTGCGCAAAGGTAATCGCAGGCCGCGAACGTCTGTCAGCCGCGCTCACTGCGCTCGGCTTCGACGTCGTGCCGTCGGCGGCAAACTTCGTGTTTGCGCGCCACGCCGGTCACGATGCCGCGACGCTCGCGGCAAAGCTCAGGGAAAGGGAAATTTTCGTGCGGCACTTCAGGACGCCGCGTGCCGACCAGCATTTGCGCATCACGATCGGCACCGATGCCGAGTGCGATACGTTGCTCGCCGCGTTACGGGAATTGCTGAACACGTGAACTGAACAGCCGCGGTTGCGGCCTGAGCAACCGCGGTTGAAGTGCACGCCGCGTTGCGCGGGCAGTGCGTCGCGGGAACCGAAGCCCGCGCTCAGGCGCCTTTTGCGGCCTGCAGCGCGCGGTACTTCACCATCAACTGCTCCGGCGTTTCCGCATGCTGCGGATCGCGCGGAATGCACTCGACCGGACACACCTGCTGGCATTGCGGCTCATCGAAATGGCCGACGCATTCGGTGCATTTATTCGGGTCGATCACGTAGATGTCCGGGCCCATCGAGATTGCGTCGTTCGGGCACTCGGGCTCGCAAACGTCGCAGTTGATGCACTCGTCGGTAATGATCAGGGACATGCTGGTCTCGCTTCCTGCCGGTCGCTTCCTGCGGGTGTGGCGACTCAAACCGCAGGCGCCAAACCCACGAGTCGGACCGCGCCGGCCGCTTTCGCGTAAAACGCCTAGTTTACGCGCATTACGGCTGGTTCGTCTGCTGCGCCTGAAGCTCGGCCACCTTGTCCTGCAGGCGCTTCTCCACCGACGGAAACACGAACTTGCTGACGTCGCCGCCGAGTTGCGCGATCTCGCGGACGATTGTGCCTGAGATGAACTGGTATTGATCGGACGGTGTCATGAACATCGTCTCGACGTCCGGCAACAGATAGCGGTTCATGCCGGCCATCTGAAACTCGTATTCGAAATCCGACACCGCGCGCAAACCGCGCACGATGACACGCGCGTTATTGCTGCGCACGAAATCTTTCAGTAGCCCCTTGAAGCTCGCGACCTGCACGTTCGGATAGTGGCCGAGCACTTCATGCGCGATGTCGAGGCGTTCGTCGAGCGTAAAGAACGGCCGCTTGTTGCGGCTGTCGGCAACGCCCACCACCAGCGTGTCGAAGATGCTCGACGCACGGCGCACGAGATCCTCGTGACCGCGCGTCAGCGGGTCGAACGTACCCGGGTACACGGCGACTACCATGGACTTCTCCTCTCTTCCTTCAGGCTAAAGGTGCGCCGCGGCTGCGCGCGCCACCAATGCGATTGGCGCGCAAGGACCCGACTCCCGACTGTCAAGCGTGATGGCCGTTGCCCGGCTCTGGTAATCGAACGCGCATTATTCATCATTTTCGTGCCGCAGCAAATGATAGTGGACTGCGCCGGCCTTGCCCTGCCGGACAATCGCCCAGCCGGCGAGCGCGGGAATCTCTTCGATGTCGAGCGCGGCGCCCGCTTCCACGTATAGCCATCCGCCCGCCGCGACGAGCGGCACCGCGAGTTCGAGCGCACGGTCGAGCAGATTTTCGCCGAACGGCGGATCAAGGAAGACGACATCGAACGAACCGGGGGCAAGGCTCGCGGCGAGCCGCAACGCGTCCGCTTCGGCGATTTCGATCGCGCGCGCGCCAAGTTTCGCCTGATTGGCACGCAGCTGGCCCGCCGCGCGTGCATGGCGCTCGACCATCAGCACGCGCGCCGCGCCGCGCGACGCGGCTTCGAAGCCGAGTGCGCCGCTGCCGGCGAACAGATCCAGACAGCGCTGGCCGTCAAGCCGCTGGCCCAGCCAGTTGAACAGCGTCTCGCGCACGCGGTCCGGCGTCGGCC
This sequence comes from Paraburkholderia solisilvae, assembly GCF_902859875.1. Taxonomy (GTDB): domain Bacteria; phylum Pseudomonadota; class Gammaproteobacteria; order Burkholderiales; family Burkholderiaceae; genus Paraburkholderia; species Paraburkholderia solisilvae. The sequence continues at coordinate 53,612 of NZ_CADIKF010000010.1, read as the reverse complement.
GCAAGCCGTCGAGATCGAGCACGGGTAGCGGCGTGCGCTTCCAGTCGCCGCCGATGATACGAATCGTGTGGGCCGGACCGCGGCCCGGCGGTGGCGCGCTGCGCGCGCGCGTCGAGGATGGACGGGACATGTAATCGGGGTAGCTGAACGGATGCCGGCCGCGCATGGTGCACGGGCCGGAGCGCCAACGTTACCACATGGGTCGGCGCGCTCTCGCGGCGGCGCGAGACCGGCGGCGCCTGATAAAATGTCACGCTTGCGCGCGCGGCTTCCGTCGTGTTGTGCCGAATCCGGTGTTGTGCCGAATCCGACGCGCCGTGCTCGCGTTTCAATTCCGCATCACGATGCGTGCGCCTGCGCAATGGCTGCGCGTGGTCGCGCCGCTATGCGGCGCGGGCGTTGATCATCACGTGCGGCTGCGCTTTCGAGGCCGCGGCAAGCGATGTGATGCCGCTGCGCCGTCAGCGCTGCGCGCTTCGCGCCGTATCGCCGCGCAGTACGTCCCGCAGTCACGTCGCGCAGTCATTCGATATGGCCCGCATTTGACCTTTGCGACCTTCGCCGGCAAGAAAGCCGGCTCGTCTCTTCACTACGCCAGCACATGTTCAGTTTTCTCAAGCGATTCAGGGGTTCCAAGACATCCGACAATGCGCAGGCCGAGTCGCCGGAGACAGCCGGCGTCGCAGCACCGGATGCGCCGGCAGCTGTTGCGCCGCCGGTAGCCGGGGCGCCGGCGGCTGAGCCGCGCGTCGACATCGCGCCGCCGCCGGCACAGCAGCCGGCGCATCCGGGTGCGTCATCGGCGGCCGCGCCCGCTGCGGCACCTGCCGCCGTGCCAGCGCCGTCCGTTGCGCCGACTGCCTTCGCTCCCATGGTCGACGGGCAGGCGGCACTGCAACGTGCCGAACCACAGCGTGAATCTGAGCAGCGGCAGCAGTTCGCCGAACCGCAGCGCGATCCCGCGCAGCAGCAGCCCGCCGAACCACGACGCGATCCCGCGCAGCCGCAGCCCGCTGAGCCGCAACGCGATCCCGCGCCGTTGCAGCAACGCGCCGAACCGCAACCCAAGCCCGAGCCACCACCGCAACGCACCGAACCGCAACGCGCGGCCGAGCAGCCGCCGCAACAACCGCAAGCGCCAGCTCAACCGCAACCCGCGCGCGAGGCCGTTCGCGAACCGCAGCCCGCCCCGCAATCGAGCGCCGCCGCAATTGAACCCGCAGCGACCGAAGCTTTCGAGACCGTCGAAATCGTTCCGCCGCCGGCGCCCGAGCCCGCCGCGAAACGCTCGTGGCTCACGCGCCTGAAAAGCGGTCTTGCGAAGACCAGCTCGAGCATCACCGGCATTTTCGTCGGCACGAAGATCGACGAAGACCTGTACGAGGAACTCGAGGCCGCGCTGCTGATGTCCGACGCGGGCGTCGACGCCACCGAGTTCCTGCTCGAGGCATTGCACGAAAAGGTCCGCGCGCAGCGCCTCACCGACCCGCAGCAAGTGAAAGCCGCCCTGCGCGAATTGCTGATCGACTTGCTCAAGCCGTTGGAAAAATCGCTGATGCTCGGCCGCGATCAGCCGCTCGTGATGATGATCGCCGGCGTGAACGGCGCCGGCAAAACGACCAGTATCGGCAAGCTCGCGAAGCATCTGCAACGTTTCGATCAATCGGTCCTGCTCGCCGCCGGCGACACGTTCCGCGCCGCCGCGCGCGAGCAGCTCGCGATCTGGGGCGAACGGAATAACGTGACGGTCGTCTCGCAGGAAAGCGGCGACCCGGCCGCGGTCATTTTCGACGCGGTCGGTGCGGCGCGCGCGCGCAAGATCGACGTCCTGATGGCCGATACCGCCGGACGCCTGCCGACGCAATTGCATCTGATGGAAGAACTGCGCAAGGTCAAACGCGTGATCGGCAAGGCGCTCGAAGGCGCGCCGCACGAAGTGCTGCTCGTGATCGATGCGAATACCGGCCAGAACGCGCTCGCCCAGGTGAAAGCATTCGACGACGCGCTCGGTCTCACCGGCCTCATCGTAACGAAGCTCGACGGCACCGCGAAGGGCGGGATTCTCGCCGCGATCGCACGGCAAAGGCCGGTGCCGGTGTACTTCATCGGCGTCGGCGAGACGGTCGAAGATTTGCAGCCGTTCAGCGCGGAAGAATTCTCCGACGCGCTGCTCGGTGGTTAGTCACACCGCACGCGCCGCATAGAGCACGCGCGGTGCGACGGGATGCGACGCGACGAGACGCGCAAACGGCGGCGCGATGGGTCACTCCGCGTCGGGCTGCGCGCCTGGCGCCGCCTGCGCGAATGCGGGCAATTGCATTGCGTGGTCGTAGATGCGGCGAATCGTCGGAAATCCGCTCGTATCGACGTTGAAGCGATCCGCGTTGAACACCTGCGGGATCAGACACGTGTCGGCAAGGGTCGGCGCGTCGCCGAAACAGAACGCGCCGCTGCGGCGGCTCGCCGCCAGATGTGCGTCGAGCGCCGTAAAGCCCGAGCTGATCCAATGCGCGTACCACGCGTTTCTCGCGTCGTCGCCCGCACCGACGGTGCGCTTCAGATACTTCAACACACGCAGGTTGTTCAGCGGATGGATCTCGCATGCGAGCTGCAGCGCGATTCCGCGCACAAATGCGCGATCGCCCGGCGAGGCGGGCAAGAGCGGCGGCTGCGGATGCGTCTCGTCGAGGTACTCGATGATCGCCAGCGACTGCTGCAGTACGTTGCCATCGTCGACGAGCGTCGGCACCACCGCGTCATGATTCAACGATCGATACGTGTCCGAGAACTGCTCGCCGCCGTCGCGCAGCAGATGGACCGGCACACAGTCGTAGGGCAGCTTCTTCAGATTGAGCGCAATACGCACGCGCCACGCGGCGGAACTGCGAAAGTAGCTGTAGAGCTTCATCGATCTGTCTCCTCCCTCGCCGCGGTCTTTGGCGCCCCTCGGCCAACGCGACTGGTCCGGCGCGTTGCCGTATATGGCCGCTCGGTCTCACGCTAGCGGGTCGGGGAGCGTGAGGCGGTCAAGCGTGAGGCGGTCAAGCGCGACGCGATCTTGCGCGTCGCTGTTATCGTGACCCGGTCTGTCGCGACCCTGTCTATCGCGACCCGGTCGAACCGCGGCAAATAGTCTGTACCGCGATCCAACCACGCCGCCGACGCGCGGTCAAACCACCCGCACGCTAAACTCGCCGAGCGCGTCCACCCCGCCCTTCATCAGATCGCCCTTCACGACCGCGCCGACGCCTTCCGGCGTGCCGGTGAAAATCAGGTCGCCCGGCTGCAGCTCGAACAGCGTCGACAGATACGCGATCGTCTCCGCGACCGACCAGATCAGTTGCGACACGTCCGAGCGCTGCTTCTCTTCGCCGTTCACCGACAGCCAGATCGCGCCCTTGCCGATCTGACCGACCTTCGATACCGGATGAATCGGCCCGAGCGGCGCCGAATAATCGAAGCCCTTCGCGGTATCCCACGGACGGCCCAGCTTTTTCGCTTCGGCCTGCAGATCGCGGCGCGTCATGTCGAGACCGAGCGCATACCCATACACGTGATCGAGCGCGCTTTCGACCGGGATGTCCTTGCCGGCCTTGCCGATCGCCGCGACCATTTCCATCTCGAAATGCAGATTCTTCGTTTGCGACGGGTACGGCATTTCACCGGTCGCGCCAGGCGCCACGTACAACACCGCGTCGGCCGGCTTGCAGAAGAAAAACGGCGGTTCGCGATCCGGATCGTGCCCCATCTCGCGCGCATGCGCCTCATAGTTGCGGCCGACACAGTAGATACGACGCACCGCGAACTGATCGTTCGATCCGACCACCGGCACGCCGACGACCGGCGCCGGTGTAATGACGTAACCCATCCCGTTCTCCATCATGTATGAAGCCGCATGCGCGGCAAAAAAATCGCAAAGCAGCGAGTGTAACGCGCTGATATATCGCATGCATGAACCGTGCCCCGCTTGCAAGCGCAATGTCAGCTAGTGAGTCGCGACGCGTCCACTGGCCTGCGCCTCGGGCGATCCGCGGGTCATGCGATACTCGGCCTATTCCGATTAGCCGATCGGCTGTGACGGCCACCCGGCGGCAGCGCCGCCGCGACCGCACTGCACCGCTCGCGCAACCGCCCGCAATGCCGCCGACTGCCGACATCCGTCCGATGAACGATTCCGCCACTCCCGACTCGTCCCCCTTCCCGTGCGCCCGCTTCATCAAGGAGATCGGGCGCGGCCCGAATGGCGCCCGCGCACTGTCGTCCGAAGACACGCACGCGCTCTACAGCGCGATGCTCGATGGCCGGGTGCCCGACGTCGAACTCGGCGCCGTGCTGCTCGCTTACCGTCTGAAAGGTGAGACCGCCGACGAACTCGCCGCGATGCTGGCCGCCGCGCATGCGTCATTCGAGCCGATCCGCGTCCCGCAGCAGGCGTCGCTGACCTCGCACGCGGTATCGATCCCGAGCTACAACGGCGCGCGCAAGCTACCGAACCTCGTGCCGTTGCTCGCGCTGCTGCTCGCGCGCGAAGGCGTGCCCGTGCTCGTGCACGGCGTGACCGAAGACCCCGGCCGCGTGACGAGCGCGGAAATCTTCGCGCATCTGCAGATCGACGCCGCGCAGACGCACGACGACATCGAAGCCGCGCTCGCCGCGCGCAACGTCGCGTTCGCGCCGATCGAAACACTCGCGCCGAAACTCGCGCGGCTGCTCGCGCTGCGCCGCCGGATGGGCGTGCGCAACTCGACGCACACGCTCGTCAAGATTCTGCAGCCGTTCGCGCCGGCCGCGCTGCGGCTCGTGAACTACACGCATCCGCCGTATCGCGAGAGCCTCACGCAGCTATTTCTCGCGCATCCGGAGGCTGCCGCGGGCGGTGCGCTGCTCGCCCGCGGCACCGAAGGCGAAGCGGTCGCCGATACGCGCCGCCAGGTGCAGATCGACTGGCTGCGCGACGGCATCTGCGAGACGCTCGTGACGCCCGAGCGGTCGTCCGCCGAAGCCCCGGCAGTCGATTTGCCTGAAGGGCGCGACGCGGCCACCACCGCGGCGTGGATCGCCGACGTGATGCGCGGCGCCGCGCCGGTGCCCGCGGCAATCGCGCGGCAGGTGGAAGTCATCGCCGGAATCGCGAAAAAAACGGCTTGAGCGGGCGCCCGCGTGCAAGCCGGCAGGCGGTCCCCCGCGACGGCGCCGCGCAATCCGCGGTTGACACGCACGCGCGGGCTCGCTTACAGTCGGCACATGCGTTCCATCCTGAACTCCCTCCGAATTACCATCGGTCGCCTAGCGCGGCCCCTATCGCTACGTCTAGCGTAAGCCAGGCGTAGCGCCGCGTTTGCCTGGGGCTCCTGCCCGAAAGCGTCCGCGGTCCTCCCAGTAGTCCCCGTCGTTCTGTTTCACCCCAAACCGTAGTTCCTTCACAACCTGTAGTCGTCTGTGCTCGACCGAACATCATTCGGACGAGTCGCGAGGGTCAAATGCACATTGCATGCGCTCTGTCGTCGAACGTTGCCGGCGTCACCATCGCCATCGCGTTCCTCACTCCGCTCATCGTCCGCGCCCGTTCGTTGCTCCCGCTAGCACCGGCGCCTGCCCGCACGCGGACCGTGCACCCGTCGCGTTGCGCTACCCGCGCGACGCGACATCCCAACGCATACGACTAAACGAACGAGGCCACCATGTTGAGCAATCCTACCGAGAAGTACCGCCCCTTTCCCGCCGTCCGGCTGACCGGCCGAAAATGGCCGAACCGCACGATCGACCGCGCGCCGGTCTGGATGAGCACCGATCTGCGCGACGGCAACCAGTCGCTGATCGAGCCGATGAGCATTGCGCAGAAGCTCGAGTTCTTCGACATGCTCGTCGCGATCGGCTTCAAGGAAATCGAAGTCGGGTTTCCGTCGGGGTCGCAGACCGACTTCGATTTCGTTCGCAAGCTGATCGACGACAAGCGCATTCCCGACGACGTCACGATCGAAGTGCTGGTGCAGTCGCGTGAAGACCTGATCGCGCGCACGTTCGACGCGCTCGAAGGCGCGCCGCGCGCCATCGTGCATCTGTACAACGCGATCTGCCCGTCGTTCCGCAAGATCGTGTTCAACCAGACGAAAGACCACGTGAAAGCACTCGCGGTCGACGGCACGCGGCTCATCCGCGAGCACGCGGATGCGCGGCCGCACACACACTGGACGTACCAGTACTCGCCGGAAACGTTCAGCATGACCGAGCTCGCGTTCGCGCGCGAAGTCTGCGACGCGGTCGCGCAAACCTGGCGGCCGACACCCGAGCACAAGATGATCGTGAATCTGCCGGCCACCGTCGAAGCCGCGACGCCGAACGTCTACGCGGATCAGATCGAATGGATGGACCGCAATCTCAGCTATCGCGACAGCATCGTGCTGTCCGTGCATCCGCATAACGACCGCGGCACCGCGGTGGCGGCCGCCGAACTGGCGCTGATGGCCGGCGCGGATCGCATCGAAGGGTGCCTGTTCGGCAATGGCGAGCGCACCGGCAATGTCGATCTCGTCACGCTCGCGCTGAATCTCTACACGCAGGGCATCGACCCGGGCCTCGATCTGTCCGATATCGACGCGGTGCGCCGCGTCGTCGAGCGCTGCAATCAGATTCCCGTGCATCCGCGCCATCCGTACGCGGGCGACCTCGTCTACACGGCGTTCTCCGGCTCGCATCAGGATGCGATCCGCAAAGGCTTCGCGCAGCAAGCGCCCGATGCAGTCTGGGAAGTGCCGTACCTGCCGATCGATCCGGCCGACGTCGGGCGCAGCTACGACGCGGTGATCCGCGTGAACAGCCAGTCCGGCAAGGGCGGTGCGACTTATCTGCTCGAGCGCGGGATGGGCTTTGCGCCGCCGCGCCGCGTGCAGATCGAGTTCAGCCATGCGGTGCAGGCGATCGCCGACCAGTCGGGCGCCGAAGTCAGCGCCGATACGATCTGCACGCTGTTCGCGCGCGAGTATTTCGACGTGGCGGGACCGGCGCGACGCATTGACGCAAGCACCGTACGCTGGGAAAGCCGCGATATCCGCGTCGGCACTGCCGGCAAGCCGGGCAGCGCGAGCAGCATCACGCACGACGCCTACGCACAGCAGATCGCGGCTGAATTCGCGAGCGCCGCCGGACAGCGCATCGAGATCACGTCATGCGAAACCGTGCGGGCGGCCGACGGCCGGATCGCCGTGTTCGTCGGCTGCCGTATCGGGGACGACATGCTGTGGCACGGTGCGGGTATCGGCAGCGATGAAGCCGCGGCAGTCGTGGATGCGGTCATTAGCGGCGTCAATCGCGCTGTATGGCGATCGCCCGAACACCCCAAAGCCGCGGCCTGATCGCGCGCTCAAACATTCGAAAGGGAAAAGGAAGGGAAAGGCTCAGGGGAAACGCAACAGCAGATTCGCCGGCAGGCGATGCGCATCACACGCGAGTGCAGTTCCGACCGGATTGCCTCGCGTTTGCTTAAGGCCCGCTCAAAAGGCGCGACCGATGCAGAGATGATGGGGGCAATCGCGAACGTCGCTCACGCCGTCACTCCAGCGCACAGCGCGTCGCCTGCCACGCGATCAGACGCCACTGTCCTTCTTCCTGCGCCTGAATCGCGGTGTAAGCAATCGGAAAGAGCAGCGCGCCGTTGTTTGCTTCCATTTCGATCAGCGCGCGCCCCGTGACCACGCACGTTTCGCGTCCCACCGGCAGCACGTCCTGCGACTGGATCTCGATCTGGCGATAGCGGCGGCGGCCCGCGGTGATCGCGTCGATGAACTGCTGCTTCGTCTCGCGTTTGCCGTTCGTATGGACGTAGATCACGCTCTCCGAGAGCAACGCGTCGAGCTGCGGCCCATTGCCGTCGACCATCGCGCGAAAGCGTTCGCGCTCGAGCCCGCGAATCGCCTCGATCACTTTTGCGGCCATCCCATTCGCCCCTTCACCGACGGAGCCGGAAGTGGCCGCGGTCGTCAGAAGTTGTACTGCACGTAGACTTGCTGGAAATTTATACCAGGATTCGGCTCTTTGATACTGGCGTTGGACAAGTGCTGAAAACGATAGCCGATCTGGTAATGCTGGTGCTCGCCAAGCGCGAAGCCGACCCCCACCATATCCGCAAACTGGAACGCCGAACTCATCGTGAAGTTGTCCGACTCGCGCGGGTGGGTAATCAGGCGAATGCCGACGCCGGCCTCGAGATACGGCCGGATCCAGCCGCTGGTTTTGATGAAACGCACGACCGGCGTGACGCCGAACTCGCCGATGTTCCTGTTCACGTCGCCTTCACCGGTATTCCACCAGGCCGCGTGCGCCTCGCCGACCAGCGAGAAGTGCCAGTCTCCCATCTGCCACCAGGTGAGATTCGGGTCCCACACGAAACCAAGGTCAACCTTGTTCGTATGCCGGTCCGCCCAGCCGCCCGCCACCTGAAACCCGAACTGATCAGCCGCCGCAGCCCCGGAAAAACCGAGAAAAGCCGCCGCGCACACTCCTTTTAGTACCAGAACACGCCAAAACTCTTTGTTTTCGTTCATCTTGCGCCCTGAATTGCCAGGTTGAACCTAGTTGAGTTGTTGAGAGCAAAAGCGGGCGTTTTTGAGATAGCAGCATGCTCGTTCCCTGGAACTACTGCCAACGCCCGCCATGCGTCCTGCGTCGTAGCGTCAAATCATGCTCCTAGGATGGCCACATTCGCAGTGCGGATGAATCCTAACCTAGCTAGGGCAAATCGCGCAGGAAGGGTACAATACTATTAAAAGTTAAGTTTCAATAGGAAAAGACGGAACTTGGATGACCCTAGAGGCTCTAAGTGTTAGCACTCGGTAAATCAGAGTGCTAACATCCATGGTGGCGCCGCTTAATACGGCGTTTTGTCTGACTCAAAGGAGTACGCTACGTGAGCAATGCGATGACCCTTCCGAATACTCTCAGCCCGTCGTCGGCTAAGGCCGCTTCGGCAGGTGCACTGACGCTCGCGCACGCCTCGCTTCTGCCCGGGCAGCTGGGCAATATCGACGCCTACATCCAGGCCGTGAACCGGATCCCGATGCTGACGCCGGCAGAAGAGCGGCAGTTCGCGACGGAATTCCGCGAGCAGAACAATCTGCAATCGGCACGGCGGCTGGTGCTGTCGCACCTGCGGCTGGTGGTGTCTATCGCGCGCAACTATCTCGGCTACGGTCTGCCGCATGCTGATCTGATTCAGGAAGGCAACATCGGCCTGATGAAGGCGGTCAAGCGCTTCGACCCGGCGCAGAACGTGCGCCTCGTGTCGTACGCGATGCACTGGATCAAGGCCGAGATCCACGAATACATCCTGCGCAACTGGCGCATGGTCAAGGTCGCGACCACGAAGGCGCAGCGCAAGCTGTTCTTCAACCTGCGCAGCCACAAGCAGGGGTTGCAGGCGTTCACGCCGGATGAGATCGAGGGCCTCGCGAAAGAGCTGAACGTGAAGCGCGAGGAAGTGGCGGAGATGGAAACCCGGCTGTCGGGTGGCGATATCGCGCTGGAAGGCCAGGTCGAGGACGGCGAAGAGTCGTTCGCGCCGATCGCTTACCTCGCAGATTCGCACAGCGAGCCGACCGCGGTGCTGGCCCAACGTCAGCGCGACAAGCTGCATAGCGACGGCATTGCCACCGCGCTCGAGTCGCTCGACGCGCGCAGCCGCCGGATCATCGAAGCACGCTGGCTGCAAGTCGAAGACGATGGCTCAGGCGGTTCGACGCTGCATGAACTGGCCGATGAATTCGGCGTATCGGCGGAACGGATTCGCCAGATCGAAGCCAGTGCGATGAAGAAGATGCGCAACGCGCTCGCTGAATACGCATAACGTGTGAGCGCCGGGCGCCGCCCGGCAACAGCGGGGAGCACGAAGCCCTGCCGTCTTTCGACGGCAGGGCTTTTTTTATCTTCTTTGACTTTGTCCGGATCGCGCCCGCGGTCTCGACGTTCCAGTTCCTTGACGTAGCGCAACGCGGATCACAATACTTCTGTCGTAAGGACGCCTTCGCGACTTCATGCCGCAGCGCGCAACACGCGTGGCTGCCACCGCGCTTCTAGAATCGCTATGCACTCGCCCGGCTTCGGCCATGCGCCACCGGCCGGGTGACGTTGTCATCCACCGATCATGACCATCACGCTCAATCACAGGAACCCATTGCGCACCGCCTTGTGGGCGCGCATCACACGCTGGGCGCGCGGCCCGACCTTCGCACGCGACATCGTGATCGTGCTCGCGATCAAGTTCATCCTGCTGTTCGCGCTCAAACTCGCTTTCTTCAATCATCCGCAGGCCCGGCAGATGTCGCTGCCGCCTGAACAAGTCGCACAGGCACTGCTGTCCGTGCCCGCATCGAATCCGTCCGAAGGTGATCATCATGCCCGCTCGCGAAGTTGTCGATCTTTCGCGTCTTCAATTCGGCGTTACGGCGCTTTACCACTTCCTGTTCGTCCCGCTCACGCTCGGGCTGTCGTGGCTTCTCGTCATCATGGAGTCGGTCTACGTGATGACCGGCAAACCGATCTACAAGGACATGACGCAGTTCTGGGGCAAACTCTTCGGCATCAACTTCGCGATGGGCGTCACAACCGGCCTCACGCTCGAATTCCAGTTCGGCACCAACTGGTCGTACTACTCGCACTACGTCGGCGATATTTTCGGCGTGCCGCTCGCGGTCGAAGGGCTGATGGCGTTCTTTCTCGAATCGACCTTCGTCGGGCTGTTTTTCTTCGGGTGGAATCGTCTCTCGCGCGTACAGCATCTGATCGTCACGTTTCTCGTCGCGCTCGGCTCGAACCTGTCGGCGCTGTGGATTCTCGTCGCGAACGGCTGGATGAACAATCCGGTCGGCGCGGAATTCAACTACGAAACGATGCGCATGGAGCTCGTGAACCTGTTCGATGTCGTGTTCAATCCGGTCGCGCAGGTGAAATTCGTGCATACCGTGTCGGCCGGCTATGTGACCGCATCGATGTTCGTGCTCGGCGTGTCGTCGTGGTACCTGCTCAAGCGCCGCGACACCGAGTTCGCATTGCGCTCGTTCGCGATCGCCGCGGGTTTCGGTCTCGCATCGACGCTGTGCGTGATCGTGCTCGGCGATGAATCCGGCTATCGCACCGGCGAAGTCCAGCAGGTCAAGCTCGCGGCGATCGAATCCGAATGGGAGACCTCGCCCGCGCCCGCGCCGTTTACGATCATCGGGATACCGAATCAGAAGGAAGAGCGAACCGACTACGCGATCCGCATTCCGTACGCGCTCGGCATTATCGCGACGCGTTCGCTCGATGAGCCGGTGGTCGGTCTGAAAGACTTGATGGCGCGTCACGAAGTGCGCATCAGGAACGGCATGATCGCGTACGAAGCGCTGCAAAAGCTCAGGCAAGGCGACGCCGGCGACGACGTGCGCGCCGCCTTCGACGCGCACAAGGCCGATCTCGGCTACGGCCTGCTGCTCAAGCAGTTCACGCCGAACGTGAGCGACGCGACACCCGAGCAGATCCGCCAGGCCGCAAAGAAGACCATTCCTCCGGTCGCGCCGGTGTTCTTCTCGTTCCGCCTGATGGTCGGTCTCGGCATCCTGTTCCTCGTGACGTTCGTGCTCGCCTTCTGGTTCTGCGCGCAGCGCTCGCTGCTGCTCGAGAAGCGACGCTGGTTCCTGCGCTGGGCCGTCTGGGCGATTCCGTTGCCGTGGCTCGCCGCGGAGTTCGGCTGGATCGTCGCCGAAGTCGGCCGCCAGCCGTGGACGATCGCCGGCATTCTGCCGACGTCGCTGTCCGCATCGAGCCTCGCGCCGAGCGATCTTTATCTGAGCCTCGCCGGCTTCGTCGTGTTCTACACCGCGCTTTTCATCATCGAGATCATGCTGATGTTCAAGTACGCGCGGCTCGGCCCCTCGTCGCTGCACACCGGGCGCTACCACCACGAGATGCAGCCCGAAGCGCCGGTCGTCGCGCGTACCGCCGTCTGATCCGCCTCTTTCCGCACGGGAAACATCACTATGGACTACGCAACCCTCAAATTGATCTGGTGGGCGCTGATCGGCGTGCTGCTGATCGGCTTCGCGCTCACCGACGGCTTCGATATGGGCGCCGGCATGCTGCTGCCGTTTATCGGCAAGACCGATAGCGAACGGCGCATCGTCGTCAACACGGTCGGCGCGACCTGGGAAGGCAACCAGGTGTGGCTTGTCACCGCGGGCGGCGCGATGTTCGCCGCGTGGCCGCTCGTCTATGCGGCGTCGTTCTCCGGCTTTTACTTCGCGATGCTGCTGGTGCTGTTCGCGCTATTCTTCCGGCCGGTCGGCTTCGACTATCGCGGCAAGCGCGAGCACGCGGGCTGGCGCAACGCATGGGACTGGGCGTTGTTCGCCGGCAGCTTCGTGCCGGCGCTGGTGTTCGGCGTCGCGTTCGGCAATCTGCTGCAGGGCGTGCCGTTCGCGTTCGACCAGGACCTGCGTTCCACGTACCACGGCAGTTTCTTCGCGCTGCTGAACCCGTTTGCGGTGCTGTGCGGCCTCGTCAGCGTGTCGATGCTGACCGCGCATGGCGCGGCGTTCGTCAGGATGAAATCGGATGGCGTGATCGCCGCACGCGCCGCGCACGCGCAGCGCATCGCGTCGCTCGTCGCGATCGTGCTGTTTCTGCTGGCGGGCGTGCTGGTCGCGACGGTGATCGGCGGCTATCAGATCGTCGAGGCGGCGCCGCTCGACACGGTGTCGAATCCGCTGCTCAAGAGCGTGATCGGCGCGCCCGGCTTGTGGCTCGCGAACTACGCGTCGTATCCGTGGATGATAGCCGCGCCGCTTGCTGGCGTTGCCGGCGGACTGCTTGCGGCATTGCTCGCCAGGTCCCGCTTCGAGAAAACCGCCTTTCTTGCGACCTCGCTGATGGTGATCGGCGTGATCCTGACCGCGGGTTTCTCGATGTTCCCGTTCATCATGCCGTCGTCACTCGACGCACGCAGCAGCCTGACCGTCTGGGACTCGACGTCGAGCCGCATGACGCTGCAGATCATGCTGATCGCGGTAGCGGTCTTTCTGCCGATCATCCTCGTGTATACGAGTTGGGTGTATCGCGTGATGCGCGGCAAGGTCACCGCGGAGGCGCTCGAGCAGAACAGTCACTCGATGTATTGATCGACGGAACCAGCGGCGTGCGACGCGGGTGCGTTGCGCGTCGAATCAACGGCAGCAACAGGAGCATCAGATGTGGTATTTCAGCTGGATTCTCGGCATCGGTGTCGCACTCGCGTTCGGCATCATCAACGTGATGTGGCTCGAAGCGCGGCGCACCGCCGACGCTGCAAAAGCGAAGCGGTAAGCGCGACCCGGTAAACGCAACGCGGCGCCCCGAGGTATCAGGGCGCCGCGTTGTCATTTCAGGCTTCACCGCGTGCCATGCGATGCATCGATATGTCGATGTGTCGATGTGTCGATGTGTCGATGCGTCGATGCGTCGATGCGCTTCAGCATCGATGAAAGCGGGCACGATGCCGCCTCTGTCGAATCACGACGGGGCTCATCTCACGACGAGCGATCCATCTCTTCCTCTCACGCGAAACGCGCCAGGCGAAACGGGAATCACGAATCACGCGGGCTGTGCCGCGGCGCCGCCAATCGCCGGCAGACGCGCCGACAGCTGCTGCGCGTAGCGTTGCGCGGCCTGCCCGACGACGACATGGAACGTATCGGGCGACACCCAGGCGACATCGAGCGTCGCAAGCCGCTGACGATCGACCGCCGACGGATCGCGCACGACGATGCGCAAACGCGTGGCCGCAACCGCCTGCAGCGCCGCGACATTCGTCGCACCGCCGAACACCGCGAGCCAACGCAATGGGTCCGGATCGAGCGGGCCGCTGACTGCCGCCGCCGCCGCAGCCACCACCGCCGCGGTCTGAGCCGCCGCCACGGATGACGCAGCCGCCGCCTGCGCGCCAGCAGTCGTGCCGACGATGCCGGCGCCTTGCCCGATCGCCGTACGAATTTCGTCAGCGATGATGTCCGCCTCCGGCCCGATGATCACCTGCACGTTGGTCGAACCGCGCTTGAGCACGCCGCGCGCGCCGATCGACTTCAGTTCCGCTTCCGACACCTTGCCCGCATCCACAACCGACAGGCGCAGACGCGTGGTGCACGCATCGACCAGCGTCAGATTGGCCGCACCGCCCAATGCCGCGATATACCGCTGCGCACGCGGCAGCACCGTGCCGCCTGCGGGCGCCGCATAGCCGCCGTCGACAGCGGCCGACACCGTTTGTACGGAATCCGCGTTGTCCGGCTCGCGGCCCGGCGTCGCCATATTGAACTTGCGGATAAAGAAGCGGAACAGACCGTAGTAGACGACCGCATACACGAGGCCGATCGGAATCGCCTCCCACCCTTTCGTCGACAGCCCGTAATTGAGCCCGTAATCGATCGCACCAGCCGAGAACGTAAAGCCGAGGTGAATGCCGAGCGCCGAGCAGATCGCGAGCGACAGGCCGGTCAACACCGCGTGAATCGCGTACAGCACCGGCGCGAGGAACATGAAGCTGAATTCGATCGGCTCGGTGACGCCGGTCAGAAACGACGTCAGCGCCATCGAGAACAGCAGGCCGCCGACCATCGCGCGGCGCTCTTTCGGCGCCTCATGGAACATCGCGAGGCACGCTGCCGGCAGGCCGAACATCATCACCGGGAAAAAGCCCGTCATGAAGGTGCCCGCGGCCGGATCGCCGGCGAAGAAGCGATGCAGGTCGCCGGTCACCGCGGCGCCGCCCGGCGGTGTGAATGTGCCGAACACGAACCACGCAAGCGAGTTCAGGATGTGATGCAGGCCCGTCACGAGCAGCAGCCGGTTCAGCAGGCCGAACACGAACGCGCCGATCGCGCCGGCCGTCGTGAGCCAGTGGCCGGCCGCGTCGATTGCCGACTGCACCGGCGCCCATGCATAGCCGAACACCACGCCGATCACGAGACATGCAACCCCGGTGACAATCGGCACAAAGCGCTTGCCGCCGAAGAACGCGAGGTAGTCGGGCAGCTTGATGTCCTTGTACCGGTTGTACAGCATCCCGGCAACGATACCCGCGACGATCCCCGACAGCACGCCCATGTTGAGCTTGTCGTTGATATCCTTCATCACCGCGATTTCGACCAGATAGCCGATTGCACCGGCCAGCGCCGCGACGCCGTTGTTGTCCTTCGCAAAACCCACCGCCACGCCGATCGCGAACAGCAGCGGCAGGTTGTCGAAAATCGCGCCGCCCGCGTCGGCGATCAGCTTGATATTGAATACGTCGGGCTGTCCGAGCCGCAACAGCAGCCCGGCGACCGGCAGCACCGCAATCGGCAGCATCAATGCGCGGCCGAGGCGCTGCACTTTCAGAAAAGGATTGCCATCCATCGTCTGCTCCACTCCACTTTTTTTCATCGCGACGTCGACTGACGTCCAAGCATGAGCGCGTCGGCGCGGCGCGTGCCGCGCGCTTCGCGCCTTCGTTTAATCGAGCGGCCAGTGTGACCGGCTCGCCGTTCTTACCGCTTGTGCCGAATCGAGCGCGAGCGCATCCTGCGCGCGTTGCCGGCACTGCTGATAATCGAGATTGCGCACGCGCGCCTTGATCGCCGGCACCGATACCGGATCGACCGACAACTCGGTCACGCCGAGGCCGACCAGCAGCGGCACCGCGAGCGGGTCGCCCGCGAGCGCACCGCACACGCCCACCCATTTGCCGTGCTTCTGCGCGCCGCGCACGGTCGCATCGACGAGCCGCAGCACGGCCGGATGCAGGCCGTCCGCCTGCGCGGCCAGCTCGGGCTGGCAGCGATCCATCGCGAGCGTGTATTGCGTGAGATCGTTGGTGCCGATCGACAGGAAGTCCGCATGCTGCGCGAGCTGGTCGGCCAGCAACGCGGCCGACGGCACTTCGATCATCACGCCGACTTCGATCGGCTCGGTGCGGCCGGCTTCGCGCGCGAGTTCGTCGATGCGGCGGCGCACACGCACCAGTTCACCGGCATCGGTGACCATCGGCAGCAGAATGCGCACCGCGTTGAGCGGCTGAACCGCGAGCAGACCGCGCAACTGGTCTTCGAGCAGGTCCGGGCGCACCTGCGCGAGGCGGATGCCGCGCAGACCGAGCGCCGGGTTCGGCTCGGGCGGCAGCGTCAGATAATCGACTTCCTTGTCCGCACCGACATCGAGCGTGCGGATGATCGCGGTGCGCCCCGCGAGCGCATCGACGATCGTCTGATAGCTCTGACGATGTTCGTCGACGCTCGGCGCCGTCTGGCGATGGATAAACAGCAGCTCGGTGCGCAACAGGCCGACCGCGTCGGCGCCATTGTCGACGGCTGTCTTCGCGTCGTCGAGCGTCGCGATGTTCGACGCGACTTCGATGCCGCGGCCGTCGCGCGTTGCCGCCACCTGATGCGACGCGCGGCGATTCGTTTCGCGCACGCCGGCAAGACGCCGGCACTCGTTGCGCGCGCGCTCGACGTCGCGTGCGCTCGGCGCGTATTCGAAGCGGCCGTGGGTCGCATCGACGATGACCTGCGTGCCTTCCTCGACGCGATGCAGCGCATCGCCCATTGCGACCAGCGCGGGCAGGCCCAGTTGGCGCGCGATGATCGCCGCATGCGAGGTGGCGCCGCCGCGCGCCATCACGAGCGCGGTCACGCGCGTGCGATCGAGCGACGACAGATCGGATGGCGTGAACTCGTCGGCGGACAGCACAGCTTCGTCGGGCAGCTCACGTACGGCAGCGTTTGCATAACCGAGCGCGCGCAGCACACGCTTGCTGATGTCGCGCAAGTCCGCGGCCCGCTCGGCGAGCAACGCATCGTCGAGATTCGACAGCACCGCGATCTGCGAGCGGATCGCCTCGCGCCACGCGAAGCCCGCGCTCTTGCCGAGGCTGATCAGATCGCGCGCGGCGTCGACCAGCGTCGGGTCTTCGAGCAGCACGCGATGCACGGTGAAAATGCCCGCTGCGCCGACGGCGCCACGCTGCGATGCGTCGCGCACCGTCGAATTCAGTTCGGCATCGACCGCGGCGATCGCCTTGTCGAGGCGCCGGCTTTCCGACGCGGAGGTGCCCTCCGCCAGTTCGGGCGGCACGATGTCGGCATCGTCCCAGCGCACCAGCTTGCCGACCGCGACGCCCGGCGCCGCGCACACGCCGGCGAGCGTGTTCGGCGCGAGCACGGCGGCTGCGTGCGAAGCAGAAGGCGAAGCGGCATTCACGCCTCGCGCCGCCACGTCAGCCTGCCGCGGCGCCGGCGAGCTTTGCCGCGCCGGTTTCCCTTCATGCTCGCCGTGCGCTTCACGCATCAGTTCGTTGGCGACCGCTTCAACTGCCGCGGCGGCCTGCGCACCGGTGCCGAGAATTTCGACCGTCGCGCCTTCGCCCGCACCAAGCCCAAGCAAACCGACGACGCTTTCGACTGGCGCCTTGCGACCTTCATAGCGCACTTCGACGCGCGCATCGAACCCGCGCGCGGCTTCGCGCACTCGCGCGGCGGGCCGCGCATGCAGGCCGCCGGCGTGCGCCAGCGTGACCTGCCGGCGCGCTTCCTCCGTCACGGCGACCGCGCTGGCGGCGCGTGCCGCCGCACCGGCGGCGCCATCACGCGCACGCAGCACCAGCAACGGCGTTTCGCCGGCCTTAACCCGGCCGCCGGCGCTGCTGCGCTCGACGATCTCGAATGCGTCGGAATTGGCAATCGCGACCACCGACACGAGGCTCGGCGCCGCACGCGCGATGAGGTCCTGATCGAACTCGATCAGCACGTCGCCGGCGCGCACCTGCGCGCCTTGCTCGATCATCGGCGCAAAGCCTTTGCCGTTCAGCCCGACCGTGTCGATGCCGATATGCAGCAGCACGTGCGCGCCTTCCGCGCTGACGATCGTCGCCGCGTGGCCGGTGCGCGCGATATGCGTGACCACGCCGTCGCACGGCGCGACCAGTTTGCCTTCGAGCGGATCGACGCCGATCCCGTCGCCGAACATGCCGCCCGAGAACACCGGGTCGGGCACGTCCGAGAGCGGCACCGCCGGTCCGGTCAAAGGCGCGAATAGAACGATATCGCCTGCTGAACGGGCTACCGCCGGGGTTGCCGTGGAAGTCGCCGCAGGGTTAGCCGGATGGCTCATCAAAACTGTCTCCTCGACACGTCGCATCTGGGGTTCCTGATCAGTGGGTTTCCGTGACCTTGTTCAGATGGCGAGGCGCGTCAGGGTTACGGCCGCGGGCAGCCGCAAGGCCGGCCGCCATCACATAGAAGGACAGGATCGCGGCGATCGGATCGAGCGCCGGATCGGCCGTCGCGACGAGCGGCAGCGTGCGCTGCGCGACGTCGTCCGGCGCCGCGAGCAGCACGCGCGCGCCGCGTGCGTGCATGTCGCGGGCGAACTGCAGCAGGCCCGCCTGTTCGGGGCCGGGCAGCGCGAACACGAGCAGCGGATAGTCGCGATCGATCAGCTCCATCGGACCATGCCGCACTTCGGCGCTCGAAAACGCTTCGGCCTGGATACCGGAGGTTTCCTTCAGCTTGAGCGCCGCTTCCTGCGCGATGGCCAGACCAAGGCCGCGGCCGATCACGATCATCCGCTCGACGCCGCGCAATTCGTCGATCGCGCTCGACCAGTCCTGCGTGCCGGCCTTCTCCAGGGAATCGGGCAAGGTTTGCAGCGCGCCGCTCAACGCGGCGTCGCGCTGCCAGCGCGCGACCAGTTGTGCGGATATCGACAGCATCGCGATATAGCTCTTGGTTGCGGCGACGCTCAATTCGGGGCCCGCCACGAGCGGCAGTTGCCATTCGCAAACATCGGCAAGCGGCGACTGCGGCGCGTTCACCGCGGCGACCGTCAGCGCGCCGGCATCGCGCAACGCGGCCATCGTGCCGACCAGATCCGGACTCTTGCCCGACTGCGAGAACGCAATCGCGACCTGCTCGCGTACGCGCAGCGGCGCTTGCTGCAGCGTCGCGACCGACATCGGCAGCGACGCGACCGGCACGCCGAGCCGGCCCATCGCGAGGCTCGCGAAGTAGCTCGCCGCATGGTCGGAGCTGCCGCGCGCGACGGTCAGCGCGACATCGCGCGGCCGCGCCGACAGGCGTGTCGCCAGCGCTTCGACGTGCGAGGGATCCGCGAGTTGCGCGGCGACCGCTTGCGCGGACGCCAGCGCCTCTTTAAGCATATTCGACAATTGATTCTCCTTCGACGTATGTCGCGGTGAGCGCCAGCTCCCGGTCGAACACGACGATGTCGGCCCACGCGCCGCGCGCGATACGGCCGCGGTCTTCGATGCCGAGGTAGTCGGCGGCATGGCGCGACAGACGGTTTGAAACATCGGCCATCGGCAGGCCGAGCGAACACAGGTTGCGCAGCGCCTGATCCATCGTCAGCGTGCTGCCCGCGAGCGTGCCGTCGGCAAGACGCACGCCGCCGAGGCACTTCGTCACGTGCTGGCTGCCGAGGCGGTATTCGCCGTCGGGCATGCCGGTCGCCGACGTGCTGTCGGTCACCACGTAAAGGCGCGGAATCGCGCGCATCGCGGCGCGAATCGCGCCCGGATGCACGTGCAGCAGATCGGGAATGATCTCCGCGTATTCGGCATGCGCAAGCGCCGCGCCGACCATCCCCGGGTTGCGGTGATGCAGCGGCGACATCGCGTTGAACAGATGCGTGAAACTGCGCGCGCCGTGTTTCATCGCGGCGACCGCGTCGTCGTACGTGCCGAGCGAGTGGCCCAGTTGCACACGCACGCCGCGTGCCGCGATCGCCGAGATGATGTCCATATGCCCGGCAATTTCCGGCGCGATCGTGACGACGCGAATCGGACCGAGCGCGAGATACTGCAGCACCTCGTCGAGCACCGCCGACACCGCCGCGTCCGGCTGCGCGCCGAGCTTGCCCGGGTTGATGTACGGCCCTTCGAGATGCACGCCCAGCACACGCGAGCCGCCCGGCGTGCGGTTGCGCGCGGCCGCGCCGAGACCCGCGACCACCTGCATCAGCTCGTCGCGCGGCGCGGTCATGGTCGTCGCGAGCAGGCTCGTCGTGCCGTGCCGCGCGTGCGTGCGCGTGACCGCCTCGATCGCATTGCCCGCTTCCATCACGTCGGCGCCGCCGCCGCCGTGCACGTGCAGATCGATGAAGCCGGGCAGGATGTACGGCGCGTCGTTGGTCGACGGATCGACCACGTGGCCCGACAGCGCCGTGATGCGGCCGTTTTCGAATTCGAGCGTGCCGTGGATCCACCCGTCGGTGGTGAGTATGTTTCCGGTCAGCATGGGTCTCTCTGGAGGCTTAAGGCCATAAGCGTGTTGCAGTTCGGCGTGATGCAATGCATGACTGAGGGCGCGACGCAGTGTTCCGGCGCGGCGGCAGATTTAAAGGCGCAGTTCCGCGACGAAGTCGTAGTAGTCGTCCCGGCAGTACGTATCCGTGAGTTCGATTGCGCGCTGGTCCGCGCTATAGCCGACCCGGGTGATCAGCAGCAGCGCGGTGCGCGGCTCGATGTCCATCAGCGCGGCGATTTCACTCGACGCATTGACCGCGCGAAAGTGCTGCAACGCGCGCACCACGGATGCGCCGCGCCGCTCCAGATAGCTGTACAGCGAGCCATCGATCGAGAGCGGGTCCGGCACGATCGAGGTGGGCAGCGCGGAATGTTCGACGGCCATCACGATGCCGTCCGCGCGGCGCAAGCGCCGCAGGTTCGCGATCGTCGCACCGGGCGACAGCCCGAGATGGACGATCTCGTCGCGGCTCGCCGCGCGCACGTCGCGCTCGAGCCAGATCGAGTCGGGCCTGAAGCCGCGCTGCTCCATCTTCTTCGTGAAGCCCGTCAGCCGCGACAGCGGATCTTCGACGCGCGGCGTGATGAAACTGCGCGCACCGGGCGCGCGCCGGATCAGGCCCTGCTCGACGAGCAGCGAGATCGCCTTGCGCGCGGTGATGCGCGACACGCCGATCGAATCCGACAGCGTGCGCTCGGACGGCAACGCCTCGCCCGCCGACCACACGCCGCAATGAATGGCCGTTGCAAGGTTGCGCGCGAGTTGCAGATAGAGCGGCGTGACATTGCGCGCGTCGGGCATCAGGGCGGACCAGCGTGTTTCCATGGCTTGGGCGATCGAGGGACGAAGACGTGGCACGGGATGCGAAATCGGAGCCCATTATATAACCAACATAATACCAGTCAAACCAATGGTATCTAATCGGTCTATTTCTATTAACTTATTGTTTTTAAATTGATTTGTTCGATTTTTGAGTGATTTTCGGGTCATCCGGATGGCACCAGGACATACCCGAATGAAGACCATTGTTGATACCAGTCAAGTTTCGGAACCGCCGTACTCAACAGCTCGCACATTGAAAGCAGCATGTGCGCAAGTCAGGCGGACACTGCCAACCTGTGCAGGTTTTTTACGGACACCGATCGAATATAGTGGCCGCCAGGTAAAAACTACTGGAGCCTGACAGTGTCCGATCCCATTGCACTACGGCGCGCGCAAACCGTGCGCCATTTCAACCGCTTCTACACGAAGCGCCTCGGCGAGTTGCACGAGCATGCGCACAAGAGCGAGTTTTCGCTGACGGAGATTCGCGTGCTGCGCGAGCTTGCGCTGGGCCGCGTGCAAACCGCCGCGGGCCTCGCGCGCGGCCTCGGCCTCGACAGCGGCTATCTGAGCCGGCTTCTGACCGGTTTCGAGCGCCGTAGATTGATCGAGCGCCGTCCGTCTGCGTCGGATGCGCGTCAGTCGCTGCTGTCGCTCACCGAAACCGGAGAGACCGTTTACGCGCCGCTCGACGCGGCCGCGGTCAGCGAGGTGCTGCGGATGCTTGCGAAGCTTCCCGACGGTTCGCAGAAGCAGCTGCTCGATGCCATGAAGCTGATCGAGCGTCTGCTCGGCGAGCGGCCGCAGCAGAGCGGCATCACGCTACGCGGACCGCGCGCCGGCGATTACGGCTGGCTCGTGCATCGCCAGGCGCGCTTTTTCGCGGACGGGCACGGCTGGGATCACCGGTTCGAAGGGTTGCTCGCGCGCATCATCGCGAAATTTTCGGAAGGTCACGACCCGCAGTGCGAAACATGCATGATCGCGGAACAACAGGGAACGCTCGCCGGCTCCGCGCTGATCACACGGCTCGCGGCGGATACCGCGTCGGTGCAGATGCTCTATGTCGAGCCGGACATGCAACGGCTCGGCATCGGCACGCAGTTGATGAACGAGTGCGTGCGCTTTGCGCAGCGCGCCGGCTACGCGAAGCTCTCAGTCACAACGGAAAGCGCGTTGCTCGACGCGCGGAGCCTTTTTCAGCACAGCGGCTTTACGCGCACGAGCGTCGAACCGGCGCAGCGCTTCGGCCGACGGCTCGTGCTGGAGCGCTGGGCGCGGGATCTTTGACTCAGGCAACGCAGTTGGGCCGCAGTTGGGCAAACACGCCGCCTGATGCGGCAAAAGATCAGAAGGACGGCACGACCGAGCCCTTGAACTCGGTCCTGATGAACTGGCGCACGTCGTCCGATTGATACGCGGCCACCAGTTTCTTCACCCACGGCTTGTCCTTGTCCTGCGCGCGCACGGCGATCAGGTTCGCGTACGGGCCGTGCACGTCTTCGAGCGCGATGGCGTCTTTCGTGGGTTGCAGGCCGGCTGCGAGCGCGAAGTTCGTATTGATCGCCGCGGCGTCGACGTCGGCGAGCGAACGCGGCAATTGGGCGGCGTCCAGTTCGAGCAGCTTCACCTTTTTCGGATTGTCGGCGACATCGAGCGGCGTCGCGTTGTTGCCATTCGTGCCGGCGCCGGGTTTCAGTTTGATCACGCCTTGCGCCTGCAGCAGCAGCAACGCGCGATTCTCGTTCGACGGGTCGTTCGGCACCGCGACCTTCGCGCCTGGCGGCAGGTCCTTCAGCGACTTCAGTTTCTTCGCATAGACGCCCAGCGGCGAGATGTACGTGAGCCCGACGTTGACGATCCTGTAGCCGCGCTGCTTGACCTGGCTGTCGAGATACGGCTGATGCTGGAAGCCGTTCGCATCGAGATCGCCGGCGTCGAGCGCGGCGTTCGGCTGCACGTAGTCGTTGAACTCGATGACCTTCACGTTCAGACCGTCGCGCTTCGCGACCTTCTGCACGACTGACCAGATTTGCGCATCCGGCCCGCTGATCGTGCCGACCTTGATGACCTTGTCGCTGCCATCGCCGCTGCCGGCGGCATGTGCGCCGACGCTCGTTACCAGCGCCGCGCCGGCGATAACGGTGAAAAGGACTTTGAGGATGTTTTTACGCTGCATGTGATTCTCGCTTGACGGCTTCTCTATCGATTGCTGAGTTCGGCAACGTGCGCGGGGCGGCCCGTGCCGGGCGTCAATGGTCTCATAGCGCTTCTGGAATGGGAAATAACGGGATCGCATACGGTTATGCGATGCGCCGGCCGCGCCTGAGACGTGGTTCAGCGAAGCAGTGTGCGGACCGCTCGCATGTCGATGCAGGCACGTGGTCGATTGGCGGCGCGCCACGCGTTGCGGATACAGGCGCGCACGAGTCACGCGAAGCGCGCGTGTGCTGACGCTTGACTACATGAGCTCGACTGCCCGCACTCGACTGTGTGCGTCGCTCGCATCGCAAAACGCAAACGGCACGCCATTAACGTGCCGTTCGTCCCGCGCTCAGCCGGTCCGCACGAACGCGCGGCCGCACGCGATACTCAGAACGTGGTCCAGTCGCCGTCGTCGACCGGCTTCGCGATACGTGGTGGCGCCACCTGAGCCTGCGCCTTCGCAGTCGGTGTTGTCGCCGCCGTCGCGGGTGCTTTCGCTGCCGCTGCCTTCGCGGCCGCCGGGCGCGTCACGCGTGCCTTTTCCGTCACGCGCGCAGCAGGGTGCGGCGCGCTCGGGATGACCGCCGCAGCGGGCGTTGCATCCGCATTCGCTGCTGGTCGCCTTACCGCCTGCGTCGCCACGCGCTTTTCGACAGCCGGCCTCACCGCGCCCGGCAACGCCGCGCGCTGCGCCGTCACGGCTTGCCCGTCGCCGACCCGGAACAGGTTGACCGCCTCGCGCAAGCGCGCTGCCTGATCCTGCAACGACGCTGCCGCCGCGGTCGCCTGCTCGACGAGCGCCGCATTTTGCTGCGTCACTTCGTCCATCTGTGTGACCGCGCGGCCGACTTGCGCAATTCCGCTGCTCTGCTCTTCCGACGCGGCGGCGATCTCGCCCATGATGTCGGTCACGCGCCGCACCGCCTGCAGGATGTCGCCCATCGTCGCGCCAGCCTGCTCGACGAGCGTCGAACCGTTGTTGACGCGTTCGACCGATGCGCCGATCAGCTGCTTGATCTCTTTTGCCGCGGTCGCGCTGCGTTGCGCGAGACTGCGCACTTCGGCTGCGACTACGGCAAAGCCGCGGCCCTGTTCGCCCGCGCGCGCTGCTTCAACCGCCGCATTCAGCGCGAGGATGTTGGTCTGGAACGCGATGCCTTCGATCACGCCGATGATGTCCGCGATCTGCCGCGAGCTGTCGTTGATCTCGCCCATCGTGCCGATCACGCGGCTCACCACGTCGTTGCCTTTGGTCGCGATCTCCGATGCGTTATTGGCGAGGCCGCTTGCCTGACGCGCGTTGTCGGCGTTCTGTTTCACCGTCGCGGTCAGCTGCTCCATGCTCGCGGCGGTCTCCTCCAACGACGCCGCCTGTTGCTCGGTGCGTTGCGAAAGATCGCTGTTGCCGGCCGCGATCTGCTGCGTCGCCGACGCGATCGATTCCGCCGCATGGCGGATCTCGCCGATCGCGCGCTGCAGGCGATCCTGCATCGTGCCCATCGCCGCCATCATGCTCGACGAGTCGTTCGCGCGCAGGTTGACGATCTGCGTCAGATCGCCGGTGGCGATACGCGCGGCGAGTTGCGCGGCTTGCTGCGGTTCGCCGCCGAGGCCGTTGCGGATGCTGCGCATCACGAAAGCCATCGCGAGCGTGATCAGCGCGCCGATCACGAGCACTGCGATCAGGTGTTCGACGAGCGTCTGATAGTACGCCGTATCGATGTCGCGCACGAACACGCCGCTCGTGATGTACCAGTCCCACGGCGCAAAGTGCTCGACGTAGCTCAGCTTCGGCAACGCGGTTTCGCTGCCCGGCAGCCGGCCGCGATACGCGGCGAAGCCGCGGCCGGTTGCCTTCGCGCTGTCGAGCACCGACATGTACAGCAGCTTGCCGTCCGGATCCTTGAAATCGCCGACCGGCTTGCCGACCATTTGCGGTAGCGTCGGATGCATCAGCACGACCGGCTTCGAGTCGATCACGAACAGGTAGCCCGCGTCGCCGTAGCGCATCGTCGCAAGCCGCGCAAGCGCTTCGCGCTGCGCATCGGCGTCACTCAGCTTACCCGCCTGCGACTGCGCGTAATAGCCGTTCACCACACCCTGCGCGGCATCGACGAGATTCACCATGCCGGCCTTGCGCTCGGCCAGCATCGTCGAGCGCGTTTCGACCGCGCTCAGCAGCGCGATGCCCAGCAACCCCAGCCAGACAAGTGCGAGCGACAGCCATAGCTTGCGATTCAGACTCATCCCGCTCATTGTTTTGGTCTCTTTCGTGTGGTTTCTGCCGCAACGGCGTGTGCGCCCATTCAGCGCAAACGATTGCTTATGGGATAACGGCACGAAACGAAGATGACTTGAACGGGGAGACGGGGTTACCCGACGCGCTGCAGTAACCGGGTCGCTGCGGCATGCAGTTCAGCGCGGCTGGCCGGCTTGGGCTCAGGTGATGCAGCGATGCAGTGGCGCAGTGGCGCAGTGGCGCAGTGGCGCAGTGGCGCAGTGGCGGGCAGCTTGCGCGACGCGGCGGCTTCGCGCAACGACTCCGTGTCGGGGAAGCGCGCTATTCGCTTAACCGAGCAGCAGCTTGATATCGTGAACCCACGGCCCCGCGCCCTGACCGTCGCGCGCGAAGAGCCGCAGGCGGCCTTCCGGATCGAACACGTAGCTCGCCGCCGTATGGTCCATCGTGTAGCTATCGGGCGTCTTGCCCGGCACTTTCGCGTAATAGACGCGGAAGTCCTTTGTGATCTTGACGAGTTGGGCCTGATCGGCGGGCCGCAGGCCGACGAAAGCCGGATTGAACGCCGGCACATACTGGCCGAGCAACGCGGACGTGTCGCGTTCCGGATCGACCGTGACGAACAGCACCTGCACGCGCTTCGCATCCGCCGGCCCGAGCTGCTGCAGCGCCTGCGCGAGTTCGGCCATCGTCGTCGGGCAGACGTCCGGGCAATGCGTGTACCCAAAGAACAGCACGACGACCTTGCCCTTGTAATCGGCGAGCGTGCGCATCTTGCCGCTCGTGTCGGGCAGCGAGAAATCGGTCGCGAACTGCTTGTTGCCGGTGATATCGACGTTCTGGAAGGCAGGTGCGTCCTGCCCGCAGCCGGCAACGAGTGCGGCGGCGCCGAGCGCGCAAACCGCAACAGCGGTGCGCGCCGCACGCATCGCGAAGGCAAACCGGTTTTTCTTCAGCATGACATGACGGGCAGCAGCGACTGGAGGGGACGCAACCAGCGCCGCAGAGGGCGCCGACCTTATGCGCCGATTAAGGCGCGCGCATAGTGATCGATCAGCAGCGCCGCAAACAGCAGCGACAGATAAACGATCGAGTAACGGAAGGTCTTACGCGCAAGCGCGTCCGAATATTCCCGGTATATCTTCCACGCGTAGCCGAGGAACACGGCGCCGAGCAGCACCGCCGCGCTCAGATACACGATGCCGCTCATCCCCGAAACAAATGGCATCAGCGTGACCGCGAACAGGATAACCGTGTAGAGGAATATGTGCAGCCGCGTGTATTGCTCGCCGTGCGTGTTCGGCAGCATCGGCAGGCCGGCGTTTTCATAGTCTTTACGGCGATACAGCGCGAGCGCCCAGAAATGCGGCGGGGTCCAGACGAAGATGATCAGCACGAGAATCCACGCGTCGCCCGGCACGTGGCCGGTGACGGCCGCCCAGCCGAGCGCCGGCGGCATCGCCCCCGACGCGCCGCCGATCACGATGTTCTGTGGCGTGTACGGCTTGAGCAGCAGCGTGTAGACGACCGCGTAGCCGACGAACGTTGCGATGGTCAGCCACATCGTCAGCGCGTTCGTGAACGTGTATAGGGTCGCCATGCCGAGGCCGCCGAGCACCGCCGAGAACAGCAGGATTTGCGCGGTGGTGATCTCGCCGCGCGCGGACGGACGCCACGCGGTGCGGCGCATCAGCGCATCGATTTTTTGCTCGACCAGACAGTTGATGGCGAACGCCGCGCCGGCCAGCAGCCAGATGCCGACCGTGCCGCCGATCAGCACGGTCCACGGCACCATGCCGGGCGTCGATAGAAACATGCCGATCACCGCACAGAACACCGCAAGCTGCGTAACACGCGGCTTGGTGAGCGCGAGGTATTGGGAGATCCGGCTACCGGATGGATGGGAGAGAGTTGTGCTGTCCATGTGGGTCACGCTGGTGCGGCATCGCGCGCGGGCAACATCGCGCGGCCGGGACGGCTAGAAGCGATTCGAAAGTTTAGCATAACGAGTAGCAACAGCAGGATCGCGGCGCCGCCGTTATGCGCGACCGCAATCGGCAGCGGCCATTGCAGAACGATGTTCGACAGGCCCGTAAAAAACTGGATCACGATCACGAGCAGTACGCCGTTCGCCGGCCGCCGCAGCGACTCGAAGCGGCGCAGCTTCAGCGCGAGCCACAGCAGGTACGCGACCACGACGACCGCGAAGGTGCGATGCGTCCAGTGGATCGCGACGAGCGCATCCTGCGTGATCATATCGCCGTCGCCGTTCATGCCAAGCGCGCGCCACAGGTGAAAACCGTGCGCGAAATCCATCGGCGGCAGCCACTGCCCGTTGCAGGTCGGGAAATCGGTACACGCGAGCACCGCGTAGTTCGTGCTGACCCAGCCGCCGAGCGCGATCTGCACGATCAGCAGCGCGAGGCCGGCCAGCGCGGCGGCGCGCCAGCGGCCGGCGGCCGGCTCGAACACCGGCAGCGGCGTTTGCCGCGCGGCAAGCCAGCCCAGCGTGCCGAGCAGCGCGAGGCCGAGCAGCAGGTGCGTCGTCACAATCACCGGCTGCAGTTTCATGGTCACCGTCCACGCGCCGAAAATGCCCTGCACGACGATCAGCATCAGGAGCGCGGTCGGCCACCACGGCGACACATGCAACGGACGCCGCCGCAGACGCGCACTCCACGCGATCACCATCTGCGCGATGATCAGCACGCCGATCGCCATCGCGAAGTAGCGGTGAATCATCTCGATCCACGCTTTCGTCATGCTGACCGGGCCGGTGGGCATGGCCCGATACGCCGCGGAAATCGCCGCGTGCGCAATGAACGGCGACGACGTGCCATAGCAACCCGGCCAGTCGGGACAACCGAGCCCGGAATCGGTCAACCGCGTAAAGCCGCCGAACATAACCAGGTCCAGCGTCAGGAACGTCGTGACCCAGACCAGCTTGCGAAATTTGTCGTCATCGGCCTTCACCCAGACGTACGAGAGCGGCAACAGCGCAACGCACAGTCCGATCAGGCCGAGTTGCAGTACGAACATCGGTGTCTACCTTTGCAGCAATCGCGAATAACGTCAGCCGATGCTCGAATTGCGCAGCAGCTTCGACACATCGCCTTTGATCTTGCTCGGATTCGGATCCTTCGGGAATTGCATCATCAGGTTGCCGTTCGGATCGACCATGTAGATGTGATCGGTCAGTTGCGTGCCGTCGTCGACCGGCAGCCACGCGGCGATATCGGCCGTCGGCGCGATCAGCTTTTGCGTATCCGGATAAGCGGTTTCGATCACGTCAGGCACTTTCGCCGCATCGGTGCGCAGCCACACGTTGACGATCCGCTCGCGCTCGCCTCCCTGCGTCGCGCGGATCTGACGCATGAAGTACAGCTTCGTCACGCACGCCTTGTCGCACGCGCTGCTGTCGACGGACACCATCAGCCAGCGGCCGCGCAGCGACGCCAGCTTGATCGGCTTGCCGTCTTCGCCGGTCACGATGAGCGAGTCGGGAATCGGCCGCTGCGGCTCGACGAGTTTCCCGTAGCTGGTCGAGCCGCCGGACGGCTTGATCACGTAGTAAGCGAGATACGAGCCGATAACCGGCGCCGCGCAGATCAGCGCGACCAGCAACATGGTCCAGCGGCCGCGCTGCCACGAGCCGCGGCTTGACGCCTGCTGCGCGGAGGCGCCGTTCGCGCCGGATTTCGTCTGTCCTGCAGATGACTGGGAAGGCGACTTTTGGATCGACACTGCTTAACCTCGTTCAATGATTGCACGGCCGCAATGGGCCCTTGCGCAAGCTTCGCTGCGGCATGACGCCGCACACTGCACGCCTGCCGTCAGGTGCGACAATGGGTCACGCATCGCTCGTGCGTTCCTGCTTCGGCGCTGCCTTCTGCGGCATGTCCTGCGTTCGCTGGTCCTTCTTCGCGGCACGCCGCGCCGCATACAGGCCGAACACCACCGCGGCGGCGGCCATGCCCCACCACTGGAACATGTAGCCGTAATTCGTTTCGACGCCCGTCGTCGGCGCGGGCCAGTCGCGCACGAGCCTGTCGCCGTCGTCGCTCGTCTGCTGGATCACGAACGGCTGCAGCGCGAGGCCGGTTTCGGCCGCATACGCATGCACGTCGAGATTCTGCCGAATCTGCTGATGTTGCGCGGAGCCGCCCTCCCCGAGTTCGAACGCGCGGCTCGCGTCGGCGCGGGCAATGCCCTCGATCTCGACGTCGCCCTTCGGCGTGCCGTAAGGCGCGATGGCAGTGCGCACCTCGCCGTTGCGCGGCAGCCAGCCGCGATTCACCAGCACATAGCCGCCGTCGCGCAGTTTAAACGGCATCACGACGTAGAAGCCCGCCTGATCGTTATACGGCCGGTTATCGAGGTACACCACTTGCTCGGGCATGAATTGCCCGACCGCCCGCACACGATGGAACTCGATGTCTTTCAGCGCGACGGGCGCGGCGCCGACCGGCACGGCCGGCGCATTCTCGAACTGCGTAATGTGCGCCTGCAACGCTTCCTTCTGATGCGCGCGATCGCGCTGCCAGAAACCGAGTCGCACCGTCACCGCGACGACGATCAGAATCAGCAGCGCCGGCAGCAGGCGGATCTTCATCGCACTGCCTCCGCAACCGGACGGACCGTTGCGCGCGGTGCGATAATGGCGAAACAGTGACGTTCGCTTTCCTGAGTTTCAGTGGTGTTCATGCACATACTCGTTCCCATCGCTTTCGCGCTCATCATCGCCAGCATGATTTCAGCGCTGTACTTCATGATGCACGACCGCGGCCGCACGAAGCGGATGGTCTGGTCGCTTGCAACGCGCGTCGGTCTGTCGATTTCGCTGTTCCTGTTCATCCTGTTCGCACACTGGATGGGCTGGATTCAGTCCACCGGGATTCCGTACGGGCGCTAGGCGCGGCGGCAATCTGTCGGTCGGGGTGCTTCCCCCGCATCGCGTCTGTGAAGCAAAACGCCGCCCTGACACAGTCGAGGGCGGCGCCTTGTTGGACTTCGATCCTGCCAACCTGCGCGCCCCGTCATCCGGCGGCTCGCGCAAGCGCACATCCATTACAGCCAGTAGACGACGACGTACAGGCCCAGCCACACGACGTCGACAAAGTGCCAATACCACGCGGCGCCTTCGAACGCGAAGTGATGATCGGCCGTGAAATGCCCACGGATCATGCGGATCAGCACGACGGTCAGCATCGTGCCGCCGAGGAACACGTGAAAGCCGTGGAAGCCGGTCAGCAGGAAGAACGTCGAACCGTACACGCCCGACGCGAGGGTCAGGTTCAGCTCGTTGTAGGCGTGGAAATATTCGAAGCCTTGCAGGAACAGGAACGAGAGGCCCAGCACGATGGTTGCCGCAAGCCACGCGATCGCCTTCTTGCGATGATTGTCGCGCAGCGCGTGGTGCGAGACCGTCAACGTCGCGCCCGACGACAGCAGCAGCGCCGTGTTGATGGTCGGCACCGGCCACGGCGTCATCGACTTGAAGTGCGACACGAGTTCCGCCGGTCCGATGTTCGGCCATACCGCCGCGAAATCCGGCCAGATCACCTTGTAATCGAGACTGCCCAGCTGATGCATCGCGATCTGGCGCGCGTAGAACAGCGCACCGAAGAACGCGCCGAAGAACATCACTTCGGAGAAGATAAACCAGCTCATGCTCCAGCGGTACGAGACGTCGACACGCTTGCCGTACATCCCGCCTTCCGATTCGGAGATCGCATCGCCGAACCAGTGCCACAGCGTGAACAGCAGCCACAGCAGACCGACGAGCGAGGTGAACGGCGCCCACGTCTCACCGTTCACCCATGCGGCGAACGATGACAGCATGATCAGCAGTCCCACCGCCGCGCTGATCGGATGCCGCGACGGGTGCGGTACGAAATAGTACGGGCTCTCGTTTTGACCGCTCATTTCTTGATTCTCCACTTCGTTCCAGTTGTTCCGGGCTTGCCCGGCTGTATCTTCGACGGCGCGTCGATACCGCACCGCTTCGCTTTAATCGTCCTGCGTGTTTTGCCAACCACATTGGCCGGCCGCGTTGTCCAACCGCGCGACCCAACTGCGCTTCAACCCACGACCGCGTGCACCACGAGAATCAGCACGCCGATAAACACTGCCGCGCAGATCAGCGCCGCGGCGATCACGTGTAGCGGATTGAGCTGCGTTGCATCCGCTTCGAGATCGCGCCGCTTGCGCACCCCGAAAAACGACCACATCACGGCCTTCATCGATTGGCCAAAACTACTCTTTCTGCCGCCACGGCCGCTATCGCTCATATTCGCCGCCTCCCGTCGCGGTTCCCGCCAGCTGCAGGTTGTGTCCAGCCTGTTTTCAGGCGGGGTCCGAACGCTGCGCCGCCGCATCGTTCTTCGCCGGCGTAGCCGGTGTATTCAGTTCGAAGAACGTGTACGACAGCGTGATCGTTTTCACATCCTTCGGCAACTTCGGGTCGACCACGAACACCACCGGCAGCAGCTTCGTTTCATGCGCATTGAGCTTTTGCTGCGTGAAGCAAAAACATTCGATCTTCCTGAAGTACTCGGTGGCCTCGCGCGGCGCGTAACTCGGAATCGCCTGCGCGTTGATCGCGCGCCCTTGCGCATTGGTCACCTGGTACATCACCGTCGTCACTTCGCCCGGATGCACGTCGATGCTGTTCTGCTCCGGCTTGAAACCCAACGGCCCACGCGCGTTCGCATCGAATTCGATCGAAATCGTGCGCGTCATGTCGACCTGCGTGTTCTTCGCCTCCGCCTTGCTCGTATCGCGCTGCACCAGGTTGTTGATGCCGGTCACCTCGCAGATCGCGCGGTACATGGGCACCAGCGCAAAACCGAAGCCGAACATCAGTAGCGCCACCACCACGAGCTTGAACAGCATCGAGCGGTTGAAAGCACGCTTGAACTCGTCCGGCGAGTGCGTCGACATCGAACTTCCTTTACACCGTCAAGCGGCTACGCTGAAAACCAGATCTGCTTGACAAAGGCCGCCACGAAAAACGCGGCGGCGATTGTAAACAGGATCAACCCGAGGCGCCGGCTGCCTGCGCGAATTTCTTCGGGTGTGCGCCTTCTCGGTGGTTTCCGGGTCATGCTGGTGTTTCGGGTTACATCCATCGCTAACTTGCTCGAGCCGGCGACCTCACGGCCAGCCGATTCCGTTGTCCGTGCTGCGTTCCCGCCTGGAGACGCATGATTCGGCCGGCCGGAACCGGAGGCGCGGGAAGATCGCCTGTTGTTTCTCTCTTACCGACTTCGCTTACTCAACCGTCGGCGGATTTTCGAATGTATGGAAAGGTGCCGGGCTCGGGATGGTCCATTCGAGGCCCGTCGCGCCGTCCCACGGCTTGTCCGACGCCTTTTCGAGATCGCCGCCGCCACGATAGGCGGGCAGTGCGACCGCGAACAGGAAGTACACCTGCGCGAGACCGAAGCCGAACGCGCCGATCGTGATCACCTGGTTCCAGTCGGTGAATTGCGCCGGGTAGTCGGCGTAACGACGCGGCATGCCGGCGAGACCGACGAAGTGCATCGGCAGGAACGCGAGGTTGAAGAAGAACAGCGACGACCAGAAGTGGATCTTGCCGCGCGTCTCGTTGTACATCCAGCCGGTCCACTTCGGCGACCAGTAGTACCAGCCGGAGAAGAGTCCGAACAGCGAACCCGCCACCAGCACGTAGTGGAAGTGCGCGACCACGAAGTACGTGCCGTGATACTGGATGTCGAGCGGCGCCATCGCGAGCATCAGGCCCGTCAGACCGCCGAACGTGAACACGAACAGAAAGCCCACCGCAAACAGCATCGGCGTTTCGAACGAGAGTGAACCGCGCCACATCGTCGCGACCCAGTTGAACACCTTCACGCCCGTCGGCACCGCGATCAGCATCGTCGCGTACATGAAGAACAGCTGGCCCGTGACCGGCATGCCGGTGGCGAACATGTGGTGCGCCCACACCATGAACGACAGGATCGCGATCGACGCCGTCGCGTACACCATCGAGCTATAGCCGAACAGCGGCTTGCGCGCGAACGCCGGGATCACCTGCGACACGATGCCGAACGCCGGCAAGATCATGATGTACACCTCGGGGTGCCCGAAGAACCAGAAGATATGCTGGTACATCACCGGGTCGCCGCCGCCTGCCGCGTTGAAGAACGACGTGCCGAAGTGGCGATCGAACAGCACCATCGTGATCGCGCCCGCGAGCACCGGCATCACGGCGATCAGCAGGTACGCGGTGATCAGCCACGTCCACACGAACATCGGCATTTTCATCAGCGTCATGCCGGGTGCGCGCAGGTTCAGGATCGTCACAACGATATTGATACCGCCCATGATCGACGACGCGCCCATGATGTGGATCGCGAAAATCGCGAAGTCCATGCCCGGGCCCATCTGCGTGGAGAGCGGTGCGTACAGCGTCCAGCCGGCGGCCGTCGCGCCGCCCGGCGCGAAGAACGATCCGACCAGCAGCACGGCGGCAACCGGCAGCAGCCAGAAGCTGAAGTTGTTCATCCGCGCGAAGGCCATGTCCGACGCGCCGATCTGCAGCGGGATCATCCAGTTCGCGAAACCGACGAACGCCGGCATGATCGCGCCGAACACCATGATCAGCCCGTGCATGGTGGTCAACTGGTTGAAGAATTCGGGACGCATGATCTGCAGGCCCGGCTCGAACAGCTCGGCACGAATGCCTAGCGCCATCACCCCCCCGGACAGGAACATGATGAAAGAGAACAGCAGATACAGCTGGCCGATATCCTTGTGATTGGTGGCGAACAGCCAGCGGCGCCAGCCAGTCGGCGCGCCGTGCGCATGATCGCCGTGCACATGTTCGTGCCCTGCGGCAACATCGTGTCCGATGCTAGACATGACAATCTCCTAAAACGAATACTGCTTGGCCGACAGCGAAGCGTCAGGCCGCAGGGCTGATTCAATACGCTGGGCCGCGCATGCGGCGCCGCCCGTGATGTGGTGTGGCGTCATTGTGCACCCGATGCCGGCGTCGATGCCGCTGCGCCTGCAGCGTCCGACGCACCGGCCGCCGCATTGCCCGCGGCCGCTGCATCGCTCGCCCCGCCCGCTGCGCCGCTTGCGGCGGTGTCGCTCGCGCCTGCTGCTGCCGCGCCGGCCAGATGGTCGCCGCCTTCGGGCAGCTTGCCGTTACGCGCATCCGCGACCTGCTTCGGCTGCAGGACGTCGCCAGTGTGGTTGCCCCACGAATTGCGCTCGAATGTGATGACCGATGCGATCTCGACGTCGTTCAGCGTCGGCGCCCACGACGGCATCGCGCCCTTGCCCTTCAGCACGATGCTCACGTGCTGCGCGATCGGACCGTTGGCGACCTTGCTGCCGTCGAGCGCCGGGAACTGGCCCGCGCCCTTGCCGGTCGGCTGGTGGCACACCGCGCAGTTCGCCGCGTAGACCTTCGCGCCGCGCTCGGTCAGTTCGGCGAGCGTGTACGTACGGTTCGGATCGTCGGCGCCGGCGGCCATTTTCTTCTTCTCGTCGTCGACCCACTTCGCGTAGTCGTCATCCGACAGCACGTTCACGACGACCGGCATGAAAGCGTGTTCCTTGCCGCACAGTTCGGTACAGAAGCCGCGGTACGTACCCACCTTCTCGGCCTTGAACCAGGTGTCGCGCACGAAGCCCGGAATCGCATCCTGCTTCACGCCGAACGCGGGCACGTACCACGAGTGCACGACGTCGTTGGCGGTGGTGATGATGCGGATTTTCTTGTTGACTGGCACGACGAGCGGATTGTCGACTTCCTGCAGA
Organism: Paraburkholderia solisilvae; assembly: GCF_902859875.1. Classification (GTDB taxonomy): domain Bacteria; phylum Pseudomonadota; class Gammaproteobacteria; order Burkholderiales; family Burkholderiaceae; genus Paraburkholderia; species Paraburkholderia solisilvae. Next base: position 18,254 of record NZ_CADIKF010000010.1, on the reverse strand, counting down.
TAGGTATCCGTAATCGGCTCGCGGCCGTCCACTTCGGCGCGCGGGGTGGAGAGCGTCGACAGGAAGCTGATGCCTTCGCCGGGGCCCTTCACGTAGTCGTAGCCCCACTTCCACTGATAGCCGGTGACCTTGATCGTCACGTCGGCGTTGGAGGTGTCCTTCATCGCGACGACCGTCTTGGTGGCGGGCAGCGCCATCAGCACGACAATGATGAACGGAACGACCGTCCAGATGATTTCGACGGTGGTGCTTTCGTGGAAATTGGCGGCCTTGTAGCCCTTCGATTTGCGGTGCGCAAAGACCGAATAGAACATCACACCGAACACGCCGATGAAGATCACCGTACAGAGGATCAGCATGAACGTGTGGAGGTCGTAGAGCTCTGCTGCGATCTTCGTCACGGGCGGCTGGAGATTGATCTCGTTGACGGCGGGACCGCCCGGACTGTTGCCGACTGCAAGGGCGGCGCCGGCGAAGAGCAGCCCGCTACACGCCAGCACGCCCATCAGGGCTCGCTTGATTGTTTTCATAGCTTCCTTACCCAAAATTTCCATTCAAACCCTCGACCCCGCTGGAAGGCTGTTCCGCGCCCCCCTGAATGGCGCGGTTCAGTGTTCGTCCGATTGCGTCCGATGCCTGCCGCTGCGTGCGATGGGCGCGTGCTGCGTGTGCGCCGACCGCCTGCTTACTCGCCCTGACACCCGTCAACACTGTCTGAGCCACCTGCGCAGCTCGTTCGCGAACTCGGCGCGCCGATACTGCGCAAGGTGCTGCCCGATCATGATCGTCTCGCCGCGCGAGACCAGTTTGATCCGGTCGCGCGCCGTTGCACCTGGTTCGACCCGCACCCAGCGCGGATTGAACTCGAACTGCGTGACCTCGTCCGCGCTGACCTGTTCGATCACGAGCCGGTTCGGATAAAGCCTGACGCGTTCGTAATCGACCGCATGCCGCGCGTACATCGCAAAAGCAACGCCGACCGCCACCAGCTCGATGCCGGTAAACGGCAGCACCAGCCATGCGCCGCACAGAACCAGCAGGAACGCGATAAACAGCGAGAACGACGCGAGCGACATATAAAACCACACGAACTGCCGCGGCGACACCGCGCAATTGCGCTTCATCAGCCAGTCCTTCACGACCGGTTCGGATCCCGTCAGCAGATCGGTTGTTTCCATCGCCGCCTCCCGCGTACTGCAGGCCGCCGCATGCTTGCGACCGCCCCGCTGCGTCATTCGCCCGCCACTGACCGCCTGCTCCGCGTTGCGCCTGCCGCCCTGATGTGGGGACCCCCGGGCGACAAACTGACGCATTATAGGCGCGTTCTATGGCATCCACAAGCAAGCGTCTATCGGCCCGCAAGCCATATGCGACAAGCCTCTGCGCCGTTTTGCCGCAGCGCGCACCGGTGTTTTTACCGGGCTGATTCCAGGCATAACACCCGACTTAACGGACAGGGGCTGTTGTGCCTTTAGCGTTATTTCAGTCATCGGTTCTTCGACGGACCGCGCCCGATGTCTTCGATACGCACGATGCCGTGCCCCTCCGCCGTGGTCCGCGGCACGGCCTTCCATGCATGACCGTAGATCACTTCGAAGGTCAGCGCGATCGTGCCGTCCTCGCGGCGCCGCGCTTCGAGCGCGGCCAGCAGTGCATGGTACAGGCGGCGCGCCGGCGCCCCCGCAGCGGCCGTCCGCTCGAACGGATAAGCGCCCCAGCGGCGCACGTCCGCCAATAGCGATTGCGGCGATTTGTAGGTAATGGTCAGCGTCTCCTGGTCCATCACCGGAATCTCGAAGCCGCTTGCGACCAGCATATCGCCGAGATCGTGCATATCCACGAAGTCGATCACGTGAGCGCGCGACGGGCTGCCGTGCGCGGCTTCGACCTGCGCGTATGCGCCGCGCAGTTCCTTCATCGTGTCCGGGCCGAGCGCGCTGAACATCAGGAGGCCGCCGACTTTCAGCACGCGCTGCCATTCGGGAAAGACCAGATCGGGACGCGCATGCCAATGCAGCGCGAGATTTGACCAGATGAGATCGAACGCGCCGGCGGCGAACGGCAGCGCCGCGAAGTCCGCCTGCGCGAAGCGCGGGCCGCGCGCACCGAGCGCCTTGCCGAGCGCGGCCGGCAGAAAGCGGCGCCAGCTCGTGTCGCCGACATCGTGATGCAGCGCTCGCGCGAGCATCTGCCACGACAGGTCCGCGCCGAATACCGGCGCCTCCGGAAAACGCTGGCGCAGCACCGGCAGGTCGTCGCCGGCGCCGCAGCCCGCATCGAGCACGTGCGCGGGTGTTACCTTGATGTAATCGAGCCGTTCGCGCATGCGCTGCGCGATTTCGCGCGGCAGGAACGCGACTTCGCCGAAGGTCGCGGCGCGGCGATCGAAAATCCGCCTCAGGCGTCGCGAATCATAGGCCGGACGGCTGGATTGGCTGGAAGACGGGGGCATGGGAGTCGTACTGACGAAGAGTGCGAAGTATACTCGCTCGCTCCCTTCCGTTCAGCGCCAGCGGCTTGCGCAGGCGGCCACCTATGCAGATCAGGCCTTTTTCGCGGCTGTTGCCAGCCATCATTCGTCGGACCTTGCGTGGTGCAAGGTCGATCGCCGACGTGCATCCGCTTTCACGATCGTTTTTGTCATCGCTGCCGGACATCGCGCGCAGTTCGAACAGAGTCTGGCCGAGGCTGCTTCAGCGCGTCTTGCCCAATCTGTGCGCGTTATGCGGCAATATGTCGCATAACGCGTTGTGCGACGGCTGTGACGCGGCGTACTGGAACGAAGCACGGCTGCGCTGCACGGTCTGCGCGTTTGCGCTTGCCGGCGCATCGCGGCGCAGCGGCGCCGCGCGCTATCGATGCGCGGGCTGCCGGACCGAGCCGCCGCCGTTCGATGCGACCTTCGCACTCGCCGACTATCGCGCGCCGCTCGACGCACTGGCGCTCGGCCTGAAGTTTCGCGCGCGCCTGATGCTGGCGCGCGAGTTCGCGGCGCGCCTGGCCGCGCTCGCAGACGATGCGCTCGACCCGGCACATCGGCCGGACCTCGTCGTGCCGGTGCCGCTTGCGCGCAAGCGGCTGGTCGAACGCGGCTACAACCAGGCATGGGAGATCGCGCGGCCCTTCGCCAGAGCGTTGCGCGTACCGGCCGACGCGACGCTGATTCGCCGCGTCGTCGATACCGCGCCGCAGTCGACGCTCGATCTGAACGCGCGCCGGCAGAACGTGGGCCGTGCGTTTGCGCTGACGAAACCCGTGGACGGCCTGCACGTCGCGCTCGTCGACGATGTGATGACGACCGGCGCAACGCTCGAAGCGTTGGCCCGTATGCTGAAAGCAGCCGGCGCGCGCCGCGTGACGAATTTCGTCGTGCTGCGTACACCGAAACATTAGCCCCTGATGATTCGCTGACCATGTTCAACGTCGTTCTCGTCGAACCGGAAATTCCGCCGAATACCGGCAACGTGATTCGCCTGTGCGCGAACACCGGCGCCCGGCTGCATCTGATCGAGCCGCTTGGCTTTCCGCTCGACGATGCAAGAATGCGCCGCGCCGGGCTCGACTATCACGAGTACGCGCAGATGAGCGTGCATCGCGACTGGGATGCGCTGATTGCCGCCGAGACGCCCGACCTGACGCGGATGTTCGCGTTCACCACGCGCGGCTCCAGCCCGTTTCACTCGCACGCGTTTTTGCCCGGCGACTGGTTTGTGTTCGGCGCGGAAACACGCGGCCTGCCCGACGCGGTGCTGAGCCGCTTCGACGCGCCGCAGCGCGTGCGCTTGCCGATGCGTCCCGGCAATCGCAGTCTGAATCTGTCGAATACGGTTGCGGTGGTGGTGTTCGAAGCGTGGCGTCAGGCCGGCTTCGAAGGCGGCGCCTGATCGCGCCGCATTGAGCGTGCGGAGCGCGCGGAAAGTACCGCCTGATAGCGGTGAAACATCGCGTCGTCGAAGCAGGCGAAAATCACACGCTCGATGTCGCGCGCATGCGGCAGTGTGTCGATTACCGTGTCGACGGCGATGTGCACGGCGTCGTCCGGCGGATAGCGGTATACCCCGCAGCTGATCGCGGGAAACGCCATCCGCTTCAGACGGGTCTGTTGTGCGAGTTCAAGCGAGCGCCGGTAGCACGACGCCAATAATTCGGCTTCGCCGCGCGCGCCACCGTGCCAGACGGGGCCAACTGCATGAATCACGTGTTTCGCGGGCAGCCGGTAGCCGCGGGTGATTTTCGCGTCGCCGGTCGCGCAACCGCCGAGCGTCTCGCATTCGCGCAATAGCTCGCGACCCGCTGCGCGATGAATCGCGCCGTCCACGCCGCCCCCGCCCAGCAACGAGGTATTCGCCGCGTTGACGATCGCATCGACGTCGAGCGTCGTGATATCGACGACTCGCGCTTCGAGCGTGCAATAACCGATAGTGAGCATGGGAGCCTCTGCGGTTCTGGCGGTTCTGGCGGTTCTGGCGGTTCTGGCAGCGCTGCTTTGCGTTGATCTGCGCCGGTTTGCGCTGGTTTTGCGCCAATAAGGTGGTGGACAGGCGCGGCTGCGGGGCGTTCAACGCGACTTGGGGCGGGCCGTTTGCGCGCACGCTGATGTGCTGATGTGCTGATGTGCTGATGTGCTGATGTGCTGATGTGCTGATGTGCTGGTGCGCTGGTGCGCTGGTGCGCTGGTGCGCTTGGTGTGCGGACGCGCCAGACGCGCGTCCCGCGCCGCTACTCCGCTTTCGCGTCGCGGCGCAGCAGAGCATTGACCGCGTCGCGCGGCGCAACGCCGTCGAACAGCACCGCACAGACCGCCTGCGTAATCGGCATGTCGATCGCATGAGCACGCGCGATCGACAGCACCGCCTGCGCGCAGCGCACACCTTCCGCGACGTGACCGAGCGCGCCGAGAATATCGGCGAGCGAGCGGCCCGCCGCGAGCTGCATGCCGACCGTGCGGTTGCGCGATAGATCGCCGGTGGCCGTGAGAATCAGATCGCCGAGGCCGGTGAGGCCGGTGAATGTCTCCGCGCGGCCGCCGAGCGTCACGCCAAGGCGCGTCATTTCAGCGAGTCCGCGGGTAATCAGCGCGGCGCGCGCGTTGAGCCCGAGTCCCAAACCGTCGCCGATTCCGGTGGCGATCGCCAGCACGTTTTTCACCGCGCCGCCCACTTCGACGCCGACCACATCGTCGCCGGTATAGATGCGCATCGCGCCGTGGTGAAACGCGGCCAGCGTGCGTTCGCGGCACGCGGCCGACGCGCTCGCGACGGTCAGCGCAACCGGCAGGTTCTGCCCGACCTCGCGCGCAAAACTCGGCCCTGACAGCACACCATTGCTCGGATGCCCAGCCAGTTCCTGCGCGACCACCTGATGCGGCAGCAATTGCGTGTCCGCCTCGAAGCCCTTGCACAGCCACACGACATGCGCGGGCACACGGCGCGCATCGTGCATCGCACGAAAGAGCGGGCGCAAACCCGCGACCGGCGCGGCCACGACGCACAGCGCGTCGTCGGCCAGCGCGTGATCGAGCGCGGCGGTGAGATCGGCTTCATAGCGCAGCGACGCCGGCAAAACAACGCCCGCCAGATAGCGGGCGTTTTCATGCGTCGACGCAAGCCCGGCCACCAGCGCGCTATCGCGCGCCCACAGCACGGTATCGTGCCGCGTGGCCAGATGGCCGGCGAGCGCGGTGCCCCATGCGCCGGCGCCAAGAACCGCGACCTTCATGACCGGCACCGTGTGCGTGCTGCGTTAGTGGGTGGCGCCGCTTTGCGCGCCGCCGTTCTGCGACGCGAGCTGCGCGAGACGCTGCTCGTAGAGCGCCTGGAAGTTGATTTCCGCGAGGTGGATCGGCGGAAAGCCAGCGCGGGTGATCGCGTCAGCGATATTCGAGCGCAGGTACGGGAACAGAATGGTCGGACACGCGATGCCGACGAGTGGATCGATCTGCTCAGCCGGGATATTGCGGATATCGAAAATGCCAGCCTGTTTCGCTTCGATCAGAAACGCAACCTTGTCGTTCACCTTCGCGGTGACCGTGCCGGTGACGAGAATCTCGAACACCGTATCGGCGAGCCGCTCGGCCTTCACGTCGACTTCGACCTCGACCGACGGCATCTCCTGCTCGAGAAAGATAGCCGGTGAATTCGGCTGCTCGAGCGACATGTCCTTCAGATAGATGCGCTGGATGTTGAAGAACGGCTGGTTATTTTCGTCGGACATGGTTCGGTACTCCCTCGAGGTACGTTGCGGCGGCCCTTGGCGGCCCGCCGGATTATAGACATTAGTTTGGGGTGTGCGCCCGCGAAACGGCGCGTCGGCGTGGACGCTGAACGGGCAACGGCGCCATTCAATCGGCGCCGCGCCGCCGGATCGCTCAATGATTGTTCAAGACAGAAGGCGCAGCAAACTACGGCAAGACCCGCTGCGGCCGCTCATCGGCAAAACGGCTTGCCGGGCCCCACGGTCGGGCCGAGGTCCGGTCGCACTGTCCGGTCGCACCGCAGGCGCATCGCGCGCGGCGCAACCGGCGTCGCGAACCGGCGGAGCTCAGGCGGCCTCGAGCAGCGGCGACAGACCACCCGCGCGATCGAGCGCGGACAGATCGTCGTAGCCGCCGACATGCGTTTCGCCGATAAACACCTGCGGCACCGTGCGACGGCCGGTGCGCGTCATCATTTCTTCGCGACGGGTCGGGTCCTTGTCGATCAGCACTTTCTCGACATGTTCGACGCCGCGCTGCTTCAACAGACGCTCGGCCATCTGGCAATACGGGCACACTTGCGTGCTGTACATGATCACTTTGTTCACTTTACCGCTCCTTGTTTGACGACCGGCATACCGGCTTGCTTCCAGGCGTTGACACCGCCTTCGAGCACATGGACCTCGGCATGGCCCGCGTCACGCACGATACGTGCTGCCTTGTTCGAATGCTGGCCGGTCTGGCAGACCAGCAGCACCGGGTTGCTCTTGTTTTTCACAAGCTGCCCCACCTTCGCCTGCAGTTCCGCGAGCTCCACGTGACGCGCCGACGGCAGATGGCCTGCCGCGAACTCCGCGGCGGGGCGCAGATCGATCACCACGGCGTTGCGCCGGTTGATCAGCTGCGTCGCCTCCGCTGCGGACAAGCCGCCGCGGCCGCGCCGGGCGATCACCGGCCACAGGAGCAACGCTCCAGAGATGAGGGCAGCCGCGATCAGGACAAGGTTCGAGTAATCGGTGAAAAACGTCACGGATGATCCGCCGGAAAAGTAAGAAACAGTGAGAAATAAAAAAGGGCAATCCGACCATTATAAAATAACCGCCAGTCCCGATGGCGACCGCCCGAAACGAGGCGGCTCGCGCCTCGCGTTACCGCTTCCTTACTACCGACCGGCAAGACCATGCACAAACTCGTTCTCATCCGCCACGGCGAATCGACGTGGAACAAGGAAAACCGCTTCACCGGCTGGGTCGACGTCGACCTGACCGAACAGGGCATTCGCGAGGCAAGGCAGGCGGGCGACCTGCTGAAGGAATCCGGCTACACGTTCGATATCGCGTACACGTCGGTGTTGAAGCGCGCGATCCGCACGCTGTGGCACGTGCAGGACCAGATGGACCTGATGTACCTGCCCGTGGTCCATTCGTGGCGGCTCAACGAGCGCCATTACGGCGCGCTGTCCGGCCTGAACAAGGCCGAAACGGCCGCGAAATACGGCGACGAACAGGTGCTGATCTGGCGCCGCAGCTATGACACGCCGCCGCCCGCGCTCGAGTCGAACGATCCGCGCACGTCGTACGACGACCCGCGCTATGCGAAAGTGCGGCGCGAAGAACTGCCGCTCACCGAATGCCTGAAAGATACGGTCGCGCGCGTGATGCCGATCTGGAACGAATCGATCGCGCCGGCGGTTAAATCGGGCCGCAACGTGTTGATCGCCGCGCACGGCAATTCGATCCGCGCCCTCGTCAAGTATCTGGACAACGTCTCGGACTCGGACATCGTCGGGCTGAACATCCCGAATGGCGTACCGCTCGTCTACGAACTCGACGAAGCGCTCAAGCCGCTCAAACACTACTATCTGGGAGATCCGGAAGCGATCGCGAAAGCGCAGGCGGCGGTCGCCAAACAGGGTAAGGCGGGCTGATCGACCGCCGGCTGGCCGCGCGTCGCGTTTGAGGCCAGCCTGCCGCGGGACCGCTGCTTGCGCATCGCCGCAGGCGGCCCGCCGCCCGCGGAACCGGTAAAGGGCCGCCCGCGCCGGGACGCGCCGCATCGCGTTCCGGCCCGGCCGGCGGGCCGGCAAGCCGGCACAATCGGCGCCGGCTTGCCGGCTGACTGACTGCCGGCTGACGAATCGCCGCAACCCGCCGCCGCGCGTCGGTCACCGCACATACGCGCCCCGCCACCCGCCACGACGATCGCAAGAACCTCGCTGTCCTGATCTTGTCGAAACCCGGTCATCCGTCCAAACGGCCGTCCCGGCGTCGAGAAGTTATACTTGTCCGTCGTTACCCTTCACGCTGCCACACGCCTCCGACCGCAACAGACTCTATGCGAAAGAACCTGAAAACTATCGGCCTGATCGCCGCGGGCCTTGCTACCGGCGTTTTTGCAACTTTGCAACTTTCCGCCTCGGCCCAGCAAACTCCCGTACCCGCGTCCAATCCGCTGCCGCTAGACCAGTTGCGGCTTTTCGCCGAAGTCTTCGGTCAGATCAAGCACGAATACGTGGAACCGGTCGACGACAAGAAACTGCTGACCGCCGCGATCAAAGGCATGGTGTCGAGCCTCGACCCGCACTCGTCGTATCTCGACAAGACCGATTACGAAGAATTGCAGGAGCAGACCAAGGGCCGCTTCGCGGGTCTCGGCATCGAGATCTCGCAGGAAGACGGCCTCATCAAGGTGATCTCGCCGATTGAAGACACGCCCGCGTTCCGCGCCGGCATCCGTCCGGGCGACCTGATCACCCGCATCAACGACAAGCCGGTGCGCGGCATGACGCTCGACAAGGCCGTCAAGCAGATGCGCGGCGATCCCGGCACCAAGGTCACGCTGACGATCTTCCGCAAGACCGACGACCGCACCTTCCCGCTCACGGTGACGCGCGCGATCATCAAGGTGCAGAGCGTGAAGTCGAAGATCCTCGCGCCGGGCTATGCGTACGTGCGCATCACGAGCTTCCAGGAACGCACGGTGCCGGACCTCGCCGCGAAACTGCAGGACATCGCGCGCCAGCAGCCGAACCTGAAGGGCCTGATCCTGGATCTGCGCAACAACGGCGGCGGTCTGCTGCAAAGCGCGGTCGGCGTCGCGGGCGCGTTCCTGCCGCCGGATTCGGTGGTCGTGTCGACCAACGGCCAGATTCCGGATTCGAAGCAGATCTATCGCGACACGTACGATAACTACCGCCTGTCGTCGTTCGATGGCGACCCGCTGAAGAGTCTGCCGCCGATCTTCAAGACGGTGCCGATGATCGTGCTGACCAACGCCTACTCGGCCTCGGCGTCGGAAATCGTCGCCGGCGCACTGCAGGATCAGCATCGCGCGCTGATCGTCGGCAAGACGACGTTCGGCAAGGGCTCGGTGCAAACGGTGCGTCCGATGACCGCCGACTCCGCGCTGCGCCTGACCACCGCGTACTACTACACGCCGAGCGGCCGTTCGATCCAGAACAAGGGCATCCGCCCGGATATCGCGGTCGATCAGTACGCGGACGGCGATCCGGACGACGCGCTCGTGACGCGTGAGGTCGATTATTCGAACCACCTCGCGAACACGCAGGATCCGAACGAGAAGAAGGAACAGGAACAGCGCGAACAGGAGCGCATGGACCAGCTGCGTCTGCTCGAAGAGCAGAACGACAAGAAGACGCCGGAGCAGCGCCAGAAGGATCGCGATCGCAAGCCGGTCGAGTTCGGTTCGAACGACGACTTCATGCTGCAGCAGGCGCTCAACAAGATGGAAGGCAAGCCGGTGGCTGAATCGAAGTCGGTGATGGAACGCCGTCTCGCGCAGAACAAGCCGGCGCAGTCCGCTTCGGCGCCGGTCGCGGTGAAACCGGCGCTGCCGGTCACGCCGGGCGCATCGGGCCCGGGTGCAGCGGCGCCGGCGCCGGCATCGGCGGCGACGTCGAGCAGCAAGTAACGGCGTCTCACGGGTCTTCGCGGCCGCACGCCGCGAGGACCCGTGCCACGCTTGCCTGATCAGGCGCCGAGCTCCTTTGCGGCGCGCGGCTAGAATAAGGGCAACGCCGCCGCCTGCTCTGCCGTCGTGCAGATTTGCCTGAATCACAAAAAGCCTACGGCGGCCCGTAACGCAACGCGCCCCGCCATGAACGACGACCAACTCCTCCGCTATTCCCGCCATATCCTCGTCGACGAGCTCGGCATCGAGGCGCAGCAGCGCTTTCTCGATGCGCATGCGATCGTCGTCGGCGTGGGCGGGCTCGGCTCGCCGGCCGCGATGTATCTGGCGGCCGCGGGCGTCGGGCAGCTCACGCTGGTCGACGCCGACACGGTCGATCTGACGAACCTGCAGCGGCAGATTCTGCATGTGACCGCGTCGGTCGGCCAACGCAAGGTGGAATCGGGACGCGAGACGATCGCGCGGCTCAATCCCGAGGTGAAGGTCAACGCGATCACCGAGCGCGTCGACGACGCATGGCTTGACCGCACGGTGCCGTCCGCAACCGTGGTGCTCGACTGCACCGACAACTTCGCGACGCGCCACGCGATCAATCGCGCGTGCGTCGCGCACCGCGTACCGCTCGTGTCGGGCGCCGCGCTGCGCTTCGACGGTCAGATCAGCACGTTCGATTTCCGCGACGATGCGTCACCGTGTTACGCATGCGTGTTTCCGGAAGACCAGCCGTTCGAGGAAGTCGCGTGCTCGACGATGGGCGTGTTCGCGCCGACGGTCGGCATCATCGGCGCGATGCAGGCGGCCGAGGCGCTGCGCGTGATCGCGGGCGTCGGCACGCCGCTCGTCGGCCGCCTGATGATGCTCGATTCGCTGCACATGGAATGGACCACGATGCGCATCGCGCGGCAGCCGGATTGCGCGGTCTGCGCTGAGCGTCAGTCAGCGAGCGGGCGCCACGCGTAGGCGAATGCCCGCGCCGCTGGCGCCGACTCCAACCCGGCCATCCGGCCTGAAACCCGCCCGCTCAGGCCTGCTTGACGCGCTTGAGCGCCGCTTCCAGTTCGCCCGGCTCGAACGACGCGAGCACGTCGGCAACCGGCTTCTCCAGCGACTTCATGTTCGAGCGAAGAATTTCCTGCTTCACGAGCAGCAACTGGCTCGGATGCATCGAGAACTCGGTGAGTCCCATGCCGAGGAAGAGGCGCGTCAACGCCGGGTCGCCGGCCATCTCACCGCATACCGAGACCGGCACGCCGGCCCGCTTCGCCTCGCGCAGCGTGAATGCGATCAGATGCAGCACGGCCGGATGCAGCGGATCGTACAAATGCGCCACCGCGTTGTCGGCGCGGTCGATCGCGAGCGTGTACTGGATCAGGTCGTTCGTGCCGATCGACAGGAAGTCGAGCCGCTTCAGAAAGAGCGGCAGCGCGATCGCCGCCGCGGGAATCTCGATCATCGCGCCGACCTGCACGGTCGGATCGTACGCAAGGCCTGCGTCGTCGAGCTGATGCTTCGCTTCGCGAATCAGATCGAGCGTCTGATCGATTTCCTGCGCGTGCGCGAGCATCGGAATCAGAATCTTCACATTGCCGAACGCCGACGCGCGCAGAATCGCGCGCAACTGCGTGAGGAACATCTGCGGCTCGGACAGACTCCAGCGGATCGCGCGCAACCCGAGCGCGGGGTTCGGCGCGGTCTCATACCCGTCGCCGGTGCTGCCGATCGAATCGAGCGGTTTGTCCGCGCCGACGTCGATCGTGCGAATCGTCACCGGCATCCCGTTCATCAGCTCGACCGCGCGGCGATACGCGTCGAACTGCTCTTCCTCTTCGGGCAGCCGGCCGTCCTTCTGGTTCATGAACAGGAACTCGGTGCGAAACAGGCCGACACCGGTCGCGCCGGCGTCGACCGCCGCGCGCGCGTCATCCGGCAACTCGATGTTCGCGCATAGCTCGATATGCGTGCCGCACAGCGTCTTGGTCGGCGAGAACTTGAGCCGCTGCAGCTTGCGCTGCTCGAGCGCCTTCTCGCTTTGCCGGTATGAATATTCTTCGAGGACGATCGGTGCAGGGTCGACGATCACCACGCCGTTATCGCCGTCGACGATGATCAGATCGTCCTGGCGAATCAGCGTGCTCGCCTGCTGGACGCCGACCGCGGCCGGAATGCCGAGGCTGCGCGCGACGATCGCCGTATGCGACGTGCGGCCGCCGAGATCGGTGACGAAGCCCTGAAACGTCTGCGTCTTGAACTGCATCATGTCGGCGGGCGCAATGTCGTGCGCGACGACGATCATCTCGTCGCATGCGCCATGCACGCTGTGCGCGAGGTTCACCGAAGCGCCGGCCAGCGCCTTCAGGACGCGCTCGACCACCTGTTCGATATCGGCCTTGCGCTCGCGCAGGTATTCGTCGTCGACTTCGTCGAAATGACGCGACAGGCGCTCGAGCTGCTCAGTGAGCGCCCATTCGACGTTGTAGCGGCGCGTGCGAATCAGATCGATCGTTTCCTGGACCAGCATCGGGTCGTTCAGGATCATCGAGTGGACGTCGATAAACGCGCTCATTTCGCTCGGCGCATCGGCCGACAGATCGGCGCGCAACGCATCGAGTTCCTGAGTGACGACAACCTGGGCGGTGCGAAAGCGTTCGACCTCGCCTTCGATTTCGGCGGGTTCGATCAGATAGTGATCGACGTCGAGTGCGGCCGGGGCGATCAGATAGGCCCGCCCGATGGCGATACCGCGTGATACGGGAATTCCATGCAGCGTGAACGACACGCGCACCTCCTCTAGTTGTGTGATGCCGCGGCAAACCGCTGCAGTGCTCTCAGACCCCGCCCACGATTATAGATTCCGCAGCATCTCCGCGTGCTGTGCGCTGCAGCAGAAAAGCTATCGCATGGAACGCAACAATGCCGCGAAAAACCGTGCGGCCAACGGCAGGCGATCCGCGCCGATCACTGCCGCAATCCTGTCACCCAAGGCGATCCGCTTGCGCGGCGGTTGCGTCCGAAAACAGAACGCCGCGGCATCACCGCGGCGTTTTTTCACATCGGGCACAACGCCGCATCGCGCTATTGTCCTTCGCCGAATTTATCCGCGATCAGCTTCAACAGCGCGTCCATCGCTTCTTTTTCGTCACCGCCTTCGGTTTCGATCAGCACCGTGCTGCCGATGCCGGCCGCGAGCATCATCACGCCCATGATGCTCTTCGCGTTGATGCGCCGGCCGTTGCGGCTCATCCAGATCTCGCACTGGAAGTTCGCGGCCAGTTGCGTGAGCTTGGCCGACGCGCGCGCGTGCAGTCCGAGCTTGTTCACGATTGTCGTTTCCTGTTGCAGCATCTGATGATCCGAAGAGCGGTGGTTAAAGTTGTTGATGTTGCCGGCTCGAGCGCGGCATCAGCCGATGCGGGCAGGCCATGCCTATCGCCCGTCCACCTTGCCGCTCGCGTCGAGCGCGCTGTCCGGCGGCAGCGCGGGGATGCAGTCCGCGTCGCTCGCAATCGGCGCGACGGGCGGCGGCGTCGACGGGCCGATCGTATGAATGCCTTTGGTTGCGCCCGCAAGCGCTTTATCGACGAGTGTATCGAGCGGCGTAGCACGGTAGCACACCGCGCGCACCAGCATCGGCAGATTGACGCCCGTCACCACCCGCACGTCCGGCAGCGTCGCGAGCCGGCCCGCGATGTTCGACGGCGTCGCGCCGAACATGTCGGTCATCACAAGCGCGCCGTTCTCTTCCTTCAGACGCTCGATTTCCTGATGTGCGAGCGCGACGATCTCCACGGGATCGCAATCGGCCGTCACGTCGATTACGCCGATACGGGCGGGCAAGCCGCCGTAAATGTGCGCGACACACTCGCGTAGCGCGGTGGCGAACGGAGCGTGCGCAATGATCAGAATGCCTGCCATGTCAGCCTTGCTGCAAAAAACGACCCGCTATCGTGGCCTCGCCCGGCGTCGGATGACGCGCGAGGCGCGCGGCACATTTGCCCGGAAAGCCCACGGGCTTGCCGGGCCGGGCGTGTGCTCGCGGCGCACGTCCTGACCGGGATTGCCCACCTGCCTCGAAAGGGCCGGAACGCTTGCGGGGAACGCGAGCCAAACACAGACCCAAGCGCGAGCGGGCATTGTAACAGCGTCATTTTCGCGCCTTCCGGCGATTCGCGCTGGCGCCGGGACACACGTCGAGCGCGACCGAATCGGCCGCACGGGCCTGCGCCTGCCACGGCAACCGCCCGCGCGGCCGTCCGCACGGCGTCTAGCCGACCGCGCGCTCCAGCGCGTCGACGAACATGCCGGCCACATCAAAGCCGGTCTGATCCATGATCTCGCGGAAGCACGTCGGGCTCGTCACGTTGACTTCGGTCAGCCAGTCGCCGATCGCGTCGAGGCCGACCAGCAGCAGGCCGCGTGCGGCCAGCACCGGCCCGAGCGTGCTGGCGATCTCACGGTCGCGCGGCGTGAGCGGCCGCGCGACGCCGAGACCACCGGCGGCCAGATTGCCGCGCACCTCGTTGCCCTGCGGAATGCGCGCAAGCGAATACGGTACGGCCTCGCCGCCGATCAGCAGAATGCGCTTGTCGCCATCCTTGATCTCGGGGATGAACTTCTGCGCCATCACAGTGCGCGCGCCGTCGTGGCTCAGCATCTCGACGATCGAACCGAGGTTCATGCCGTCGGGCTTCACGCGAAACACACCCATGCCGCCCATGCCGTCGAGCGGCTTCAGGATCACGTCGCCGTGCTCGGCGTGGAACGTGCGCAGGCGCGCCGGATCGCGCGTGACGAGCGTCGGCGCGACGAACTGCGGGAACTCGCCGATCGCGAGTTTTTCCGAATGGTCGCGAATGGCCTGCGGCTTGTTGAAGACGCGCGCGCCGGCACGTTCCGCGAGTTCGAGCAGCCACGTCGACGTCACGTATTCCATGTCGAATGGCGGGTCCTTGCGCATCAGCACCGCGCCGAAGCTCGTCAGCGCGCGCGGTGCGGCTTCCTGCGCGGCGAACCACGGCTCGCGGTGACTATCCGCTTCGTCGCCGACAATCTGGAAGCGCTGCACGTTCGCTTCGACCGCCCCGCCCGTCCACGCGAGATGCTGCGGCTCGCACGTGTACAGCGTGTGGCCGCGGCGCGCCGCTTCGGCCATCATCGCGTAGGTCGTGTCCTTGTAGATCTTGAAGCGGGCAAGCGGGTCGGCAATAAAAAGAATGTCCATGAGTGACCTGATGAGCCCTCGAGGGCTCGCGTTGAGCGTTACATCACACGGTTCGACCGCCGCAACGCGTCAGACCTGGATCGCTTCCGGATCGGTCCGCTCGAGTTCCAGCGACGCGGCGAGCAGGCCCAGCCGCGCCACGACACCATACATGTAAAACCGGTTCGGCGGCGCGGCGCCGGGTTTCGCATGCGCATCGGGCAGCGCGGTGTGCTCGAAGCCGAGCGGCACGAAGTGCATGCCGGGCGCGTTCAGGTTCTGATCGCGTTCGCGGCTGCCGTGCGCGCGATAGAAACCGCCGACGACGTAACGGTCGATCATGTACACGACCGGCTCCGCGACTTCGTCGCCGATTCGCTCGAACGTATAGACGCCTTCCTGCACGAGCATGTCGTGCACTTCGAGGCCTTCTTTCGTGGTCGCCATCTTCGTGCGTTCGCGCCTCGTCAGCGCGGCCACTTCGGACGCGTCGTGCACGGTCATCACGCCCATGCCGTAGGTGCCCGCGTCCGACTTGATCACGACGTACGGCTTCTCCGAGATGCCGTACTCGCGATACTTCTTCGCGATCTTCTTCAGCACGCCGTCGATCGCATCCGCGAGCGCCGCTTCACCGGTGCGCGCTTCGAAATCGACGCCTTCGACGTGGGCGTAATACGGATTGATCATCCACGGATCGATCTCGACCATCTTCGAGAATTTCTTCGCGACCTCGTCGTAACACGAGAAGTGCGTCGACTTGCGGCGCACCGCCCAGCCCGCGTGCAGCGGCGGCAGCAGATACTGCTCGTGCAGATTCTCGAGCACCGGCGGAATGCCACCCGACAGGTCGTTGTTGATCAGGATCGAGCACGGATCGAAGTTCTTCAGGCCGAGCCGGCGCTGCGAGCGCTCGAGCGGTTCGAGCACGATTTTCTGGCCATCGGACAGCGGGATGGTGACCGGACCGCCGATCGACTCGTCGAGCGTGCCGAAGCGAACGTTCAGACCCGCCTGACGCATGATGGTCGCGAGGCGGGCGACGTTTTCGAGGTAGAACGCGTTGCGCGTGTGGCGCTCAGGAATGACGAGCAGGTTTTTCGCGTCCGGGCAGATCTTTTCGATCGACGCCATCGCGGCCTGCACCGCAAGCGGCAACACTTCGACCGGCAGATTATTGAACGCGCCCGGAAAAAGGTTCGCATCGACAGGCGCAAGCTTGAAGCCGGCATTGCGCAGATCGACCGAACAGTAGAACGGCGGCGTGTGCTCCTGCCATTCGAGCCGGAACCAGCGCTCGATAGCCGGTGTCGCGTCGAGGATCTTCCGTTCGAGGTCGAGCAGCGGACCATTT
Organism: Paraburkholderia solisilvae; assembly: GCF_902859875.1. GTDB lineage: Bacteria > Pseudomonadota > Gammaproteobacteria > Burkholderiales > Burkholderiaceae > Paraburkholderia > Paraburkholderia solisilvae. The sequence continues at coordinate 1,580 of NZ_CADIKF010000010.1, read as the reverse complement.
AACGCCGTAACAAGATGCGGAACCATTGATCACTCGCAGACTGGAGAAGGAAGATTGTAGAGCAAACGCTTTGCCCATCTGGGGACGCTTTCTCCAATCGCAAGGTGCGCGCAGGTCTATTCTCCTAACCTCTGAAAAATCGAGCAAAATCCGCTGTTTACGAGATAGCGCGGGAAGAAAAAAGCCCGCCGTGAGGCGGGCTGAAGTCGCTGCGCTACCAAAACCGATACTTGTCAGACCGATAGGGTCATTACTCGACGTGTTCGCCGTGCAGAATCACATCGAGACCTTCGCGCTCTTCTTCTTCCGTCACGCGCAGGCCCATGACCATGTCGATCACCTTCAGCAGGATAAAGCTGACCACACCGCTGTAGACGATGGTCGTCAACACGCCCTTCGCCTGCAGCAGCACGCTCGCATCGAGGCCGCTGATGTCCTTGACCGCGAACACGCCGGTCAGGATCGCGCCGACGATACCGCCGACGCAGTGCACGCCGAACGCATCGAGCGAATCGTCGTAGCCGAGCTTGTGCTTGAGCCACGTGGCGGACCAGAAGCAGATCACGCCGGCCAGCAGGCCGATGATCAGCGCACCGGCCACACCGACGAAGCCCGATGCCGGCGTAATCGCCACCAGACCGGCCACTGCGCCCGACACGATGCCGAGCACCGACGGCTTACCCTTCGCGATCCATTCGGCGAACATCCAGCCGAGCGCGGCCATCGCGGTCGCGATTTGCGTGGTCAGCATCGCGAAGCCGGCACGGCCGTCGGCGGCAACCGCCGAGCCCGCATTGAAGCCGAACCAGCCGACCCACAGCATCGAGCCGCCGATCATCGTCAGCACGAGGTTGTGCGGCGCCATCACGTCCTTGCCGTAGCCGGTGCGCTTGCCGAGCACCAGCGCGCAGACGAGCGCCGCGATACCCGCGTTGATGTGCACCACCGTGCCGCCCGCGAAGTCGAGGATGCCCGCGCTAGCCAGCCAGCCGGTCGGCTCCCACACCATGTGCGCGATCGGCGAGTAGACGAGGATCGACCACAGCGTCATGAAGACCAGCATCGACGAGAACTTCATCCGGTCCGCGAACGCACCGGTGATAAGCGCCGGCGTGATGATCGCGAAAGTCAGCTGGAAGCAGAAGTAGACCGTTTCGGGAATCGTCGTCGCGAGGTGGCTCACGGTCAGCGTGGTGGCCTTGTCGGTCTTGATGTAGTTCATGCCCGACAGGAACACCCGCGAGAAGCCGCCGATGAACGAGTTGCCCGGCGTGAACGCGAGGCTGTAGCCGACCACCGTCCAGACCACCGTCACGACGCAGGTGATCGCGAAACTCTGCATCACGGTCGCGAGCACGTTCTTCTTGCGGACCATGCCGGCGTAGAAAAGCGCGAGGCCCGGAATCGTCATGAACAGCACGAGCGCGGTAGACGTGAGCATCCACGCGGTGTCGCCGGCGCTGATCTTCGACGAATCGACCGAGAACGGCGCGGTCGGCGCAGCCGGTGCGGCGGCGGCCGACGCGTCAGCCGGAGCGCTCGCGGTTGCATCCGCGGCCGGCGCCGACGCTGCAGCGGCC
>NZ_CADIKF010000009.1 GCF_902859875.1 Paraburkholderia solisilvae | reverse complement strand
CACGCGGCCGGAGGGCGATGAGGCGAAGCAGATCGCGAACGACCTGCGCAACTGGGTCGGCAAGGAGATCGGCCCGATTGCGAAACCGAAGGACATCCGCTTCGGCGACAACCTGCCGAAGACGCGTTCGGGCAAGATCATGCGCCGTCTGCTGCGCTCGCTGGCGAAGGGTGAAGAGATCACGCAGGATGTGTCGACGCTCGAGAATCCGGCGATTCTGGATCAGCTTGGCGAATCGCGTTGAGTCAGGTGCTCGTGCGCAAGCGAGACGCTTGAGCGGGCAGAGATCAGGCATGCGCAACCCATGCGCCTGCCTGATCTGAACAGCCGGTACAGCCCTACAGCAACACCACGACCGCAGTATTAAAAGCCGTTGCGCGGACAATCCTGATTGCGTGCGCAACGACTTTTTGTTACATAGGCGCATGACCGCGCCGCACGCTTCTTCCCGACAAACGATCAATCCACCGCCCGAACCGCCGCCGGTTTCGGATGCGATGGCGCGCGCGCATCAGCGGTACTGGCGCTTCAACCTCATGCTGATTGCAGCGCTGATGCTGATCGGCTTCGGCGTGTCGTTTATCGTGCCGGCCGCGTCGCGCGGCTTGTCGACGGTGCGGCTGTTCGGTTTCAGCCTGCCGTTCTACGTCGGTGCGCAAGGGGCGATTCTCGTCTACCTCGCGTTGATCGTGGTGTATATCGTGTCGATGCAATACGCCGACCGCGCGTTGCAGCGCGCATTCGACGCGGATGCCGTCGCGCGGCAAACCAGCCGATGAAACTCGCGCATCGGCTGATCCGCTCGTATTCAATCTATACGCTCGGTTTTCTGCTTTTTATCTATATCGCGTGGCGCATCGAAGCGGCGAGCGGGCCCGGCATGTGGGTCGGCTATGTGTTCCTGTTCGTGCCGATCGCGGTCTATGCGGTGATCGGCTTGCTGTCGCGCACGTCGGATCTGGTCGAATACTACGTGGCCGGGCGGCGTGTGCCGTCCGCGTTCAACGGCATGGCGACCGCGGCCGACTGGCTTTCCGCGGCGTCGTTTATCGGTCTTGCGGGTTCGCTCTACGCGACCGGTTATGACGGCCTCGCGTACATGATGGGATGGACAGGCGGTTACTGCCTCGTCGCCTTTCTGCTCGCGCCGTATGTGCGCAAGCTTGCGCGCTACACGATTCCCGATTTTCTCGGCACGCGTTTTTCGAGCAACCTGGTGCGAGGGCTCGCGGCACTCGCCGCCATTCTCTGTTCGTTCGTCTATCTGGTTGCGCAGATTCAAGGTGTCGGGCTGATCGCGACGCGCTTTATCGGCGTCGACTTCGCGATCGGCATCTTCTGCGGGCTGGCCGGCATTCTGGTGTGCTCGTTTCTCGGCGGCATGCGCGCGGTGACGTGGACGCAGGTGGCGCAGTACATCATCCTGATTGCGGCGATCCTGATTCCGGTTTCGTTGATTGCGCATAAGGATGGGCTCGGCTGGGTGCCGCAATTCAACTATGGGCGCGTGATGGAGCGGGTCGAAGCACTCGAGCGCCAGGTGCGCGATGCGCCGCAGGAGCAGGCGGTGCGCGCGGTGTATCGACGGCACGCCGCGCAAGTGCAGGTGCAGATCGATGCGTTGCCGCAATCGTTCGACGATGAGAAGCGCGGGCTGACGCAGCGACTCGATGAATTGCGCCGACGCAATGGGCCGCTGCGCGAGATTGCCGATCTCGAACGCAGGCTCGAGCGGTTTCCGCGCGATGCATCGGCGGCGCGGATTGTATGGACCCAGCAACGTGATGAACTGCTCACACTGGCCGCGGCGCCGGTGCCGATGCACGAGCCGTTTCCGGACGAAAGCGAAGAAGACCGGCGCGTGCACAAGCGCAATTTTCTCTCGCTGCTACTGTGTCTTTCGCTGGGGACCGCGAGCTTGCCGCATATTCTCACGCGCTATAACACGACGACGTCGGTGGCATCCGCGCGGCGCTCGGTCGGGTGGACGCTGTTTTTCGTCGCGCTGTTCTATCTGACGGTGCCGGTGCTGGCGGTGTTGATCAAGTACGACATCCTGACGAACCTGGTGGGCGAGCGCTTTTCGGATCTGCCGCAATGGGTGATGCAGTGGCGCAAGGTCGAGCCTTTTCTGATCAATATCGCGGATCTGAACGGCGACGGCATCGTGCGCTGGAGCGAGATTCAGATGCAGCCGGATATGGTCGTGCTGGCCGCGCCGGAGATTGCGGGGCTGCCGTATGTGATGTCGGGATTGATCGCGGCGGGCGCGTTGGCTGCGGCACTTTCGACTGCGGATGGGTTGTTGCTCACCATTGCGAATGCGCTGTCGCACGACGTTTACTACCACATGGTCGATCCGGAAGCGTCGAGCCAGCGACGGGTGACGATATCGAAGATTTTGCTGCTGGGTGTCGCGTTGTTTGCGTCGTATGTGGCGTCGTTGAATACGGGGAATATTCTGTTTCTCGTGGGCGCGGCGTTTTCGCTGGCGGCGTCGAGTCTGTTTCCGGTGCTGGTGCTCGGCGTGTTCTGGAAGCGGACGACGCGGCTCGGCGCGGTGGCGGGGATGGTGGCGGGGCTCGCGGTGTGCGTGTATTACATCGTGTCGACGTATCCGTACTTCACGCAGATGACGGGCTTCGCCGGGCCGCGGTGGTTTGGCATCGAGCCGATCAGTTCGGGGGTGTTCGGGGTGCCGGCGGGGTTTGTGGTGGCGATTGTCGTGAGTCTGGTTGACCGGAAACCGGATGCGTATACGAGGGCGTTGGTCGACTATATTCGGCACCCTTGAATGCGCCCGGATGGCCATAAGCACGTCGGCCATTCGGGATATGTTCGAGCGCTCCGGAGTTTGCTATAATGCGCGTCCCGCCGGAGAGATGGATGAGCGGTTTAAGTCGCACGCCTGGAAAGCGTGTATAGGTTAATAGCCTATCCGGGGTTCGAATCCCCGTCTCTCCGCCAGGAACAAATTCAAAGAAGTTCAAAGCCGCTCAATAGAGCGGCTTTTTTCATTTTAGCCCCTGATTTCAAGGGCTTTCGCGGATAATCGCTGTTCAGGGGCGTTCAAAAAGATTCAAACAAAGCCGGTTTTGCAGCGGGGTACAAGCCCGGGGTACTTTGGTTTGAGTCGAGAACGGTGGGGTACATGGGGTACTCACCGCATCGGACGCCGGGGTGCGACGATGCCGAAATTAACAGAGCTTCAAATCAAAAATGAGCGGCCGGGCGAGAAGCCGCGCAAGGTCTATGACGAAGGCGGGCTGTTCCTGCTCGTCAATCCGAATGGCTCCGCGTATTGGCGCATGCGGTACGTGCTCGGGAGCAAAGAAAAACTGATTCAACTAGGCGTGTATCGCGCCGCTGGCTCCGACACGATCAAGATGCGCGTCGGCGAAGCGCGGAGAGAGCGCGACGCGAAGCGCGAATTACTTCGGCAGGGAGTTGATCCGTCGGCGGATAAGCGAGCCGCTACAGAGAAGAAAAGGCTTGAGGCGGAGCAAAGCCGCGTCGCGACTGCCGAGCTGCGCGAGAAGCGGCGCGCGGCCGCCGCCGCCGGCAAGATGGCCGCAGTCGACGCCGCGCGCACGGTGCGAGTCGTCGCCGATGAATGGCTCGCGACATATCGCGCTGGCTGGAGCGTGAAGCACGAGCGGCAAAATGTTCAATCGCTGCGCGATCACGTCTACCCGATCATCGGCGACCTGCCGATTCGCAATGTTGGCACGGCCGAAATCATGAGCGTGCTTACGCCTTTGCTGGCGGCTGGCAAGGCGGAAACCGCGCGCCGCGTCCGGCAACGACTCGGCGGGGTCTTTCAGCACGCGGCGCTGCGCGAGTACATCGACCGCGATCCGGTGCCGCTCGTCGCGAAGGAATTCGGGAAGCTGCGCGCGTCCGCACTGAAGGTCAACCCGCAACGGAAATTCCCTTGCGTTCCGCCGGACGAGTTGCCGGGCCTGCTACGCGCGATGGCCGGATATACAGGCGTTGTCGTGCGGCTCGCGCTTCGATTCACGTCGATGACCCTGGGACGCACGACCGAAGTGCGCGGTGCGAAGTGGACGGAGTTTTACGAGCTCGACGGTGACGCTCCGATATGGCGCATTCCTGCCGAGCGCATGAAAGCACGTCGGCCGCACGACATACCGCTGCCGCGCCAGGCGTGCGAAGTCCTGCGCGAGCTACGCAGATATACAGGCGACGACGAATACCTTTTCCCGCATGATCGCAAGCGCGACATGCCGATGAGCGAAAACGCGATGCTTTACGCGATTTGGTCGATGGGCTATCGCGGCCGGATGACCGGGCACGGGTTCCGCGCGCTCGGGTCGACGATCCTTCACGAGCACGGCTTTCGGCACGAGGTCATCGAACGCGCGCTGGCGCATGAACAGGACGATAAGGTCGCCGCCGCGTATAACCGCGCCGACTATCTGGACGAGCGCCGCCGGATGCTGCAGTGGTACGCCGACCGTCTCGACGCGATAGAGGCAGGTAAATCGACTTCCGTTGCTACACCGCTGCGTGCGGCGGCGTGAGCAACGATATCTCAGTGGGTAATAGCGGCGATGCGAGCCATTGTGCCGCAAGGGTTTTCACGCGTTTTGCCGGTGTTTTGAGTTCAAAGACGTTCAACTGAATTCAGTCGTGACGATAGGATTTGCACACTGTCGCAATTGAAGCGGCTCAGAACGTGAGGTCATACGCATGAAAATCATCCGTATTAAAGAGGTTCAAAGCAAAACCTCTTTGAGCAAAACGCTAATCCATTACAAGGTGCGCGAGGGGTCGCCGTACTACGACGCGAGTTTTCCTAAGCCCGTGCCACTGGGGGCGCGAATGGTCGGATGGGTCGAGGCAGAGGTGGACGATTGGATCGCGGCACGCGTAAGCGCATCGCGCACGGGGCAAACCGTCTCGCAGGTGACAGCATGAGCGGACAAGACGACCTGCGCGTGATCGATCAGGTGCACCGCCGCCGCGCTTCGCCGGAACTGTCCAAAGCGTTCGCGGATGCAGTTTTAAAACTCTTTCAAGGGTGCGGCTGGTTGGCCAGTCCTGTTGCACTCGAAGACTTCGACGCTATCCCGCCACTCTATGACGACGTGAGTGCGGCTTTCCGAGCCGCGAGCGGTGACTATGTCGACTTGCGAATCGGCGCGACAAATGAGCGGCACGCCGACATCGTTTGCCTCATTTCGCGCGTTTTGGCGCTGACTGCGTGCGGCTGTGGACGACTGCCTGACTCGCCAATTGAGACGCGCCGGCTGGTGGTCGATGTCATGGCGCGGTCTGAACGCCTACCCGCTGATGCTGCGTCACTTGACGCTTGCCTTTCCATCCCGGCGTTCGGGTGCGCGGTTGACGAGTTGCTTGCCGCGCTGGATGAAATGCGAGGCGAGGAGGTGCCGGCATGAGCAACCAACAACCCCGCCGCGTGCTCGGGCTGAAGCCGGGCTACGAATCGCGCGCCAGGGCGCTCGCCGTCGAGCAGCGCGAGTTTCACCGCAAACAAAGCGAGCGGCCGGCCGCGTGCGGCGACGCACGCCCGGCGCACGCGAACGGCAAGCGCCCGCAAGGCAAGCCGGTCGACCCCGCGCAACTCTGGAGCATGCCGTTCGAAACGCGCGCCTTGCTGATCATCGAAGACCCGAAAGCCGGCGACAAAACCGGCCGCATGTACCACTGTCAGCACGTGCGCGGCGATGGCGCGGCGCTCGGTCGTCTGCTGGTGCGTCTGCCGTTCGGCGCGCCGACGCTGCAGAAAGGCACGAGCATCGAAGCGGCCGGCACGGTCGCGACGCGCGCCAATGGCCGGTTCGCGCCGCTCGTGTCGATGATTGCGACGCGCTGGACTGCGCGGCCGGCGAAGTAAGGGAGGTAGGCCATGAAACTCTGTACCATAGCTTGCAATACGATAAGCATAACTAACCGAATTCGAGGCGTGCTCGGCGCGGGTGCGCTGGTGGCGCTGACGGGCTGCGCCGTCGCGCCGGCACCGGCCGCGTACACCGATTTCCCCGTCGCGCCGGCCGCTTGCTGCGTCGTCGCATGGCACGCGACGGCACCGCGCATCCCGCTTGCCCGACCGCGCGCCGCCGCGCATGTCCGGGGTGTGCTATGACCGCCCGCGCGTGTTGCATCTGCTGCGGCTCGCCACTGCTGCCGGCGTGCCTGCGCTGCTCGCTGATCGCCTGCCGGCAAGCGCCGGGGCCCGAATCAGCGACGCCGACACCGCGCACGATTACGCCTGACGCGGTTCTCGTCGCTGCTGCGGTCCTAATCGCCTCAAGCTGGCTATGCGCTGCGCTTATGGTCGCCGTCGCGATATTGCATCGCTGACGAGCGCCGCCGGAAGTATCGAAGCCTGTTCGCGCGGGCTTTTTGTGGGCGCACAAAGACAAAAGCCACCTGCCTGGGAAGGCGCGCGGCGGCTTGAAGGTCGAGAAAGGAATGATGAGTTTCCATTGTGCAGTCACGATGGCATCCAAAATTCTCATGAATGAAACATTAACTCTGGAAATATTCATGAATCCGCCCGAATCGAGCGAATCGTTGCACGCTTGCAATCAATCGATCCTCTGTTGATCCTCGGTTTGCTCTTATTCGGGTAGATTGCATCGATCTATGTCGATAATCGGCGGGCTATTGTTCGTGCCAGTGTACTATAGTTTTATCATATTTGATCAATCGATCCGATAGACATCGTTGATCGATTGCCGGCACTCGATGTACACTCTGTCGCGCATATACAACGCTCCGGCCACGTGCCGGCCTTCCAACTCCCAGGTGCCCGGGCGAAAAAAAACCCGGTGAGCGCTAAGCGCCGTGCCGGGTTTAAAAATACCAAAATGATGAGTGATTCTAACGTAGTAGTCCTCAAAAAAGAATCTTTTTCTTCGTCCCTCGCGCGCACGAATCGCGATTCGGTCGTTTCCGCGATGCGCGTCGTGCACGGCGAAGTCGAACACTTCGAAGCGGACCTTCACACTTTCCTGACCCAACTCGTCGACCTTTGCGGCGCGAGCGGCGAAGTCTCCGTCGGCACGTGCGACGGCCCGTTCGAGCGCCCGCTGATCGAGATTACCGGCAAGCTGCCGCCGGCCGTTCGCACGCGTTTGCGCCGGGCCTTCGCGTGGTGGGAGCGTAAGCCGCGCGGCGGTGTTTGGTGGACGGAATGCTTCGCCGTTTGGCACACGAGTGCAGACGGACGCGGGCCGCGACACGAAGTCGCATCGCTTGGCGACATGATTGATCTGCTCTGCGCCCGCCGCGCCACGCTTGGGAGCGCAGCATGACCGTCGACGCTCAAATCCGCGATCGGGCAAAACACACAGACCTGGCGTCACTCGTTGAGAGATGCGGCATCAAGCTGACGAAGCAGGGCGCGAACCACGTCGGCCTGTGTCCGTTTCACAATGAGAACAGCCCCAGTTTCAACATTTTTCCAGACGGCGGCTACAAATGCTTTGGCTGCGGCGCTGGCGGTGGCGACGCTATCCAGTTCGTGCGCGAGTTCGAAGGCGTCGGCTTCCCCGAAGCTGTGCGCAAACTGGTCGGCAACTTGCCTGCGGACACCGCGCCGCGCGCGAAGCGCGACATCGAGCGCGAGGAGCCCGAGCAAGAATGGCTGCCGATGGCCGTGGTTCCCGATTCCGCGCCGCTTCCGATGGACACTCTCAATCGCAAAATCGACGGCAAGTGGCACAAGCTTGTCGCTTCGACTCGTTGGGAATACCACAACGCAGACGGCTCGCTGATCGGCTACGTCTATCGGTTCGACAAGCCGGGCGGCGGCAAAGAGGTTATGCCGCAGGTCTACTGCACGAATATGGTGTCCGGTAACGGCGAGATGGCTTGGCGCTGGATGTCGTTCCCAAAGCCGCGCCCGCTGTACGGGCTCGAGAAATTGGCGCGCAACCCGAAAGCACAGGTTCTCATTGTTGAGGGCGAAAAGGCTTGCGACGCTGCGCAGGCGCACTTCAAAGACGCTGGAATTCCAGAAGACAATCTGGTTGTCGTGTCGTGGCCGGGCGGCGGCAAGGCGGTTAAGCACGTTGACTGGTCGCCGCTGCGCGGTCGCCGCGTCGTGCTGTGGCCGGACGCGGACCTGAAGACCTATATCGACAAGCACCCCAAGGCCGGCGAACTGATGCCGTTCGAGGAGCAACCGGGCACGGTCGCGATGTTCGATGTTCTCGAAGCGGTCCGCGAGCACAGCGGCGAAGTGAAGTTCGTCACTCCGCCGGCAGATGTTCCAGACGGTTGGGATTTGGCTGACCCGTTCCCTGAAGGGTTCGACCTGAAGAAGCACGCGAAGACCGCGCGCGTGGTGCACGACACAGTAACCGTTGTGCTCGCCAAAACGGCTGACGTTCTCGCGCTCGCAGCGCGCGAATTCGGCGCGATCGATGATGGCGCGACGCTCAACGCCCCCGGCGTGGGCTCGCGTGGAACGTACTATTTCAAGTTCGACACGTATGGCGAGGATGTAGCGTCAAGCGTCGCGGCAGCGCGAAAGGCGCATCCGAAAGCGCACATCTACGTGATCGCCGAGCCGGGCGACGAGCAGGCGGCGCGTGACGCGGCGGATGCGCACGACGCGGAAGCTGAGATTCTCATCGAGCAGGCCGGCGGGCCGTTCGAAACGTGGGCGGCGTACTTCGAGGCCGCGCGTGCTGCGCGCGTCGCAACGCGGAATGCAATGTCGAAGACTGCGGATGCCGTGCGCGACGCTGCGCAAGTGGTCGAGCAGGCGAGCGCGGCGGTGAGCTCGTCGACTGTGAGCGACGCGGCGCGCGAGATTGGCGACGCCATTGCATGGCGACTGAGCAAGGCGCTCGGTGTCGACGAACGCGACGAGCGACTTGGCATTGACCTCGCGGCGATCGATCGAATGATTGGCGGCTCGTTTTGGTCCGGCGGCAAGAGCAAGCTTTTCATGCTCAATGAAGCGCAAACCCTTAATCAGTTCGTCGCCGGCGACGCGTACCGGTTTCTGACGCGCGCGTGCGGCTCGCCCGTCGACGCAAAAGCGGTCGCAGAGATGACCGAACAGTACGTTTCGGCGAACAACCTCGACAAAGCAGAGGAGAAAGAAGTCCGCCGCGCAACGGCCGCTGCGGCCGAGTCGGTGATTGTCGATCACCTGAAGTACCACAATCAGCGCGAAAAGGTCGAATGGCGTTGTGACATGTTCGCCAGCAACGCGCATATGCACCTGCGCGAGGACACCGCGCGCGTCGTGCTGATGCACAAGCCGTTCGAAGTGCGAGGCGGGTACGAGCAGGCGATCATCGACGACTACAAACAGCACTTCACGCGCTTCGATGAGTTCCTGAAATTCTTGGTGCAAAGCCGCTTCGCGCTCGATCGCAAGAAGTGTTACCTGTGGATATTGGCCGACAGCGATTGGGGTAAGGGCTTTCTGCTCGGCGTGCTGCGAGAGTTGCGCCTGACCGTCGAAACCTCGATGGCGGAAATTGAGGCAATGCTGGAGGGCAAGCCCGTGGGCCGCTCGCCGGAGGAATTCAAGCGCGCGTTCGCGCTGGTGGTCGACGAATTCAAGGTGGTGAAGTCCGAGCTAAAGAGCCTGCAATCCGAAATCTCGCTTAGCCCGAAAAATCAGTTGAGCTCCAGCGTCGAGGTGTTCGCAAAGATTTTCCTCTCTGCTGAAAGCGTCGCGAGCCTGGTGACTGAAAACGGCGTCGAGGATCAGTTCGCCAATCGCATGAGCATTTTTGCGGAGCGCGGGACGCTGGAAAGCCGGCCGCTTTACGAGGAGGTCGGCAACCCGCGTTACTTCGAAAGCGTGCTGAACTACACGGCCGAGACGTTGAATCGGCTTGTGGCTGAGATGCAGGCGTTCGGCCGGCTCGAATCGCAGGATGGCGCTCAACGCTGGATCAAGTCGTTTATCGCGGAACACGGGATCGACACGGTTTACGAGCGGTTTTCGGATTCGCTCCCCAACGTCGCGGCTGAAGTGCTGGCGTGGCTCTATGCGGAGTCTGGCCGCTTGCAAAACGATGCGGGTCACTTCTATCTGTCGAGCGCGAACAAGGTGCTCGACACGTACCTATACGAACATTTCGACGCGTCGGAGGTTCACGCGTACCGCCGCCGCAAGCCGGAGATTCTGCGCTTGCTCAGTGTGGACGGTAAGGGCGCACACACGCACCGTGTAGGCGGTGCTCCCCGAATGTGCGTAGTGGTGATGCCGCCGGGCAGCAGCGGCGTCGAGCTATCTGCCGCCAAGGCTGCCGTGCGCAGCGGAGTCAACGAGACGTTCTAACGCGCTCGACCGCCTGAACACTGACCCATGCCCGCCCAGTACGGGCTTTTTTGTGCCCGGCGCTGGGTGCAGGGGCGGTGGACGCCAGACGCTGCTCGCGTGTGTAATCAGCGTAATCACGCGTAATCGCGAGGTCGATTACATGCACAGCCTTATCCAGCAAGGCTTTGCGGGGAGTGTAATCATGTAATCGTCTTTCTCCTATTTATGGAATGAAAAAAATCAAAAGCACTAGGGTGAGGGTTGGTAGGGTACCCCTGCCCTATGTAATTTTTAGGCCCGGCAGTAGGCGGTTTTGGCGATTACATGATTACGACCTCTGAGAGCCTTGTCCGGTAAGGCTTTGCGCGTAATCGAGATATTTTTGATCAACGATTACAGCAATTACGGCGATTTCATATCGCCGAACCCCTGTCGGGGACCATCGGCGGGCAGTTTGTGGACCGGACATCGATCGGTGGCAAAATCCGCACATGACAAAAACGGACGGGGATATCCAATGCACGGGCAACACGCTCTCTTTCGGGCGCCGGCCAATGCGGGCGAGAGAATCTGGCGCTACATGGACTTCACTAAACTTGTATCCATGCTGCATACACAGTCGCTCTTTTTCTGTCGTGCAGACAAGCTATCGGACCCGTTCGAGGGTTCATACACGGCATCGACTATTCGCCGTTTCGAGGAGCGCGGCGAAGAGATAGCGCGCGAATTTGAGGACAATGCGCACTTCGTGAAGAACATGCGTGACGGTCTTGCGGCAATATCGGGGGTCAGACGGCAGGCGCGAGAACGGACGGCAACAAACTGTTGGCACCGAAATGAGCGCGACTCGGCTGCAATGTGGTCGCTATACCTGAAAAGCGATGAGGGAATTGCGGTGGCGTCCACGTATGCGCGTCTATGCGATTCTGTTCGAGAAAGCGAGAGTCAAGTGTTGATTGGCGTCGTTGAGTATATTGATTACGAAACCGAAAGCTTTCCCCATTTCGGGAATTTGTTCTCGCCGTATCTGCACAAACGCAAAAGCTTCGAACACGAAAAGGAATTGAGGGCCGTTGTTCAAGCGGATTCGACCGCTCATGGACGAGCAGTGGAGCCTTGGAATGAGGGTGGCGTGTCCATTCGGGTTGACTTGGACGCGCTAATCGAAGCGGTTTATATTGCGCCTTCTGCACCGGCGTGGTTTGCGGACGTTGTTGCTGCAACCATCGCTCGGTTCGGCCGAACATTTACGGTCGTGCAGTCTGATCTGTCCAAGGAACCTCTTTTCTGACCGCGTTGCGCGTTTGTATTGGTGCCGAGCGCTGTGTAACCGTAGGAGCGACGCATGTCTGCGTCGAGCCGTTCGATTCAAGCTGCGGATTCGTCAGACGGCGCTATCTCAAGCAGGTACCGCACCTTTGTGGACGACTGCATTCCTAGATCGCTTTAAATTTCGGAGGAGGGGAATGACGAAAAAGACCCACGACAGACAAGGTGAAAGTTGGCTTGACATGGTACTGGTAGGTGGTGGCTTTGCGCTCGGACTGGTACTGGCGGTGGCACTGGTACATACGCCTGGAACGTCGGAAGAATGGGCTTCGTGGGCAACTGCTGTTGGAACGATCGGTGCTGTTTTTGCCGCGCTGTATCTCGCAACGCGCGAAGATAGGCGTCGCCGCCGCGAAGCTCTGGCAGTGGCGAAACTCACGGCCTCAAGTTTAACTTTCAGACTTGCGATCGCTAATGGTGAAACGCAGAATATCTATAACCAGTTCTCAAGTATGGAAAGAAATGACGGCCCCCCGGGACGTTTTGAAGAGGCCGTTCGAAGACTGAGGTCTTTGGATATTGGCAGCCATGAGGATCGAATTGCGCTTATCCCTCTTCCAAACCGCTGCGCGTATAAGCTTGCTGGGGCGCATGATCGGCTGCATAGTTCGATCAAGATCCTTGAAGGAATGGCTGCTCAACCCGTTGCACTGAAAGATGAGTCGATTCGAAAGGAGTCTGCAAAAAGAGCAGCATTTGTGCTGCAAGAGCTTCCTCCTTTGCTTCATCAGATATCTCAACAATGCCAATTGATTTCAATGTCTCTAACGAATCATCGCTGGCCCCACGAGTTTAAAAATCCGGTCGGCGACGGTTCATGGGGTGAGTAGGGCTACATCGTCTGCTGAGGCGCAATCGAGTGCGGCTACCGTGCTGGCGATTGACGGGTGACCAGGTGGCGCTGAGCTCGTATTACGGCGCCAATGGCACTGCAAATCCTAGAATATTCCGGGTCGAGGCAGCGCGGCCGGATGACGTGCGATCCGAGCCGTTCCAACGGCAGCGCGTCGACAACCGAAGCGGGGAAATGCGAATGGATACTCCTGGCTACATACAAACCGCCGCTGCCGTAGTGCAGGCGATAGGATCGGTGTGGGCGATCAGGGCGGCGACGAATATCGCCTCCAGACAAGCTGATCGCGATCAACAGGCGCGCCGACAGAACCTTTGCGATCGGGTCGGTGTTGTTGAGGTCATGATCGCGGGTGCCGCGCGTGCAGCGCAAGAGTACTGGAACCATGTGAACATGCTGCCCATGGTTGGCCGAGTAAAAGTCCCCAATCCTGTCCAAGTTACTAACGTCAGGGTAGCTATGAATATCGTGAGCGTGATTCGCCCTGAACAAGCACCCACGGCGGAGACGGCAAGAGCGATTCTTATGGCACAAACGGCTGTATCCGACAGCGTGGGGTACATCTTCCTAGACGGCCATGGTTTCGAGGAAGACTGGTCACCGCGTTTGGTCGCGCTACGCGATACCCTCGGACGTGCCGCCGAATTGATGACGACCGAACTCCTAAGAGTGAAGGGTGCGGAGTAGTCAGTTTGCTTCACCCTGTCGGCGCCCGTCGGCGGCGTGCGCGCGGTTATCGAACCTTCCCGATCGGCCTGCGGTGATCTAAATTGAAATGGCTCGGCTGGAGCGCCGGGCGCTCGTCCATGCCCTGCACGATTCATGTGTGCGGGGTCTTTTCGTCCGCGCCATTTTGCGGGCTCGGTCAGCCGGAGTTCGCGATGCCACAACCACAACCGCATCCGGTCGAAACGCATATCCAGATAGTTTGGGCCTTCGTGAGGCTCGTCATGCTCAAGCGGGTATTGCACGAGGTGCTGCCGAATACGCGCGTGGACTTCTGGCGCATCATGCAGGGAGCCTCACTTGACTACGGACTGATCGAGTGGTGCAAAGTGTTCGGTAACTACCATGATGACACGCACTGGACGAAGCTCGTGCCGAGCAACAGGCATGATGACTTTCGGAAAGGGCTACATGCTGCCGTGGGCAGGAGCGCGGACGAGTGGGACGCCTATCACACAGAAATGAAAGAGTATCGGGATCAGTTGGCGGCACACCATGACCTCACCGCTACGCTGGATAACTTCCCTTCGTTTGATGCGGCGCTCGAAGCGGCGTACTTCTACTACGCGGATTTCCTGTATCCGACGTGGGTTGCCGATCATCCGAACACGCGATACCCGGCCGACATGAAAGCGTTTGCGGTAGGCTATCGCGATGATCTGTTGAAGATTGGCAACGTGGCTGCGCAGGCGACGAAGCAATTCGAGTCCTAACAGGCCGATCACGCGGCCCTGCCGTCGACCGCTCCGGCGCGTCAATCCCCGCTCGTCCTGACATAAATGACATCGGCATTGCTACGGGGACGATAGCGCTCATGGTAGGCAGCGATTTCCCAGTCTGTCTCACTCAAAAGTTTCCCATACGTGTCATCTATCTGGTGCCCGTCCTCTCGGTCCATGATGTTGAGGTTGCTAGGTATTCCCATTGGGGAATTGAGTTGCACATAGATGTGCACAGCGGCGGTGAGCTGCAGGCGGTCAAGAACCTCGCGCATGCATATCCCAGCGATTAGCGCGATAGGCGACTGCTGGTGCGCCTGTTCGATAGCGCTTGCGACCTCTGGTAGTCGCAGTTCGTTGACGAACTCGCCGCGCTGACGGTTGAGGTACGGATCGAGATCTATCGCAGGGCATTTCAGCCGGCCCGCGAGTTTCTTCATTAGCGTCGTCTTTCCGACTGAAGTGCAACCGTCGAAGGCTATGAGCCCGTGACCGATGGTTCGTACGATCGATTCGAGGTCCGTCGCGTTGCGCATTTCGCGTAAATCACCGTTTTTCATTTTAACCATCGTCGCTGAACTCTCGCAGCCTGCAGATATCTCGCATGCTCTCTGCCGTCACATGACACGGGTGATGCACGTCCGGCCTAGCAGCGTTCTTTGTGCTGGCGTGTGCTATGCGAACGGCCACATTCTCAAATGCAAACGCATCTGTACTTGAGAACACGAGCCTGAATTCATCCTGCCGAGCGTAGTTTTTCGGTTTCGCGATGGCGATTTGATCTGGCAGTGCCCAACGTGGGTTTGCTGGTTTAGACTCGTCGTAATAGTCGACCCGCCAACCAATTTTTGTCTTACCTGGGGCGCCCGGGAACGTTGTTGCTGCTGGCAATGCCGCTGTGACTCGAGAGCAGAACGCCGGAACGTCGAGAATTTCGACGCAAGCCACTGCTTTGAATTCTCGGCGTAATTCGTCCGTGAGCGATCTGCTCAGGCAGCAGACGAAAATCTCGTCCTGTTTGGCGGATGATTCGAACGCGTGATCTGGAAGGCGAAATGTCGTACCCTGAGTGATATTGTTGATCAGCAGGCCCCCATTCGGTCGATAGGCGGCCGTTCCTTCCCTCTCATCGCCACGAACGTTGTTGTCTTCGTAGTCTCGAAAGTATGCCAGCGTGCGAAACAGGAGCTTTCCATCAAGGAACGCCTCCGCCCATTGTCGTTTATCGAAATACTTGTACAGACGCCCCATCGTCCCGATCCTGTCAGACAGCGCTAGGTGCTCGCGACGTTATCGCGCGCGGCCGTGACGGGCAATATGCAAACGTGCTTCGCGCGCTGGGTTTCAGTGACCATAGATCACAACCAGTTCGCGCATCAGCGGACCTTGGACCGCCTGAATGAATTCCTTGGGAAACGGGATATAGACGAGCCCCTGAATGTTGGTCGGAACGTTTACGCCTTCCTCGTGTAGCAGAACAACGCGCGCGAGGCCGTACTTGCCTTGGAAGTATCCGATTTCGTGCATGACGTTCTCTCGCGCGCGGATCTGGCCGCTTGCATCGGTGTCGTCGCCGGTCATGACGATAACGGCAGAGTCGCACTGGTCGGCTGCCTCAGCCAGCTTTCCCAGAACGGTCAATCCTTTGTTCGGTTCCTGCGCGAGTTCGAGCGTCGCGATTTTCAGGTCGCGCTCGATGAACGCCTGCACCTCGTACCAGTCTTTCGCACGCCCGTGGCTGATGAAGACTTTGCGCGGCGCTTCGGCGGCAGGCGCGGCTAGTTCGCTGTTCGCGCGAATCTCTAGCGCTTGGTCTATGTGCCGGGCAAGGCGATCAAGCTGGGCGCGGTAGTAGTAATTGGGAATAGCAACCCCGTTGGCATGCGTTTTTATTTCGCACGCAGGCTCTTCTTTTATGGCCGGGAAGTCCCCATACAAGTCCGGTAGTGCTTCCCGTAGGTCTTCAATCACATTTGCTGCTCCAACGAAGTACGCTGCCACATCCCTCTGCGAGAATTGTTGGATTGGCAACCTTCTTGCATTGTTTGCCTCTAGCATCCTCTCGATAGCCTTCTTGAGCCCGGCGATCTTCGCCATTGTTGCCGTTACCGATGCCACGATTTCTCCCCGGATAGCCTGTCCCGAACGTCGGTCGCTGCGGTGTATGCGTAATGATTCCGTCGCGCGCGGCGGACGCCGAAAGTATATCGGTGCCTATCAAATTCGATCAACGCGGTCGCGTGTCCGCCAGCGCTTCGGCGAATTCGACCACGCGGGTGCGATCCTTCGCGCGCAGCCGGCCGAGCGCGAGCAACAGCCGCGCGGTGGTGTCGTCGTCGGCGTAAAGGTACGCGGCAGGCACACCGAGCGCATCGGCGAGTAGCGCGGCAATCTCGTGTGCGGGCGCGCGGTCGCCGGTTTCATAGCGGCTGATGCGCGTCGCTGCCGCCGTCTCGTCGACGCCGATGCGAACGCCCACCGCTTGGCCGGACAGGCCCGCGCGCAGTCGCGCTTCTCTCAATCGCTTTCCGAAATTGGACATGGAACCCCTCGCTTTGAACGGCGATGGTCCCGATGGCGTGTGGTCACGTCCTTACCGATTTGGTAATATTGAATTTGATCAAGTATAGGTAGGGCACAACAATATGGCGGGGTTCTGGCTTGACGCGGGCGTTATCGTGGTCGCGGGGGTGGGGGCGGCATTCGCAATCGCGCTGGCGGCAATAGTGGTGATGGACTCGATCGACGCGCGGCGTGAGCGCGGAACGCGTGGCGGCGACGGATTTTGGTCGTAGGCGGGCGGGGGATGGCCGGCCCAGAGGGCGGCCTTAAACAAGCCGCATGTAATGGTGAATTGCGCACTCCGCCTTTACTGGTGGGTGTGTCGTCGTCGTGACCCGATACTGCATGCATTACATCACATGCGCATGCCATGCCCCGCGAAGTCCATCCACAGCGAGCCGAAGCCCTTATGGCGATCCGCGAACACGTCGCGCGCCTCGGCACGGTCGACGGCCAGCGGGCCGCTCGAAAGCTCTTTCCAGACGTTGCAAAGCCGACGTGGGACGGCTGGTGCCGACTGGTGCGGCTCGATGCCGGGCCGCGCGGTGACCTGGCGGAGACGGCGTTCGCCAGCGCGGCCGGTGCCGGCATACCCGCGCACACGCCGTCGATCCCGCTCGTCGCGATGCGGTCGTTCGGCTTCGATCAGCGTATCGCGATGATGGACGCAGGCGCCGCCGCGTTGTTCGACGCCGCGTGGCCGGTCGATCCGGCAACCGGCCGGCGTTCGCGCGTGAAAAATCCCATGCTGCTCAAGTACGCAATGGCCGCGATGGCGTCGACATCTGCCGTCGTCGTGCGTTATGAGGAGGCGGCATGGAATACGGAGCGCGTGCGCGATCAATACCAGGAAATCGGGCGCGTGCTCGGCGACGTGCTGGCGGAGGCCGAAGACAAGGAACTGGCGGGCCGGCTCATAGCGAAACTGAGGGAGGCCGACGAGCGATTCCGCAACCGCGAACGCTACATGTTTAATCGCACTGAGACAGAGGATGCAAATTGAGCGGCGACTTGAATGGACTGGTGGCCGAAGGGCTTGCAACGATGGAGGCGGACGCCACGCTGCTGGAATCCGCCGGCCACACGAAGCTGGCGCAGCGCATGCGGCGCGATATTGCGAGCTTGCGCAAGCGTGTAGACGCACAAAATGGCCGGCGAGCCTCATTTGATGAGAGCGCGCGCGGCATGCTGCGCGAAATGGTCGACGACATTGAGCGACGGCTTGCAGAGTAGCGTTGCGTGTGGCCTGACCAGCGCTTGCCGGCCGCTCTCTGGAGCTATCCGTGATCGACGCTGACAGGGTGCAGATTCGATCGACGCGGCGGGTCACGTGGTTCCGTGCGCATCCCGGTGTATATCATCAACCCCAGTAACGGCAACGACGTGTCGTTGTGCTGCACGAACTGGAAATCGCGCTTAGAGGGCGGTTTGTGCGGCGCGGGATCAAGCGATATAAGGCTTTCCAGAGGCCAGAGATTGTAGGTAACCGAAACGGCATCTACAAGTGAAGCTTCCCCGTATTCGCTGCGCCGCGTTTTCTTAACGTAGTTCGTGAAAAAAAATTTAAAAGGGTTTAGGATGATTTTCGAGGGGAGTGCAAACGATCCTCGAAAAAATCGGCCCGCCGTCTGTCTCGAAAACTTGCAGGCGGGCCGTTCGTCAACCTTCGTTTAGAGAACAAAGATGATTCACTACTACGTCGTTCTGTCATGGCTGTACGCCATGATGGCGGTTCTGTACGCCTTCGCTGCTTTCGACCCTCACTGAAGTCGAGGCAGGTGTTTAGACAGCTAAACCGATGGTTCAAATCTAACACCGTAACGCGGCTTGTCAATATAAACCTGCGGTTGTATGCGGCTTTTTAAGCTGCAGGGGTATTGCTCGTCCGGCGTTTGGTGAAGCCGTATCTCCGGCGGGATAATGTATGTCCGCCGGCCTAATCACGCCTGTTGAAATCGTGGACAGATAGCATCCATGCGCATGAGTAAATTACTGCCTGAGCCAGAACGCAAGCGCCGCCACTTGTTGACGAGGCAACAGACGTGGAATCCATACCCGGCTTTCCTCTATAAATATAGGACCGGAAACGAGATATTTCTGGATCGGCTGATTGTGCACAACGAGCTCTACTTTGCAAGCCGCGACCAGTTCAATGATCCGTTCGACGCCCGTTGTCACATGCTGTATGAGGGTACCGGTGCTCAGAAGCGAGCGCGGTTTCAAAAGCTGATGAAGGACAACCATGCCTCGCTAAAACAGCGCGAAGCGTTGGCAAGAGTATTCTTTGACCCCTTGGAAGCGGCGAAGCATGCGCAATTGAGCTTTGATCAGGTTGCTGATCGTATCGGCATCTATTCGTTTACGGAGAACCCGCGAAGCCTTCTCATGTGGGCTCACTATGCGAACGAGCACAAAGGTATCTGTTTGCAGTTCTATTTACCTAGCGACCCAGCGTTCGTAGAGGTATTCCCGGTCCGATACTCGGACAATCTGCTCACTGTCAACTGGGTGACCGACACCCTCAAAGATGAATGGGCCGTACAGCCTTTTCTAACGAAGTCGCGTGAATGGTTGTATGAGGAGGAGTGGCGGGCGTTCGAGCGGAATCGTGCGGGAGTTTCGATGACGATTCGCCCCCAAGCCCTAGTCGGGGTGATTTACGGTGCAAGGTGCGAGGCCGATACGATCGATCGTGTGCGCGGCCTCATTGCAACGCGGGTGGAGGCTGGTCATCCGCCGTTGTACGAATGGCAGGCGAAGCTTTCGTCGAAGCATTTTGGTACGGGCATCTTCACGGCTGATGGTCCGCTACCGCGTGATTGGAAGGGGCGGCCAAGTACGCATGTAAAGAGCGTCGCGGCGCGCTCGAAGGATGGACGAGCGCCGTAGAAAATCCTGAGTCCAGAACTGCTATGCATCGTCTGGCAGCCGCCGCAAAATAATATGAGTCTCGCCGGTGTCCGCCATCTTGTGGAACTCCGTTGCGAACTTCATGCCGTGGATGGCTTGCGGGGCGAAAGATGCCACTTGCGAGATTACGTCTTTAGTATTTGCTTGCCGATACTCGGTCGTGTTTAAGAGAGGCACCTTAGTTTCCGTAACGCTAAGTTCGCCATTGAAGACGATTGCGCTTATCCGCATTGGGCCGCTCGCGCACTCCACAATGTAGTGGTCGTCGGGGAGATAGGTCGCATGCAAACCTAGTCGCTTGGGTGTACCCGGACTGAGCGAATCAAAAATACCGTCGACACCGTTGACTGCACCTGCGAACGCGGTCGCAGGAGTTACGACTTCACCAGTCTTCGATGACTTCAGGAATGGATCGTTGCCTGAAACGCCGGACAGGAAGCGGAGCAGTTCTTGCTGTCTCTCCTCTGGCTCCGAGTCGTCAATGAGTAGCGCGGCATGGAGTAGATTCGCTGTGCGCCCGACCTGCGTAACATGATCGATGACGAGCCAGTCTTTAAAGTGTTCTGGTTCCAAAGCCTTTACTTCACGAATTTCAATACCCTGAGCAATCGCGAACTCCACGGCGCCGACTGCGAATCCGGTCGTCGATACCGCCGTCACCTTGTTGAAGCCGAATCGCATACGCCTTCCCAGCAATTGTTCTATCCAGGCGGCGGACGCCGGTCCGCTAGTTGGACGATCGCGGCATTCGATCAGCCAAGTAATTGCCGTTGAGCCGACTTTTCCCCGGACTTCGACGTCGAACTCGGCGATTTGCACCCCCTCGTCGTTAAATACCCGGGAGTTTGTCTTTACCTCAAACCCCTCGGGAAGCAACGTTTCCTCTACGAACGCGACGAGCGCTTCCAAACTTTTGCCGTCGGATGCCATTGTGTCTTCCCCGCACATAGTGGTTCGACAAGCATACATCTACTTCCCCGAGTGGAATTGACGCGCGGAACGCGGTCTGCCGTGCAGGCTTTTCGTTCCGGGCGCCAGTCGAGCGCCGCGCCGCACGATTGCGCGCGCAACGAGTTTGCGCGTGCCGGTGCTTCCCTCGAAATGGTCGTGACGGTCTCATGGTGGGTGACGCTAGTTACCTTGGATTATCAGCGAAGGTATCAGCGTAGTTACCTACGAAACTCAATTCCTTGGGACCGCTGCAATGACGACTCACACCGAAAATTTCGACGCGCAACGCGCTCTCCTCAACGACGAACTGACCGCGATTGCGCTTGCTGGCGGCAACACGAGCAAGACGCGCGAAAAGCTCGCTGCGCTCGACAAACGCGAACAGGCCGCGCAGGAAGCCGAACAGGCGTCAGCACAGGCCGCTGCTGACGAGCAACGTAGGCAATTCGAGATGGAAGCCGTCCGCGCCGCTTCGGAACTGGCGACGGCTGCGCTGCTGCGCTTGACCGACGCAGGGTTCGAAGTCGGCGAGAACGACGCCAAAAATCTTGCGCTGGCGGCGCACGACGTTGTGCGCTTCGATGCGGACATCGCCGAAGTGAAAACCGCACGCCACGCTGCTTATCAGGCGGCAATGAATATCGCGACGCGCATCGACCTCTTGAACGCTCGCGCCAACGCGCTTCAACAGCTTCGCTTGACCGATCAGGCGGTTCCGCGCGACGCCGCCGAATCGGAAACCATCCGCGCTGATTTGATGGTGCTGAACGCGGCCTACGGGCATGCCGATGCTGCTGCGCAGGCGGTCACTGTCCCCGCGCATATGATCGAAAACCGCCCGCGCGCGCTGCAGAAAATGCAGGCGCTCGAAATCGAAATCCGTAAGCGCATTGTGTGGGAACGCGCGCGCGCTGCCGAGCTCGCCTACATGGACGCCATTCGCGCGGTGTGCGCGGAATCGGGCTCGCGCGGGCCGGCGGGTCTGTATATGCGCTCGACGGAATTCGATCGGTTCCTGCGCACGAATCAACTGTGAACGAGGCACGGCATGCCGAAACCATTCAACAAAACGGATAACCCGGGCTTGCCGTTCCCGCCGCGCCGGAGCCCGAACCCGGCCGGGCGCCCGCCATCGATCGACCGCGCGCGGCGCGACGTGGCGCTTGAGCTCGCGAAGCACGGCGGCACGCTGACGCGCCTCGCGGTGCAGCGAGCACTTGCCGGCGACGCGCAGTGCCTCGCCGCATGCATGGCGCTACTCGCCGCGACTGCCGAATCGCGTGCGACTGCTGAAAAGTCTTCGCCCTGAGAAGGGCTCTACCCGCGCCTTTACTGGCGCTTTGCCCGGCGCGAATTAGACCGCGCGCTGGGCTTTTTTCCCGCTCGTGCTCGCAGTGCAGTTGCGGCGCTCATGTCGTGAAAACAGCATTGAAACCATCGCGCGACAGCGCACACACGAGACTGAAAAAATGGATGCCTTCCAACACCTTGTAGAAGACCTGAAAGCCGCGCAACGCAAGCAAGGCGCGCGGGCTGTTTTCTTTAAAGCCATGCCCGCGCGGCCCGGCGACGTGCTGCACGCGCACCGCGTCGCGAAGGGTGCGGCGGACGATCAGCGGCTTGCGGCCGCAGCGCTCGATACTGTGAAGCGTGGCGCGCGCGGCAGGGGACAGGACTTTGGAGCGATCTACGCGCCGGTCATTTCGATTCGCGAACTGATCGATGCCGATCACCGCCGCGCTTTGCGACCTGGCGACATGCAGCGCGCCAGCAGGGCGATGGAAATGGAATTGCCCGTGCCCGCTGACATTGTGGCGCGCGTCAAGGGCACGGCAAAGTGAAGACGATCCGCTTGAAGCGCGACGGCGTGACGGTGCGGGTGAGCGTCGCGCCGTCGACGCTGATTGTCGATGCGCAATGCGGCTGGTTCGCGGAGCCTATGACGGAGTACCGCGAGCACGGCGGCGCGCTTGCCGGCGTCGATAGGCCGGAGCAAACGCCGCTTGCGAAGGCGCTGATTGCCGCTGCTGTCGATCGCGCGATGCGTCGGCCGGCGCGCAGCGCGTTTGATCGGCTGTGTGACGAGTTGCACGCGGAGCGGCAAGCCCGCCAGTGCGCCGGAAAGCCATTGCGCATGGCTCTCGCGCCGCGCCGCTCACGTGCCGCACGGCGCATCATTTTCTTTAAGGGTGTGTAATGCCTGACGTAAAAATTGGAGTGTCCGCGCAACTGAATGCGCAAGACCTCGACGCGCAGCTTGACGCGCTCAAGCAAAAGATTAATGGCGTTGGGCAGGCTATCGCGCAGGCGAACCGCGTCCAGTTCCAGCCTATCGCAAAGGCGACGGCGCAGGATCTTGAGCGCGTCACGAAGCAATTCGAAGCGCTCAAACGGGGTGCGCCTAACATCCGCGACGCGATCGCCAAGAGCGGGCAGGGTGACCGCCAATTCTTTGACCTCGACTGGTCGAAGATCATCGGCAACTCCATTGCGCGCGAGGCGGCGCGATTCGGTGCGTTTGCCAAGGTTACAGCCGGTACTGGCGCGTCGTTCGCGCAGCCCGCACCGGCAACGCCGTATCCGTCGCAGTCGAGCGCACCCGGGGGCAATAGCGGCGCGCCCGCATCGCGCAGTGGCGGCGGCGGTCGGCATGGTGGCAGCGGTGGATATCGGCCAGGCTCCCCTGGCGGCTCATGGGGCGGCTGGCGCGGCTTCGGCCGGCAAACACTCGGCGGCGTCGTGCGGGCTGGCGGTGGCGCTGCAGGCGCCGCCGTTACTGACGCAATGGAGGCAGGCGGCGCGGCTTTTGCCGCAGGCGGCCTTGGTCCAGCCGGCCTGATCGTGGGCGGTGTGCTCGCGGCGAAGGCTGCGGCGGCGGCTGCTGCTGCCGTGCGCGCGAAGATTGGCGACGCGCAACAGGAGGACATCGGTTACGACACTTTGAAGCGCACTTTGGGCGATACCAATGTGAGCTTCGAGGCGCTGAAAGACGGGTTGCGCGCTGCTGCCGGGTCTATCGGTGTCACGTTCAACGAATCGGAAAAGCTCGGCCAGTCGTTCGCGAAGCTCGGCAACGTGTCGGAGAAGAATTACACCGAGCTCGCGCAAGAAGTGCAATTCGGCGGCGGCCTCGCGCGAAGCTTCGGACTCGAGCCTTCGCAGATGGTCGGTTTCATGGGGAGCATGCGCGGCCTAGGGATCACGCACAACGTGCAGGATTCCGAGCGGCTCGGCATGATCATCGGCAGCACCATCGCGAAATCAGGCGCTTTTTCGCAGGCTGACCGCGTGCTTCAGGCGATTGGGAGCTACGCCGAACAGCAAACGCGCCTCGGGCTGACCGCTGCGAACGTTTCGGGCTATGGCGGCGCGCTTGCTGGCTTGGTTAGCTCCGGCGTTCCCGGGCTCGACGTGGCCGGCGCAGCGAGCATCCTCGACCGCGCGAACAGCGCGATTGCGAACGGCGGCAGCGCGGGCGCGGCTGGGCAGAATTTTCTTTACGCGGCGCTCGGTCAGCGGCTCGACCTTGATCCAATTCAAACGCGTCTCCTCCAGGAGCAAGGCGCGTTCGGGACGGGCGCTAAAGAATTCGGGGCTGGCTCACTGTTCTCGAAATGGGCAGGCGACAACGGCGTGACGGTGCCGCGCATGGCGGCGGGCTCGACGAGCACCAACCTGTCGATGATCATGAGCCAACTGCGACGGAACTACGCGGGCGGCGGGGTCATGTCGGAGTTGCGCGTCAACGCCGAATCGAACCTGCTACACCTGAACAATTCGCAGGCGATGGCGCTCGACTTTATGTATGGTCGCGGAGGCCCGCAGAACGTTGACAGCACGCTTCAGCGACTTCAGCGCCTTGGAATCTCGCTGAATTCAGTCAACGCGACCGGCATTAGCCGGCTGGCGCAAATCGACGCGAGTGGCGACCTGACGCCTGCGCAGAAAGACGCTCAGTTCCGGGCGGTGGCGTCGCAAGCGCAGGAAAAGACGCCAGGGAGCGACGTTCGAGACAGCATCGTGGGCGTGCAAAACGCGCTGCAAGGCTACGCGGATAAGGCCGTGCCGCTGCTGTCGACCTCGGCGGATGCGTTGCTGGCGCTCGTCGGTAAGCAAGCCGGCGGCATGATGACGCCCGCTCAACTGCACGATGCCGTGCTCGCGGGCCAGCGCAAGACGATCAACGACAAGGCCGACGACGCTATCTCGAAGGCGCGCGGCCAACTGACGGCCGCGAGCGCGGTCGATGACTTCGGCCGGCCGATTGATCCGAAGGGGCAACAGGCCGCGTATGACAACTTGCAGGCCGTGACGAAAGCCGCGAACGACGAGCGCACCGCTGGGCTCGACGCGATCGCGGCCGATGACTACGCGAGCCGCGCGCGGCCGGGATCGGTGCCGACCGGCATTGCGGGACTGCAGGCGAACAAGGAACTGCGGGATTTCCTCGGCGAGACGGACAGCATGCTGCATCTGACGCCCGGCACGTCCGCCGCGATCGGCATGCAGGAAAGCGGTCTGACGCCGTGGTCTGTCGGAACGCGGAACCCGAATGGGACAGTTGACCTCGGCGAGTTCCAAATCAATTCCGCGAACCTCGAAAAGCTCATGCCCGCGTTCCGCAAACTGTACGGGCGCGACCCGGATTGGCAAGACCCGCTCGACTCCGCGCGGCTCGAACGAATGGTGCTCCAACAGGGCGGCAAGGGATCGGAGGCACATGTGCTTGGCGCCTACAACGCGGGCCCGAAGAACGCCGACGGCGCGCAAGGGCAGGCGTATGCGGATTCCGTTCTGAACAGGTACCTGCCGTCGATTCAGGCGAGCGGTTTGTACGACTTCAAGATGCCGAGCGACGCGGCTACCTCTCCGAATCCGCAACCGCAGCAGCACGTTTTCACGGGTGAATTCACTTTGAACTATCCGAACGGTAAGCCTGCGGCTGCGCCTATCGCCGTTAGCAAGCAGGTCGGTCCGCCGCAGCCTGCGGGTACGAACTGAGCGGCGGCGAACGGCGCATAGAGACGTGCGGCGCGTCGAGATGGCGCGTCGCCACTCGTGTCGTGACAGTTCAATCGAGTCTTCGCCACTTGACTCGATTGGACAATGGACGCCCCTATCGCCTATTTCGAGTACGCCGACCTGCTTCCCGGCGTTCGACATTTCACCTGCGAGCGCATGCGCGCGTGCCTGTCGATCGACGCGTGCGCGCGGAACTGGCGCGAGGCGAACATGCGCGGCGCGTGCCCTGGCGGCATGGCGCAAGCGCTGGAGGATGGAGGCAAGTCGCGCATCGCGTGCGCGCGCTGTCCGCTTGGTGCGGCGCATGCCGGCGCTGACGAGTCGAAGTTGCATCCACTTCGCGGCAAGCTCGTGTGCGCGCGCTGTCTCAAGTCCGCGTCGCGGCTGATCAAAAAACACCTGTGCGTCTCGTGCCAAAATCGCGAGTATGAGTACCTGCGAGGCTTCAACCGGAAAGGCACGAAGCCGATCACGCATCCGCCGCTATCGGCTCACACGGTCGAATATCTGGCGGACGACGAAGTACGCGAACGGACGATCGAGCACGCGGTAAGCCGCGATGAAGTCGTTGTCGCGATTCTGCGCGACGAGCACGACGCGGTGGAGTTCTTCGAGGATGCTGATACTGCTTTCGCCGCGCGCGTCGATGAACTTTGCGCGCAGGCATGGCGCGCGCCGACTGTCCGGCGTTGGTGGGGGCGGCAGGGTGAGGCGGTGGCCTAACTAAATTCCCGCGAGTCGCGTTCGTCGACCATACAGCACAAATCGTCGACAACGCGATCGTCCTATGCCGTCGAGCAGAGGAGGCAACGATGTCCATCGCAAAAACAAAATCTACCACGTATTAGGTAGTGATCTTCACATCTATCCGCACCGCTGAAGACAATGGATATGGAAATATGGCCGACGCGATGGCTGACGCAGTAGCGGAACAATCGGGATTTTTGGGAGTTGAGTCGGTACGGGACGAGCTGGGAACTACGGTTTTCTATTCGACCGATGCTGGGCGAACAATGAACACAATGAGTGCCTGTTTTTGCAACGCAGGAAATGGTTCTTGGGGACGTTCATGCGACGCGCATTCGACCGTCGGCCATGAGGCGACGCTCGCTCGGAGTTGACATATGGTGGGAACTCACAGTGTTTCGGTCATTCACCCCATTTCATACCGGCTACAAGTGCAGAATAGCGCCAACGAGCGCTGCCGCGTGTGCATTGAATGCGTCGCAGGTGACCTGATCGCCGCCGAACTTGTCCGTTGCAACTTCACCCCGCCGACCTTCCCGACATACCGCGACCGACGCCAATTGGAAATCAGATTCGGCCGGGCAACTTGTGAGACAGGGCAGCGCGGAATTTTTCCGCGATTTTACGAAATCCTTCGGGAGTTGGATGTAATTCATTCGCCCATTCGTTCGGCGCAAGCGTCCCTTGCGTATCAACGAATATTGCGTTGGATGTGGTCGCGCAAAATGCCAAGAGACGCTTCTTAAATTCTATAAGTATTTGCCGGACGATATCCGAGCCATCGGCTAATTTTGTCCATCCCCTGTCATTGAGAGATGGTTTCAACCAGGGCCCAAACGAACATACGCCTACGCCATTTGGTATCGCAAAGTCATAGGCATGAACCAACAGCAAAGCTTGGGGGGCGAAATTTTGTCGAATTTGTGCGAGGTCGGCATATGCCGCCAATACAACACCAAGGACGTCAGAGAGCAACTCGTGGTTCACGCCACCGCGCGGATCCCCGTGTGCTACGTTAGCATCTCGTAGCCAGAAGCGAAACTGATCACCAATAAGATCGTCCCCGCCGCCTGAGAACATTATGAAATCGATCGGTCCATTCCTCGGGTCCTTGAGTGCTGCAATCAGGCGATTCCTTTTGGTGACACCCAGCAGGGCGGTGGTTGCATCTCCGGCGTAGGCCAGCTTGAGAATGATCGGACGGGGGGTGCCGATATCTCTCAAGCTATCCCGGACGTCTGTTGGGTCCGGCAGTGGCAATGGGTAATCGAACCATGAATCGCCATCAGCTAAACCAATCAGAGGTTTCGCACCCCCCGGAAGTTGTCGGGTTGCACGGGCCACTTCTTCTTGATGTTCAGCCTCGCGCCGAGCCATTTCCTCTTGGATTGCCTGTTGATTCCCGGTGATGATATCGACTTCTGTCTTCATTAATTTTCCTCAATATGCGAATGTCATTACTTGATCGCCCGAAACATCGGCGGGATTCGACTACGAGCAATTGAACCTTATAGATCAGTCATATGACGGATTTCAGAGACAGGCTGAGTGTAGGTTTATTTCAGCAGAATAGACGCTTTGAACAAGAGCGCACTGAGGAATACGCTAACAAAATTCACGAGTTGTACGTGCGCTGTCGTACAGATTTAGAATCCACCGTTCATGCGACTTTCACTACATTGATGTGTCGCGAAAATTCAATACGTGATTACGGAATTAGGGCGGTCGTTGCGGTAGTGTGAGTCCGTCTGTTCGGCCCGGACGATTCTTGCCCTTCGAGCGCGTCTCATGAATGAACAGGCGTGCTTGCAGTCTTGTGGCGCGAACGCATGGCCGAGATTGGCTTGTCGTATGGCGGTCACGGTGCGCGGCTGCGGCGTGGACACCACCACGACGAACGGGTGTCGCGCGGGGGCGGGGCGTCTGAGCTGCGGGAGTGATAAGGCATAATGGCGCGTGCAACCTTTGCCAGAGGCTATGCCATGACCGCGACCCCGCCGCAGACCAAGAATCTGTATCTAAATGGCATTTATATCGGCGATGTCCCAGCCACAGGAGACAATAGGAAAGACGCCGAAGTCGCCCATGCCTACATCAAAAACAAGGGACTTGGCCGCGAAGTAACCTTAGTGCAACGCATGTTCGGACAAGCGTGTTCCTTCGCGAACACAGCCGCCTATCTTTACAGGAACGATCTTGCGCGAGCACCGCGTAACGGGTTGAGCATGGCGCCGTTCGTCGTGAACATGGCTTTCTCGATCGAGGTCTACTTGAAAACGCTCGGGCAAATTCACGGGGCTACGCTGAGGGGACACGAGTTACTGAAGCTTTTCGACGCACTACCGGTCGGAGCCCAGCCGGCGATAGGAGGCGCGACCCGCAAGGTGGCAGAGCACTCGTCGGAGAAATATCCGGCAGTCCGCGATTGCATCGCGGAACTCAACGGAGCGTTTGTCGAGTGGCGATATCTGTACGAGAAGCCGGACAGTAACGAGGTCAAGATTCAGCACGCGATATTTGTGGGCGGGGTGCTGCATGAGGCGTGTGTGGTGTCCGACCAAGTCTGACGGAAACTGTTGTTTTTGTGCGTCGCTGGCAAGGGGAGCAAAAGGTGGGGTACATGTCGGGGTAGTCCGGCGCGTGGCTGGATACATGTCGCTCTAGGCCTTATCGGGTGCGGTTCTCCGCTCCCCGTCTCTCCGCCAGGATCGAATGAGAAAGGCTCCGCATTGCGGAGCCTTTTGCTTTTGGGAAATTCAATTCCCTCGCATAGCATGTCGCCCATCACTGTCTCTTGATATACGCGTGCCGATAAACAATCGACCAAACCGTCAACCCCGCATACGCCGCGTATCCGACATAAGCCGAGACCCGCTGACCGTCTTCACCCGCAATACCGCTGACCACCCACAGTCGGGCAATGTTTTCGCAAACAAGCCCCGCACCCCAGACAGCAGTCATCAACCGGATGGATCGCGCAAGCGCCGGACGGCTATGCCACATCGTGTCGAATTCAAACTCACGTCCCTGCCGCTCGCGCGACAACGTCGAGCGTGCGAGGTAGAACACGAGCGGTCGATGCAACAGAAGCGAGAGCAGAAAGAACAAGCCGACAATGCCGCTCACCAGCGGCTCGCGTGCTGCGCGTAACCATCCGCCGACACCGGATGCGAATATCAGCAATGACATGGCAATGCTTGCCAGCACCAACGCGCTTAACGCATCGAAATGCCGGAACTGCACGAAGTCGATCGCCATCCATACAAGCAGCGGAATCGACGAAGCGAGCAACGCGCTCACCAGTCCGACGTGCGGAAGCGCAATGCGATAAGCCGCCGCCGGCAAGACGACATTGACGGCGATCGCCAACGTATAACGAACAGAGGGAATCATCGTGACCCCCTGTTTCAAGTGAGGCCGGTATCGGACAGGCCGCGCAATCATGCCTGTCGATGCGCGGACAACGAGACCTCAGTATATCCGCGAGCTTACGGAATCCTGCTGCCGCGTCCACCGCCACCCGCACACGTCGCTGAACAACTTCTGCACCGGACGTATAGTCGCAGCCTCTCCGCATCGTGCGGCGAGATCTCTTGCGATCTGGTAGGTATCTGGAGGATTTATGGCATTCGATCACCGTGGCTTTCGAGTCACTGTCGACACGGCGCCGGACGCGTCAGGCACTCAATGGCATTGCGAAGCCACCATTGAGGGCATTGAAGAGCGTACGCGGCAAGCCCATATTCCGGGCGTCGAACTCACTTTCCCGAGGTTGAAAATCGACGTGCTGATGGCGATGAGCATGGTAGAGCACAAAGCCGTTTCGTCGATTGACGAATGGCATACGGCGCACTAACCGGCATCGTTGCGTTAAACCGTAGGAGAGGCGACAACGCTGTAGTGGCGATGCACAGCTGCGGCATGATGGAGGAGACAAATTGACGCACCCCGCAAGTCCGAAACGATCGTCCTTGCTTACAAGTTTCATCGCATCGCGGCTTCGGGTAAGCTAAAAGAATGTGAAAACCGGGGAGGGGCGAATGACGCTCAGAATTACAGCTGTCACCATCAATCGCGACGTACATCCGAATGCGGTCTTCGTCGTTCTGCAAAATCCCGCAGGGGAGTCGGCCAAAGTGCAGATTCACTTTGAGGCCAGCATGAACGTCAACGATTTCACGCTAAAAGAACTCGAGAAGCTGGCGCACGACGAGTTGAAGCGTCTCGAAGAATGACCTGACGCACATAGCAAGCCTATCGGGCACCAGAAGCACAGGCGGCGCATGATCCAGCGCTGCTGTGCTTCCCGCCTAAGTCCCGATCAGATGCAGCACGACATCGCGCGTCGACGGCTCACGCCGATGCTCGAACAGGTAGATGCCTTGCCACGTGCCGAGCACTAACGCACCTTCCTCGACCGGCACCGACAACTGCACTTGCGTCAACGCCGCGCGCAAATGCGCGGGCATATCGTCGAGTCCCTCGGTATCGTGCTCATAGCGATGCGCGTCTTCCGGCGCGATGGTCGCGAAGTACCGCTCGATATCCCTGCGCACCGACGGGTCCGCATTCTCCTGAATCAGCAACGAAGCCGACGTATGGCGGCAGAAAACCGTCAGCAGCCCGACTTCGATTGCCTGTTCGGCGACAAACTCCCTGATCTGCTTCGTGACATCGACGAGTCCGCGCGCACGCGCGCGAACGTGCAGATGATGAATCGCCTGTTGCATGGAATCTTCTCCTGATGCTGAAGGTGCGCGCTCGACCATCGTCGCAGCGATTGCCTCGCGCGTTCGCATACGTCACAGCATAGAGGGCGATGTGCATCCGCAGCAATCGGCGCCGCGTGCGGCATCGTCAACCTGACCGCTATCCAACCCGGGTAAACACCCACTGAAACATCAGACATCTGATGTATATTCGGTCGGTCAGCATACTCTTGGCCACTCCATGCGTCTGTCCGTCGAACACTCGATGAGCGAGAAGATTCAGGAATCGCTGATGTCGATGATCCGCGAGCGCTCGCTCAAGCCGGGTGATCAGATCCCCACTGAAATGGAGCTTTGCGAGCTGCTGGGGGTCGGCCGGTCGAGTCTGCGGGAAGCGGTCGCGCAGATGATTTCTCACGGTCTGCTCGCGCGGGTCCAGGGGCGCGGCACCTTCATCAGACAAATTTCGTTGAAGCTGCAAGGCGGCCTCGATGATCTGATGTCTGTCACCGACATGATTCGCAGCGTCGGCGCCGTTCCGTCCACCTGCCGGATCCAGTTCGAGCACATCAAGGCATCGGAGAGTCTCGCCGGCAAACTGCGTCTGAACGTCGGCGACGAATGCGTGCGCATCGAACGCGTTCGCTGCGCCGACGACGCAATTGCCGCATATTGCATCGATACCGTGCCGAAGGCGGTCTTCGACGCGGCCGGCGGCGATCTTGGTGAATCGCTGTTTGCGATGTTTGCGCGCACGGGCCGCCGGCTGTCGCACACGCATACGTCGATCCAGCCGACCATCCTGACGCCGCGCGACCTGCCGGAGCTGGGCGACGGCTTCGGCCTGTTCCTGCTGCTGGATGAAGTGGATTTCGATCAAAGCGGCGAGCCGCTTTGCTACAGCAACGACTACTACAACACGAGCATCTTCAAGTTCGATCTGGTTCGCAAGAAGCGATAAAGCCGTAGCGGGTCACCCCCTCGGCATCACGCCGGCCAACCAGGCATTGCGGTTCAACCGTGGAGGAGACAGTCCATGGAATTTGAGGCAATGAGTTGTGACGAGCTATCGGCTTATCTGCGCAGTGTGCCTTGCGTCTATGCACTGCTGAACGAGCCCGGCGAACTCGATATTGCCGAGGTCGGCGACGGCAACCTGAACTTCGTCTACTTCGCGAGCAATGCGAAGACGCCGGAGAAGAGTGTCGTCGTCAAGCAGGCGCCGCCGTTTCTGCGTCTGGTCGGCAAGAGCTGGCCGTTGACGCGGCACCGGATGGAGCGCGAAGTGGCCGCGCTGCGGCGCTTCGGCGCATTGTGTCCGCAGCATGTGCCACGCGTGTATCACGCCGACAGCGAGCGCTTCCTGATGGTGATGCAGCGCCTGTCGTCGCATCGGATCCTGCGGCAAGGGTTGATGGAGGGCGTCGTCTACCCGAAGCTGGCTGCTCATCTGTCCACTTATCTTGCACACACGCTGTTCTTCGGCTCCGACCTGTACCTCGCACCCGATGTGAAGAAGCAGGCGGTCAGTGCCGCGATCAACAGCGAGTTGTGCAAGATCACCGAAGACCTTGTCTTTACCTATCCGTTCGAAGATCACCCGTCCAATGCCTATAGCGCCGCGTTTCCGCGCGCGGAGATCGAGCGGCTGTGGGCGTCGCCCGCGTTGCGCGTCGCGGTGGGCGAAATGAAATGGTCGTTTATGAACGATGCGGAAACCCTGCTGCACGGCGATCTGCACACCGGCTCGATCATGGTCAACCAGGACGAGACCTATGTGATCGACCCGGAGTTCGCGTTCTATGGGCCGATGGGCTTCGATATCGGTGCGGTGCTCGCCAATCTGCTGCTCGCGTATTTCTCGCGCGACTGGCATGACCGGCATGCGCGAGTGAACGCTAAAGCGCCGTATCGCGACTGGCTGCTCGACCAGGCGACGCTCATCTGGAGCGGCTTTGCGGACCAGTTTGTCGCGTTATGGCGTGAACACGAAAGCCGCCGCAAAAGCCGCTTTATCGGCGACGACCATCGCGGCGCGTGCGCCGAAGCGTTTCGCACGCACTTTATGCAACGGCTTTTCGCGGCATCGCTCGGCTTTGCGGGCTGCAAGATGATTCGGCGCATTGTCGGCATGGCAAAGGTTGCGGACGTGACCAGCATTGCCGATGAAGCGCTTCGGGCGACGGTCGAAGTGCGCGCGCTGCGCTGCGCGGAGCGGCTGCTCGTCGAGCGGCATGCGATTGCGGGCATCGACGACGTTATCGCGCTGGCTCGCGAGATACAGGCAACGCACTATGCATCGACGTAGCGAAGTCGCGAAGTCGCTCAAGCACGCCGCTCGTCAGCGCATCGTGCAGCCACAACCGGCTGTTTTCTCGCCGGCCGTAACAAGGTTTTCATTACACCGTGTCATTTAGCATCGGAGCACGCATGGTTTCGCCGTCGCCTTTCACGAATTTGCCGGCCACGCTCGCGTGGGACGACGACTGTCTGCGGATTCTCGACCAGACGCGCCTGCCTCGCGAGACCGTCGTCGAGACACTGCGTACCGCGCAGGATGTCTGGCGCGCGATTCACGAATTGCGCGTGCGCGGCGCGCCGGCGATCGGCGTCGCGGCCGCTTATGGTTTGTGCGTCGCGGTGCAGCGCGTGCGACATCTGCCGCTCGATGCATTTCGTACGGCATTGAACGAGCAGGCCGCCTATCTCGACGGCGCGCGTCCGACCGCGGTCAATCTCAGCTGGAGCCTGAAGCGCATGCTGCGCGCAGCGGAACGCGCGCGCGTCACCGACACGCTGGCGCTCTATCGCGCACTGGTCGAAGAAGCGACACGCATCCATCGCGAAGATGAAGCGCTTTGCGAAGGCATTGGCCGGCACGGCTTGCCGCTCATCACCGCCGGATGCGGCGTGCTGACTCACTGCAATGCAGGCGCGCTTGCGACCACCGGTCTGGGCACCGCCACCGCGCCGATTTACACCGCGCAACGCGAAGGCATCGCATTTCGTGTCTATGCGGATGAAACGCGGCCGCTATTGCAAGGCGCGCGGCTCACCGCATACGAACTGCAGCAAGCTGGCGTCGACGTCACGCTGATCACCGACAGCATGGCCGCGTCGTTGATGGCGCAACGATTGATCGACGTGGTGATCGTCGGCGCGGACCGCGTCGCTGCGAACGGCGACTTCGCGAACAAGATCGGCACGCTGAGCGTCGCGATTGCATCGCGCCATTTCAATGTGCCGTTCTATGTCGCCTGCCCGTCGTCGACGCTGGATTTCCAGACGCCGGATGGCCGCGGCATCGTGATCGAAGAACGCCGCGACGAGGAGGTGACGCAGCTCGGCGGCAAACCGATCGCGCCTGACGGCATCAAGGTGCGCAATCCGGCGTTCGACGTGACGCCGCACGATCTCGTGACCGGCTATATCACCGAACGCGGCATCGTGCGCACGCCGTTCGACGCGAATCTGGCCGCGCTCTTCGGAGCGGCGGCATGAACGGCACGCGCACGCACGCGTCCGGCACGCAGAGCGCGCACGAAGCCGCGTTGCGTGCCGATATCGTGCACACGGCCTGCGAGATGGAACGGCTTGGCGTCAATCAGGGCACCTCGGGCAATGTCAGCGCGCGCTGTGGCGCAGGCTTGCTGATTACGCCGAGCGGTGTGCCTGCGAACGCGCTGAGCCCCGATGCACTGGTCTGGCTGCCGTTCGATGTCGAAGCCGATGCGCCCGTATTTGCGCAGCCCCACCGTCCATCGACCGAATGGCGTTTTCACCGCGACATCCTGCGTGCCCGCAGCGAAATCGGCGCGGTCGTGCACACCCATTCGAACGCGGCCACCGCGATTGCGATTCACGGCCGGGACATTCCCGCGCATCACTACATGGTGGCGGCCGCGGGCGGCAACTCGATCCGCTGCGCGCCGTATGCGACGTTCGGCAGCCAGGCGCTGTCCGACTATGCGCTCGAGGCATTGAAAGACCGTACCGCGTGCCTGCTCGCGCATCACGGCGTGATCGCACTCGGCCGCGATCTGGCGCAGGCGTTGTGGCTCGCAAACGAAGTCGAAGTGCTGGCGAAGCAGTATCTGCTCGCCAGTCAGCTCGGCCCGCCGCCGGTGCTGTCGGATGAAGCAATCGCGGAGGTGGTAAGGAAGTTCAGCAACTATGGTTTGCGCCGCGCAAGCGGCGACGGCGACGGAACCTGACGTGCGCCGCACGCGCCGCGCGTGAGGTTTCGGGTTTCGCATGGCAATTCCGTTTGCCGCAGTTTTTGCGCGGTTTTAGCAGGGTTTCATTTGCTTCAGAACGCCAGACCGGACGTGCCGGCAGGCGCCACAACTTGAACAATGGAGACACTCATGGCCTGGAACGCAGGAAGATTCGATCGCTGGACCCCCTTCGGCCCGTCGGCAGCCGCGCTGCTGCTGTGCGCCGCTGCCGCGTTGAGCGGCTGTTCGAAAAGCGAGTCGCCGTCGTCGGGCAGTAGCGCGGCAAGCGATACGGGCGCAAGCGGCTCGGCCATGGCAAGCGCGGCGCCCGCCGCATCGGGTGGCGCAGGCGGCGCGAACGGCGGCAAGACCAAAATCGGCTTCTCGGTATCGACGCTGAACAACGCGTTCTTCGTCGGCCTGAAGCTCGGCGTCGAGAAAGGTGCGAAGACGGAAGGCTTCGAGCTCGTGCAAACCAATGCGAACGGCGATGCGCAGCAACAGGTCAACGACGCGATCAATCTGCTGAGCCAGGGCGTGAGCGCGCTGGTGCTCAACCCGATCGATTCAAAGGCGATCATCCCCGCCGTGCAGAAGGCGAACCAGATGGGCGTGCCGGTCTTTACGCTCGACCGCGGCTCCGATGGCGGCAAGGTGACGTCGTTTGTCGCATCGGACAATGTCGCGCTCGGCGCGACCGGCGCGAAGTGGATCGCCGATCAGCTGAAGGCGCGCTATGGCTCGCCGAAGGGCAACGTGGTCGACCTGATCGGCCTCGTCGGCACGACGGCGGCCACCGACCGTGAGAAGGGCTTTAGCGACGAGATCGCGAAGTATCCGGATATCAAGGTCGTCGCACGCCAGGAGGGCGGTTTCGATCAGGAGAAGTCGCTGAATGCGATGACCAATATCCTGCAGAAATTCCCGCAAATCGACGCGGTGTTCGGTGCAAACGACGACAACACCGTCGGCGCGGAAAAGGCGATCGACAACGCGGGCCGCTACAAGCCGCTCGGCGACAAGGAACACATCATGGTGATCGGCGCGGACGGCACCGCGCAGGCGCTCTCCGCGATCCGCGCCGGCAAGCAGGACGCGACGATCTCGCAGAACCCGATCCAGATGGCGGCGAAATCGCTGAGCTTTATTTCGGATTACATCGCGAAGAAGGATGTGCCGGCGAATTATGCGTGGCCGACACTGCTGATCGACAAGGCGAATATCGATTCGGACGAAGTGAAGAAGTACGGTTTGTGGTCGCTCGAAGTGAGCCAGTAAGCGGCAATGTAGCGACAGCGCGTGCGCTTGAAAAAAGCGCGCGCGCCGCTGTTTCTTATCTTGAAGCAGGACGGAACCAGTCATGAATGCCGGAACGGATTCGCAGCATGCGGCCGCGGTTCGCGCTCAGCCGGGCGCGGACGGCAAGCCGCCGTTGCTGCATATGGAAGGCATCGTCAAGAGCTTTCCGGGTGTGAAGGCGCTGCGCGGCGTCTGCCTCACGCTGCATGCAGGGCATGTGATGGCGATTGTCGGCGAGAACGGCGCGGGCAAATCGTCGCTGATCAAAACCTTGTCGGGCGCGTACGAGCCGGACGAAGGCACGATCGAGATCAACGGTGTGCCGCTCGCGCGCGGCACGCATGCGGCCATCGACGCAGGCGTCGCGGTGATCTATCAGGAACTGTCGCTCGTCAACGATATGACAGTGGCCGAGAACCTGTTCCTCGGCCGCATGCCGGCGAGCGGCGGCTTCGTGAACCGGCGTACCGCCGAGCGGCGCGCGCGTGAAGCGCTCGCGCAAGTCGGGCTCGACGACGTGCCGCCGTCCATGCGGCTCGGCGATCTGCCGCTGAACCGGCGGCAACTCGTCGAAGTCGCGAAGGCGCTCGCGCGCGACGCGCGCATTCTCGTGATGGACGAGCCGACCGCCGCGCTTCAACACGACGACATCGCGAATCTGTATCGCGTGGTGCGGCGGTTGCGCGAGGCGGGCATGGGCATCATCTTCATCTCGCACCATCTGGAAGAAGTGTTTGAACTCGCGGATTCGGCGGTGGTGATGCGCGACGGCGCGACCGTCGACGCGCGGCCGATGGCGCAATGGACCGAGCAGGAACTCGTGCAGGCGATGGTCGCGCGCAACCTCGAGTCGTTCTACCCGTGGGAGCCGCGCGACTACGGCCCGGTCGTGCTCGAGGTGCGCGACCTCGCGAGCCCGCCGGTCGTCCGGCACGCGAGCTTCAGCGTGCGCGCCGGGGAAATTGTCGGCATCGCGGGCATTGCCGGCGCCGGCCGCACCGAATTGCTGAAAGCAATTTTCGGCGCGCAGAAGGTCACGCATGGCGAAATACACGTGCGCGGACGCAAGGTCTCGAATCACTCGCCGACGCAAGGCGTGCGCGCCGGCCTCGTTTATACCGCGGAAGACCGCAAGCTCGAAGGGCTCGTGCTCGATGCGAGCATCGAGGAAAACGTCGCGCTATCGAGCCTCAAGGCGCTTGCCACCGGCGGCTTCGTGAGCAGCACGAGAAAACGCAAGCTTGCGCAAGAGGCTAGCACGCGCTTTGCGGTACGTGCGCCATCGGTTTTATCTATTACCGGCAATCTGTCCGGCGGCAATCAGCAGAAAGTGATTCTCGGCCGCGCAACGGCGACCGGGCCCGCGGTGATCATGCTCGACGAACCGACGCGCGGCATCGACGTCGGTGCGAAGACCGAGATTTACGCGCACATGATCGCAATGGCGCGCGCGGGCGCCGCGGTCCTGATGGTGAGTTCCGAGTTGCCGGAACTGCTTGGCATGTCCGACCGCGTGCTGGTGATGTATCGCGGCCGTATCGTCACCGAACTCGCGCGCGAGAAGGCCGATTCGGAGACGGTGATCCAATGGGCGACGACAGGAGTAGGGGCATGAATTCGACGACAGCCAAAGAGACCGACACGCAAGCGTGGTCGAGCCGCGTGATCCGGCAGTTGCGCAGCGGCATCGGGCCGCTGCTCGCGGCGCTGATCATCATCTGCATCGTGCTGTCGTTCGCGTCGCCGGAGTTTCTGACGACGAGCACGCTCACCAACATCATGGTGCAGGTGTCGGTGGTCGGCATCGCGGCGGTCGGCGGCACGTTCGTGATCATCACGTCGGGCATCGACCTGTCGGTCGGCTCGCTCGTCGCGTTGAGCGGAATGGTCGCGGCGACGCTGATGGCCGGTTCGACGCCGGACAATCTCGGGCTCGGACTCGCCGGCCTCGCGATCGCGCTTGCAGTCGGCGCGGGCGTGGGCGCGCTGAACGGTTTCGCAGTCGCATGGCTGCGGCTCGTGCCGTTTATCGTCACGCTCGCGATGATGGCGATGGGACGCGGCCTCACGCTCGCGATTTCCGACGGCCGCACGAAGTTCGATTTTCCGAACGCATTCACCGTGTTCGGCGCGAAGTCGATAGCCGGGTTGCCGATGCCGATGATCGTGATGCTCGTCGTATTCGTGATCGGCCACGTGCTGTTGCGCAAGACCACGTTCGGCCATCAGGTGTTCGCGGTCGGCGGCAATCGCGAAGCCGCGCGCCTTGCCGGTATTCCGGTGCAGCGCGTGATGTTCATCACGTACACGCTGGCCGGCGTGACAGCGGCGATCGCGGGCATCGTGCTCGCCGGACGGTTGAATTCGGCGCTGCCGTCCGCCGCGAACGGGCTCGAATTGCAGGTGATCGCCGGCATCGTGATCGGCGGTACGTCGCTCGCGGGCGGGCGCGGCTCGATTGTCGGCACCTTTATCGGCGTCGTGCTGATCGGCGTGATCAATGTCGGGTTGTCGCTGCTGGGCGTGAACCCGTTCTGGACGCAATTCATTCAAGGTGGCGTGATTTTCGCCGCCGTCATGCTCGATGCGCTGAGTCAGCGGCGCAAGAACTGACGCAGATTTTCAGGCAGATCATCTCAGGAGAAACGCGTGAAGAAGATCATCAATCAGCCGGACCAGTTCGTCGACGAAATCATCGAGTCGCTGTTCGTCGCCCATCCTGGCTGGATCAAGCCCGCTACCGCCGACAACCGCGCGCTGGTGCGCGCCGATGCGCCGCAAGCGGGGCGCGTCGGCATCGTGACGGGCGGCGGCTCCGGGCATCTACCCGGTTTTCTCGGCTATGTCGGGCAGGGTCTGTGCAGCGGCGTCGCGGTGGGCAACGTGTTTTCGTCGCCGTCGGCCGAGCAGATTTTCGCAGCGACCAGGGCGGTGAACGGCGGCCCCGGCGTGCTGTACGTGTACGGCAATTATGGCGGCGACGTGCTGAACTTCGATCTCGCCGCGGATCTCGCCGAAGCCGAAGGGATCGACGTGAAGACAGTCGTGCTGACCGACGACGTCGCATCCGCGCCGCCGGCGCGCGCGAGCGACCGGCGCGGCGTCGCGGGGATGGTGTTCGCGTTCAAATGCGCGGGCGCGGCGGCCGAGCGCGGCGATTTGCTCGAGGACGTCGCACGCATCACCGCGAAAGCGAACGGCGCATGCCGGACGATGGGCGTGGGCCTGTCGCCGACCATTCTGCCGGCCGCCGGCAAACCGACCTTCACGCTGCCCGACGGGCAGATGGAAATCGGCATCGGTATTCACGGCGAGCCGGGCACGCACCGCGGCGCACTGGAAAGTGCCGATGCGATCGCGGACCGGTTGAGCGGCGAAATCCTGCGCGACCTCGCGGCGCCGAAAGGCGCGCGCGTGGCGGTGCTCGTCAACGGACTCGGCGCGACGCCGCTCGAAGAACTGTATCTGCTCTATCGGCGCACCGCGAAGGTGATCGGCGATCAGGGCCTGACGATCGCGCGTTCATATGTCGGCGAATATGTGACGAGCCTCGAGATGGCCGGCGCATCGATCACCGTGATGCAACTCGACGACGAACTCGAAGCGTTGCTCGCGGCGCCCGCGCGTTCGCCATTCTTTCGCGACTGGCTGCTCGCCTGATCGCATCGGATCCAGCCTGATTGAGGAGGTTCGCATGAGCGTTTCCAGCAACGAATTGCGCGACGTGGTCAGTCGTGCGCTCGAGGCGCTGCCCGCGCATACCGATGAATTGCGCGATCTCGACGCGGCGCTCGGCGACGGCGATCTCGGCATCACCGTGCAGGCGGGATCGAAAGCGGTGGTTGCGGCGTGGGCGGCGTTGCCCGCCGATGCGTCGGTGGGCGATCTGCTGCTCGCCGCGGGTAAGGCGTTTTCAACCGCGAATCCGTCGACGTTTGCCGCGCTGATCGGCGGCGGCCTGCTCGCGGCCGCAAAGACCGCGACCGGCAAACAGGCGCTCGGTCGCGACGATGCGCTTGCGATCGGGCGCGCGGTGGCCGCGCGCATCATCGAGCGCGGCAAGAGCCAGCTCGGCGACAAGACCGTGCTCGACGCATTGGTGCCGAGCCTCGATGTGCTCGAAGCGTCGCATGGCGATGCGCTCGCACTGCTCGCCGCGATGATCGACAAGGCGAAGGAGCAGGTCGACGCGACGGCCGCACTGCAATCGCAGAAGGGTCGCGCGGCATGGGTGCAGGCGCGCAGCATCGGCCATCCCGATCCCGGCGCGACTGCTTATTGGCGGTTTCTCGAGACGTTGCGTGACGCGGTGGCCTCGCGGCAGTAAAGCGTATCGGACGAGGTACGCTGCCGGGTTGTGGTTGCGGCACGGTAGCGGCATGGTGGCGTGCGTCCGTGCCGCATTCCGTGCAGCAGTGCGGCTATGAAATAGCGGGGTGCCGGTTGCGGGTAGTGTGCGTCCGAACTATGTCGCGCACCACGAGGACGGCGCACGCGTGTCGATCCATGCTGCACGCACAGGGGTAGATCGAATAAAGGCATTTGCTTCATCCGGTCATCGCCCTATAGTGCACCGATAGCCGAGCTTTTCGGAGACGTTCGTCATGCCTTCCGAAACTGTTCACGAACCTTCGCGTGAGCCGCGTCCCGCCCGTTCCGTGGTGCGCCTCGCGCTCGTCACCGTTGCGACCGGAATCGGCGCGGGCCTCGGCGGCATGCTGCTCGCGCTGCTGCTGCACGGTATTCAGCATGTCGCGTACGGCTACAGCCTCGACAAGCTGGTCAGTACGCAGCATTTTCTGCAAGGGGTGAGCGAAGCGCCGCCGCTGCGTCGCGTGGTCGTGATGGTCGTTTGCGGCGTGGTCGCGGGCTTCGGCTGGTGGGCGTTGCGGCGCTTCGGGCGGCCGCTCGTCAGCATCTCCAAGACGCTCGCGTCGCCCGCTGCGCCGATGCCGCCTCGTACCACGCTCGTGCATGTGCTGCTGCAAATCGTCACGGTCGCACTGGGCTCGCCGCTCGGTCGCGAAACAGCGCCGCGCGAGCTCGGCGCGATCGTCGCCGGCTGGCTCGCGAAGGTCGCGAGGCTGACGCCGGACGACGCGCGTCTGCTGATCGCGTGCGGCGCAGGCGCGGGTCTCGCGGCCGTCTATAACGTGCCGCTCGGGGGCGCCGTGTTCGTGCTCGAAGTGCTGCTGCGCACGTTGAACAGGTCGACCATGGCGATGGTGCTCGCCGCGTCGGTCATTGCCGCGCTGATTGCACGCATCGGCCTGGGCGATGAATCGCAGTATGTCGTACCGATGTTGACCGTGAGCACGGGCCTTGTGGTGTGGGCGGTGCTGGTGGGGCCGTTGCTGGGTGTCGCGGGGTACGGCTTCAGCCGGCTCGCGAAAAAAGCCGCCGCCGCGGCGCCACGCGACGGCTGGCGCCTGCCGGTGCTCAGCATGCTGAACTTCACGGCGATCGGCGTGCTCGCGATCGACTTCCCGCAATTGCTCGGCAACGGCAAGAGCGCTGCGCAACTCGGCTTCGACAGTCATCTGAGCGTCGGTCTCGCGGCCACGCTGCTTGCGTTGAAAGTCGTCGTCACGGCCAGCAGCCTGCGCGTCGGCGCATACGGCGGGGTGCTGACGCCGAGTCTCGCGATCGGCGCGCTCGCCGGCATCGTGCTGGGCGGCGTGTGCAGTCTGCTCGGTTTGAGCCTCCCCACGAGCGCGTTTGCGCTGATTGGCGCGACCGCGTTTCTCGCGTCGTCGATGAGCATGCCGATTACCGCGGTCGTGCTGATCGCGGAATTCACGCATATCGGCTACGGCATGCTGGTGCCGATCGTGCTCGCGGTGGCGGGCGCGTTTGCCGCGAACCGGCTGTGCACGCTGTTTGCGCGCAAGCAGGCCGGTGTGCGGACGCAACGCGCGTCTGCGTGACGGTATGAGGGGCGGCGCGGCGCTTACTTGTTGCGGATCGTGCGGCGCATGATGTGATATGCGATGCCTGCCGTTTTCGCGCCTATAGGCATTACGCCTGTACGTGCATACGTGCATCGCGCACCCACGCACCCACGCGCGGTCGCGCGGTCGCGCGGCCAACTGCCGGGTACGTCCGTTGCTGACCACCAAGCTCCTGCCGTCTTTCAAGGAGTGCACGATGGCCACGATCAGGCGTGACACCAGCGACGACGCAGCGCCGCGCGACCCTTCCGAACAATCGCCTACCGAGACGTCGAAGCCGATCGGCGACGCGATTCCGACGCCGGTCGAGCCCGGCCTCGATCAGCCGCTGCCCGAAAAGGGCGAACAGCCTGCGCAAGACGGTTCCACGGATCCGAATGACAGCGCCGACTCCCGTGCTGCCGCGGTCGGCGAGTCCGACCCGCCGAAGGGCGTGCCCGCACCCGGACCGTCCGACTTCGCGCTGCGCGATGTCAGCGGAAACTGGCCGGTCCCGATCCTGCCCGAGTAATCCTTC
Organism: Paraburkholderia solisilvae; assembly: GCF_902859875.1. GTDB lineage: Bacteria > Pseudomonadota > Gammaproteobacteria > Burkholderiales > Burkholderiaceae > Paraburkholderia > Paraburkholderia solisilvae. Next base: position 103,850 of record NZ_CADIKF010000009.1, on the reverse strand, counting down.
CCCTGGAGCCAACATGCATGCGGGCCCCGCAATCCGACCCGATACGGCCAGACTCGACGTCGAGGTGTTCAAGCTGCCTGCGCATGACTGGGTGCCGAATAATCGAATCTTGCCGGTTGTGCTCTATCGGCAAGCGTTACCCGTTGGCGCCCAGCGTGACGCCGATGAGCTGACCGCCGCATTCGAAGCGCTGTTCGACGAGCATCAGTGGCCGCCGCGCTGGCGCGACAGCATCTTCGACTATCACCATTTCCATTCGACCGCGCACGAGGTGATCGCGGTGGTGTCGGGTGAAGCGGATGTGATCGTCGGCGGACCGCGCGGACGTGTCGTGCATTTGCGCGCTGGCGATGCGATATTGCTGCCGGCGGGCACCGGTCATTGCCGGCAATCGGCAAGCGGCAGATTCAGCGTGGTGGGCGCGTATCCGGCAGGGCAGCAGTGGGACATTCGTCGCGACGCGTTGACACGCGAGGAATGCGCGGCGATGCAGGCATTGCCGTTTCCGCCGCTCGACCCGGTGCTCGGCGACAGCGGGCCGCTGATCGACTACTGGCTGCGTGCCGCTTGACGCGCTGCATGGACGTGCCGCGGGCCGATCGCAGCAGGTGCGCATGCGTGCCATGCCGCGGCGCGCAAAAAGGTGCGCGCGGGTGTGTGCGCGTGCGCGCAGCACATCTCAGAAGCATTCGAACGTAATTTCGATCGACTCGTTGTCGACGCCCCGCACGCCATTCGTGTGCACCGCGATCGCATGCATGCGTTTGTTCTGGTCGCGGCAATACGCATTTGCATGTTTCAACCCGGCGTTGCGGATGCTGTTCCACGACGCAAAGCTGTTGCGCGCCCGGCTCGTGATCATCAACGAGCCGTTCGACCTGACCTCCACATTCGATACCGCCGTGCAGGCGGTCAACACGCTCACTCCGGCGATCAGCAGGCGTTTCTTCATATTCCTCTCACAGTTCGCGCATTGTGAGGGCGCAGTTAATCGGCGGCAATAGGGACAAAGACGCAAGCAACAATGTTTGACATCGGCGTAATAGCGTCCGCGTGCTATTGCAATGCGTGCTTCGACGAAGTCATCATACTGACACGGGCCGTGCACCGTTTCGGCCATCGCGCGCGCGGTGCCGGGCAATGTCAGCGCACCGTGCCGCGAGCCGCGAGGACTGCGCGGCCGACCGTCAGGAGAACCAGGATGAACGATTGGGTGCAGCCGATCTGGATCACGATACAGCGCGAGTTCTCCGACCTGAACGACGCATCGAACATCACGCAGCTCGTGATACGGCTGTGCGTCGCGCTGGTGCTCGGCGGCATACTCGGCTTCGAGCGTGAACTGGCCGGACGGGACGCCGGTCTGCGCACGCATATGCTGGTGGCAACCGGCTCTGCGCTTTTCATGCTGGTGCCGCTGCAAGCAGGCTTTTCGCAGGACGACATGAGCCGCGTGCTGCAAGGACTCGTGTCCGGCATCGGCTTTCTCGGCGCTGGCGCGATCATCAAGCTGAGCGCGGAGCGCGAAGTGCGCGGGCTGACCACTGCGGCGAGCCTGTGGTTCGCGGCGGGCGTCGGCGTGGCGGCAGGGCTTGGGCGAGAGGCGACCGCGATCCTCAGCACAGTGATTGCACTCCTGATTCTCGCGGGTGTGCGCGCGTTGAAACCATCGTCGAGCGACGGGACGGATAAACGGGAAACCGACGGCACAGCATGTCGCGACGACCGGTCCGGCGAGTTGCGGCGCGGCCCGCCGCGCTCCGGCGAAGCGCAGCCGCGCGGCGCATCGCACGACCGGTGAGACCGACGCACAAGTGAGCCTATCGTAAGGATGCGCAGCATAATATCCCGCTACGCATCCGATCAAAATTCAGGCGAACATTATTCGGAGCATCTCATGCTGACAGCGGCCGGCACGTACGAGGAGACGACGAAATGTTTCGCCTGGCGAATTCCCGGGCAGTACAACATCGGCGTCGATGCATGCGACAGGTGGGCGGACGGCAGCGGCCGTCTCGCACTCGTGTGCGAGTCGCACGATGGCCGGGTCGTACGCCATACGTTCGACGATCTCAAACGCTGGTCCGACAGGTTTGCGCATGCCTTACGGCGAAGCGGCGTGCGAAAGGGAGGGCGCGTCGGCATCTTTATGCCGCAGTCGGTCGAGACGGCTGTCGCGCATCTGGCGGTCTACAAGTGCGGTGCGATCGCTGTGCCGTTATTTGCGCTGTTTGGTCCGGATGCGCTGCATTACCGTCTGACGGACAGCGGCGCCGTCGCGCTTGTGACCGATCCGGCCGGCTTGCTGAAGATCGCGCCGCTGTGCGACACGCTGCCTGATTTGCGCACCGTCTATTGCGTCGAAGCGGGCGAGCACGCCGGTGCGCCCGGTGCGCACATCGCTGCCGCGACCGGCGCGAAGCCGTTCTGGGCCGAGCTGAATTCGACCTCCGAAGCGTTCGACGCGGCGCCGACCTCGGCCGACGATCCCGCCGTGATCATCTACACGTCCGGCACTACCGGCAAGCCGAAAGGCGCGCTGCTCGCGCATCGGGTGTTGCCCGGCCATCTGCCTGGCGTGGAAATGTCGCAAAATTTCTTTCCGGACGGCGCGAAGCTGATGTGGACGCCGGCGGACTGGGCATGGATCGGCGGCCTGTTCGACGTGCTATTGCCGTCGTTGCATCACGGCGTCGCGGTGCTCGCGCGGCGCTTCGAAAAGTTCGACCCGCGGGCCGCGTTCGACCTGATGCAACGTCACGGCGTCACGCACGCATTCCTGCCGCCCACCGCACTCAAAATGATGCGCGCCGTCGAATCTCCGCAACGTTGGCGCTTCGCATTGCGCGCGGTCGCGAGCGGCGGCGAGTCGCTCGGCGCGGAGCTGATCGAATGGGGCGAACGGGTCCTGGGCGTGACGATCAACGAGTTTTACGGGCAGACCGAGTGCAACGTCGTGCTGTCGTCGTGCGCGGCGCTCTTTGCGCCGCGCGCCGGCTCGATCGGCAAGGCCGTGCCGGGCCATCAGGTGGCGATCATCGATGCGCATGGCGAGCCGCTGCCCGCCGGCGCGCACGGCGATATCGCGGTGCGCGTGCCCGACCCCGTGATGTTCATCGGTTATTGGGGCAATGACGCGGCTACCCGTGCAAAGTATCGCGGCGAATGGCTCGTGACCGGAGACACGGGCGTTGCGGACGACGAAGGTTTCATTCGCTTTGTCGGCCGCGACGACGACGTTATTACCAGCGCCTCATACCGGATCGGGCCCGCGCCGATCGAAGACTGCCTGCTGCGGCATCCGGCAGTGCGCATGGCTGCGGTGGTCGGCACGCCCGACCCGCGGCGCACGCAAACGGTGACCGCCTTTGTCGTGCTGAATAGCGGCTATGCGCCGGGCGATACGCTGCGCGCCGACTTGCAACAGCACGTGAAGACGCGGCTTGCCGCGCACGAGTATCCGCGCATCATTCATTTTGTTGGCGATCTGCCGTTAACAGCGACAGGCAAAGTAATCCGGCGCGAACTGCGCGAATACGCGGCGCGCGCGTCATTCGCAACGCCGTCGGACAACACTGTTCTGTGAAGTGCGGATACTTGATTGAAGCCATACAAAGTGTCGACATATTGTGGGCATCATTTTTTCACTTGAGCTATACTCAACCCCGCGCAGCTGGTAAATTCGGCTTGTTGGGCGGAGTTCATTAAAAAGATGTAGATGTTTGCATTTTTAACTTGACTAAAGCTCAACCAGCCTCTGATTTGTTCGGGTGAGGCTAGATGACTTCTGGGACCGATAAGGATCGCAAAAAATCGTGTGCGGGAACGACACTGGACGCTACCGACCGCAAACTATTGGCGTTGTTATCGGAAGACGCACGCCTCACGTACGCCGAACTCGGCAAACGTCTGCATCTGTCCGCGCCCGCGGTACATGAACGGGCGAAGCGCCTGCGCCAGGACGGCGTCGTCAAGGCCACCGTGGTCACGATGGATGCCGCAAAACTTGGACGGCCGCTGCTTGCTTTCGTGCACGTCGATACCACCAGCTGGATGGTGACCCGCCAACTGCTTCAACTCGAAGAGCTGCCGGATATCGAAGAAATTCATACGGTCACCGGCGAAAGCGCAATGCTCCTGAAAGTACGCACGCGCGACACGCAAAGTCTCGAACGTCTACTTGAGCGAATTCATTCCATCGAAGGCTTTGCTGGAACGCGCAGTTACATTGCGTTGACGACTTATCTCGAACGCGGCCCCAGCCCGTGCGTGTAAGGGTCGTTGGGTGCGCCGCACCGCACGCCTCGCGTGCGGGCGGCCCATCTGCTTGCGCGGCCGCGGGTCGTTGCCGCCGGGGGTCTTCGCCGCCACGGGTCTTTACCGCGCGGTTTTTCATCGCCACGGGTCTTCACCGCATTTGACGCTTTCTTTCGCGCATTGCCTTGCTTGCGCGAATGCGCCGTGCGGTTGATGAGGCGTCCGCCTGAGTCGCGCTCATTCTTTTTATTTGCTTACGCGCATCGCCCGGCATGCGCATTCCATATTGCCGCTCACACGCGGACACGCGAATTGACGTCGCACGCCACAGCGGCGTGGCGCGCTATTGATCGATGCGTTTGATCGATGCGGCGACTTCGTTGCGGAATTGCTGGAGGCGCCGCAATTCGTCCCCGTTGGGCGCGATCGCCTTCATGATGAGCCGGGTGACTTCGGCTGCGATGGCGGGAATGTCCGGCCCGCGATTGCCTTCGAGGTTGCGCCACAGGATGTGCTCCACCATGCCGAACAGCATGTCGCGAACGAGCGACAGCCGGACGTCCGGATCGAGTTCGCCGGCCACCTGTGCGTCGTTCAACGCGACCATGAAGCTCGCCAGGTAGCGGCGCTTCAATTCGGCGAGATCTTCGGCGAACTCGCCGTGCATCGTGCGCCCCTCGCTGAGGATCAGTGCGCAAAAGCCCTTGGTGTCCTGCAGCAGGTAGTTCAGGTGTCGCGTGACCACGTATTCGATCTTGCTGCGCAAGCCTTCGGTGCGAGGAAAGTTCTCTTCCATTTGCGCGGTGATCGTGGTGTACCACGTATACAGCAACTCCTGGCAAAGCTCGCGCTTACTGCCGAAGTACGTGAAGATCGTTGCCTCGGAGATCTTCAGCCGGCGCGCGATTTCGGCGGTCGTGCCGCGATCGAAACCGTGTTCACCGAATACGACTTGAGCCGTATTCAGTATGTCAACTACGCGTTGTTCCGAACGAGCGCCAAGAATCTTCGCAGCCAATTTGGGGCTGGTGAATTTAGGCGATAGAACCACGAAACCCCCTGAGGATCGAGATTTGATTATTACTCAGGTTCGCGGAAAGCTGCAAGTCCAAAACAAAACGTTATAAGGCAATCAGCATAGGGTGCCGCACCCAGTTCGCTGATTAGCGTTCGTTCCCCGCGCGCGGGCTTCGCAGTCTTCGGCACGCGAAGCACAGGCTTACGACGGGACAACGAATGGGCGCCGACAATGCGCTTACCGAAGCGATCCGCCGCGCGTATCTGAGCGTATGCGCGCGGCGATTACGCAGCTGTCTTTTTTTGCGCGGCATCATGAGCGGAAAGTCGGCGTAGCGTATTGCTTGTATTGAATCGCCCACTGTCATCTTCACGTCACGGTTGTTGCGTAACGACGTTCCGTCATCGAGCGACTGCAACGCGTCGTTACGGCGGCGAAGCTCGCCGAACGATGATGGAAAACACGCTCCACATGCGTTGCGGATATTACACAGCGCTTGCTGAAACTCGTTGCCAACTCAACTAAGATAGCCGTGTCCCTTCACACGGAGGCCCTTTGTCCAACTCGTCTTCGGAACGCCGACGGCCGAAGCAGGCCAGGGCGTCATTCGCACTCGACAGCATTCTCGAAGCCGCCGCGCGCACACTCGAAGTACATGGCAAATCAGGCCTCACCACCCAACGTGTCGCCGACACCGCGGGCTTCAGCATCGGCGCGCTATACCAGTACTTTCCGAACAAGGAAGGTTTGATCGAGGCGCTCGCGTTACGGGAGCTGGAGCGGCTCACTGAACTGATGACGAATGCGCTCGCGGATCCCGCGCCGTCCGGCATGGGTATCAACACGCGCCGGATGATCCGCGCGGTCGCCGCATTTATCGCCGACCGGCCGCGCCTCTACGGCATCCTCCGTGCGCAATGGAGCGATGCCGCGCCCGACTCGCCAATCGGCGAGGGCATGCAGCGCTATTTCAAGCTGATCTCTGACACGCTGCATCATGAAAGCCCTGAACTTGGCCGGCGGATTGCCGCTCATGAAGCGCGCTTCGTGCTGTTCCGCGCGATTTCCGGCGTGCTGCTCGCAACCGCGCTCGAGCGGCCCGAGTATCTCGGCACGCGTACGTTTGAAGACGAAATGGTGCGGCTCATTCTTGGTTTCGTCAGCCACGATCTGCCTGCCGGCGCGATTGCGGACAGCTGATGTCGTGAGGGTCGGCAACGGTTATGCGATGTGTGCACGACTCACATCCGCCGCTTGCGTAGAACGACAAGTTATGAGGATTCCTCGCATACCGTGCGAGCCGCTTGCCGGATCTTTTGTGCCGATGTCATATTGTCGGTCCGAGGGCAGCCAGGTGTTTCTGCCTGTTCATTCCGCTTCATATAACAAAGCTTGTCGGACGCCCTAGCGATCGAATAGCTGTCAAAAACGCTTGGCCGTCACGGGGAAGGCCATGAATCACTATCAGCTGGAAACGGATATCCAGCACCTCGAACAGGTGCTTACCCATATCTCCGCGAATGATCGAATTCCGCTTTCATACTGGCGCAAGCGTGTGGATAGCGTAACCTCCGCCGCGTCCGTGCCATCGCAACGCAGCCGCGTCCAGAAGCTTAACGAGGCATTGCTCGCGCTCGAAGCACGCGCGCGAAGCTGACGCCGCACGCTTCACGCGATGAAGCGCAGCCGCGCTGCTCGCGCGGCATCTCCGCTGTGCGCGCTGTCGATGCGCGATCGCAGCGGGCCGACGCACAGCGCAACTATTTCAATTGCATTCGCAACCCTTGCAATGGCTGCGGCGCGACGCGCCGGATCGTGCGCGCGCGCCGGTGCGTCAGCGTCGCACGACGCCCATCAGCAGCGTCACGAGGAAGATCACGATAAAGATGAAGAACAGCACCTTCGCGATCTCGGCCGCGCCGGCCGCTATGCCGCCAAAGCCGAACACGGCCGCGATGATGGCGATCACAAAGAAGATGGCAGCGTATCGAAGCATGGCGTTCTCCGGTCGAGCGTAGTTCGAATGAGTGAATGAAAGGGGTGGCGGCAACCGTCGCCTCGGTTCGCGCGGGACGCTGCCGCCTCCTGCGAAGCAACTGCTGTGCCCATCGACGCGGCTGAATGCAATCGCGATTCTTCTGATTTTCCTGGTGGAAATATTACCGGTAAGAAAGTCGCTATGCGCGGCTAAATCTTTTTATGCAAATCAGGTTTAACGTTTGCGCGTCTTTATCGATAAGGGCTAAAGAGAATTGGCATGTTTCATTTCAGCACTTCGGGGTGCTTTATTTTCGTGAAAGGTCTTTTCTTTACGCCGGAACGCGCTAAAATTCGCGCCGATTCAAGGAATAGCGCTTCGTGAAGTCCGTTCGTTGCTGGTGTGCGGTTCGATGCGAAAATGCATGCATCGCAAAGAAAAAACCGGTGCGGTGGAATCTGATTCAGGAAGTCGCATAAACCGTCGATAAGCAGGTAATTCGATGGACCGGTTAAAAGCAATAAGCGAACGGATAGCCATCATGGCAACGGAGATTCAGGGAGGGGGGGCGACGCCTCGATCGTCGGGCGGGCGCTGGGTTTCTTCGGTATCGCGGCTGCGGCGCGCGGCGCTGTCGGCCGGGTCGATGCTCGCGCGCGCCGTGGTCGCCGCAGGCGCGATCTCGTGCGTGCCTGCGCAGGCTCACGCCGCGGATGCGCACGAGGCTGCTGCGGCTGCGCGACAGACGCAGGCCAACATCGCATTCTTCGACGGCGCCCATCCTCCGGTCGACCTGTTACAGGCGTTCGACGCGGTCGTGATGGACCCAGCGAACGCTTTCGATCCGGCCGCCCATCCGCTCGCGCATACAGTCTGGATGGCGCGCGCACCCGCCGCGAACGGCGACGCGGCATCGTTCGTCGCGCAGCAGATCGAGCCGCTGTGGCAGCGCGGCTATCGCGGCTTCCTGCTCGACACGCCCGCGGCGATCGCCGCGATCGATGCGATTCGCGCGGCTCATCCCGACGCGCGCCTGATCGCCGGCGGCGACGACGCATTGCAGGCCGCGCTGCCGCACGCGACGGCGCTGTACGCGGTGCTCGGGCCGTCGCTCGTGCGCGGGGCGGCGCCCGGCGGCACGCGCACACTCGATGTCACGCCGGCCGAGCGCGCCGCACGCAGCGACGCCGCCCATGCGTTCACGCAGCGCACCGGCGTGCCCGTGGTGTCGATTGAACTGTGCCCAGGTGACGATCGCGCATGCGCGCGCGCCACTGCGGCGCAGGTCGTCGCGAGCGGCGTCACGCCGTATGTGACGAACGCCGCGCATAACGTGGTCGGCATCGGCGCGATCGAGGTCATGCCGCGCCGCATCCTGATCGTGCAGGACCGCGCCCCCGATCTGCCGCTCGACGAAACGCCCGGTGTGCGCGCCGCCGCGACGCCGCTCAACTATCTCGGCTACGACGTCCAGTACGCGGACATGAACGATCCGCTGCCCGACGACGTGACGCCGGATCGCTACGCGGGTGTCGTCGTATGGATCGAAGGCGATGAGCCGCGAGACACCGCCGCATGGCGCCGCTGGGTCGATGCGCGGATCGCCGCGCACGTGCCGGTCGCGTTCATCGGCCAGTTCGGTTTCGACGCGGCCGAGGACGAAGGTCCGGCGCTCGATCTGCAGCCGGTCGCGGGGCCGTTTACCGACGCGGTCAGCGTCGTGTCGCGCGACCCGATGATCGGCTTCGAGACCGAACCCCGGCTCGGGCCGCGCGATCTGACCGGCGTGCGCGTGGGGGCGGCGAGCCAGTCGCTGTTGCGCGTGAAGTCGGGGGAGGCCACGCTCGATCCGGTCGCGATCACGCCGTGGGGCGGCTATGCAATGAGCCCGTACACGGTCGTCTCGCTGAACGGCATCGGCCAGGAGCGCTGGGCGATCCAGCCGATCCGATTTTTCGCAGCCGCGCTGCGCCTGCAGCCGATGCCGTTGCCGAGCGTGACGACCGAGAACGGCCGGCGTCTTTTCATGACGCATGTCGACGGCGACGGCTTCGCGTCGCGCGCCGAGTTTCCCGGCGCCGATTATTCCGGCGAAGCGCTGTACGAGCAGATTTTCACGCGCTACAAGGTGCCGATGACGCTCTCGGTGATCGAGGGCGAGGTCGGTCCGCAAGGCCTGTATCCGAAGATCTCGCCGCGCCTCGAAGAGATCGCGCGCAAGATGTTCGCGCTGCCCTACGTCGCGATCGGTACGCATACGTACTCGCATCCGTTCGAATGGGAGAACGTCGACGCACAGACCGGCGAGCGCATCGACCGCGGCGGCGGCGACACCGCGTTTTCGCTGAATATCCCGAACTACAAATTCAATATTGACCGGGAGATTACCGGCTCGATCGACTACATCAATTCGCGTCTTGCGCCGCCGGGAAAGAAGACCGTCGTGCTGCAATGGCCCGGCAACTGCGAGCCGCCGGCGATCGTCGTGCGCAAGGTGTACGCGGCCGGTGTGGCCAACATCAACGGCGGCGACACGGTGATTACGAAGAGCGCGAACAGCTGGACGAACATTGCGCCGATCGGCGTCTCGAAAGGGCCGGGCGCGTACCAGGTGTATGCGCCGAACCAGGACGAGAACGTCTATACGAACGACTGGCTCGGGCCGTTCTACGGCTTCACGCGCGTGCTCGAGACGTTCGACATGACCGACCGGCCGCTGCGTTTCAAGCCGGTCGACATCTACTACCACATGTATAGCGGCACCAAGGTCGCGTCGCTGCGCGCGCTCGACCAGATCTTTGCCGCGGTGCTCAAGCAGCCGGTGCTGCCGGTGCAGATTACCGACTACACCAGCAAGGTGCTCGACTGGCGCAGCTTCGCGGTGGCGCGCGCAGTGCGCGGCGCGAGCGCGCCTGCCGATGCGGCGACAAGCTCCGCAAGCGCTGCAGGTGCGGTAAGTGGAGCATCGGCATCGACCGCGGCGGCCGTCACGTGGATCGTGCGCGGCAACGGCGAGGTGCGCGAGCTGCGCTGGCCGGGCGCGAATGCGCCGGATCTGCGCGCGTCACACGGCGTGACCGGCTATGCGGCCGGGCCGGACGGCACCTATATCCATATCGCGGACGGCGCCGCGCGCGTGACGTTCGATGCGACAGCCGGCACCGCCGCGGCGACATCGAATGCAGGCGTGCCGTATATCGCGCAGGCGAACGGCTTCGTGCGCCGCTTTACGCGCACCGGGAATCGCCTGTCGTTCGAATTCGGCGGCTACTATCAGCCTTTTGTCGAGCTCGCGAATGCGCAGCGTTGCAGCGTCAGCGTAGCCGGCCGTCCGGTCGCCGCGCGGCGCGACGGCGACCGGCTGCGCTTCGATACCGCACCGGCAGCGGGTTTGCCGATCGACTATCAACCGGTCGAGGTGGCCTGTGGCGGCTGATCGAACGGCTCACGCGGCATCCGGAACCGGCGCGAAGCGGCCGCGCATCGTCTCGACGTGGCTCGTGCTGATGCTGGCCGCGGTGGTGCTCGCGACGATGTACGCGGTGTCGCCGCGCGGCGGGATGCGCGAGCGTATCGCCTCGGTCGGCGCGCCGAGCGATCTCTCTGTCGCGTATCTCGAAGCATGGTCGCGCGTGCAGCCGGACAACGAGGAATTTCTGTCGCTGCTCGGCGCGCAATACGTGTATCTCGGTCGCGCCGACGATGCGGAACGCGTCGCCGCGCGCATGGATGCGCTGCATACGAAGGACATGCGGCGTGCCGCGACAATGCTGCGCCTCGCGGTCGCCGAACAGCGCACCTTCGCCCTGACCGAGGACGATCCGCGCCGTGCCGCGTCGCTCGCCGACCTGCGCGAGCAATTGAGCGCGGCGGCACGCGACGACTGGGCGCCGCACGATCTCGAATGGCTCGCGCAACGCGCGGCGGCAGCGGGCTTGCCGCGGCTCGCGATGGACCTTTACACGCAGTTGTCGGCGCACGATCCGAAAGGGCGCGACGAGTGGGACACGCAGATTACGCGCTACGCGCTGCAGGTCGGCGACTATCGCGCGGCGGCAAACGCATGGTTCCGCCGGCAGGCCGACGCGCAGACGCGCGACGAGCAGCGCCGCTGTTTCATCACGGGCATTCGCACGCTGCAGTCGGGCAATCTGCTCGACGATGCGCTGGCCGCGGCGGACGCGCATCTCGGCGCGCTCGCCGACGACCCGGCCACGCTGATCGTGCTGCTCAATCTTGCGCGCGCGGCGGACCGGCCGGATATCGTCGATCGCTATGCGAAGATGCTGGCGCGCTATGCCGATGCGCAACCGGCTGATCCGCACGTCGCGCACGCGCGGGCGAATGCGAAAGCGGGCATCGATATCGCCGCCGTCTATGCGAAGTACGCGCGCTCCGCGTCGCATGCGCCATTTGCGTATCGGGACGGCCCTGTGGCGTGGTCCGCGGCGGCTTTATCGTCTGGCCACCGCGGGGGCGTGCGTCTGATGCGTGTCGCGGCGGCCGTGCCGGCACAACTGACGGCAAAACCCGCGGCGCCAGCGTCGCCGCAACCCGCGGCACCCGTGTCGCCGCAACCCGCGGCGGAACCGTCGACGCAACTGGCGGCACAACCAACCGCGCAACCAGCCGCACAACCCGCGGCGCCGGCATCCGAAGCCAACCCGAATGTCGCGGATGTCGTCTTCAACGCGTTCGTCGAATCCGGCGATCTCGCAAGCGCGGAGAAAATTGCCGCGCAGCAGGTGCAGCGCGACCCGCGCTCCGTGCTGTGGGTCAAGCGGCTGGCGCAGACCGCCGAGTGGAATCGTGATGCGCCGCGCGCGCTGAAATCGTGGCTTGACTATGCGCAACTGTCGGATGACCCGGTCGGCTGGCAAAACGTGCTGCGCATCGCGCCGATGCTCGACGACGACGAAGCGTATCTGACCGCGCTCGTGCATCAGGCGCGTGCGACGCCGAACGACCTCAAGCTGATCGACAACGTCACCGCAACATACGAGCGTCTTGGGCGGCCCGAGGAAGGTCTCGCGTTTCTGCGTTCCTTGCCGCGCGGCGCGAACGCGGACGCGCTCGACCAGCGCATCGGCGGGCTCGCGGAACGCGCCGGCCACGACGATCAGGCGCTGGCCGCCTATCGCGCGGTGCAGGCGCGTCATCCGAACGATGCGAATGCGGCGCTGCGCACCGCGAGCGTGCTGTACCGCGCGGGCGACTATCGCGCGTCGTTCGCCGCACTGAAGCGCGCGCGCGCCGGCGCAAGCGACGCGGACCAGGATTTCTGGCGCGACTACGCGGAACTCGCGCGGCTGCTGCAGCTCGACGACGACGCGAACGATGCATACCGGCATCTGCTGGCCAGCGGCGCCGCGACGCCCGAAGAGCTCGGCGAAATGACGTACTTCTACGATCCGTATCCGATCGACGCCGGCCGCGTGGCCGAATTGCGTTACCGGCGCGACCACACGCCGCGTGCGTTGCAGGATGCGATCTTCTACTACACCGACGCGCAGGCATACGACCGCGTCGCGACGTTGCTGGCGAGCCTCACGCCCGACGAGCAGCGCGCGGCTGAAGCCTCGCCGGGCGTGCTCGCGGTGCGGGCCGAGTACGCGCGCCTGACCGATCGGCCGCTCGACGCGCTGGCGGACCTCGCGCGCGCGGTCGAGCTGCCCGATGCGACCTCGGACATGCGTGCGGCGTACCTGTGGACACTGGTCGACTACGGCAGCGACGCGGATCTCAAGCGCGTGCTGAATCGCTGGCGCGGCAGCGCGGATCGCAGCGCCTCGCTGTGGGAACCCTATGCGGCCGCCGAGATGCGCCTGAACCGGCCGGTCGCGGCGCTCGAATATTTGCGGCGCCAGGCCGGCTCGCTGTCGCGCGACCCGCTGTGGTTGCTCACCTATGCCGATGCGCAGGAAATGGCGGGCCACGCGGATCTCGCCTGGTCGATCCGTCACAAGGTCTGGTTGCAGTTACAACAGGACGCCCAATCGCTTGCCAAACTGCATGGCGCGGCGCGGGGCGCACTGCGCGGACGCAACGCGCAGGATGCCGAAACGCTGGCGGATTTGCGCGGACGGCGCGTCGCGTTGTCTGCCGACTACACGACGGCCGACGAATCGGCGGCGCTGCTCAACGATTTGCTGTCGACGCAGGCGGCGCCGGCCGATGTTGCGTATATGCGCCGCACGTTGCTCGGCAGCGCGAAGGGCGTGCCGGGCGAGGCGCCCGCGAGCGGCGCGCAATTGCCGCAAAACAGCCGGCTGCACGACGCCGTGGCGAAGGAAGTCGCGATTGCGTGGGCGGTGTCGCGCGAAAGCAATCCGCTTGCGAAGCGTTGGCTCGCGCAGCAATATGCGGCGCGTCTCGCGCGTCCCGCGGACGCGCAACTGACGATCGCGCTTGCCGACAACGATCTTCCTCAACTCGAGCGCCTGCTCGCGCAGGAACGCTCGCGGCTGCCGATCGCCGACCGGATCGACGCGACGATCGCCGTCGATCAGCCGGACCGCGCGCAGCAGATCGCATTCGAAGGTCTCGAAGGCGCGCCCGAAGACACCGCGCTGCATACGCGCGTCACCGAAACGGCGCTGGACTGGCCGCAGTCGATCGACGCGACGGTGACGAGCCACGTCGAGCACCCGCTCGATTACATCGAGCAGACGCTTGCGGCGAGCCGCAAGATTGCGGAACGCTACCTGGTCGGCGTGATCGGCGTGCAGAACTTCCAGCATTCGGCCGATATCACGCAACTCGTCAACGTGCCGTCGGTGGACCGGTCGCTGAGCGTCTATGCGCGCCGGCAGACACGCGATACCGCGTTTCAGATTACCGGCGGCCGGCGCGATGCGCTCGACAGCTTCTATACGTTCGCGCTCGCGGCGGAAACCGGCCGCAATTCGCCGCTGACGCTCGGCATCCGGGCGGGCCACAATCAGCTGGCCGACGAAACGCAGACGCTGCAGGTCGGCGGCATGAAGGACAACGTGATCGGCGACTTCACGTACCGCGTGACCGAGCGCATCACGGTGACGGGTAGTGTCGAAGCGGATCGCTTCTACAGCCAGGCGCGCAACTATATCGGCAGCGGTGTGCTGTCGAACGGTGAAATCAGCTATCGCTTTCACACCGAATATCCGGACTACACGGTGCGCGTGGTCGGCACGCATGGCGGCTATGGCGCAAGCGGCGGCGCGGATCCGCTGATCTCGCGGCTGATTCCCGCGGCCGATCAACCCGCGGTCGCAGGGGATTTCCTGCCGGACACGTACACGCAATACGGGCTGTACTTCGGCTTCGGCAACGATCTGCTCGAACAGTACACACATCGCTGGCGGCCGTTTCTCGACGTCGGCATCGTGCATGACTCGAATCAGGGATGGGGGCCGGACTTCAACGTCGGCGTGGCGGGCACCGTGTTCGGCGGCGACCATCTGGCGCTGTTCTTCCAGCATCAGCGCGTGTCGCGTCTGGGCACGCCCGTGACGCTGATGGGGGCGAGGTACAACTGGTACTACTGATGGATCAGGGTGGGGCGGCAGGCCGCGGGTTCATGTCGATGCGGGCAGCCGGAGGCGATGACGCACAGGGCGGCAACAGGCCGGGCGACAGGACGAAAACGTGATGAAAAGGAGTGGTTCGATGAACACCGAAGTCAAACAGATGCGTGCGACTCAAACACGCTCGCAAGGGCGGACCGAAGGACCGGCGCAACCGCGCATGCGTGCGCTTCAGTGGCTCGCCGCCGCGGCGGCAACCGTATCGCTGCTTGCCGCTTGCGGGTCGATCCGGCAAAGCACGGCGGCGCCGACGCTGTCGGCCGCCGATCCGGTCGCGGTCGTGTCGCTCGCGAACTTTACCGAGACGCCGGCGGCCGGCAGCAGTGCGACCGCGATCGCCGCGAACGTGCTGCGTGAAAACGGCCTGACCGATGTGCGCATCGCACCGGCCGACGCGTCGTCGAACGCGATGTTCGACACCGCGCAGCGCGAGATCGGCGAGAAGAAGCTCGCGTGGGCGCGCGAGCAGCACGTGAAATATGTGCTGACCGGCGCGGTCGAGGAGTGGCGCTACAAGGCGGGCGTCGACGGCGAACCGGTTGCGGGCGTCACGTTCGAGCTGATCGACGTGGCGTCCGGCCAGGTGGTCTGGAGCGCGACCGGTTCGCGCAACGGCTGGAGCCGTTCGAGCCTCGCAAATGTCGCGTCGTCGCTGATCGGCAAGCTGCTCGCGCCGCTGCGCACCGGCGCATGATGCGGCGCGAGCCGTCATCGCGAATCCGACAAGCCATCAGGAGCCGGCCGTGAATACCGCCACTTCCCAACCGGACACCGGCGCGAGCGCCGTCAAGCCGCGGCACGCGCATCCGTTCGGCAATCTGAATGCCGTGCGGCGCTTTATCGCGCCTGCCGTGACGCGGCCGTTTTCGATCGTCGAGACGATCGTATTCATGCTGGTCGTCTGCGTGCTGTGCTGGCGTTTCGATCCGTCCGACCCGCTGCTGCTGAACACCGGCTTTCCGTGGCTGTGGTTCGCGACACTGGTGGTCGCATTGCGCTATGGCACGCTGCTGGGTCTGTTCGCCAGCGGGATTCTGGTTGGCGCATGGCTGCTCTTCACGCACGGCAGCGCGGCATGGCCGACGACGTTTTTCACCGGCGGCCTGCTGCAGACCATCATCGCCGGCCATTTCGGCGATATCTGGGGCAGCCGCGCGCAGCGCGCGAACGCGCTGAACGATTACCTGAACGACCGCCTCGTCGCGATCACGAACAGCCATTATCTGATGCGCCTGTCGCACGAGCGGCTCGAGAAAGATCTGCTGTCGAAACCGACCACGCTGCGCGACTCGATTACCGAATTGCGCCGGCTGTCGGTCGCGCATGGTCTCGAGACGCCGCGCACGCGCGCCGCGAGCGAGATGCCCGGCACCGCGGAGCTGCTCGAATTCGTTGCGCAGGCGTGCCAGATCGAAGTCGCCGCGCTGTATCCGGTGCGCGGCGGCAAGCCGGGCATGACGGCGCTCGCGCGTCTGGGCGATGCGTTCGAGCTCGATGCGCACGACGAACTCGTCGCGCGCGCGCTCGAGACGAAGAGCGTCGCGCATCTGCGCGGCGACGAGCGGCCGGTTGCGCACACGTCGCTGCTCGTCTGCGCGCCGCTGGTTGCCGCGGACGGCGACGTGCTCGCGCTGCTCGCGATCCGGCGCATGCCGTTCCTGTCGCTGAACTTCGACAATCTGCAATTGCTGCTCGTGCTGCTCGGCTACTACGCGGACGGCGTCGAGCATTCGCGGCAGGTGCAGGAGATCCTGCAGACCGTGCCCGATTGCCCCTACGATTTCGCGCTCGACACGAGCCGGCTCACACGGCTCGCGCGTTCGGCGGGCATTGCATCGTCGCTGGTCGCGCTGGTGTTCCCGCATGACGATGCCGGCGACTCGTTCTTCGAGCATGTGATGCGCAGGCGCCGTTCGCTGGATCTGCTGTGGCCGATCAGGACCGAAGGCCGCTCGGTGCTGATCAACCTGATGCCCGCGACCGACGAAACCGGCGTGGACGGTTATCTCGCGCGTATCGAAGCAAGCCTGCGCGTGCAGTTCAATGTCGATCTCGAAGGCGCGCGCATTGGCGTGCACACGCTGCATCTGGGCAGCGGCGCACCGGGCACGGCATTGCGAGGGCTGCTCACGCGCAGCGGCATCGATGGATAAGCCGTCTGCTTCCACGAGTCTCGTGCGGCGCACGGCGTTGAGCGTCGTTGCACTGCTCGCGCTCGCCGTGCTCGCGCTCGCGCAGGGCGCCGCCATCTGGCAGCTCGCGCCTGGTGCGACCGCGTTGGCGCCGTTATTGCCCGCAGTGCTGCTCGATGCGGTGTGCGGCGCGCTGCAGGCCGTGCTGTTCCGGCTGCTGCTGCCGCCGCGTTATCGCGAGCCGCGCGGTTTCACGCTGCTGTTTCTCTGGCTGGTCTGCACCTTCGTGCCGGTGGCCGGCGGACTCGTATTGCTCGCGAGCTGTGTATGGGCCGCGTGTTTTCCGAAGCGGCGCGGCGATGACGATCTGCAACAGGTGCCCGCGCCCGAATTCGTCACGTACCTGATGTCGCGCGTGTCGCACGGCGGCGGCGCACGGCTGCAGGCGCGCCTCGTCAATACGCAGGTGAATGCGTCCGACCGGCTGTCCGCGCTGGTCGCAATCCAGAGCATGCCGACCCGTACCACCGGCACGCTATTGCGCGACTTGCTCGCCGACCCGATCGAGGATGTGCGGCTGATCGCCTACGGCACGCTGGATCAGGCGGAAAACGATGTGATGCAAAAGATTTTCCAGACCGCGCAGACGCTCGAACTCGCGCAGAACGACAGCGAGCGTCACGCGATCAACCGGCAACTGGCCGAGCTCTACTTCGAACTCGTCTATCAGAACCTCGTGCAGGGCGCCGTCTATACGCACACGCTCGAGCAGGCGGATCGCTATGCGCGCGCGGCGCTCGAAATCGACGATAGCGACGCGGCGTTGTGGCTGATCCGTGGACGGCTGGCGCTAGCGCACGGCGAAGCGAGCGAGGCTGCCGCTCATATAACGCGTGCGCAGGCGTTGGGCTTTCCGCGCGAGCGGCTTGTGCCCTGGCTTGCCGAAGCCGCCTTCCTGCAACGCGACTACGCTCGCGTGTCCGAATTGCTCGCTTCCCTCGGTCATGCGTCGTCCTTGCCGATGCTCAAACCTGTCGTGCGCTACTGGTCAACATGAACTCGTCACTATTGCGGCGCGCCGCCGATGCCGATGTGTGCCTGCTGCTCGAAGGCACGTTCCCGTACGTACGCGGCGGCGTGTCGGCGTGGGTCGACCAGATGATCAAGTCGTACCCGGACACGCGTTTTGCCATCGCCTTTATCGGCAGCCGCGAAGAGGACTATCACGGCGCCGCCTATGCGCTGCCCGATAACGTCGTGCATTTCGAAGCGCACTACCTGTATGAAGCGATGGCGGCCGATACGAAGACCGCCCGCGAAATTCCCGGCGACGCACAGGCATTCGCGAAATCGGCCGAGCTGCACGATGCGTGGCGCAACCGGCACGGTGCGAACCCGGCTGCGCTGATGGCGGACATGGTGCATCTGATCGGCGACGATGGTCCGCTCAACGAGGCGCAGTTCGTGTCGAGCCGTGCGGCGTGGGACTTTATCGTCGATCAGTACCATCGGCATTGCACGGACCCGTCGTTCACCGACTATTTCTGGACTGTGCGGATCATGCACAAACCGCTCTGGCAGATTGCGCGGATCGCCGCGCAATTGCCGCCGGCGCGCGTGTATCACACTGTCTCGACCGGTTACGCGGGCTTTCTGGGCGCGCTGCTGCACTATCGGACCGGGCGGCCGCTGCTCGTGTCCGAGCATGGCATCTATACGAAGGAACGCAAGATCGATCTGCTGCAAAGCCAGTGGATCCGCGATAACCGCGGTGCGTTCGAGCGCGATATCTCGAAGATCAGCTATTTCCGTGAACTGTGGGTGCGCTTCTTCGAAGCGCTCGGCAAACTCGCGTACGACGCGGCCGACGATATCGTCGCGCTGTATGAAATGAACCGGCAGCGGCAGATCGCCGATGGCGCGCAAGCCGCGCGCACGCGCAACATCCCGAATGGCGTGGACGTCGACGGGCTTGCACCGCTGGTCGAAAAACGCGCCGCGGCTCAGGCCGAACGGGCAGGGCGCGGCAAGGTGGTTGCGCTGATCGGGCGCGTCGTGCCGATCAAGGACATCAAGACGTTTATCCGCGCGATTTTTATCGCATCGCGCACCATGCCGGATATCGAAGGCTGGATCGTCGGGCCCGAGGAAGAGGATCCGGCTTACGCGCGGGAATGCCGCGCGCTTGCGCAAAGTCTCGGCCTCGCGCAGCACGTGAAGTTTCTCGGTTTCCAGCGCATCGATGCGATCCTGCCGCAAGTCGACGCGCTGGCGCTGACGTCGATCAGCGAGGCGCTGCCGCTTGTCGTGCTCGAAGGCTTTGCTGCAGGCGTACCGTCGATCACCACCGACGTTGGCTCATGCCGGCAACTGATTGAAGGCTACGGTGACGAAGACCGCGCACTCGGTGTCGCGGGCCTCGTCGTGCCGATCGCGAACCCGGCGGCGTTCGCGCAGGCGGTGCTCGAGCTGCTGGGCGACCCGCCACGCTGGCGCGCCGCGCAGGCAGCGGGTCTGGCGCGCGTGCGCCGGTTTTATACGAAGGCGCAGATGATCGATCAATACCGGACGCTCTACGAGCGCCTCGCGGCCGCGCCGAGCCGTGCCGCACGCAGTGGTGCGGGTGATGCGGCAGGCGGCGGATGTCCGGTGCATGGGCACACGGCGGGCGCGCAAAGCGCGGCGGTGTCGACGCCTTCGCAGGCGCAGGAGAATCCCTGATGGCAGGCATTGGCTTTGAATTACGCAAGATTCTGAGGCGCGATACGCTGACGGGCGTTGTGCGTGCGTACGCTTATGCGGGGCTGATCAGCTCCGGTCCACTGATCATGTCGATCTTCGGCATTCTGGTGATCGGCCTGATGAGCCTCGCGTTCACCATCCCCAAGTACGCGATTGTGCAGTTCCAGGTGTCGGTCACCTATCTGATTGCGTGCAGCCTGATTCTGACCGGGCCGCTGCAACTGTCGTTTACGCGCTTTATTTCGGACCGTCTGTTTGAAAAGCGCGATGACCTCGTGCTGTCGAATTACAACGGCGTCGTGCTGATTTCGACGGCGGCATCCGGATGCGTCGGCCTCATCGCGGTATGGCTCGGTTTTGGTGGCGAGCCGCTGCTCTACCGGCTGCTGATGATCGCCGGCTTCGTGGTGATCAGCAATATCTGGATCGCGGTGATCTTCCTGTCGAGTGTCAAACAGTATCGGCAGATTCTCGCGGTATTTTTCGTCGGCTATGGCTGCACGGTCGCCTTCGCGCTGCTGCTGAACCGGCATGGCATCGCCGGGCTGCTGGGCGGCTTCGTGGCGGGGCACGTGATATTGCTCGCCGGGCTGTCCGGGCTGATTTACCGGAACTACCGCAGCGAGCGCTTCATTTCGTTCGAAGTGCTGCAAAAGCGCTTCGCGTATCCGAGCCTCGCGCTCGCCGGCGTGCTGTTCAATCTCGGTGTGTGGCTCGACAAGTTCATGTTCTGGTATGCGCCCGCTACCGGGTCGACGGTGATCGGGCCGCTGCATGCGTCGGTGATCTATGACATTCCGGTGTTTATCGCGTACGTATGCGTGATGCCCGGCATGGCGACTTTCCTCGTGCGTATCGAAGCGGACTTCGTCGAATACTATGACGCGTTTTACGACGCGGTGCGTACCGGCGCCACGCTGCGGCATATCAACGATATGCGCGACATGATGGTCGTGAGCATCCGCGCGGGGCTCTACGAAATCGTCAAGATTCAGGCGGTCGTGCTGCTGCTTATCCTCGCGTTCGGCCGCTGGGTGCTCGATGCGCTGCATATCTCGACGCTGTATATGCCGCTATTGATCCTCGACGTGATCGCCGCAAGCCTGCAGGTGTTGCTGCTCGGCCTGCTGAACGTGTTTTTCTATCTCGATGCGCGGCGTTCCGTGCTGAAACTATGCGTCGCGTTTGTCGCGCTGAACGGTGTGCTCACCGGCATCACGTTGCGGCTCTCGCCCGATACGTACGGCTACGGTTTCGCGTTGACGCTGCTGATTCTGGTCGTGGTGGCGGTGCAGATGCTCGATCGCAAGCTTGGCCGCCTCGAATACGAGACGTACATGCTGCGCAACTGATCATGACCGCTCTCGCGAATCTGTTTGCACGGCTCGGCCCCCCCTGGGTGCAGGTGTCGTGCATGGCGGCGGTGCTCGTGCTGGTATCGGCGGTGTGCGCGCGGCCCGTCTTTGCCGTCGCGTGCCAGCGTACGGCGGAGAAAAACGGCGTCGGTAGGGTGGCGTGGTTTTATGGCGAGCAGGTGCCGGTCGAACAATTGTCGCGGTTCGATACGGTCGTGGTCGAAGCGGATAGCGGCTTCGACCCGCGCACCGCGACGAGCGCACGAGACGCGGACGGGCAGCGCTGCACGAACTGGTACGCGTATGTGAGCGTTGGCGAAGTGACGAACGATCGCGACTACTTTGCGGCGATGCCGAAGCAATGGCTGGTCGGTCGCAATTCGACGTGGGCGTCGGCCGTGATCGATCAGGGCGCACCCGGCTGGCCGCGGTTTTTTGTCGAGCATGTGATCGCGCCGCTATGGGCGCGCGGCTACCGCGGCTTTTTTCTCGACACGCTCGATTCCTGGCAACTGATCGCGAAGACGGACGCCGCGCGGGCGCGGCAACAGGCGGGGCTGATCGCTGCGATTCGCGCGCTGAAGGCGCGCTACCCGGATGCGCAACTGATTTTGAACCGCGGCTTCGAGGTGCTGCCGGAGATCCACGGCGACGTCGCGGCGGTCGCGTTCGAATCGCTCTACGGCAACTGGGATCAGAGCAATCAACGCTACGACGCCGTACCCGCCGACGACCGCGAATGGCTGCTCGCTCAGGCGCACACGATTCGCGAGCGTTACCGGTTGCCGGTGATTTCGATCGACTACTGCGCGCCGGACGACGCGCGTTGCCGCCGCGAGATAGCCGCGCAGATCTGTGCGGCAGGTATTCAGCCCTATGTGACCGACGGCGCGCTGCGCACCGTCGGGGTCGGCGCGGATGCCGCTTGCCGCGCGCGGCTCGATGAGGCGGCGGGTGCGAGTGGTGCGCGACCTGACCGCTGACTGCGGACCGCGGACCGCGGACCGGATAAGCAGGCCACACCCACACGCCCGTTTGGCGCGGGGCCGCACCGCATTCGTTGTCAGCGGAACTGCGTGACCGCCAGCAATAGCACCATACCTCCAATCGCGCCATCCAGAATCCGCCACGCGGCGGCGCGCCGGAATAGCGGCGCGAGCACACGCGCACCGTAACCAATCGCAACGAACCATACCGCGCTCACCGCCATCGCGCCGAGCGCGAACGCGGTGCGCGCGCCTGCAGGCTCCCGTGCGCCGGCGGTGCCGATCAGCAGAAAGGTATCCAGATATACGTGCGGGTTCAGCCACGTGAAGGCGAGCGTCATCAGGACGATCGGGACAGTGCGTTGCGCGGGCGCGCCGTCCGCGGCGGGATCGAGCACCGCGTGACCGGGCCGCAGCGCGCGGCGCAGGGCGCTGATGCCGAACCACGCAAGATACGCGAGACCGACGTAGAGCAGCGCATGAATCAATGCCGGATAGCGTTCGACCAGCACCGAGGCGCCGCCGACACCTGCGCCGATCAGCAGAAAATCGGACAGTATGCAAAGCAGCACGATTTTGCCGACATGCGAGCGCATGATGCCTTGACGCAGCGCGAAAGCGTTTTGCGCGCCGATGGTGACGATCAGTGACGCGCACAGCGCCGCGCCGTGAGAAAAGGATGGCCAGTTCATAGCATTTCAAAACGATGTGAAGAAGCGAACCGGGCGAGTCTGAGGTAATCTGCGTAGTAAGAAAACCTAATTCTCGTAACACCGATTAAGGAACGCTAATGCTGGACTATGCATTGCTGGATGCACTTGCGGCTGTGGTGCGGCACGGCTCGTTCGAGCGCGCGGCGCGTGAGCTGAACGTGACGCCATCGGCGATATCGCAGCGCGTGAAGCTGCTCGAGGAGCGCGTCGGCAGCGTGCTGGTGAAGCGCGGTACGCCGTGCGTCGCGACTACCTCCGGTGCGCTGCTGTGCCGGCATACGGAGCGCGTGCAATTGCTCGAGGCCGAACTGGCAGGACCGCTGCCCGCGTTGCCCGGCGCGTCGCTGCAGGCGTGGCCGACGCTGCGCGTCGCGGTGAATGACGATAGCGTCGGCACCTGGTTTATCGATGCGATCGCCGGCTTCTGCACGCAGCGCGAGATGCGGCTCGATCTCGTGATCGACGATCAGGACCACACCGCGCAGCTGATCCGCGACGGCAGCGTACAGGGCGCGGTCACCACGCAGGCCGAGCCAGTGCAGGGATGCCGCTCCACGAGGCTTGGCCGGATGCGCTACCTCGCGGTTTGCACGCCTGTCTTTCACGCGCGGCATTTCGCCGACGGCGTGTCGCGCGAAACGCTGCGCCGCGCACCGTGCGTCGATTTCAATCCGAAGGACGAGTTGCAGAAGCGCTTCATGCGCAAGATCACGCGCGCGGATATCGATCCGCCGAAACACTGGATTCCGCACGTCGCGGGCTTCCTGCGTGCGTGCGTGACAGGGCTCGGCTGGGGTATGTGTCCCGAGCGGATGGTGGCGCCGCACCTGGAGCGCGGAGAATTGATCGATATGTTGCCGGGCAGGCATCTGGATGTCGATCTCTACTGGCAAAGCTGGCGCCTGTCGATCGGTTGGCTCGACGAGTTCGGCCTTGCGTTGCGCAAACAGGCGGCCCAGCTGCTGGACTGAAGGCCAGCCGGTCACGCGTGAGGTGCGGTGAAAAATTAGTCATATTTGAATTATTATCATGCTTAATTTGTCAAATATGACATGAAGCGGCACGCAACCAAATTGACATTCGCATTTTTTAGTCTATACTGACTATTTATCTGCCATAAAATGTCAGATAAGGCAAAATGAAACGCAACAACAAGGACTTTGCGTCCGTCGATCTGAAGCGGCGCTCGGCCGCCCTTGGGCGTGCGGTCGCCGCTGCCCGTATCGCCCGCAACATGACGCGGCAAGATTTCTCAGAGCG
This sequence comes from Paraburkholderia solisilvae, assembly GCF_902859875.1. Classification (GTDB taxonomy): domain Bacteria; phylum Pseudomonadota; class Gammaproteobacteria; order Burkholderiales; family Burkholderiaceae; genus Paraburkholderia; species Paraburkholderia solisilvae. The sequence goes on along the minus strand of NZ_CADIKF010000009.1, from coordinate 79,844 downwards.
CGCCAACATCAGTCCGAGCACGCTCGTGCGGATCGAAAAGGGCGATGTGTCGGTGAGCTTTGCGTCGTGGCTGCATGCGTTCGAACGTGCAGGCCTGCTCGGTTTGCTCGAGCCGGTCGCCAACCGGCAGAACGATGTGGTCGGCGAGGCGCAGCGCGACGCACAATCGCGCAAGCGCGCACGCAAGGCCGTATCGAAAACAGGTGAGTACGATTTCTAACCCGACAACATCGCCGGCGGTCTGGCGCAAATACGTATTTATCGCGCTCGAAGGCGCGTCCGAAGCGGTGCCGGCGGGCACGCTCGCGGTCTACGAAGACGGCATCAAGCCGGTCGGTGCGACCTTCGTGTACGGCAACAAGTATTTGCAGCGCGCCCATGCACTCGCAGTAGACCCGGTCAGCATGCCGCTCGACGAAGCGAAACAGCACAAGGAGACGGTATTCCAGCCGCCGGCCGGGCTCGCGCTATTCGGCGCGATCCGTGATGCGGCGCCCGACTCGTGGGGCCGGCGCGTCATCGAAAACATGCTGAAGGCGGCGCCGGACAGCCTGTCGGAAACGGAGTATCTCGCGCATGCGGGCCCGCACCGCACCGGCGCGCTCGATTTTCGCGATTCTCCAACGGCGCGCGCCGAGCCCGGCAAGCTGCCGGACGTCAAGGCGCTGTCCTATCTGCTCGACGCCGCCGCGCTGATCCAGCAGGGCAGGCGGGTGCCGCGCAACCTGCAGTCGCTCTTTAGCGTCGGCGCGACGCTGGGTGGCGCGCGACCCAAAGCGGTGCTGCTCGACGAAGGGCGGCAGTGGGTTGCGAAGTTTCCTGCGTTTCGCGACGGCTTCAATGTGCCCGTCGTCGAACGCGCCACGCTCGAACTCGCACGTCAATGCGGGCTGCGCGTACCCGCGACGCGGCTCGTGCATCTGCCCGACGGGCGCGACGTGATGTTGATCGAGCGCTTCGATCGCGTGTCGTTGCCAAAGGGCGGGTTCGGCAAGCGTCACGTCGTGAGCGCGCTGACCATGCTGAAAATGCACGAATTCGGCACCGGCTCGGCCGAATACGCGCATCTTGCCGACACACTCAGCGAACTCGGTGCGAGCGGCTCCGTCGGCGCGGACAAGACCGAGCTCTTCAAACGCATGGTGTTCAACATCCTCGTCACGAATGACGACGATCATCTGCGCAACCACGCATTTGTCTGGGACGGCGCGCAACGCGGCTGGCGGTTGAGCGATCTGTACGACGTCGTGCCGAAGCCGCAAGTGGGTTCGGAGCGTTTTCTCGTACTGGGCGTCGGGCCGGCGGCCGGGCGGCTCGCGACACTCGACAACGCATTGTCGGCGGCCGGCCGGTTCGGTCTGATGAAGCACGCGGCCGCGCAGATCATCAAGGAGTTGTCGGCCATCGTGCGCGAATGGCGCATGCATTTCGAAGCGCTCAACGTGCCCGTCGCCGAGTGCGAGAAGGTTGCGTCCGCGTTTCGCAAGCCGAAAGACATCGGCTTGCGCGCAGTGGAAAAAGCGTAGCCGGGGGGCGTTTGCCTGCCGCCACGCTTTCGTCGCATACCTGATCAACGCGTTTCGGCGCGGCACTTCAATGCGGCGCTTGCTGTTTGCTGTTCTCCGCTTCGCCCATGCCATTTGCCTGAGCCCGCGCCCACCGCGCCCGCATCAGCCGCGCCCGCGTCAGCGCGCTTCCGGCAGCGCTTCCGTTTTCTCCTGCGCGTCGGCATTGCGCGTTTCCGGCATCGCGGCCCACACCAGCAGCACCGCGAGCGCGCCTGCGCCCGCCAGCCCGAAGAAACTGACCGCATTGCCGAAGCGGTCTGCGATAAAGCCCGCGAGCGATGTGCTGAGCGTCGCTCCGATACCCGCCGCGAGTCCGAAGAGCCCGATGCACAGGTTATAGCGGCCCTTTCCGCCGGCCACGTCCGCGGCGATCAACGGCAGCATCACGCCGAACACCGCGGCGCTCAGACCGTCGAGCATCTGCACCGGGACGAGCAGGTACGGGCTGCTGACGCCCGCAAACAGCAACGCGCGCACCGGCAGCGCGGAGAAACCGAGCAGCAGGATCGGCCGCCGGCCCCAGCGCTCGGCGGTGCGTCCCACCCACGGCGACAGCAGCGCGACGATCGCCTGCGGCACGATGATGCACGCGGCAATCACCAGCTGGACGTTGTCGCCCATCCCCGCGGTCACTTCGCCGGCGGCGAGATTGAGCATCGCCGCATTCGACAGATGGAACAGCACGACGCACGCGGCGAATACCAGCAACCGCTTGTCGCGCAGCAGATTGAAAATCGTCTCGCGATCCTCGGGTTCGGCAGGCGCGTCGTCGAGCGGCGTATCGCTTTGCGCCGCCTCGTCGCGTGGCGGCTTGGGCGCAGCGGGGACACGCGGCAATGCCGGCGATGCGTTCGGCAGATGGATCATCACCAGCGCGACGAGTGCGGGCATTGCGAGCGCCGCGGTCAGCCAGAACACCGCACGCGCGGAGAAGTACTCGCCGGTGAGTCCCATCAGGCCGGCGGCGACCGCGCTGCCGATCGACGCCCAGCGCGCGTTGCGGCCGAGCCGGTCGCCGAGATTCGAGCGCCCGACGAGCGCGAACGAGATCGCCGCCATGGCCGGCACCAGCATGCAGCTGGCGAAGCCGTGAAAGACCTCGGCGGCCATCACCGGCAGCACGGTCGGGCTCGCCGCGAGCAGCACTGCGCTCGCGATAATCGCGATGATCGCCCATGCGGCGGCGGCCTTCTTGTTGCGCAGCGCGTCGACGGCTGCGCCGCCCGGCACCTGGCTCACCATCGCGCTGATCGTGCCGACCGACAGCGCGAGACCGATCTCGCCCTGAGTCCACTTGTGCGTCGCAAGATAGGACGCGATGAACGGCCCGAAACCCGTCTGCACGTTGGCGACGAAAAAGTTGAGCCAGTCGAGGGCGCGAAGACTGCGTGCGTTGACCATGAGCCGGCTCGTCATCGGGAAGTGCGCGCGGAGGAAGCCGGCGCGGCGGATGACGAAGAGGTGGCCGATGCCGCCGCAGCCGGTGCTGGCGTGGGGGCTGGCGCCGGCGTCGTGCTGCTCGCGGCAGGCGCCGCTGCAGCCGTGGTCGCGGAGGCCGGCGGCGCGGGTGAGACGGCGACGATCGGCTTGCCGCCCTCATAGGAGGGCGACGCCTTGATCTGCGCTTCGTTCAGATCCATCACCGCGCGCAGCGACTTGTCCTTCGGCGCGAAGTGCAGCGCGGACCAGTTCGCGGCAATGGCGCGCCGGTCGAGATTGATAATGCCGCTCACGTCGATCACAACCGCCTGCGGTTGCGCGTTGCCGTCGATCAGCACGTCGATCACGCGGCCGACCTGTGCGCCGTTCGGCCGCTCGACCGTCGCGTCGAGCAGCGGCAGTTGTCCGTCCGGCACCGGCGGCGCGGGCGGCACGCCTGCCAGCGGTGTCGCGAGCGAAGTCGACGGCTTCGCGCGGCCGACCGCCGCCAGCTGGTTCGGCGGAATCGTAATCGTGATCGGCGCGGGCTTTGCCGCGGGGCTGAAGCGGAAGGCGCTCCACGGAAAGCTCGCCTTGCGGTCGCCGATGCCCATGAAGCCCTGCAGATTGACCACCAGTTCGCGCGGCGCGCCGTGCACGTCGACGGTCATATCGACCGCGCGCCCGATCACTTTGCTATCGGCTTTCTGCACTTCGCTGTCGAGCAGGCCGCGCACGGCGCCGCGATCGATCGCGCGGGTCACGATAAGCGGCGGCGGAGGCGGCGCGGGAGGCGGGGGGGGCGGCGGTGGCGCAGGCGGCGGTTCCACCTTGTGTGGTTTGACGACCACGCGCTTCGGTTTCTTCGGTTGCGCCGGTTCGGTGGGCTCGCTTTCCTCAGGCTCCGTTTCGACGACCGGCGGGGCGGGCGCCTCGACGGCGCTGGCCACTGCTTCGGTGATCGGCGCAGGCGCCTGCTGGGCCGGGCCGAACAACGCGCAGCCCGAGAGCGCGAGGCCGAGGACCGCCACAATGGCGAGAAGCAGAAGACGGAAAGCCGGACGCAGGAAACCGCCGCTCATCAACAAGGACTCCATGGCGAGATGCGGGACGCCGGGAGCGCCGCCGCGATCGGTGCAGTGATCGATGCAAGCCGCGCGCTCAGGAAGCAAGGTGAACAGCGCGCCGCGGACAGAGTGTAACCTGCGACGCCCGTGGAGCCGGCTTTGCCGTTCATCGCGCGGTTCGGCCAGGCGGGCGACCGGCTGGAGTCCGTCTCGGGTTTGCCCGGAGTTCACGCGCCACGTCGCGCGCTTTCACGCACGTTCAGCGCGTAGGTGTAAACACGCGCACGTTACGCCGCGTCTCCCACGTGCCCGGCGATATACGCGTCGCGACATGCCGGGCATGCCTTCGCCGCGATGGGAGACATATTTGTCTTCACCTACCCTTCGCAACTACAGAAAAAGAGCGGCGGCGCTCCCCGGTGGTCCGCGCAATCCGCACGACCAAACCCAAGGCTCAACGAGACGAACCCTGATGACGGCTTCCCGCATGGCCGTTTCAGCTTGCTGATAAAGGAGGCACTCACCATGATGGAATCCCAGGCACGGGCGCAAGCGCTGCCGGCGGCCGAACTCGACGGCGGCGACGCCGCTCGCGACAGGCTCGGCGTACAAGGCATCATCGACCGCTACTTCGACGTGTCGGTGCGCGGCAGCACGCAGCGCCGCGAAATCGTCGCGGGCATCACGACTTTTCTGGCGATGGTCTATTCGGTGTTCGTCGTGCCCGGCATGTTCGGCAAGGCGGGTTTCGACACCAGCGCAGTGTTCGTCGCCGTTTGCCTGACCACGGCTTTCGGCTCGCTATTGATGGGCGTCTGGGCGCGCTTGCCGATTGCGATCGGTTGCGCGATCTCGCTGACCGCGTTTACCGCATTCGGACTCGTACTCGGCAAAGGCCTGCATCCGACCGTCGCGTTGGGCGCGGTGTTCGTGATGGGCGTCGTATTCACCGCGATCTCGGTGACGGGCGTGCGCTCGTGGATTCTGCGCAACCTGCCGACCGGCGTCGCGCACGGCACCGGCATCGGCATCGGCCTCTTTCTTTTGCTGATCGCGGCCAATGATGTCGGGCTGGTGATGAAAAATCCGGGGCCCGGCTTGCCGGTATCGCTGGGTCATATCACGTCGCTGCCGGCGCTGATGTCGGTGATCGGACTCGCGGCGATTGTCGGACTCGTGCGGCGTCGCGTGCCGGGTGCGATTCTGATCGTGATCGTCGCAATTTCGGCGCTCGCGCTGCTGCTCGACCCGGCTGTCGCGTTTCATGGCGTATTCGCGCTGCCGTCGCTGAGCGCGCCGGGGCATACGTCGCTGATCGATGCAATGGATCTGAAAGGCGCGCTGTCGCTGGCGGTGTTGCCGAGCGTGCTCGCGCTCGTGATGACCGCGGTATTCGACGCAACCGGCACGATTCGCGCGGTTGCGGGCCAGGCCGGGCAGCTCGACGAGCAACGCCGCATCGTGAACGGCGGCCGCGCGTTGACCGCGGATTCGCTCAGTTCGATTTTCTCGGGCTTTATGGGCGGCGCACCGGCCGCCGCGTATATCGAATCGACGGTCGGCGTCGCGGCCGGCGCGAGAACCGGTCTTGCCGCCGCGGTGGTCGGATTGCTGTTTCTCGTCGTGATGTTCTTTTCGCCGCTTGCCGCGCTCGTGCCTTCGTACGCGACGGCGCCGGCGCTGATGTATGTCGGGTTGCTGATGCTGTCGAGCGTCAGCAAGCTGCATATGGACGATCTGGTCGACGCGATGTCGGGCCTCGTCTGCGCGGTGTTTATCGTGCTCACCGCGAATATCGTGACCGGCATCATGCTCGGCTTCTGCACGCTCGTGATCGGCCGCGTGGTGAGCGGCGAATATCGCAAGCTCAACGTCGGGACTGTTGCGATCGCAATCGTTCTAGCAGCGTTCTATCTGGGCGGCTGGGCGATCTGACGCATGGGCTGATCGCTGCATTCCTTGCGCTCCCTGCACTCGTTGCGGACGCAAGGAGCGGCTCGCTGAAGGCGAGTACGACTTGCCGGCCGACTGTTTTCCTCCACGGGTGCCGCGCGGAATGTTGCGCGCCACCCGTTGCTTTTTTCATCAAAAGAAAAGAGTGCGAAGCATCGGGCATGCCGGATGCTGACGCGCGAGCGCACGAACCTCAGTCCACCTTGACATCGACCGATGCGTTTCTATACTTAACCTCATGGTTAAGTTTGAAGATGATGCGATGCTCGATCGCACTTTCGCGGCGCTTGCCGACCCGACGCGCCGCGCGCTGCTCGCACGCCTGTCGAGCCAGCACGACCTGACGGTCAGCGAACTCGCGCAGCCGTTTGCGATGTCGTTGCCGGCGGTGATGAAACATCTGGACGTGTTGTCGGGCGCGGGTCTCATCACGCGCACCAAGACCGGCCGCAGTGTCGCGTGCCGGCTGGCCGCGGGGCCGATGGAAGATGCGATGCAGTGGCTAAGCCGATATCAGCGCTTCTGGTCCGAACAGCTCGAACAGCTTGCCGCATATGTGGAGGAGGACGCATGGCCGACCAACCCAGTCTCACGCTCCGGCGCCGCATCGACGCGGCGCCCGCGAAAGTCTATGCCGCGTGGACGCAACCGGCGCACATCGTGAAGTGGATGCATCCGAACGGGTGTGATGTAAGCGTCGTCGAAATGGATGTGCGCGTCGGCGGGCGCTTCTGGATCGCCATGCGAACACCCAATGGTGAAGAGCCGCAAGTGAGCGGCACATTTCGCGAAGTGGAGCCGGACGTGAAGCTCGTCTATACCTGGGCGTGGCGCGAGACGCCGGAACAGGAGTCGCTCGTGACGCTGACATTGCAGCCCGATGGCGGAGGCACGCTGCTCACGCTCAGGCATGAGCGGCTCTTCGATGAAGCTGTACGCGACAGTCACCACGATGGCTGGAGCAGTGCGCTCGACGTGCTCGAACGGTATGTCGCGTGATCTGCGTGTGGCGTGCGTGTGGGTGGGTGCATGCATGCGATGTCCACGACGCGGGTGAAGCGCATGCAAGCACGCGATACCGGCCGCACCGATTCAATGCAGCGGCGCTTGCCGCATTGTCATGGAGGAGCAGATGGAATCGCACAAAATCGTTTCGCAAGCGGAATGGCTCACCGCGCATCGCGCGCATCTGGCCGAGGAGAAGGCGCTGACCCACGCGCGCGACGCATTGAGCAGGAAGCGCCGTGAGTTGCCGTGGGTCAAGGTAGACAAGACCTATACGTTCGACACGGATCGAGGGCGGCAAACGCTCGCCGATCTCTTCGATGGGCGCAGCCAGTTGATTATCTATCACTTCATGATGGGCCCCGACTGGGACGAGGGCTGCACCGGTTGCTCGTTTCTCTCCGATCATGTCGATGGCGCACTCGTGCATCTCGCGCATCGCGATGTGACGTACGTGGCCGTGTCGCGTGCGCCGCTCGCGAAGATCGATGCGTTCAGGAAACGGATGGGATGGAAATTTCGCTGGGTGTCGTCGGCGGACAGCGACTTCAACTACGACCATTACGTGTCGTTCACGCCCGCACAGCAAACCGAAGGCAAACTGTTCTACAACTTTGAGACGATCGACTCGAACATGGATGAACTGCCGGGTCTGAGCGTCTTCTACAAGGACGAGGCCGGCGCCATCTATCATACGTTCTCGGCGTATGGCCGTGGCGGAGAGCCGTTTATCGGCACCTATACGTTTCTGGACATCGTGCCGAAGGGACGCGACGAGAAGCACGCGATGATGGAGTGGCTGCACCACCACGACCGGTACGGCGATGCGCAGCCGGCACTTCACGATGCGGGCGGAAACTGCCACTGAGCGGCATGCGCGGCAACCGTGCGTTTGCGCGTTGCCGCGCTATAACGACATCTCGAACGCAGGCTTGAGAAAGAGATGGATGGCCATCACGACCAACCCCATCGCGGCGGCCGCGAGCGTGAGCGTGCCGTACTCGTCGTGGCGCATGTCGTATACGCAAGCGACAAGAAAGAGAATCGCAAGCAGATTGGTTAGCCAGTCGAAGTTGAGCGCGAGCAACATCGGCGAATCCGGGCTCACCCGGAAGAATCGTTTATCCAGGGAGGCGATTCTATCGAGGTGAGCTTACGGATAAGCAACGCGTCGCGCGGATGCGACGTAAGGCTTTATACAGGCGATGCCGTGCGCATCAGGTCGTGCCTGATCCAGTCGAGCACCGACGTGCGTTGCGGCTTCCAGCCGAGCAGTTCACGCGCGCGGGTGCCGCGTACCCGGCTGTTCGAGCCGAGGCCGTAGGACGTCATTTCGTAGCCCCATTCATTTTTGGCTTCTTCGAGCGGCCAGTCTTGCGGTTCGCCGAGCCGCATCGCTTGTGCGATCGCATGGCTCATGTCCTTGAACGACGCTTCGCCGCTTTCGACGAAATAGAACGTACCGGCCGGCGTTTTCTCGAGCGCGAGGCGATAGAGTTCGACGACGTCGTCGATATGCACGTTCGACCAGATATTGCCGCCGCTGCCGACGTGCCGCACGATGCCGCTCTTTTGCGCCTGGCGGACGAGGCGCGGCAGTTGCACGCTCGCGCTGCCTTTGACCGCGCCGTGTCCGTAGATCAGCGTATTGCACAGCACTGCCGAGCGGATGCCGCGTTGCGCGGCGCTGAGCACGAGCCGATCGATCGCGACGCGCGCGGCTTTGTCTTCGGTCGGTTCGGGCAGCGCATCTTCGTGATAGATCGGGGCCGCGCCGGCTTCACCGCCGGATGCGTCGCCGACGATGCTCGAACCGCTCGTATGCAGGAACGGTTTGTTCGAGCCGGCGAGACCGTCGATCAACGCTTCGACAGCGCCGCGATGATCGCTGCTTGCGGCGTTGATCACGGCGTCGGCGGCTCGTGCTTGCGCGATCAGCAGATCGCGCTCGTCGAGCGTACCGATGACCGGGACGATGCCGAGACGTTCGAGTTCGGCGGCCTGCTCAGGTTGGCGGACAAGGCCGGTTACGCGATGACCCGCACGCACGAGGCCTGCCGCGATCGATCCGCCGATAAAGCCGCCTGCGCCGGTGATAAAGACGTTCAAGATGTTCTCCAGACGAAGCACGATATGAACGCAGTATGGGCCGCAGCGATTCTCGCAAAAAGCGTGTTAGTCTCAAATCAAACTTGATTTGAAATCAACAATGAAGACTTCGACCGATGAATTGCTGGCGTTCGTCACGGTAATCGACAGTGGCTCGATCACAGCGGCCGCCGAGAAGTTGCAGCAGACGGTGTCGGGCGTGAGCCGCGCGCTGTCGCGTCTGGAAAAGAAGCTCGACACGACGCTCGTGCGGCGTACGACACGGCGTTTGCAACTGACCGAGGAGGGGGAGTTGTACCTCGCCAAAGCGCGCGCGATTCTCGCCGCGATGGAAGAGGCGGAAGAGTCCGTTGCGCGGCGGCGCAAGCGGCCTTCCGGGCCGTTGCGCGTGGATGCGGCATCGCCGTTCATGCTGCATTGCATTGCGCCGCATATGAAGGCGTTTTCCGCGTTATATCCGGACATCAGGCTTGAGCTGACGAGCAACGAGCGCACGGTCGATTTGCTGAAGCAGAGGGTGGATATCGCGATCCGGATCGGCGAACTGCAGGATTCGACGCTGCATGCGCGCGCATTGGGTAGCAGCCAACTGAGGATAGTGGCGAGCCCGGCTTATGTGGCGGAGCGTGGTGTGCCGCGCGCGGTGGAATCGTTGCGCGAGCATCGACTGATCGGGTTTACCGCGCCGGAGCATTTGAACCGCTGGCCGCTGCGGGACGGCGAGCGTGACGCGCTGAAAATCGAGCCGGGGATGGCGGCGTCGAGTGGGGAGACGTTACGCAGGCTGGCGCTCGATGGCTGGGGCATCGCGTGTCTCGCCGATTTCATGATTGCCCGCGACATGCGCGAAGGGCGGCTTGTGCCGGTGCTGGAAAGTGTGCTGCTGGACCGGCGGCAGCCGATTCATGCGGTGTACTACCAGAGTGCTGCGCTTGCGGGGCGGGTGAAGTGTTTTCTGGATTTTATTCAGGGGAGGGTGAGGCTTTAAAGCCTATTTTCCGGAGGTCATTGTCTTCCGGATGTCGATGAGCGCGTCGATGAGTTGATCCAGAGACACCTTGCGAGCCATCCGTCCGTCAGGCTCCGGGCCGCCGAGTTCAGCTTCGAGATGGGCGGGGCCGCGTTCTTCGTTTACCCGCACGACGGGGTATCTATCCAGCAAAATTTCGAGTGTCAATTTTTCATACTCATCCATGGCGGATGACCACACGATTTCAAGTTTATCCACGATTATGCCCGGCGAGTAATTCAATCGATATGCAACGAAACGAGTCGGTGCTAAACCAGCAGGACCTGCGCGGTGCGTGCGCTTAGGTGCTTTGGCCATATTCCGTCTCGTCCCAGAGGACGAAGGAAAAATACGTTTCTTCCGGCTCCTTGTCCTCAAGGAGTTGTTCGATGATCTTGGCCGCCACGAGATTGCAAGTCGATCGATATTCTGACCACGGCCTCTTCTCTTGCGGGGAAAAGTCCGCAATTCCGTCAAGCAGGGGGAGAATGCCTCGTTTGTCGATCCTAAAAGTATCGAAACCAAGTATCGCCAGGTTTCGGCTTTCGCAATGGGCAACGAAGTTCTGTGCATCAAAAGCATGCAGGAAGATTTCACCGCCATCGACGGTTACCGCACGAGCCATGTACTGCTCGTAAATTTCAGTTTTGTAGTTCATGGCGCCCCTATCTCCCTGTAGCCATCGACTTGCGGAGTTCGATGAGCGCTTCTATGAGTTGATCCAGATGCGCCTTGCGAACCATCCGTGCATCAGGTTTAGGGCAGCCGAGTTCAGCCTCCAGATTGTCAGGGCCTCGTTCTTCGTTCACCTGTACGACGGGGTAACCATCCAGCAAGCTTTCGAGAGTCAATTTTTCATACCCATCCATAGCGGATGACCACACAATTTCCAATTCACTCACGATTCGTATTTCCGATGGCGGTCCCGACTGTGCGGACTGTCGAGACCGTCAGTCATCGTTCTCAAGCGTTTCCTGCCGATATTCCCTCGCTACGCGCGCAATCTCATTCCATTGTTCCAGCGTAAGCGACACGGGGTTGGCTGATTCGAATACAGTCATACGAAGGCTGCGATCTCGCTGGACGGCGAGATCCATGAATGGTGCAAATTGACCCGGAGAGAAAATTTCATTCTCTTCGAGCATATAAACGAAGACATACGGATACGGAGTATTCACATCGACAATGTCTTCAAGATAGAGCTTGCTCATTTACCGGCCTTAAGAGATTCAAGAACGTCACCAGTTAACCTCCAATACCATCGAGTTCGATGCAGACCCACGTGCCAGTTCGGGAGCCGGTTTCTGAAGTCGACTTTTGGGCGACAGAAGTCGTACGAATCCAGTGTCAATCGAGCAGTCGAATGAGTCGATGGGCCTCGTCAGCCGGAATGTACTCGTGAGGGAAAGGCGCGGCGGGAAACGGAGCCCGGCTCTGGATGCGCGCCAGCTCAATATCGTAAAGACCGTATATGTGCCAGTTCATTGACAGGGGGAAGATGGCATATTCGTTCGTGTAGCCCATCGTGTATTCGACGCCTTCGAGGAAATTCACCAGGCAGTCGAGTTCGCGAAGATAGTCGCGTTGGTTGATGTGACAATGAAGCTTTATCGCAGGGAAGTCACCCGCCGTGAGTACAAGTTTGGGGCGCGCCATGGCGCGAACGTCGACGAAGTAATACTCAGAGTCACCGTTTCCGGATGAAAGCGCGCTGACGAAATCTATGAATCCGGCGACTTTGAACTCAAGCCAATCGCAGTATTTGACATTTTTGCCATATGGATCGGAGTCGTGCTGTGTCCAGTTGGCAACCATTCCGCACAGCTGCTGAAGACGGCTGAAGGTCGGATGGTCTTTGATGATCGGCATAAGGGAGTCGGTTCAGACCAATCTTGACGCTAGTGGGTTCTGCTCCCGGCGATAGCCCGCGCTGGGAGTTCTGCAGGTATCCAGAATCGCGCAAACTGTAGGCGGTTACGAACCGACAGGGCGAGAGCATCTAACGGCGAGAAGCCAGATAGGAAAACGCTTCGTGCCGAGACTCCGGTCCATATGTCACGGACGTTGACTGGGGAAAGGAAAGTCTGACTCCTTATAGACGTTTCGCCAGTCGGCGCCGCCGATCCTTTTGCCCAGTTCCATGATCATCAATTCGGGTCCGGGCGACGGGTAGTGCTTAAGCGGCTTTCCGTCGAGACGATCGATTGAGAAAATATCGATCAGATCGTCGGTTGGGGTCTTCATGATCTGGACGTATGCGAGTACTGCAACGCCTTCGTCGATTCCGATTAACTCTCGTCTGAGTGTATAGGCATCACAGCCGCTGTCTTCTGTCGCCTGATCGTGACACACAGCAAGAAAAAGTGAGGAGTCGATCTCGCGCACTTTGCACGAATTGATCTGATCGAGCCATCGGTCCGCCAGGGCACCGTACAGGGGCGCATTGGTCTCGATGAGAAACAGGAGAAGTTCTCGCTCATGCCGGGCCAGGTTTCTAGACGTTGTCATGGTGGGGCCCTTAACGAGGGAATGGTCGGATTGAGCCAACGCGAATCTCATTCGCTGAGAGCCTATGCGCAGAATACTCAATTGTGACACCGTCGACAGAAATATAAAAAGATCGTCCTTCACCGATCGCCAATTGACCGCCCGCGTTCGCAGCGATGTCTTCGCGGATCGCCAGGGTTACGGGCTCGCGAGGAATTCCTTTGGCATCGAGATGACGATACGTGTGTGAAATTTGATTGGGATTTTTGCCCAAATTAATAGTTGATGAATCTGTAAGTGCCGACTTGCAAGCACGGTCGACGTCGCGGACGAACGTAATGATCCAGTTGACGATCCTTCCCGCTGCCCCTGTGCCGGGGACGAAACATTCCACGCACACAGGCTCCAACCCCGGTTCTTGCGCGAACAACAACGTCCTTAACGACCTGACGAACCCGACCGGTGGTCCCGCCGGTGCAATCCCAGATTCATAGTTATCCAGCCACTCATCAATCTCCTCGCTACCAATCGCCGCAGCACTGCCACCTTCCGGCTTGACCGTACCCGTACGCGAAACAACCCGCCCATCCGGCGAATACCCGTAGTCGACGGTCAACGTGCGACTGCGATTTCCATTCGCAGGCGCCGCATCTTCGACATAAGTGAATCGCGTGACCCGTCCGCGCACGTCATAAACGACGTACGCATTCATGCCGTTGTCCGTCAGTTCCAGTGGACGATGTGCCGCGTCCCGCAACAGCACGCCGACCGCCCGGCCGGTCACATACGAAATCGCCACGCGCCGGTTCGCGCTCCCGTCATAGGTCTGATTGATATCTTCGACCTTTTGACCATTGACCATCGTCACTGTCGATTTCGGCCGGTTCCGGCCGTCATACGTGAAGCCGTACGTGCGTTGCTCTCCAGTCGACTTCGCGCCAAAGCCGCTTGCGCCGGTCGCATCATCCGTCGTCAGTTCACTCAGCCCGATCAGGTTGCCTCGATCGTCATATGCGAAGCCGCGCATCATACGAGGCATCGCGATCAGTGCCGGATGCAGGCTCGTTGCATCGGCGTAACGCACTGACGTAATCGATAAGCCAGTCGCCCCACGGCGTGCAACGCGTACTGGCCGGCCGATATCGTCATAGCTGTATTCGGTACTGCTGCCGTCCGCCGCGGTGTCGGTCAACAGATTGCCGCCCGCGTCCCACGTCGACGTTGCATTGCCCGACGGTGAACTGCTGCCCACCGGCCGCTGCATGCCCGCGACCGAAGAGAAGTTCAACGTCGTGGCTCGACGACTGTCTGTGACCGTCGTGCTGTTGGTACCGTACGCAAACTGAACGTTGCGCGTCGTATCCGGATGGCTGGCGGCAATGGCGCGGCCCTTCGCGTCATACGTCCACGTCGCAACGCGCGAGCCCGTTTCGTCGATCACGCCGGTCATCGCAGACCAAAATCGCGCATCTTCGAACAGGTAGCGCCGTACATAGCCATCGGGCCATGTGACGGAGACGAGGTTGTTCTGCGCGTCGTAGCCATAGCGCGTGATGGCGCCCGTCGGGTCCGTCATCTGTGTGATGCGGTACTTGGCGTCGTACGCAAAACGCAGCACGAGATCGACATATGTGCTGGTGTCGGCGGCGTGCTCGGTAACCGTGATCAGAAGACCGGCCGCAGGTGCGATGTTCGACGGTGTACTAGCGTCGCTGTAGGTCAGCGTGGTGACGTGGCCATCGTGCGTAGTCACCGTCAGCAATACACCTTGATTTGAGTAAGACTCCGCTGTGTCGGTAGTCAGGTCGGTCAGCGTCCAGCCCGCCGTGTCGTCACGCAACGCCAGCGCGGCCGTGCCGACTGCGCGCCACACGCTGTTCGTCTTCCTGAACGTCACGGGCTCGCCGTCTTCGCGCCACGCGATAACTTGCGCAGAGCCGGCGCGCGCATTGGCGAGATCCAGTTGACGCTGCCAGTTATGAAACCAGCCCGCGCCCACGTTGGCATCGGGATGAAGATGAGGCGCCGAACGATACGTGCGGCGAAACGCCATCGGCGTGTCGCCTCCGCTGACGAAGTCGACTTCGCCAAGCGTGTTGACGCCCGTGCCCGGATAGACCGGATCCGCAACCGGACAACTTGCTTCAGGCGCCACCGGTTCCGGCGCATTGCAATAACGGTCGATGCGATCGAGGTTGGCCGTACAGAAGTACGTTCCCATGCCGACCGGCGTTCCGCCGGCAACACTGATCGAACATCCCTTTGTTCCAGGTATGCCTCGGGATTTCGCGTAGAGGGAATAGCAGATCGCGTCGCCGCTTTCAGCGTGCGCGTTGAATGCAAAAAGGAGTGCAGTCAGCAGAAGCAACAGTCCCAGCATGCGCGCCGGGTACTGGTGCAGTGGAAGAAAGCGCAGGCCCATTCGGATTTTTTTCTCTCGTATATGTGTTTATTACCGCGACAACAGCCGTCACGATAAATGCACACACAACAAAAAAACCGCCGAAAAGTCCGAACCTTCCCGCGTCATTTCCGCTTTCGCAAAACCGCCTCCGGGGGCCACCCGCCAAGCCGCGCCGTAGTGGAATTCCCTAACCCATCCAGGTGAAAAACAACTTGTATATACAACCCGCCAAAGCTAGACTCCACGGAAACTTGTCTATACAGGAACGCATTCGCCATGATCCTTACGCCCGGCCACCTGACTCTGCCGCAGCTCCGCCAGATCGCACGCGAGCAGGTCACGCTCGAACTGGACCCCGCCAGCTTTGCCGCGATCGACGCATGCGCAAAGGCGGTCCACGACATCGCGGCGAAGGGCGAGCCCGCGTATGGCATCAACACCGGCTTCGGCCGCCTCGCGAGCACGCATATCCCGCACGATCAACTCGAACTGCTGCAACGCAATCTGGTGTTGTCGCATGCGGTTGGCGTCGGTGAGCCGATGTCGCGTCCGGTGGTGCGCCTGTTGATGGCATTGAAGCTGTCGAGCCTCGGCCGCGGTCACTCCGGCATCCGCCGCGACGTGATCAACGCATTGCTCACGCTATTCAATGCCGATGTCCTGCCGGTCATTCCCATCAAAGGATCAGTCGGCGCATCCGGCGATCTCGCGCCGCTCGCGCATATGTCGGCGGTGCTGCTCGGTGTCGGCGAGGTGTTCAGCAAAGGCGAGCGCATGTCGGCTGTCGACGGTCTGCGTCTGGTCGGTTTGAAGCCGCTCACGCTGCAAGCGAAAGAAGGCCTCGCGCTGCTGAACGGCACGCAGGCGTCCGCCGCGCTCGCGCTGTACAACCTGTTCGCGATCGAAGACCTGTATCGCACCGGACTCGTCGCAGGCGCATTGTCCGTGGATGCGGCGGCCGGTTCGGTCAAGCCGTTCGACGCACGCATTCACGAACTGCGCGGCCATCCAGGCCAGATCGACGCGGCGGCCGCGTATCGTTCGTTGCTCGAAGGCTCGGCGATCAACCTGTCGCATCGCGACTGCGGCAAGGTGCAGGACCCGTACAGCCTGCGCTGCCAGCCGCAGGTAATGGGCGCGTGCCTCGACCAGATGCGCCACGCCGCAGATGTTTTGCTGATCGAAGCAAATGCGGTCTCGGACAATCCGCTGATCTTCCCGGACACCGGCGAAGTGCTGTCCGGCGGCAACTTTCATGCAGAGCCCGTCGCATTCGCCGCAGATAATCTCGCGCTCGCCGCGGCCGAAATCGGCGCGCTTGCCGAGCGCCGCATCGCGTTGCTGATCGACGCGACGCTGTCCGGCCTGCCGCCGTTTCTCGTGAAGGATGGCGGCGTCAACTCCGGCTTCATGATCGCGCACGTCACCGCTGCCGCGCTTGCGTCGGAGAACAAGACGCTGGCGCATCCGGCCTCGGTCGATTCGCTGCCCACTTCCGCGAATCAGGAGGATCACGTGTCGATGGCCACCTTCGCCGCGCGCAAGCTTGCCGATATCGCGGAGAACACCGCGAACATCCTCGCGATCGAAATGCTCGCCGCCGCGCAGGGCGTCGACCTGCGCACGCCGCATCGCACCAGTCCCGCACTGCAGCGCGTGATGAGCGTCGTGCGCAACGAAGTCCCGCATTACGAGCTCGACCGTTACTTCGCGCCGGACATCGCGGCGATGGCGCGTCTCGTGCAGAACGGCACGATTGCCGCTCATAGCCCGTTCGAGTTTGCTTCCGAGCGCCGCTGACATGAACGCGCCCGCATATCAGGGAATCAAGGACTTTATCCTCGCCCGTATTCATGCAGGCGAATGGGCGGAAGGCGACCAGGTGCCGTCGGAGAATGAACTCGCGCGCGAATTCAGCGTCGCGCGCATGACGGTGAATCGCGCATTGCGCGAACTGACTTCCGAGCAGGTGCTTACGCGCGTGCAGGGTTCGGGCACATTTGTCGCGCGGCCGAAGTATGAATCGACGCTGGTCGCGATTCGCAGCATCTCGGATGAAATCGTCGCGCGCGGTCATCGCTATCACGCGAACGTGCTGCACGTCGGCGACGAGATCGCGGATACCGCGCTTGCCGACGAGATGAAGTTGAAACCGGGCAGCGCGCTGTTCCATTCGCGCGTGCTGCACTTCGAGAACGACGAACCCGTGCAGCTCGAGGAACGCTGGGTCAACCCGGCGGTCGCCCCCGACTACACGTTGCAGGACTTTACGAACACCACGCCGAACCAGTACCTCGTGCGCGTCGCGCCGCTGCAGCGTGTCGAGTACCGGATCGAAGCGCTCACGCCGGATGAAGACACGCGCACGTTGCTGTCGATGGAGGAGGTCGAACCTTGTCTCGTGCTGCATCGGCGTACGTGGTCGCAAGGCGCGGTCGCGTCGGTGGCCAATCTCTGGCACCCCGGCAGCCGCTATCGCTTCACCGGGCATTTCTGAATTCCGGCTGGTTTGACGCTGGCTTTTTCGCCGGCCGAATTTTCGCTGTCTTCCTGTTGCTTTCTGCGGGGGTTCCCGCGGTCGTCAGCCGCTGTTATCCGCACTTTCAAGGCTCATCACCATGAACAACCCGAAACATATCGATCCGCGTCTCGACCCGTCGCGCACGATTCGCGCCCCGCGCGGCAGCGAGAAGACCTGCAAGAGCTGGCTCACGGAAGCCGCGTACCGGATGATCCAGAACAATCTCGATCCGGAGGTCGCCGAGCATCCGCACGCGCTCGTCGTCTATGGCGGCATCGGCCGCGCGGCGCGCAACTGGGATTGCTTCGACCAGATTCTCGCGTCGCTGAAGGACCTGAACGACGACGAGACGCTGCTGATCCAGTCCGGCAAGCCGGTCGGCGTGTTCCGCACGCATGCTGATGCGCCGCGCGTGCTGCTGGCGAACTCGAACCTCGTGCCGCACTGGGCGACGTGGGACCACTTTCACGAGCTCGATCGCAAAGGCCTGATGATGTACGGTCAAATGACCGCGGGCAGCTGGATCTACATCGGCAGCCAGGGCATCGTGCAGGGCACCTACGAGACGTTTTTCTCGGTCGCGAACCAGCATTTCGACGGCAAACCGCAGGGCCGCTGGATTCTCACCGGCGGTCTGGGCGGCATGGGCGGCGCGCAGCCGCTTGCCGCGACGATGGCGGGCTTTTCGACGATCGCGGTGGAGTGCGACGAGACGCGCATCGATTTCCGACTGAAGACGCGTTACGTCGACAAAAAGGCCAGGACCCTCGATGAAGCGCTGGCCATGCTCGACGCTGCGAAGGCGAGCGGCAAGCCGGTATCGATCGGCCTGCTCGGCAACGCGGCGGATATCTTTGCCGAGCTTGTCAAACGCAACATCACGCCGGACTGCGTGACCGACCAGACGAGCGCGCACGATCCGATCCACGGCTATCTGCCGCAAGGCTGGCAGGTCGCGGACTGGCGCGAGCGTCAGAAGACCGACCCACAAAGCATCGTGACGCCCGCGAAACAGTCGATGGCCAACCAGGTGCGCGCGATGCTGACGCTGCAGCAACGCGGCGCCGCGACGCTCGATTATGGCAACAACATCCGTCAGATGGCGCTCGACATGGGTGTCGACAATGCGTTCGATTTCCCCGGCTTCGTGCCCGCTTACGTACGTCCGCTTTTCTGCGAAGGCAAGGGGCCGTTCCGCTGGGTTGCGCTGTCGGGCGACCCGGAAGATATCTACAAGACCGATGCGAAAGTGAAAGAGCTGATTCCGGATGACGCGCATCTGCATAACTGGCTCGATATGGCGCGCGAGCGGATCGCGTTTCAGGGGCTGCCCGCACGGATTTGCTGGGTCGGCGTGAATGACCGTTACCGGCTCGGCCAGGCGTTCAACGAAATGGTTCGCAAAGGCGAGCTGAAGGCGCCGATCGTAATCGGCCGCGACCATCTGGACACCGGTTCGGTCGCGAGCCCGAATCGCGAGACCGAAGCAATGCTCGACGGCTCCGATGCGGTGAGCGACTGGCCGCTGCTCAATGCGATGCTGAACACCGCGGGCGGTGCGACGTGGGTGTCGCTGCATCATGGCGGCGGCGTCGGCATGGGGTTCAGCCAGCATGCGGGTGTTGTGATCGTCGCGGACGGTACGGATGCCGCGCATGTGCGCCTCGGCCGCGTGCTGTTCAACGACCCGGCAAGCGGCGTGATGCGTCACGCGGATGCCGGCTATGACCTCGCGCGCAAGACCGCGGCCGAAGCGGGTCTCAAGCTGCCGATGCTGGGCCGTTGACCGCGATGACGGACACTGCATCGACATCCGCTGAGCTGAGAATCACGCTGATTCGCGCCGCCGATCTGCTGGCCGCGCCATGGAAGAATGGCGGCGGCGTCACGCGGGAAATTGCCGCGTATCCGCACGCAGCGGGATACGACACGTTCATCTGGCGCGTGAGTCTCGCCGACGTCGAACAGGCCGGGCCGTTTTCGCGCTTCGCGGGCGTCGACCGCACGCTGGTGCTGCTGTCCGGCGCGGGCATGCTGCTCGATGAGACGCAAGGGCGCATGCGTTGAAACAGCCGTTCGACATCGCGCGCTTTGCAGGCGAAACCGCGATCGACGCGCGACTCATCGACGGCGCGACGCGCGATTTCAACCTGATGGTCCGGCGCGGCGCCGCGACCGGCGACGTCGACGTCTGGCGTGGCGGCGAGCCTGCGCGCACGTTGTCCGGCGATACGGTGTTGCTGTTCTGCGTGGCCGGTCCGGTGGAAGTCATGCCCGGCGCCGGCACACCCGTTGCGCTTGCAACGAACGACACGTTGCGGATCGACGGTGCGCAAGCATTGCAATGCGCGCTGCGCGGCGCGGGGACGGTGCTGACCGTAGCTCTGGCGATCGGTGACGCGCACCGTATGACGCGTGCTTGAACGACCTGAAAAAAACCGGGCAAAGCCAGGCAAACCCCAGCAACCCGCATCCCGATCAGCGAGCTTACGATGAAGCAAACCGTCTGGCATCACCTGCAGCTTTGTGCGCACGGCGACCCGCACGACACGATTGCCGACGCCGCAATCGCCGTGCAGGATGGCCGCATCGAATGGCTCGGCGCCGCGCAAGAACTGCCCGCCGCGTATCGCGGCTGGCCGCGCGAGGACCTCGCTGGTGCATGGGTCACGCCCGGGCTTGTCGAGTGCCACACGCATCTCGTCTATGGCGGCCAGCGCGCCGACGAATTCGCGCAGCGTCTGGCGGGCGTCAGTTATGAGGAGATTGCGCGGCGCGGCGGCGGTATCGTGTCGACCGTGCGCGCGACGCGCGCGGCCGACGAGAACACATTGTTGCGCACCGCCGCCGCGCGCCTCGAACCGCTGATCGCCGAGGGCGTCACCGCGATCGAAATCAAATCCGGCTACGGCCTCGACCTCGAAACCGAGCGCAAGATGCTGCGCGTTGCGCGACAGCTCGGCGAGCGTTATCCGGTCGCGGTGTACACGACGTTTCTCGGTGCGCATGCGTTGCCGCCCGACTACGCAGGCCGCGCGGACGACTATATCGACGAGGTGTGCAACCGGATGCTCCCGGCGCTCGCCGATGAAGGGCTGGTCGATGCCGTCGATGTGTTTTGCGAGCGCATCGGCTTTTCGATCGCGCAGAGCGAACGCGTATTCGAAGCCGCGGCGCGCCGCAATCTGCCGGTCAAGATGCACGCGGAGCAGTTATCCAATAGCGGCGGTGCGGCGCTCGCCGCACGCTACCGCGCGTTGTCCGCGGATCACCTCGAATTTCTCGATGAAGCGGGCGTCGCCGCGATGAAAGAAGCAGGCACGGTCGCGGTGCTGCTGCCGGGGGCGTACTACTTCATTCGCGAAACGCAGTTGCCGCCGCTCGATCTGTTGCGTCGCTACGCAGTGCCGATTGCGATTTCAACCGACAGCAATCCGGGCACGTCGCCCGCCACATCGCTGTTGCTGATGATGAACATGGCGGCCACGCTGTTCCGCATGACGGTGCCTGAAATACTGCAAGGTGTGACGCGTGATGCGGCTGCGGCACTCGGCAAGCAGCACGTGCACGGCGTGCTCGAGACCGGCCGCCATGCGGATTTTGCGGTGTGGTCGGTCGAATCGCTCGCGGAACTGGCGTACTGGATCGGGCGGCCGTTGTGCGCGCGCGTCGTGCGGGCCGGTCAGACGGTGTACGCGGGCCGCACCTGACGAACACGGTGCGCGACGTCGATGTCCGCGCAACCCAGGTAGTCGACCGCCGTCCGCATCGCGAAGAAGAGACCGCTTACGCGCAGTACCGCGCCGCGCTCGCCGGGCTGCTCGGGTAACAACGCGGCAGGCGTCGGATGGCCGTGCGGCGCACGCTCCTTTTTGCAATCCGTCGACCCGCGACGCATCGCCCGTCCTGCGCGGCGACGGGCCGACGCGACGTGCTGCGGAACGCGGCACGCTTGCCGCAGTCAATTCCCATTGAATCCGCGCAACGCGGCACGGAGGCGGCCGATGCAATGCGTCAGCCGGGCGGGCCGGGTTGCGCGCAGCGTCACGATGCGACTAATCTGACGGGAACCGGTGAGCGCGGCAGCGCCGCTGTCGGACGCGCCACACCGTGTTGCCGACGAAGGACCAGCGAAAGGAAGACCCAGCGATGGAATATTCCGACGAAACCCTGCTGCCGGTCTGGCGGGCCAATTTGTTGGTGTTGACGCACGAGGTCGGCGCGGCGACGCGCCTCGCGCGGATGATGACGTTCTCCGCGTCGTACCTGAAACTGATGCTCACGGGCCAGCGTGACTTCAGCGAGGAGTTCGTGCGCGGCGTCGAAGCGGTGACGGGCCTGCCGTCCGGGTGGATGGACGCGCCGCATGAAGCACACGACGTGCCCGACAATGCGCGCGCTGCAATCGACAACGAAGCGCCGCTCGCGCGTTTTCGCGGCACCGCGCACCCGGTGCGCAAGAAGGCCGTGTTGCGGCCGCCTGAACCGATCTTCGGGCAGAGCGCCGCGAAGAAGATCGACGAAGACGCGAACGACCTCGACGCGTTACGCAAACTCGCGTATTTGCGCAAGGTGCGCGATCTCGCGGTGCAGGAGGTGCGGCGCTTCGAGCGGAACCTCACGCACCCGCCGGTCGATATCGGCGCGCTGCGCGCGAAGGTCGAAGACGTGATGGCCGCGGCCGATCTCGACGAAAACGTCCATGCGGATCTCGCGGGCCGGCTCGAGCAGATCGAAAAGCATCGGCATATGCTGATCCGGCATGTCGAGAAGCTGCATGAGCTGCTGACGGGGCTCGGCGAAAGCGATTGAGCGGCGAGCGAATGCGTGGGGCGTGCGGCGGCGCGTGCGATGCGCATCGAGCGTCCATGACTTCCGTGCTTGCCTGCGTTTGCCCGCGCGAGTTCCGTTCGATGCACGTACAACGATTGCGATGCGCGGCATACGTTCCATATTGCCGGTCAAAATTACCCCGAGATCACACCGCGCGGACAACGCCAGCGCGCGCACGCATCACGCAGCGCACATCACGCAGCACGAACGTTGCCGGCTCGCGCGAAACGTCCTGTAACAGGCGGCGCGATCCGATATCTCGTCCTGCGGCGTGTTTTGCGGTAAAAGATCGCATGACCGACCGCGCCCGACTTATCCCGATCATCGTTGCCTGCCCGTTGCTGCTGCAAAACCTCGACACGTCGATTATGGCAACCGCGCTGCCGTCGATCGCGCGCTCGCTGGGCGTCGAGGCGCTGCATCTGAACCTCGCCATCACGTCCTATCTGCTCAGTCTCGCGGTGTTCCTGCCCGCGAGCGGCTGGCTTGCGGACCGCTTCGGCACGCGCCGCGTGTTCTGCGCGGCTATCGTGCTGTTCTCCGCTGGTTCGGCGCTCTGCGGTCTCGCCACCTCGTTGCCGCAACTCGTGCTGTTTCGCGTGATACAGGGCATGGGCGGCGCAATGATGGTGCCGGTCGGCCGCCTGATCCTGCTGCGCAGCGTGCCGCCCGCGCGCATGGTCGCCGCGATGGTCTGGTTCACCGTGCCGGGCGCGGTCGGGCGGCTCGCCGGGCCGCTGCTCGGCGGATTGGTCGTGACCGTCGCCTCCTGGCGCTGGATCTTTCTGCTCAACGTGCCGTTCGGCATCGTCGGCGTGTTCTGCGCGCTCGCGTTTATCGAGGACACGCAGGAGCCGCACGACGCGCGCTTCGATCTGCCAGGTTTCCTGCTGCTGTCGATCGGGCTGGTCGGCATGGTCGGCGGCTTCGACACCGCGGGGCGCGGCCTCGTTGCGCAGCCGGTCACGTTTGGGCTGATCGGCTGCGGCGCGCTTGCGCTCGTCGCGTACTGGTTCTATTCGCGGCGGCATCCGGAGCCGATCATCGATCCGCTCCTGTTGCGTTTTCGCGCGTATCGCACCGCGGTGGTCGGCGGCATGCCGCTGCGCATTGCGCTCGGTGCATCGCCGTTTCTGCTGCCGCTGATGCTGCAACTGGGTTTCGGGCTCACGCCGCTCGCGTCCGGTTCGATCAGCGTCGCGACCGCGGTCGGCTCGCTATCGGTGCGCGCGCTGATGGGGCCGGCGATTCGCCGCATCGGCTTTCGCCGGCTGCTGATCGGCGCGACGCTCGTGACCGGCTGCTTCTATGCGAGCTATGGGCTGTTCAGCCCGGCCACACCGCACGCGCTGATCTTCGTCGTGCTGCTGTTCGGCGGCCTGTTCAATTCGCTCGCGATGGTGACGCTCAACACGCTCGGCTACTCCGATATGCCGAAGCCGCAAATGAGTCGCGCGACCGCGCTCGCGAGCATGGCGCAGCAACTGTCGATCAGCGTCGGCGTGGCGTTCGCGGCATCGCTGCTTACGCTGACCGCCTATCTGAACGGCGGCAGCGCGGCGCACCTGATAGCGCGGGATTTCTCGCCGGCGTTTTTTGTCGTCGGTGGGCTGACGCTGTGTTCGCTGCTGTTTTTCGTCAAGCTTGCGCATAACGAAGGCGACGAATTGCGGCAGCGCTGAGCCTGACCTTCGTGGTCGGGAAGGCTGCGCGGGTTCGCGAATCGCGGGGCGCGGGTCGCATTCGCGCGCTGCGCCGATGTGTTAGAACAGCATCAACTGCGCGACGATCACGTCGTTCGAGGAGCGAAAATTTTGACGGAAATTGCCGTGCAAATGCGTGACCCGCTGCGTGAGCGCGATGCAGCCGGCGCGTGCGCCGCGCCACTGCCGGCGCACGGCAGCCGGCCGCTGACGGACACGCTCCGCACAGGGCTGCTCGCTTGCGCGATCTGCGCGATCTGCCTGTTCGGCGCGCGTAACGCATCGGCGGCCGATGCCACCTCATCGGGCGACGTGCCGCCGTCGACGATCGAGCGCGACGTGCATCTGTTTATCGTGCAGAAGGACGGTTCGGTCGAAGAGCATGACGACACGGTGCTGCGTGCGAATACGACCAGCGGCGTCGACGATATCGCGCAGCGTTACGTGTGGTTCAACAAGGACATCGAGCAGGTGCAGTTGCTCGCGGCGGAAACGATCGACCGCGACGGCGTCGCGCATCCGGTCGGCCCCGATGGGATTCGCGACGTGCAGGAGCCACGTTCCGCGGGCGCGCCGACCTTCCAGGACGGCGTATTGCGCACGGTGATCTTTCCCGGCGTCGAGGCGGGCTCGCGCGTGCATCTGGCGTTTCGCAAGACGCGTGCGGTCCCTCTGCAGGCGGGCACCTTCGCTTATTTCGTCGAGCCGACGCGCGGCCCGGTCGAGATGCAGCAGCTGATTTTCGATCTGCCCGCGGACCTGCCGCTCTACGCGGACGCGCGTGGTTACGTCGCCGAGCCGCCGGTCACCGAAAACGGCCGCACTCGCTATACGTTCGACTATCGGCATGGTCCGTATGCGCCGCTCGAGTCCGGCGCGGTCGGCTACGCGAGCTGGGGCGACCGGTTGATGGTGTCGACCACACCGGATTTCGCCACGTTCGCGGCCCGCTATCGCAGCGCAGCCGCCGACCCGACGACCAACGATCCGGCCATCGTGCGGCTCGCGCAGCAACTGACCGCGCAGACGAGCGACCCGCGCGAGAAAGCGCGCATCCTCTACGACTGGATGCGCTTCAATATCCGCTATGTCGCGCTGTTTCTCGGCGAGACCGCCGCGGTGCCGCACAAGGCGGTGGACGTGCTGCGCAACCGCTACGGCGATTGCAAGGATCATGTCGCGCTGTTCGGCGCATTGCTCGCTGCAGCCGGTATCGACAGCGAACCGGTGCTGCTGAATCTCGGGCCGATCTACACGCTGCCCGATGTGCCGGGCTACGGCGCAAGCGCGATCAACCATGTGATTACCTGGATTCCGTCGCTGTCGCTGTTCGCGGATACGACGGCGGGCGGCACCGGTTTCGGTTTCTTGCCGGCAAGCGTGATGGACCGTCCGGTGCTGCTGGTCGATCGTGGCGTGCTGGTGCGCACGCCGGCGGAACAGCCGCGCACGCGCAACGCGCGCGTGCAGATCGACGTGGATCGCAGCGGCGCCGGCCGTTTCAGCTACCTCGTCGAGGACGGCGGCGCACCGGCTGAAACCGAGCGCAATATGTTTCGCCGCGCGACGCGCCAGCGCTGGCAGCAGATCGCCGCCGAACGGCTACGGCAGACGGGCCTCTCAGGTGTCGCACGGATGCAGCCAGGCGAACTGACGACCACCACCGGGCCATTCGAGACATCGATGCAAGGCACGCTCGAGCACGCGACGTGGCCCGACGGCACGACCGCGCTCCCGGCGTTGACAAGCCTCTCCGGCGGTATCGCCACGCAGGTGCAGGCATGGCTTGCGGAGCCGCAGCGCACGCAGCCGTGGGTGTGCATCGGCGGAGATTTCGACGAGACGGCGCAAATCACGCTACCCGATACCGTGCGCGTGACCGACCTGCCGCAGGATACGCAGGTGCACGACCGCTTCTTCGATTTCACGTCGCACTATGTGTTCGATCCCGAGACACGGATCGTGCAGATGACGCGGCGCCTGAGCGCACGCTTCGGGCACCAGGTGTGCAGCGCGGACGAATTTGCCGCCGCGCGCACGTCGCTTGTCAGGATCGAACGCGACGCGCTGTCGCAGATTGTCGTGCGCGCACTGCCCGCCGCGCGAGCGGATTAGGTGCCGCTCTTCGTGACCACCGGCACCCACACGCCGTTCTTCACCTGATAGAGCGTCGACGCGCCGCTCTTCAATGCGCCGGTGTTGTCGAACGAGATCGTGCCGGTCACGCCTTCGAAGTTGATGCTCTTGAGCTTCGGCCGATACGCGGACGGCGTCGCGGACCCGGCCGCCTGCATCGCCTTGATCGCGGCCCACGTGGCGTCGTAGCCGAACGGCGCGTACGACAGGATGTCCTCGCCGAACTTCGCCTTGAACTTCTGCGCGAAGTCCTTGCCGCCCGGCAGTTGCGCGAGCGGCCGCCCATATTCCCACGCCATCGTGCCTTCGGCCGCGTCGCCGGCGAGCTTGATGAATTCAGGGTCTTCGACGCCGCCGCCGCCGAGCAACTGCGCATTGATGCCGAGCTGTTTCATTTTCTTCGCGATCGCGGCCGCTTGCGTATCGAGGCCGCCGAAGAAAATCAGATCCGCGTTGGTCGCCTTGATCTTGGTGAGCTGCGTGCTGAAGTCGACCGCGTGATTGTCCGTGTATTCGCGCGCGACGATCGTGCCGCCCGCGGCCTTCACCGCTTTTTCGAACTCGTCCGCTTCGCCCTGGCCGAATGCGGTCCGGTCGTCGATGATCGCGATGCGCTTCGCCTTCGTCACCTGTACCGCGTATGTGCCCGCGTTGCCCGCATTCTGAGCGTCGGTGGAAATCACCATAAAGGTATTCGCGAAGCCGCGGTTCGTGATGGTCGGATTGGTGGCGGCCGGGTCGATCACCGGGATACCGGCGGTTTCATAGACCTGCGATGCGGGAATCGTCGTGCCCGAGTTGAAGTGGCCGACCACCACCGCGACGTTCGCGTCGACCAGCTTTTGCGCGGCCTGCACCCCGACCCGCGGGTCAGCCTGATCGTCTTCGGAGACGAGCTCGAAGTGCGCCACCTGGTTGCCGATTCTGATCTTCTGCGCGTTTGCCTCGTCGATTGCGAGCCGCACGCCGTTTTGCAGATCCTTTCCGTAACCGGCGTTCGCGCCGGTCAACGGTGCGGCGAATCCGACTTTCACGGTGAGGTCGTCCGCGAACGCGGCGGGCGCGTTGATCGCGAGCGCAGCTCCCAACAAGAGCGCGAAGGGTTTGAGTGTTTTGTACAGGCTCATGGTCTCTCCTTACGTCGGCACAGGGATGAACGGGATTGGCTGGCGGTGACGCGCGAGGTCAGACTGAGGGCGTATGGTGCGGCTCGCCCGCTGGTTCGACGCGCGGTTCTGTTGGACGGTTTTGTCGATCGGCGGCAATCCTCCTCGCAGCGGGCGGTGCACGAGATTACGGCTGATGCGCAACGGGCCGGCAATGCTGGAAAACACGAACCTGGGCGCGCGTGTTTTCGCGCGCGAACCGGAATGCTGTGCGGCATCACGCTCAATGGGCGCTCGGTTGGCACTCAGTCGGCGCTCAGTTAGCACTCAGTGCACCCGGTTTGGCGCGACTATAGAAAGCCAATTTAAGGCCGTCTTGGCAGTTCACTGCATGCGCGATGCGGATTTCGGCATAGACGTCGCGCTTTGAAGCAGGCTGCGAGTCTTGCGGGAGAAGAACGGCAAAAGACGAGCGCCGGGTACACGGTACCCGGCGCTTCGGGGCGGCAGGGCAGGCAGGTTCGAATTACTGGAGCGGCGCCTCTTCGAGGCCCGCGGCGAGCGCCGCGACGATCACATCGAGCTGTTTCGTGTCGACGACGAACGGCGGCGCGGCGACGATCACCGTTCCCATCGGCCGCACCAGCGCGCCATGCGCGCGCGCGATATCGCACACCTTGTTCGCATAGCCGCCCATCATGTCCACCGGTTCGCGCGTCGATTTGTCCTTCACGAGATCGAGCCCGACGAGCAGCCCCTTGCCGCGCACGTCGCCGACCGTCGCAAAGCGCTCTGCGAACGGACGCAGCGCACGCAACAGGTAATCGCCTTGCGCGGCGGCACGCGAGACGAGCTGCTCGCGGACCACGATATCGAGCGTCGCGAGCGCGGCCGCGCATCCGGTCGGGTGGCCGGAGTTCGTGTAGCCGTGCATGATCGCGCCGGTGAAGTCGCTGTTGCTGTGGAACGCGTGCTCGATGCGTTCATTGACGACGGTCGCCCCCAGCGGCGCATAGCCCGACGAAATGCCTTTCGCGAAGCACATGATGTCCGGCCTCACGTTCCACAAGCGGCTGCCGAACAGTTCGCCGGTACGTCCGAAACCGGTCACGACTTCGTCGGCGATCAGCAGCACGCCATGCCGGTCGCACACCTCTCGCACGAGCGGCCAATAGTTGGCCGGCGGCACGATCACGCCGCCCGCGCCCTGGATCGGCTCGGCGATAAACGCCGCGACGGTGTCCGCGCCCTGGAAGACGATCTCCCGTTCGAGCAGGGTCGCGCAGATCCGGCCGAGCTCGTCGGGGTCCTGAGTAAACGGATTGCGGTAGAGCCACGGCGGCTCCACATGAAAGACGCCCGACAGATTCGGCTCGTAGTTGCGCCGGAATGCGCTAAAGCCGTTGACCGCGGCTGAACCGAAATGCGTGCCGTGATAGCCCATCTGCAGTGCGATGAATTTGGTCCGCTCCGGCTGGCGTTCGATCTTCCAGTACTGCCGCGCGAGCTTCAGCGCGGTCTCGATGGCGTCCGAGCCGCCCTGGCTGAAGAACACGCGGCGCATTCCTTCGGGCTGCAGCATCTCGACGAGACGTTGCGCGAGCTCTTCGGCGCGCGGGTGCGAGATTGCGCCGCCGAAGAGCGTGGAGTACTCGAGCTCGTCGAGCTGTTGCGTGATCGCCTGTTTGATCTCGCGCCGGTTGTGTCCAACGATCACGTTCCATAAGCCTGATGATCCGTCGACCAGTTCGTTGCCCTGATCGTCGTAAAGGTAGCAGCCGTTGCCTTGCACGATGCGTAGCGGCCGCACGGCCTGGTCGGCCGCGGGATGGGATTCCCAGTTCCAGAAATGCGTTTGAAAGGGTTGCATGCGAGCTCCTTCGGCACAAGCGTGGTGCTGCCCAGCACCGCGCGAGCGGGTGCATGGGTGGCGGTTGTCATGGCGGATTTCCGCTCTTGCTCGGTACGACGTACGATCGAGCGGGCGGGTAAGGCAAGCGTAGGGGAGCGGCATGCGCGGCAGTGTTCCAGAAGCAGCGCGCGATTTGGCCGAGGCGCGCGTTTGCACCGCATCGCGCGGCCCGCCAGGGCACCTCGCGCGACGGCTGGAATAACGGCAGGCGGCGCCTGTTCTCTGAGAGTGGAGGAGGGCTACAAAGCCCGCCATACCAACCGGAGCCGCTGGCAGCGGGTCTTCACTAGCAGGCTTTCATCGGTAAATTTATTGCGACATGCAGAACGACTTTATCCACCTCGTGCTGAGCGACGAACCCGACGGCAAGGACATCTGGCGTCACGGCAGCGCGAGCGAGTTCCGGATGAACTGCGAGTTCGGGCGCGGCGAGCCGGCCGGTTCCAACGTCGACGCATGGAATCTCGGCCGGCTCGACATGCTGGATGCACGGTTCGCGCATCTGTCGCTATCGCCGCTCGCTGACGGCGGCGAACCCTGGCTTTTCCTGAAGCTCGTCCTGCAAGGCGCGATGAATATCGAGCAAGGCGCGGACGTGCGGCGCATCGGACCCGGCGAGATCGTGCTGGTCGAATCCACCCGGCCTTACTCGCAGTCTTTCGATGAGCCGACCGACCTCGTCGCGCTGCGTTTTCCGGCGCGCGCGCTGAAGGAGCGGGGTTTGCGGCACGCTCTGCGCGGCCTCGTCGTGCCCGATATGTCGGCAGCCGATGTGCGCTCGATCGGCGAACTGGTCGTATCGATCGCAAGGCAGCACGGCGAAACGAGCGTGGGCCTGCGGCGCCGGCAGGGCGAGCAGTTGCTCGACGTGATCGATCTGCTGATCGACGATCCGGTGGCGCTCACGCGCTCGCGCAGCGGCGACGCGACGCTGTTTCGCGCCAAGCGCTATATCGCGCAGAACTTGCGCAACCCCGATCTGACGATTGCGCTGATCGCGTCGGCGGTTTGCATATCGGACGCGCACCTGGGGCGGCTGT
This sequence comes from Paraburkholderia solisilvae, assembly GCF_902859875.1. Classification (GTDB taxonomy): domain Bacteria; phylum Pseudomonadota; class Gammaproteobacteria; order Burkholderiales; family Burkholderiaceae; genus Paraburkholderia; species Paraburkholderia solisilvae. The sequence continues at coordinate 49,572 of NZ_CADIKF010000009.1, read as the reverse complement.
TCCGCGCCGACGGCTTATCGGTGATGCGTTACGTGTGGGACAGCCGCCTCGCGCTCGCTGCCGATATGCTCAAGCGCAGCGATAAAGGCCGCGTACAGATCAGCGATATTGCGTATCGCTGCGGCTTTTCGACGCCCGCGCACTTCAGCCGCGTATTCAGGGAACGCTACGGCGTGGCGCCGCGCGAGGCGCTGGCGACCGACGCGTGCGAAGCCGCGATCTGGTTCGGCGCGGCCGGCGCACGCATGGAGCCTCATTGATCGGGCGGCGCGTCCGCCGCGCGCGATCACTCGATAACGGACCAAAGAAACTTGCGGCCGCAACCAGCGGACGCGGCGCGCCATCGCGAGCGCCGGTCCGTGCTGGTGTCTCCCGTGACCGGCGTTAAGAAACGTTTACTGGTATCTGTACGGGAGATGACGATAGGGGCGCTGAATGACTGCGGCGTGAAATTTATCCGACAGTTAAATTTCTTCGTTTATTAATGAAATCGGGTCGAAAAGCAGGCCGTGCGCACGCAACCATGCCGGTGCGGATGGAAATAAGTCAGAAAAAAGCCGGGCCACCTGTGCGGCGGATCCGGCGTGATCCGTATTGAAAGGAAAGTGAAGGCAGACGGGCTCGCGCAATGGAATCGCCCGGCCGCGCGACGCGGCTTGCGTCAGTGCTCTTCCTGCATGCGCTGGATCTCGCCGCGCAATTGCAGCAGCGGTTCCCTGGTTTCGTCGTCGGCCCATGTGTCGAGGTCGTCGAGTGCGTTCTGGCAGCCGTCGAGCATGACGTCGAGGTCGATCGGCACGCCGTTGGACAGCGCGAAATGCAGCGTCTCCGCAAACTGCCGGCACTCGTCGGGGCCGTACGAGATGTCGAGGCTGTCGGCGATCACGAAGGCGATGTTGCAGCGCGCCTTGTCGTCCGGCGCGACCATGTCGATGATGCCGCGCGCGACCGCCGGCGAGTAATACATCGCGATATCGAGCCATTGCGCGGCATCGAAGCCGTCCGCGCCGATCTGCGCCTCGAAATATTCAATCGCTTCCTGCTCATGCGCTTCGTCCGCATCGACGCTGATGCACAACGCCTCGAATTGCTCTTCGCGTTCACTGCGAATATAGCCGTCCATCAATACCTCATTACCGGGTGTGGAAAAACTGCGTGAACCGCAGGTGAGCCGAAGTGAGCGGCGCCACGCGGCACGCATTATAGGACGTGGTTCGGCGATTGAAGGTGTTTGCAAGGAATAAACGCACGTTATCGTTTGTTATCTGTTAAGCGTTACAAACCCCTTTCTTTATTTTCTTATTCGAGGAGACAGCGTTCATGTCCGGAAAAATCAAGCCGCGCTGGCTGCGCGTGCAGCGCCTGTTGATGTTGGCGTGCACAGTACTGGCCGTGCACCATGCGCACGCCGAGGCGCGCTGGCAAACCTTGCCGCCGACGCCTTTGCCGGTCGCGGGCGAAAAGGCGGGCGTGGCGGACGTCAACGGCATCCGGCTGCACTATGCGACGATCGGCCACGGCTCGCCGGTCATCCTGCTGCACGGCGGGCTGTCGAACTCGGATTACTTCGGCAACCAGGTCCGGGCGTTGGTGAAGCGTCACGAGGTCGTGCTGGTCGATAGCCGCGGCCACGGGCGCAGCACGCGCGACGCGCATCCGTTCGGCTACGACCTGATGGCCGACGACGTGGTGGCGCTGATGGACAAGCTGCATCTGCAGAAGGCCGACGTGGTCGGCTGGAGCGACGGTGCGATCATCGCGCTCGACCTGGCGATGCGGCATCCGGAGCGGGTCGGCAAGATCGTGGCGTTCGGCGCGAATACGAAGACCGACGGTGTGATCGAGGGCGTCGAAAAGAACCCGACGTTCGCCGCGTTCATCAAGCGAGCCGGCGATGAATATCGCAGGCTGTCGCCGACGCCGAACGAGTATGACGCGTTCGTCGAGCAGATCAGCCATATGTGGGCATCGCAGCCGAACTGGACCGACGACCAGTTGAAGCAGATCAGGTCGCCGGTGCTGGTGCTGGACGGCGACCATGACGAAGCGATCAGGCGCAGCCATACCGAGTACATCGCCGCGACCATTCCTAACGCCGGCCTGATGATCCTGCCGAACACAAGCCACTTTGCGTTTCTGCAGGACCCGGACGCGTTCAACTTCGCGATCCTGCATTTCCTCGGCGACGAGTAACGGCGGGGCGGCGCCGCGTGGAGTGAAGCGCAGCGTCGGGTCGCGGCGTCGCGGCGGGTGCGCGGCCCGATGCCGCGCAAGCGGTCAGATCAGGCGGTGCGGCTCGCCGGACGCAACGCGGCGACGCAACACCGTGCCGCCACCTCGCGGCTGAATCTTCCACCGCGCCCTCACGCCGATTCGACGACCCACGCATCGAACCATTCGCGCGGATGCGCGATATCGTTTTGCGCGGCGATCAGCTCGAGTTCGTAGCGGCCCGCGTCCCACGTCGCGCGCATCACGCCGTTGACGGCCGCAAGCGTATGTTCGAACGCCACGCGCAGCGGGTCGCCGAGCAGCGTGCGCGCGACGAACACCGCGCTCGTCAGGTCGCCGACGCCGACCGGCTGGCGCGCGAACGGATACAGCGGACGCTGCCCGACCCAGCTTTCGCGCTCGGTGACGACGAGCATGTTGAAGCGGTCCGCGGGGCTGTTGCGATCGAGCAGATGCTTGACGAGCACGAGCTTCGGCCCGCGCTGCATCAGTTCGCGGCACGCGACGACCGCTTCCTCGACCGTCTCGATCATGCGCCCGACGAGGCGCTGCAGTTCGCTGTGATTCGGCATGATCGCATCGGCGACACCCGGCATCGAACTGACGAGAAATTCCTGGATGCCGGGCTCGACGCGGCAGCCGGTCGCGGTGCCCATCACCGGGTCGCAGAAGTAGCGCGCATGCGGGTTCACCGCTTTCACCGCGCGCACGATTTCGATCACCGCCTGCGCCTGCTCGGGTGTGCCGAGGTAGCCGGAGAGCACCGCGTCGCAGCGCGGCAGCATACCGATCGCGCCGATTCCTTCGACGAGCTCCTGCATCTGCTTCGCGTCGATCGCGCTGCCGGCCCAATGGCCGTACTGCGTGTGATTGGAGAACTGCACCGTATTGAGCGGCCACACGTTGACGCCGAGACGCCGCATCGGAAACTCCGCGGCGCTATTGCCCGCGTGTCCGAAGACGACGTGCGACTGGATGCTCAGAACGTTTTTCATAACGAAACGGCGCGCTGGACGCGCGTATTTATTCTCGCGAGCGGCTCGCGGTTTGCCTCGATCGGCCGGGGTGCCGGGCCCGATGCCTGTCTATGCCCATTGCGTGCGCGGCGTGTGCCGCTCGCGCAACGTGCGTGAATGAACAATACATGACTTTTTGTGCCGTGCAACGATGCGGCCCTTCGCGTTGTTGCGCCGAACCATCAGCGGCGGCGCGCCGGCGGGCAGCGGGCAGACCGGCGGCGCGCCGCGCGGGCGCCGCGCGCGTCGCGGCTCACACGAGTTCGCGGTATAGCGCGAGATAGCGCTCCGCGGAGGCGCCCCAGCCGAAATCCTGGCGCATCGCGCGCTGTTGCGTCGCTTTCCATTCGCTGCGCTTCGCATGGAGCGCGAAGGCCCGGCGGATCGCGGCGGCCAGCGCCTCCGGTTCGAAGCGCTCGAACGCGAAACCCGTCGCGAGGTCGTCGGCGAGATTTTCCAGCGACGCGTCGACGACGGTATCGGCGAGTCCGCCGACCCGATGCACGAGCGGCAGCGAGCCATAGGCGAGCGCATAGAGTTGCGTGAGCCCGCACGGCTCGAAGCGCGACGGCACCGCGATCACGTCGCTGCCGGCGATGATCGCGTGCGCGAGCGTTTCGTCGAAACCGAGTTCGACCGCGACCGATTCCGGATGCGCCTGCGCGACCCGCTGCAGGCCGGTTTCGAGCGCGGGGTCGCCGGTGCCGAACACGACGAGCTGGCCGCCGCGCCGCACGATCTCCGGCAGCGCGGCGAGCAGCAGGTCGAGGCCTTTCTGCTCGGTGAGGCGGCTCACGACGCCGAACAGCAGCACATCGCTTTTTTGCGGCAAGCCGAAGCGCGCCTGCAAAGACGTCTTGCAGACGCGCTTGCCGGCGAGACGCGTGTCGGTATAGCGGGCCGGCAGCAGCGTATCGGTCGACGGCTTCCAGACCGCGTAGTCGACTCCGTTGAGGATCCCCGACAGGTCGTGCGTGCGTTGTCTGAGCAGTCCGTCGAGACCGCCGCCCTGCGCGAGCGTCTGGATTTCACGCGCGTAGGTCGGGCTGACGGTGGTGAGGCGGTCCGAGTAGAAAAGGCCGGCCTTCAGGAACGACATCTGCCCATAGAACTCGATGCCGTTGATGCCGAAAAAGTCCGCGGGCAGGCCGAGCATGCCGAACTGCTGCACGGGGAAGACGCCCTGATAGGCGAGGTTGTGCACGGTAAATACGCTGCGCGCGAAGGACCGCCCATGCTCGCGCTCGGCCGCCTTCAGATAGGCGGCCGCGAGTCCCGCGTGCCAGTCGTGCGCATGGACGATTTGCGGCGCCCACGCGGGGTCGAGATGCTGCGCGAGCTGTGCGGCGCTCCAGCTGAGCAGCGCGAAACGCTGCGCGTTGTCGCCGTACGGCACATGCTGCGCATCGAGATATGGGTTGCCGGGACGATCGAAAAACGCATCCGCGCGCACCACATAGACGATCACGCCGTTCGCGGTGAGCGTGCCCTGTTCGAGCGACGCCTGCGGCGCGCCGAAGCCGCGCGCGAGCGGCGCAACGGGGTGCAGGTCCGCGAGACCCGCGAGCACCGCCGGAAAACCCGGCAGCAGCACGCGCACGTCGGCGCCGAGTTCGATCAGCGCGGGCGGCAGCGCGCCGGTGACGTCGGCGAGGCCGCCTGTCTTCAGAAGAGGGTACAGCTCGCTTGCGACGTGCAGCGCGCGAATCGTCATAGGCGTTGTCCTCGCCGTGAGAGTTCAATGAAGGGCGCGGGCGCGGCTTGCGGAGCGGTTAGCCGCCCGCAAAGCCGTCGCGCGTGCCGTACGGCGCCCCGCGCTCAGCGCCCGGTCTGGCGCCGCAAGGCCTCCGGCGTGACCAGCACGACGCCGGACTCGGTGCGGTAGAACCGCTCGGCGTCGCGTGCCGGGTCTTCGCCGATGACCGTGCCGTCCGGTATCGCGCAGCCGCGGTCGACCACCACCTTGCGCAGCCGGCAACTCGCGCCGACCGTCACCTGCGGCAACAAGACTGCCTCATTGATGTTACAGAATGAGTTCACGAGGACGTTGGTCGACAGCACCGAGCGCGAAATCTGCGAGCCGGAGATCACGCAGCCCGCGCAGACGATCAGATTGGTCGCGGACCCTTGCAGGCCGTTCAGATCGCGTACGAACTTGGCGGGCGGCAACTGTTCGAGATGCGTCCAGATCGGCCAGTTGCGGTCGTACAGGTCGAGCGTCGGGATGGTCGATGCGAGATCGAGATTCGCGGCCCAGTACGCGTCGATCGTGCCGACGTCGCGCCAGTACGGCTCGACATTCGGATCCGACGACACGCACGACATGCTGAACGGATGCGCGATCGCGTGCCCCGCGGTCACGACGCGCGGCAGGATGTCCTTGCCGAAGTCGTGATCGGTCGCGACGCTCGTGATGTTTTCTTCGAGCAGCTGGTAAAGGTAGTCCGCGTTGAACACATAGATGCCCATGCTCGCCAGCGCGATATCGGGGCGACCCGGCATCGCCGGCGGGTCGGCCGGTTTCTCGACGAAGCCCGTGACGCGCCGCGCTTCGTCGACCGCCATCACGCCGAACGCGACCGCTTCCATACGCGGCACCTCGATGCAGCCGACCGTGCAGTCCGCGCGGCTTTCGACGTGGTCCATCACCATCCGCGTGTAGTCCATCTTGTAGATATGGTCGCCGGCCAGCACGATGATGTACTTCGGCCGGATCGAGCGGATGATGTCGAGGTTCTGGAATACGGCGTCCGCGGTGCCGCGATACCAGTGCGCGCCTTCGACGCGCTGCTGCGCGGGCCACAGGTCGATGAACTCGTTGAACTCGCCGCGCAGGAAGCCCCAGCCGCGTTGCACGTGGCGCAGCAGCGAATGCGCCTTGTATTGTGTGACGACGGCGATGCGTCGGATGCCTGAATTCAGGCAGTTGGACAGCGCGAAATCGACAATCCGGTATTTACCGCCGAAGTGAACCGCCGGTTTGACCCGCTTGTTGGTGAGCGGCCCGAGCCGGGTGCCGCGGCCGCCCGCGAGCACGATGGCGAGCGTCGTATGCTGCAGATCGTTGAGGCTTGCCGGAGTATCCATGTGCGTCTCCTTTGTCCCATGTTGCATGGGTCCGGGCTGGCGCTTCAGCGCTTACCTGGTGCCATGCAGCTGCATTGGTGAGCCCCGGACGGACAAGCTGGCGTGCTGCGGATCCTGTTGTTCTTGTTTGTTGTTATGCGCGCTCGTGCATGGCGGACGGCGGGTGGCCATGTGCGGCGCCTCTTTCGAGACTGCAGATCGCAAGGCGCGTGCCTCGCCGTGCGGGCATGTGCGACGCCCATCCGGCCTGGTGCTCGCGCCAGCACGTTCGATCTGCGCCAGCTAGAATCATCCGCTCCGATCTACGTCCGTTCAAGTCCGGGTTATTGCTGCCCTGCACACTGTGCGGCTTGCCCTTGCGCTTCCTCAAGAACCAGCCTATGAAACCGCGCTTTCCCGCTTCGCTCGAATCGTCGTTCCCGCTTGCCCGTCTTTCATCTGCATGGCCAGCCTGGGTGTCCGCGCTTGCCGCTGCCGGCGCTGCCATCGTTGCAGCGGCTGCCTTCGTCGTCGCGCCGGCTGCCCGCGCCGCGGAGGGCGCGGATACGGCGCCGCCCGCTGCCGTATCGGCTGCCGCCGTTGCGGACAGTGCCGCGACAGCCGCGGCCACTGCCACGGCGGCCAGCCCGGCCGAGGCGGCAGGCAATGCCGGTCCTGCTTACGGCCCGGAACTCGAAGGCTTCGATTACCCTTACCCGGTGCGGCAATTCACCTTCACGTCGCAAGGCGAGGCGCTGGATATGGCCTATATGGACGTTGCGCCCGCTCATCCGAACGGCCGCACCGCGGTGCTGATGCACGGCAAGAACTTTTGCGGCGCGACATGGGTCGAGACGATTCGCCGCCTGAGCGACGCCGGCTATCGCGTGATCGCGCCGGACCAGATCGGCTTTTGCAAGTCGAGCAAGCCGCAGCGCTACCAGTACAGCTTCCAGCAGCTCGCGCGCAACACGCATGCGCTGCTCGAATCGCTGGGCGTCACGCGCACGACGATGATCGGCCATTCGACCGGCGGCATGCTCGCGATCCGCTATGCGCTGATGTATCCGGAGGCGACGCAGCAACTGGTGCTGGTCGACCCGATCGGCCTCGAGGACTGGAAGGCGAAGGGCGTGCCGTCGCTGTCGGTCGACGACTGGTATGCGCGCGAGCTGAAGACGACCGCGGACCGCATCCGCCGCTACGAGCAGGCGACGTATTACGCGGGCCAATGGAATCCCTCTTACGAACCATGGGTGCAGATGCTTGCGGGCATGTATCGCGGCCCCGGCAAGCAGATCGTCGCGTGGAATTCCGCGTTGCTGTACGACATGATCTACACGCAGCCGGTTTATTACGAACTGGGGCTATTGAAAGTGCCGACGCTGCTGATGATCGGCGACAAGGACACCACCGCGATCGGCAAGGACGCCGCGCCGCCTGAGGTGCGCGCGCAGCTCGGTCATTATCCGGAGCTGGGCAAGGCGGCGGCACGCACGATTCCGCATGCGACGCTCGTCGAATTCCCGACGCTCGGGCATACGCCGCAACTGCAGGATCCGCAGGCGTTTCACAAGGCGCTGCTCGACGGGATGGCGGCGGTGCAGCGCGCGCAGTAGCGCGAACACGGCGTAGGGGGCGCCGCGCCGCGACGGTCGCGCGATCGCGCGATCGCGGTGCGAAGGAGACGGCGGTGCGAAAGCGCCGCGGTTCGACACTCGCGCGGCCGCGCGATGCTAGCCGACAGTCACGCGGCGCCCTCGCGCGCTACTACGTCCGCGAGCGGCTACTTCGCCGCACCCAGTTCGTCGCGCACCTGCGCGGCAATTTCAAACGAGCGCAGCCGCGCCGCGTGATCGTAGATCTGCGCGGTCAGCATCAACTCGTCGGCGCCGGTCTGCTCGATGATCGACACGAGCCGCTCGCGCACCGTGTCGCGATCGCCGATCACCGAATACGCGAGTGACTGCGCGACGCCCGCCAGTTCGAACTCCGATGCATCGAGGCGATCGACCGGCGGCTGCAACTGCCCCGGCGTGCCGCGCCGCAAGTTCAGGAACTGCTGCTGCAGCGACGTGAAAAGCCGCTGCGCGGCGTCGTTCGTGTCGGCCGCGAAGAGGTTCACGCCGACCATCGCATACGGCCGATCGAGCGTAGCCGACGGGCGGAACTGCGCGCGGTACAGCTGCAGCGCAGTCAGCATGTGATCGGGCGCGAAGTGCGACGCGAACGCGAACGGCAGGCCGAGCGCCGCCGCGAGCTGCGCGCTGAAGAGGCTCGAACCGAGCAGCCAGAGCGGCACGTTCAGGCCCGCGCCGGGCACCGCACGCACGCGCTGGCCGGCGACCGGCTCGGCGAAATAGCGCTGCAGTTCGACCACGTCGTCGGGAAACGAGTCCGCGCTGCCGTGCAGATCGCGTCGTAGCGCGCGGGCGGTGGTCTGGTCGGTGCCTGGCGCGCGGCCGAGACCGAGGTCGATGCGGCCCGGGTACAACGACGCGAGCGTGCCGAACTGCTCGGCGATCACAAGCGGCGCGTGGTTGGGCAGCATCACGCCGCCGGAGCCGACGCGGATCGACTGCGTGCCGCCCGCGACGTGGGCGATCACGACCGACGTCGCCGCGCTGGCGATACCCGTCATGTTGTGATGTTCGGCGAGCCAGAAGCGGCGGTAGCCCCAGCGCTCCGCGTGCTGCGCGAGATCGAGCGTGTTGTGGAACGCTTGCGCGGCCGTCGAGCCGGCGGTGATCGGAGACAGATCGAGAACGGAAAACGGAATCATGGCGATGGAGGGCGGCAGCCGGGCAGGCCGCGATGGAAGCGGGGAAGAAATTGCACGAACCGCGGTGCATGAGCGCGCCGGCGTCGGCGGGGCAAACCCGTGCGGCCGGACGCGCAAGCCAAAGCGGATTGTGCCAAAGCGCTGCTATTTCCGCTGAAGGCCGCTGCAAGTCCACAATCTCCACAGGGTGTTGCGGCCGCTGTCCATGAACAATGCGTCCGCAGGCGGCCTCCCGGCGTGCATACGCGCCCGCATGCGCGTTGGCGTGTGAATGCGCACAGAAGCACGCTGGCCGCGGGATTAGCCTGAGATCGGCGCAGTCTTCGCGACTGCGGCCTTCCACGGACTTCGACGCCGGTCGGCTCCAGCTCGTCACGCGTAGGTCGGCTACGCAGAACACTCCCGGGCGCAGCCGGCTGACCGGCTCAGTCGGATGCATGCCGGCATGCCGCGCAGCGAGCGGCGCCAGACCGGCGCGAACAGGATTCTTCAGCGGACTCGGTGTAAACGCGCTCTCGCGCGTTCGCCGGCGTGACGCTAGATTGACAACCATCTGCGCATAGTCGAGGGGCCAAACGGTCGCGCACGCGCGACCGATTACAGCGGTGCATGGCGGCCGTGGGCGAAGCGTCCACGGCCGTTGTGTTATTGCGCGGTCCACCGTGCGGTGCGGCGCGCGCTTTCCATGCCAACTCGCCGGTCGGTCGCGTGAGGTTGGCGGCGCGGCGCCGCCTGCGAGCGTGTGCGCGCAGGGGCCGCGACGTGTGCGCCTCTTTCGTGCAGCGCGCGTGCTGCACTGCGGTTTTATTCTTCGCCGTTGCGCCTGCGTGCCGCGGCGTTCGTGTGCGGTATCCTGTCACGCCGTTGATCCCCCACGTTCATGCGTCACCGACGACCACCCGACCCGATGGCTCTTCGCTATTCATTGCTGCTCGCCGCCACGCTGGGCGCGTCCATTGCGCTCACCGGCTGCGACAACCAACAGACCGAGCATGCCGTGCAGAAGCTGAAGGATTTCATCAACGCGATCAAGCCCGATGTGCTGCTGTTGAAGGGACTCACGCCGGGCGTGACGACCGAAGCGCAAATCCGCGACCAGATGGGCAAGCCCGAAACCGAGCGCCATTTCACCGACGGTTCGAAGCGGCTCGAATATCCGCGCGGCCCGCAAGGGTTGAACACCTATATGGTCGACATCGGTCCCGACGGCCGGCTGCAGGCGATCACGCAGGTGCTCACGGCCGCGAACTTCGCGAAGGTCCGCCTCGGCATGAGCGAGGACGAGGTGCGGCGCCTGCTTGGCAAGCCCGGCGAAATCGCCGTGTATCCGCTCAAGCCCGAGACCGTCTGGAGCTGGAAGTGGCGTGAAGGCGGCGTGACCGAGGAAGCGTTTTTCAACGTGCACTTCGACGCGAATCATGTGGTCTACACGACCTCGCGCTCGGATGTGATGCGCGGACATTGACGGCCGTTGTGTTACCGTGCGCGCTGCGCCTTGCCTTCGTGCCGCACCGAGGGGACCCCGTGCTGCACACGCACGCCGGGTCATGACGCGGTTATCGCAACCGCAAACATTCCGCATCGGAGGGTACCTTGCTCCATGAGACTTCAACTGAAGCCTGCAAGCTCGCCGTGCAGGACATCCACAAGCGCTATGGCGACAACGAAGTCCTGAAGGGCGTGTCGATGAACGCGCAGAAGGGCGATGTGATCAGCATTATCGGTGCGAGCGGCTCGGGCAAGAGCACGTTCCTGCGCTGCATCAACTTTCTCGAGCGGCCGAACGCGGGCAAGATCATCGTCGATGGTGAAACGGTGCGCACGAGAGCCGACCGCAACGGCAATTTCGAAGTCGCCGATCACAAGCAACTGCAGCGTATCCGCACCAAGCTCGCGATGGTGTTCCAGCACTTCAACCTGTGGGCGCATATGACGGTGCTCGAGAACGTCGTCGAGGCGCCGCTGCATGTGCTCGGGCTGTCGCGCCGCGAAGCGGAAGAGCGTGCGCGCACCTATCTGGAAAAGGTCGGGCTCGCGCCGCGGCTCGAGAAGCAGTATCCGTCGCACCTGTCGGGCGGCCAGCAGCAGCGCGTCGCAATCGCGCGCGCGCTCGCGATGAACCCGGATGTGATGCTGTTCGACGAGCCGACCTCCGCGCTCGACCCGGAACTCGTCGGCGAAGTGCTGAAGGTGATGCAAAAGCTCGCCGAGGAAGGCCGCACGATGATCGTCGTCACCCACGAGATGGGCTTTGCGCGGAATGTGTCGAACCATGTGATGTTTCTGCATCAGGGTCGCACTGAAGAGGAAGGGCCTCCCGTCGAAGTGCTCGGCACGCCGAAAAGCGAGCGGCTCAGGCAGTTTCTGTCCGGCAGCCTGAAGTAGCCGCTGCGTTGCTTGCCGCCTCGCCGTCGGGTTTGACGATGTTCATGCATTCCTTGCTACGCCGGTATGTCCGATAAGGCCCGTTTGCCGTCCGGCGCCGCGCGCACCACCCAGGTCGCGATCGTCGCGTTGCCGCCGGTGTCGATGTCGGGCGTCGCACCGGTCATCGATACGCTGAACCTCGCGAACGAGATCGACGCTCGCGCGCACTACCGCTGGCAGGTCTGGTCGCCGGACGGGCGGCCGGTGCCGCTGTCGGGCGGCGCGCAGTGGCCGGCCGACGCCGCGTTCGGCGATGCGCTCGCCTGCGACTGGCTGATCGTGATCAGCGAACGCTTCCGGCCGTTCGTCGGCGACCGGCTGTTTCTCGCGAGTCTCGCGCGCGTGGGCCAGCGCACGCCGCTCGTCACCGGCATTCATCACGGCGTCTGGTGGCTCGCGCTGGCGGGGCTGTTGTCCGGCTACCGCGTAAGCGTCAACTGGGAGACGTATCAGCAATTCACCGAGCAGTTCGAGCGCCCGATCGTCACGCAGCAGATCTTCGAGATCGATCGCGATCGCGCGACCTGCACGGGCGGCCAGGCGAGCGTCGATTTCATGCTCGCGATGATCGGCCGCGATCATGGCCAGGAACTCGCCGAACGGATCGCCGATACGCTTGGCGTCGGCACGTTGCGCGCGGGCGTCGAGCGGCAGCGCATCCCGCTCGTCACGGCGCCCGGTGAACGCCATCCGCGCCTGAACGACGCGCTGCTGCTGATGGAAGCGAACATCGAGGAGCCGCTGACGACCGATGAGATCGCGGGTCTCGTCGGCGTGTCGCGACGTCAGCTGGAGCGGCTGTTCCGCCAGTATCTGGGCGCGATGCCGTCCCGGTACTATCTGGGGCTGCGGCTCGCCAAGGCGCGCACGCAATTGCAGCGCACCAGCAAGTCGGTCGTGCAGATCAGCCTCGCGTGCGGGTTTTCATCGGCCGCGCATTTTTCGAACGTCTATCGTGAGCGATTCAATGTGACGCCGCGCGAAGAACGCCGTAACTGGCTCGACCGGCAGCAGGACGCGGCCGGGCCGGCCGGCGGCGCGGCCGCCGAAGCGCGGGCGATTGAGCCGATTGAGCCGACTGAGCCGACTGAGCCGACCGGGCCGAATCAAGCGGACCGAGCCGACTGAGCCGATCGAGCCGACCGAGCGAAATCAAGCCGACTGAGCCGAATCAAGCCGACTAACTCAAACCAGGCCGCCCGAGCGCGACAAGCGCTGACGGCGCCGCCGCCGTGACGGCATCGGCAGGTTCGACGGCCGCAGCCTGCGGTCTACTGGCCGCGCATGCGGCGGACCATGCCGGCTGCGACAGAACACGTCGCATATGCGCAAGACGGCGCACGCGCGGTTTTCTACACTAGTGACGTTACCCGCCGCGAGGATTCGTCATGAACGACCAGAATGTGACCCGTCAGACCTTCGACGAAGTGATGGTGCCGGTGTTCTCGCCCGCATCGTTCGTGCCGGACCGGGGCGTCGGCTCGCGCGTGTGGGATACGCAGGGGCGCGACTATGTCGATTTCGCGGGCGGCATCGCCGTCACCGCGCTCGGCCATGCGCACCCGGAACTGCTGAAGGTGCTCGACGAGCAGGGCGCGAAACTCTGGCATATCGGCAACGGCTACACAAACGAGCCCGTGCTGCGCCTCGCGAAGCGCCTCGAGGAATTGACCTTCGCCGACCGCGCATTCTTCGCGAACTCCGGCGCGGAGGCAAACGAAGCGGCGTTCAAGCTCGCGCGCCGCGTCGCGTTCGAACGGCATGGCGCGGACAAGTTCGAGATCGTATCGTTTGCGCAGTCGTTTCACGGGCGCACCTTCTTTACCGTCAGCGTCGGCGGCCAGCCGAAATACTCGGAGGGCTTCGGGCCCGTGCCGGCCGGCATCATCCATCTGCCTTACAACGATATCGACGCGGCGCGCGAGGCGATCGGACCGAAGACCTGCGCGGTGGTGGTCGAGCCGATTCAGGGCGAAGGCGGCGTGATTCCGGCCGACCCTGCCTTTCTGCGCGCGCTGCGCGAAGCATGCGATACATACGGCGCGCTGCTGATTTTCGACGAAGTGCAAACGGGCGTGGGCCGCACCGGCTTTTTCTACGCGTACCAGGACACCGGCGTGACGCCGGATATCCTGACCACGGCCAAGTCGCTCGGCAACGGCTTTCCGATCGGCGCGATGCTGACCACCGAGGCGCTTGCCGCGCACTTCAAGGTCGGCGTGCACGGCACGACGTACGGCGGCAATCCGCTCGCGGCGGCGATCGCGCTGAAGGTGGTCGAACTGGTGAGCGATCCGCAACTGCTCTCCGGTGTGCGTTCGCGCAGCGCGCTGCTGCAGGAAGCGCTGGCGACGCTCAATCAGCGCTTTCGCATCTTCTCCGAGGTGCGCGGCAAGGGGCTCCTGATCGGCGCGGAACTGAACGGCGCGTACCAGGGCCGCGCGAAGGAATTCGTCACCGCGGCCGGCAAGCATGGACTGATCATGCTGATGGCGGGACCGGATGTGCTGCGTTTCGCGCCGTCGCTGATCATTCCGGTAGACGATCTGCATGACGGGATCGCGCGGCTCGAAGCGGCGATCGACGAAGTGGTCGGCGCGACGGCCGCGGCGCCGGCGCGTTAAGCTGCGCTTGCCACAGGCTTGCCAGCCACTCGCCACCCGCTCGCCACCTTACTGGAACGACGATGCTCTTCGTACGCCCCGGTCGCCTTGCCGACCTCGATGCGCTGGAACATATGGCGCGCACCGCGCAGCCGGTGCTGCATTCGCTGCCGCATGACCGGCGCGCGCTCGAGGCGCGTGTCGCGCTGTCGGAGGATTCGTTTCGCGCGGACGCCGATTTTCCGGGCGAGGAGTTCTATCTGTTCGTGCTCGAAGACAGCGCGACCGGCACACTGCGCGGCACCGCGAGTATTGTCGCGGCGGCCGGCTATGCGGAACCGTTCTACACGTTTCGCAACGATGCGCTGATCCACGCGTCGCGCGAGCTGCATGTGAGCCGCCGGATCCACGCGCTGACGATGTCGCACGAGCTGACCGGCAAGAGCCGCCTCGCGGGCTTCTATATCGAACCGGAACTGCGCGGCGACGCTGCCGCGCATCTGCTGTCGCGCGCGCGGATGATGTATATCGCCGCGAACCGCAAGCGCTTTACACCGGAAGTGTTTTCGCTGCTGCTCGGCGTGACCGACGACGCGGGCGTGTCGCCGTTCTGGGAAGCGGTGGGCCGCAAGTTTTTCGGCCGCAATTTCGCCGATATCGAAGTGCAATCGGGCGGACGCAGCAGCACGTTTATCGCGGAAGTGATGCCGAGCTATCCGATCTACGTGCCGCTGCTGCCGGAGGCGGCGCAGCGTGTGCTCGGCGAGCCTGACAGAAAGGCGCTGCTCGCGTACGAGATTCATCTCGAAGAGGGCTTCGAAACCGACCGCTACATCGATATCTTCGATGCCGGCCCGGTGCTGACCGCGCAAGTCGATCGCATCGCATCCGTGAAACGCAACGAGACGCGTACCGTGCGTGAAGCGGATGATGCGGCCGCGGCGGGTCGAACCGGCAATTCACGCGGCGATTCAGGCGGTAGCACGGGAGGTCGGGCGGACGGCAATCCCGGCGACGATGCGGGCACGGCGCGCCGAACGGATCAGGCACACGACGCGACGTATCTGGTCGCAAGCAACGGGCCGCGCGAATTCCGCTGCGTGCTCGCCGAATTGCCGGCCGGCCGCAACGCGGGTGCGCCGCTGCCGGCCGACGCGCGCGCGGCGCTCGACGTGCGCGCAGGCGACGCGGTTCGCTGCGTGATCCTGCATCGCGAGCCGGATCATGACGACGGCAACGCATCTTCGGAGGACGCATCATGATCGTCGTGCGCGTCGTGCAGACGGGCGATCTGGACGCGCTCGTCGGGCTCGCCCAGGAAACCGGCCCGGGCCTCACCACGTTCAAGCCCGACCGCGAAGCGCTCGCCGCGCGCATCGAACGCTCGCGCCGCACGCTCGAAGATCGCGCGGCGCCGCACGAGCAGGGCTACCTCTTCGTGATGGAAGACACCGCAAGCGGCGATGTGGCGGGCGTATGCGGCATTGAAACCGCGGTCGGCCTCGACCAGCCGTTCTACAACTACCGCGTGAGCACGGTCGTGCATGCGAGCCAGGACCTCGGCATCTGGACGATGATGCGCGCGCTCAATATCTCGCACGATCTGACCGGTTACGCGGAAGTGTGCTCGCTGTTTCTGAGCCCGCGCTATCGCACGAGCGGCGTAGGCGGCCTGCTGTCGCGCTCGCGTTTCATGTTTATCGCGCAGTTTCGCGAGCGTTTTCCGCAGCGGATCTGCGCGGAGCTGCGGGGCCGCTTCGACGCGGAGGGCACGTCGCCGTTCTGGCGCGCGGTCGGCTCGCATTTCTACCAGATCGATTTCAATGCAGCCGACTATCTGAGCTCGCACGGCCGCAAATCGTTTCTCGCCGAGCTGATGCCGCGCTTTCCGGTGTACGTGGACCTGCTGCCGCAAGAGGCGCAGGAATGCGTCGGCCGCACGCATAACGACACGCTGCCCGCGCGCAAGATGCTCGAAGCGGAAGGGCTGCGCTACGAAAACCACGTCGACATCTTCGATGCCGGCCCGGTGCTCGAATGCCATATCGCCGATCTGCGTACGTTGCGCGACAGCGTGGTCGTGCCGGTGGAAATCGAGGACGCGCACGCGCAAGGCGATGTATCGCAGGCGCCGCGCGCGCTGGTGTCGAACACATCGCTCGACGACTTCCGGGTCGGCCTCGTTGCGGGCGCGGTCGAGCATGGCGTGTTCCGCCTGTCGGCCCAGCAAGCGGCGGCGCTGCGCGTGCAGGCCGGCGACGCGGTGCGCGTGCTGGCCGCCGCGCATGCACCGAAACACAAACAGGGATGAACATGACCGAACTATTTATCGACGGCGCGTGGAGCGCCGGCACCGGCCCCGCATTCAGCTCGCGCGACCCCGGCACGAACGCGGTGGTGTGGGAAGGCACGAGCGCATCGGCGGACGACGTCGAGCGCGCGGTGAAAAGCGCGCGGCGCGCGTTCGCCCGATGGTCGGCGATGCCGTTCGAAGCACGCTGCACGATTGCGCGCCGCTTCGCCACGCTTCTGACCGAGCGCAAGGAGTCGCTTGCCGCGACGATCGGGCGCGAGACCGGCAAGCCGCTCTGGGAGGCGCGCACGGAAGTCGCGGCGATGGCGGCGAAGGTCGATATTTCAATTCAGGCGTATCACGAGCGCACCGGCGAAAAGCGCGCGACGATCGCCGACGGCACCGCGGTGCTGCGGCATCGTCCGCATGGCGTCGTCGCGGTGTTCGGTCCTTATAACTTTCCGGGGCACTTGCCGAACGGCCATATCGTGCCCGCGCTGATCGCCGGCAATACCGTGGTGTTCAAGCCGTCGGAGCTTGCGCCGGCCGTTGCGCGCGCAACGGTCGACGTATGGCAGGAGGCAGGCCTGCCGGCCGGCGTGCTCAATCTCGTGCAGGGCGAAAAAGAAACCGGCATCGCGCTCGCGAATCACCGGCAGATCGACGGGCTTTTCTTCACCGGCAGCTCCGATACGGGCACGCTGCTGCACAAGCAGTTCGGCGGCCGGCCGGAGATCGTGCTCGCGCTCGAAATGGGCGGCAACAATCCGCTGGTCGTGGCGCACGTCGCGGACCTCGACGCGGCGGTCCATCACACCGTCCAGTCGGCGTTTCTGTCAGCGGGGCAGCGCTGCACCTGCGCGCGGCGCATTCTCGTGCCCAACGATGAATTCGGCGAGCGCTTTATCGCGCGCCTGATCGACGTGACGTCGCGCATTCGCGTCGGCGCTTTCGATGCCGATCCGCAGCCGTATATGGGCGCGGTGATCACCGCGCGTGCGGCGGCGCGGCTCGTCGATGCGCAGGCACGGCTCGTCGCGGACGGCGCGCGCACGCTACTCGGCATGGCGCAGCGCGACCCGCAACTGGGTTTCGTCAGCCCGGCCGTGCTCGATGTGACCGGCGTGCGGAATCTGCCGGACCAGGAGCACTTCGGGCCGCTCGCGCAGATCATTCGCTACGACACATTCGAGGCCGCGATCGAGCGCGCGAACGATACCGCGTACGGGCTGTGCGCCGGCCTGCTCGCCGACGACGAAACGCAGTGGACGCATTTTCAGCGCACGATCCGCGCGGGCATCGTCAACTGGAACCGGCCGACCAACGGCGCATCGTCGGCTGCGCCGTTCGGCGGCGTCGGGCGGTCCGGCAACCAGCGGCCGAGCGCGTACTATGCGGCCGACTATTGCTCGTACCCGATGGCGTCGGTCGAAAGCGCGCAACTGCAGATGCCCGCGACTGTGTCGCCGGGCCTTCATTTCTGAGGAACGGACGATGCACGCGACCGAAGCCAATTTCGACGGGCTCGTCGGCCCGACTCACAACTATGCGGGGCTGTCGTTCGGCAACGTCGCATCGCTGTCGAATGAAAAGTCCGCCGCCAATCCGAAGGCCGCCGCGAAGCAGGGGCTGCGCAAGATGAAGCAGCTTGCCGATCTCGGTTTTCGTCAGGGCGTGCTGCCGCCGCAGGAACGGCCGTCGATGCGTCTGCTGCGCGAACTCGGTTTTTCAGGTGCGGACGCGAACGTGATCGCGAAGGTCGCGAGGGAGGCGCCCGAACTGCTCGCCGCGGCGAGCTCCGCGTCGGCGATGTGGACCGCGAACGCGGCGACCGTGAGTCCGTCGGCGGACACCGCGGACGGCCGCGTGCATTTCACGCCGGCGAACCTGTGCAGCAAGCTGCATCGCGCGATCGAGCATGAATCGACGGGCCGCACGCTGCGTGCGATCTTCGCCGACGAAGCGCGCTTCGCGGTGCACGAAGCGCTACCCGGCACGCCGGCGCTCGGCGACGAGGGCGCTGCGAACCATACGCGTTTTTGCGCGGCGTACGGCGAGCCCGGCGTCGAATTCTTCGTGTACGGCCGCAGCGAATACCGGCGCGGCCCGGAGCCGAAGCGCTTTCCGGCGCGGCAGACGTTCGAGGCGAGCCGCGCGGTTGCGCAGCGGCACGGGCTCGCAGAGGAGACAACGGTCTATGCGCAGCAGAACCCGGAGGTGATCGACGCGGGCGTGTTTCACAACGATGTGATCGCGGTCGGCAATGCACGCACGCTCTTTTGCCATCAGCTTGCGTTTGTCGGGCAAAGCGCGGTGTATGACGAACTGCGCGCGAAGCTCGCCGCGCGCCATGCGCCGCTCGACGTGATCGAAGTGCCGGACGCGCGTGTGAGCGTCGCCGATGCGG
The DNA here is from genome assembly GCF_902859875.1 of Paraburkholderia solisilvae. GTDB lineage: Bacteria > Pseudomonadota > Gammaproteobacteria > Burkholderiales > Burkholderiaceae > Paraburkholderia > Paraburkholderia solisilvae. The sequence goes on along the minus strand of NZ_CADIKF010000009.1, from coordinate 30,746 downwards.
TCACGTCGTATCTGTTCAACAGCCAGTTGCTGATGCGCGCGGACGGCCGGCAGATGCTCGTGGTGCCGCAGGAGTGCCGTGAGAACGAACGCGTCGCGCGCTATCTGGATGACCTCGTATCGGGCCCTTCGCCAATCGACGAAGTGCAGGTGTTCGACTTGCGCGAAAGCATGAAGAACGGCGGCGGCCCCGCGTGCCTGCGGCTGCGTATCGTGCTGACCGACGCGGAGCGCGAAGCGGTCGCACCGGGCGTGTGGATCGACGACACGCTCTTCGGCCTGCTCGATGCATGGATCGACCGGCACTATCGCGACCGGCTCGCGCCGGCCGACCTGGCCGATTCGCATCTGTTGAACGAATCGCGCACCGCGCTCGACGAACTGACGCAGATTCTGCGGGTCGGATCCCTGTACGACTTCCAGCGCTGAAACAGACACGGCGGACGGCCGCGACCATGATGATCGACGACTTTCTTGGCTTTACGTTGACCGGCTCGCGGCCCGATGCCGCGCAACGCGAAGGCGTGTGCACGAACGGCGTGCGCTGGACGTGGCTCGACGAAGGCGTGCTGCAATTCGAGCCGCTTGCATCCGCGCATCGCGAAAGCGCCGCGAATCATGGCGCGCCGCTACGGAGCGTGCTGGTGTCCGCCGGTATTCATGGCGACGAAACCGCGCCGATCGAACTGCTGTCGCTGCTCGTGCGCGATATCGGCGCGGCGCGCGTATCGCCTGCCTGCCGGCTGCTCGTCGTGCTGGGCAACGTGGCGGCGATGCGCGGCGCGTGCCGCTATATCGACGACGATCTGAATCGCCTGTTCAGCGGCCGCCACGCGCAGTTGCCGGATAGCCGCGAAGCGCCGCGCGCCGCCGCGCTCGAGCGCGCGGCCACACAGTTTTTCGCGCCAGCGCCGCCCACGCGCCGCGCGCGCTGGCATCTGGATATGCATACGGCGATTCGCGCGTCGGTGTTCGAGCGCTTCGCGGTGCTGCCGCACACCGGCGAGCCGCTGTCGCGCGCGATGGTCGAGTGGTTGGGCGATGCGCAGATCGCGGCGGTGCTGCTGCACACGACGCAGGGCACCACGTTTTCTCACTTCACCTCGGAAGCCTGCGGCGCCGACGCATGCACGCTCGAACTCGGCAAGGTGCGCCCGTTCGGACAGAACGATCTGAGCCGCTTCGCGGGCGCCGATAGCGCGCTGCGCAGGCTGATCGCGGGCCAATTCCAGTTCAACCACGCCGCGGGCGCACCGGCGAACGGCGCGCCGCTGCCGCGCATTTTCACGGTGGTCGATCAGATCACAAAGCATAGCGACGCGTTTGAACTACTGATCGAAGCGGACGTGCCGAATTTCACCGCGTATGCACACGACACGCTGCTCGCGCGCGACGGCGGCTATCGCTATACGGTGACCCATCCCGAAGAGCGCATCGTCTTTCCGAACCCGTCGGTAAAAGCGGGCCTGCGCGCTGGCTTGATGGTCGTCGAAACGACACAAAGCGCGCTGGCGTCGATGCGTTAGGCGAAGTTTCGCGAGGCGCAGACAATTTTCGCTGTTCGCGAGTCGCATGCGTGCGCTAAAATCGCCCGGCATACGAGCCCGGCGGCGCGCGCGTGACCACCATGCGTGTTGTGCCGGGTCCTCCGAATCCGCGACGAATAACGACGAGAAGGTCAAAGCGCCTCGCGCGCTTTGCACAAGGGGAGCCGCATGACCAGCAGCGCAGTTCAGCAGGAGGGCAGGCCGGACGGCCTTTCGGGTTCCACCGAGGGCGTCCCGGGCCATGATGCCCGAGCTGCGGCCGATAGCGCGACGGAAAGCGCTGCCGAGCATGCGCCGCGCGACGTATATTTCGCGCGCCAGCCGCTGTTGAATCGGGACGGCATGCTGTGCGGCTTCGAACTGAAAATCCAGCAGATCGATCCGCCGCCGGACGCCGATGCTGGCGCATCCGCTGGCGACGCTGAAGGCGAGGCGCCTGCGGCAACCTCGGCGACGTCGGCTCAGGCGCGCGTCGGTGCGCTGATCCGCGCGCTGATGCGACCGCAAGTGCGGCACGCGCTGACCGGTCATCCGGCCTACATCGATGTGACACGCGAGTTGCTGTTTGATGAAGCGGTGAAGGCATTGCCGCCCGAGCGCTTTATCTTCGAACTGCCGCCCGAAATCGAAGTCGACGACGAACTGATCGCGCGCATCGTCACGCTGCATGGCCGGCGTTTCCGCTTCGTGATCGATCACGTGACGCAGGTCGACGACCGCTTCGCGCGTTTGCTGCCGTATGCGGAGACGGTGAAGATCGACCTGCGCAGCACGCCGGCCGCGCTGCTGCCGAAGCTCGCGAGCGTGCTGAAGTCGGCGGGCAAATTGTTGATTGCGCACGGGGCCGACACACATAACGATTTCGACACCGCGTTCAAACTGGGATTCGATCGCTTCCAGGGCTACTTTTTCGCGCGTCCGCACGGCGCCGTGTCGACGCGCCGCGTGAGCGCGCCGCGCCATGCGTTGCTGAATCTGCTGCAACTGCTCGCCGGCGAACCGACGGTGGCGCAACTCGAAGCGGAACTGAAGCTGAACCCGGTGCTGGTGATGCATCTGATGCGGCTCGCGAACGCAAGCGGTATGGCGCTGGGCCTGCGGGTCACGACGCTGCGCGATGCGATCAATGCGACGGGGACGGACAAGATTGCGCGCTGGACGCAGCTGCTGCTGTATGCGGATGGTCGTAAGGTTGCGCTTGAAGATGACCCGCTGCTGCAACTGGCGGCGACCCGTGCGCGCTTTATGGAGCTCGCGGTTGCGCGTCTGCCGGAGGCGGGCCGTGATGAAAGCGATGCGGCGTTTCTGACCGGGGTGTTCTCGTTCGTTGACGCGGTGTTTGGCGGGTCGCTTGCTACGACGCTTAATGTGCTGATGCTGACGCGGCCGATTCGCGACGCGATTGAACATCATGCCGGCACGCTGGGGATGTTGCTGACCGTGATCGAAGCGGTCGAGCGGGGGGCGTGGGATGACGTCGGCAAGACGTGCCAGAAGCTTGCGCCGCTTACGACTGATGAGGTCGCTGAACTCGCGTTGAACGCGGCGGCCTGGGCTGGGATTGCGGATCGTACCGCTGAGGCGGAAGGGTTGGAGCGGATCGAGGATTGAGGATTGGCGGGGTCGCGGGATGGCGGGATGGCGGCCCTGATTATTTGCTATCGCTTCGGCTCGGGCCGCTTGAGGTAGGCGGTTGACGTATTAGTTCTAGTTCTTTGAACGGCTGTTCTGGTCGCTCGTTATCCCTTTTTCTCGTCTGTTTCCGGTCGGCGGACAGTCATGTGCTGCGCCCGGATGCCTTGCGCTGTTCCGAGCGAAACTAGCATTTGGTAACGTGTATTCACTGTTCAAGCGCATAACCAGAAATTTCTGCGTTCAATTTCGGAAACGCAATTCACTCTGCAAAAATTCTGGGTGGTATATTTTCATCCGTTGACTTCGGATGTTTTGCATATGACATTGGTGCACAATATTTTAAATGCATCGGCAAAAGCTATGAATAATGGGAAAATTTCATATGTAATTGCCTCGGTTGTGGCAGCGCAATTCGCTCAATCTTTATTTTCGCTCTGTTTAATTGGATTCTCATTTATTGCGATTGTAGTTCAAGAGGTAATTGATGCGGGGAAAAGTATTTTAGGGTGGTGGTGTAATTTCGGCAATAAAATTGCTATTGTCAAATCATTGAATGATAAACCGGGAAATTGTTATTTGCCGATAATCTATAGTATTGCGCAAGTCCTCGGATATCTGGTCGCTACCTTTTTCGCATTTGTGAGTTACCAAAGCCTGTTCCCGTGAATTCACTCATCCCTGGTGGGCGATTAAAATTTGTGATGAGTTTAATTGCAATGCCGTCGACGATCGTGGTTATGTGGCGTGCTGCTCCGCCCGCGATGTTGGTTGCATTGAGGTATATGTCATCAGGTAGAGCCGGCGTGGCAATATCTGCACCGCTTATTTTTGCGACTCATTTTACACTGTGGTTGTGGATTTTTATGGTGATTTCTATGAAAATTCGACAAATTTTGGGTAAATTTTAAAGTCGCATGTATTTTATATATATTGGAGCGTTTTTTATTTGCAATAAATAACGCAGATCAAGCTTGGGGATCTTCGTGGGAAACGGCGGCGGGAAACATGAGTGTTCGTAATTTGAAAGGTAGCTCTCTGTTCGCGCTTCTTATTTTTTCATTTCTGATGTTGTCGGTCTTTTCCCAAGGGAAAAAGCCGAATTCTTCACGGTCCGGTATTGGAAGTATTCATGGAACAAGGTTTGTGATTCCGTCCGAGTACCAATTTTTTCCTGTTGAGTATGAGGGTGATGAAATTTGGGGGAGACCGCCTAAACGACATATTCCGGGACCTGATATTCCAATTCGGGCGTTCAGTATCTTGCTGCAATATCCGGACTTTTCTCCAGTAAATCGAGAAAATCGTCGGAGTTGGAGTGGCCGAAAAGGATCTTTTACTCGGGAGAATGAATGGATCGATGTCCAGGTGGAGCCTGTCAAGGAACTCGGATCTGACGTTCCGGCGTGGTTCAAAAGATTTATCGCCAATCGGATGGACGCCGAAATATCCTGGCGTCCCAAGCATGACTGGTATTTTGAACGGCAGTTTGAATTGGTTTACGGTTTGGTTAAAGAAAAGAAAGTAGGACCTGATTATTCGAAGATTAGCGTAAGCAACGTTGAAGTGTTCTATGACAAAGAGCGGTCAGGAACTTACATAAGTTGTGGTGCCGGCGCCGGTGGAATGAAGTTCTGTGAGCAGGAATTTATTATCCCGGAGCTTGGTGTTATCGCAAGCGTTCACTATGCGAAAAATGATCTTGAAAATTGGAAAATTATCCAGGATGAAGTAACGCGTATCGTGCTTTCTTTTAGAGTAAAGCAGTAGTTTTTGGTTGACACAAGTAAATCGGCGGCCATTTATCAGTTTTCTTGATCTCTTTTTATCTTCTCTTTTCGGTCGGCGGACGGTCATACTTTGCGCCGGGGTGCCATGCGTGGTTCTGAGCGAAACCAGCATTCGGCGATATGTATTCGCCGTTCGAGTGTGTAATCGGAAATTTCTGCGTTCAATTTCGGAAATTCAAGTCGCTTTGTAAAAAAGGTGAGTGGTATATTTCAACGCTAACTTGGTACGAGGTGTTGTGATTCACAGGGATATACTGATATGGATGATTTCCACATTTCTTCAACTTAACGGTTGTAGTTCGATGGAAAGCCGATGAGCGAAAGAGTTTCATACTTGATTTTGCCAATTTTCTCGATGCGAACGATCAGGTGCATATTTGTTGTATGTTGTCTCGGTTTGTCGCTCGCAGTAATCGTGGCTCCGGGAGCAAACGATGAGAAAACCGAATTTTTAGGAACGTTGTGTAATGCGGGAAATTATATTCCGATTGTCAGGGCATTGAATCGCGAGCCTGGCGCCTGCTATTTACCGATAGGGTACGGTGGCGCAATCGTCCTTGGTTTTCTTGTCGCCGTTTGTATGTGTATCTGCGAGTTTCCTCGGCCGATGCGCTTGGAATCAATGATTCCGGCAGACCGCAAAAAGTATGTCATGGCGACAGTCGTGATGCTAGTGGTGCTTGTATCTACCTGGACTATCGCGGTAGCTCCGCCCACGCTTGGAATAATGGGGTTGATGTCATTAAATCGCGTAGCGGTTTTCATATCGGCGCCAATGATGTTTGTGGCTCACGTTGGAGTGTGGTGGTGGTTGTTTTTGGTTTCTTCGATAGAGATTCGAAAGCGGATTCGAAGGATGGGCGACAACATATAATTTTCCCTGGTTAATCGCGCCCAAGTATTGTTATCACATTTTGATAATTTATTTTCATTTTTTCGTTACAGCTATCTTTCAGTGGCTATAAAGTTAAAAAATTCCCATGGTAACCGTCACAAAAGAGCAGATCGAGAATTTCGTGCAGTCGGTAGACAGCCACGCTGCCGATTTATGGACATTTGTCGTCGGAGGGATTTCAGGCACGTCGACGTGGATGATTAGCAGGCTGTTGAAATACACCTCGCAGATGCGCGGCGCGCTTTTTCAATGTGCCGCCGCGCCGGCGAGGTGAATGTCGATTTGATGCCGGACGACCTTAATTCAGGCGGAATCAATGTCATCTCCTCGCCGTTTTGCATTTCTAAACGTCCGTTCATGTGGACAGCTACTGCCGATTCCATCCTCGAAAAAATCGCACGTTTATGCAAAGTTATTTCTGGGGCAGAACACTAGTTCTTTGAGCGGCTGTTCTGGTCGCTCGTTATCCCTTTTTCTCGTCTCTTTCCGGTCGGCGGACGGTCATGCGCTGCGCCCGGATGCCATGCGTTGTTCCGAGCAAAACCAGCGTTCGGTGATGTGTATTCACCATTTAAACGCGTAACCGGAAATTTCTGCGTCCAATTTCGGAAACGCAATTCACTCTGTAAAAATGCTGGGTGGTATATTTTCATTGCGAGCTCGATGCGGGGTTTATTTTTAGAGGCCGTGATTCGCGACAATATCTGATCCAGGAAGCCCCTGCATTTGATTGGTTTAACGGTTGCAGCTCGATGGAAAATCGATGAGCGAGAGCGTTTCGTACCTGATTTGGCCAGCTTTTTCGATAAAAACGATCAGGCGTATATATTCTGCGTGTTGCGTTGGCTTGTCATTCGCGGTTATCGTGGCTCCCGGAGAAAAAGATGAAAAAACCGGATTTCTAGCGGCTATGTGTAAGGTGGGAAATTACATTCCGATTATCAGGGCGTTAAATCATGAACCCGGGGCTTGTTATCTGCCTATAGGTTACGGGGGCGCGATCGTCCTTGGTTTTCTTGTTGCAATCTGTTTGTGTGTTTGTGAATTTCCCCAGCCTATGCGATTGGAGTCGATGGTTCCGTCAGACCGGAAAAAGTACATTATGGCCACAACTGTAGCGCTTCTGGTACTTGTGTCTACATGGACAATTTCGGTGGCTCCGCCCACGCTTGGGATAATGGGTGTGATGTCCTCGAATCGTACGGCAGTTTTCATATCAGCGCCAATGATGTTCGTGGGCCACCTTGGAGTGTGGTGGTGGTTATTTTTAATTGTTTCGATAGAAATTCGGAAGCGGGTTAGGCGGCGAGGCGGTACTGATTAAGTGCCTTGATATGTTGAAGTGATCAATTTCGGAATCATGCGATCGGGTGTCGATTTGAATGTCAATGCTATATTTTAATAACTGATTTTTCGTTACGATATTGCTTTCATGTTGATCTTTAAGAGTTAATAAATTCTCATGGTAACAGTCACAAAAGAGCAAATCGAAAATATTGTGCAGTTGATAGACGGCAACGCTACTGATTTATGGACTTTTGTCACCGGGGGAATGTCAGGAGCGTCGACCTGGATGGTCAAGACGAATAATGCATCCGCAGCGCAGTATGAATCGTTGGGTCGAAGCATGGCTGATCAGGCGGCTTCGCTGTCCCGCACGTTGGCGAATCTGGCGGATGGCGGGGGTTCGACTGAGGAGCGTGCATTCCTGAATGAAACCGCCCGTGCAATGTCGGCCAGAATCGAAGAGTTGCGTGTCGGCGGCGCGTCCGCCTACGCCAACTACGGTAAGGCAATCGCAGAGGCGGCGGCGAACGAACGCTTTATGCGCGGTGTTGCAGGTGCGTCCGCCATAGTTGATGGGCTAACACTGGCAACTTCAATCTCTGAAGCTCAGCGAACGGGCAACTGGGCACCGGTCGCTGGAACATTGGGTTCGATTGTGGGAACCCTTGGAGCGGGTTCGCCAGCGGCGGCGGCGGCGTCAATCATGGCCGGTGCCTTAATCCCGGTTGTGGGGGTTTCTGCCGCCATTCCTTTGGTGTTGGCAGTATCCGGCGTTGTTAGCGTTTTGGGTGGAAAAGCAGGCGAATTAACCGGTCTCGCAATCGGCAACCTCCTCCTGGGCCAAAACCCCCTCCCCGACATCGACGCGTTCTTCAAACAATTTGGTCTGGCGTTAAACCTTGTCGACCCACTGGTCCTGGATCTTAACGGCGACGGCATCCACACCATCGGTGCATCCGCTTCCACCGCCTATTTCGATTTCGACGGCCAGGGCAGCCGTATCCACACCGGCTGGATCAGCGCAGACGACGGCTTCCTCGTCCTCGACCGCAACGGCAACGGGCATATCGATTCAGGCGCCGAGCTGTTCAGCAATTTCACGCCGCTCGCAAACGGCGCGCTGGCGCCAAACGGCTTCGACGCACTGAAGGAATTCGACGTCAACAAGGACGGCGTAATCGATTCGAAAGACGCAATATGGTCATCGCTGAAAGTTTGGCGTGACGCGAACGTCGATGGACGCTCGGAACAGGGCGAACTGGTTTCACTGGACGCATTGGGCATCGTCGCGATCCGGTTGAGCCGCGACGGCACGATCCGCACGCTGGACGACGGAAACGTGGTTCGTGCCACGGGCAGTTTCATCCAGATCGTGGACGGCGTGCAGGTCGAGCGCACGATGCAGGAAGTATGGTTCGGCCAGGACACGTTGCATCAGCGGTTCGACGACGTCGTTCCGCTTCGCGAAGACGTGACGTCGATGGCCTTCGTGCAAGGTGCGGGAAACGTCAGGGACCTCTGGCAGGCGGCGAGCCTCAACACGGCCGCAGGCGCGGCATTGCGCGACGTATTGGGTCAACTGATGTCGGCCAGAACAGCCGAAGCACAGCACGCGCTGATCGAACCGCTATTGCGGGCCTGGGCGGCGACCTCGAACATGGCGACGACGCAAACGCTGATGGCATCCGGTAAAAGAACGGCAACGGGCCTCGCTACGGATCCGCCGTGGCTCGACAGGCTAAGCGTGCTCGAAAAGATGTCGGGGACCATGCTCGGAGCCCGCAGTGATGGGCTTGTCGCGCTAAGCGGTACGCGTGGCGACTATGTGAAGGACGCGTGGTCGACGTTGACCGATTCGGTTTATGTCGCGATCGCCATGCAATCGCGCTGGAAGCCTTATCTCGACGCGATCACCTATACCATCGACGCAAACGGCTATCCATGCGAGAAATTCGATGGCCTGCTGGCCGGGGTGATGTCCGCGGAGGCTCGTGTCGGGGCGCAGGAGGTGGCAGTCTTGCTCGCGGAATTCACGCGAACATTCGGCGAGGCGTGGTGGCATGCCGGCTTCGATGTGCGCGCGCAATTGCACGACTACGTCGAAGGACATCAGTCGCAGGACGTGCTGCGAGGACTGGCCGCGAGCGGCGTGATTTTCGGCAGCGGCACACTGGCGGGCAGCGCAGGGCGCGATTTCTTGCTGGGCAGTATCGGAAACGATCGGCTCGAAGGCGGTGAGGGTGACGATCTGCTGGATGGTGGCGCAGGCAACGACACGCTGGTTGGCGGGCGCGGCAGCGATACATACGTGTTTGGCCGTAACTCGGGTAACGACACGATCTACGAAGAATACGACGCGTACGGCAGCGATACCGACGCCGTGCGGTTCGATGCCAATATCCATCCACAAGACGTGACAGTGCGGCGCGACGGCACGAGCGATGACCTGCTGGTAACAGTCGCGGGTTCATCAAACGTGCTGCGTATCAGAAATCAGCTCACGCAGTCGGGCGCATCCTTCGTTTATGGCGTCGAGCAGTTCCGCTTCGCAGACGGTACGGTGTGGGACAAGCAGGCGGTGGCGCTAATGACCCTGCGCAGCACGCCGGGCAACGACGTGCTGGTGGGCTTCAGCGGCGACGACCTGATGGACGGCGGCGCGGGCAACGATACGCTATACGGTGGCCGCGGCAGCGATACATACGTGTTTGGCCGTAACTCGGGTAACGACACAATCTACGAAGAATACGACGCGAACGGCAAGGACACCGATGTCGTGCAGTTCGACGCCGACATCCGCCCGCAGGACGTGACAGTGCGGCGCGACGGCACGAGCGACGACCTGCTGGTAACGGTTGTGGGCTCGTCGAACGTGCTGCGCATCAGAAATCAACTCACGCAGTCGGGCGCATCATTCGTCTACGGCGTCGAGCAGTTCCGTTTTGCGGACGGCACAGTGTGGGACAAGCAGGCGGTGGCGCTGATGACCCTGCGCAGCACGCCGGGCAACGACGTGCTGGTGGGCTTCAGCGGCGACGACCTGATGGACGGCGGCGCGGGCAACGACACGCTATACGGCGGGCGCGGCAGCGATACATACGTGTTCGGGCGTAACTCGGGTAACGACACGATCTACGAAGAATACGACGCAAACGGCAAGGACACTGACGTCGTGCAGTTCGACGCCGACATCCGCCCGCAGGACGTGACAGTAAAACGCGACGGCACGAGCGATGACCTGCTGGTAACAGTCGTGGGCTCATCGAACGTGCTGCGCATCAGAAATCAACTCACGCAGTCGGGCGCATCCTTCGTCTACGGCGTCGAGCAGTTCCGTTTTGCGGACGGCACAGTGTGGGACAAGCAGGCGGTGGCGCTGATGACCCTGCGCAGCACGCCGGGCAACGACGTGCTGGTGGGCTTCAGCGGCGACGACCTGATGGACGGCGGCGCGGGCAACGACACGCTATACGGCGGGCGCGGCAGCGATACATACGTGTTCGGGCGTAACTCGGGTAACGACACGATCTACGAAGAATACGACGCAAACGGCAAGGACACTGACGTCGTGCAGTTCGACGCCGACATCCGCCCGCAGGACGTGACAGTAAAACGCGACGGCACGAGCGATGACCTGCTGGTAACAGTCGTGGGCTCATCGAACGTGCTGCGCATCAGAAATCAGCTCACGCAATCGGGCGCATCCTTCGTCTACGGCGTCGAGCAGTTCCGCTTTGCCGATGGCACAGTCTGGGACAAAACCACAATCAACGCGCTGTCAGCCGCCGCCCAACCGAAACTGCTATCGTTGCGCGCGATACCGACTGCCCTACCGGACACCGAATATCCGTCAGAGCGCGAAATCGCCAGCCGCGTGGATTTGCTGATCGACGCAATGGCCGGATTCGCACCTGCTGCGATTTCTGATGCGCCGTGGCAGCGACCCGACGCTGCTTCATCGCTAACCGCTCCCGTCGCGGTCAACTACTGCTAACAAAACCTGTATAGGGATCTGATCCGTAGCGCCGTAAAACGCGCTACGGCGCCGCCTGTCGTCTCCATGCAATCCGAAACATCCACAAGTCGAGCGTCCCACGCACCCGCGGAACGTCTCTCGAGCAATCGATCACACAACCTGCACGCCGACCAAACCGCCGATTCCGGCCTGAGCTGTCTGCTGATGATCGCGCGTTACCACGGCATCGCGGCAGACCCTCACCAGCTCGCCCACGAATTCGGGCAACCGGGCATCCGCTGGGACCGCACCGCAGTACTTCTCGCCGCAAAATGGCTCGACCTGCACGCACGGCCTGTCAAAGCAAACTGGAACCGTCTCGACCGCCTCGCATTACCCGCGATTGCGATCGACGTGGATGGCCAATTCTTCGTCATCGCCCGCTTCCACGAAAACAGCGTGCTATGGCAAGACCCGCAAGCGAGCGGACCATCGACCACAAAACTCGCCGACCTGCGCGCGCGCTGGCATGGCGACCTGATCCTCATCGCTTCGCGCGCATCGATGCTGGGCGAACTGGCAAAGTTCGACTTCACCTGGTTCATTCCGGTACTCGTCAAATATCGCCGATTGCTGTGCGAAGTCCTGGTTGCTTCTCTATTTATCCAGATCCTCGCGCTGATCACGCCGCTATTCTTCCAGGTGGTGATGGACAAGGTGCTGGTTCATCACGGCCTCGCAACGCTCGATGTGATCGCAATCGGCCTGATCGTCGTTGTGCTTTTCGATGTGCTGCTCAACGCATTGAGAAGCTACGTCTTCACCCACACGACGTGCCGCATCGATGTCGAACTCGGCGCACGTCTGTTCCAGCATTTGTTGAAGCTGCCGACTGCCTATTTCCATGCACGTCGCGTCGGCGATTCCGTTGCCCGCGTGCGTGAACTGGAAAATATCCGTTCTTTTCTGACCGGCAACGCGATTACGCTGCTAATGGACGTGGTGTTCTCGGGCGTGTTTATCGCCGTGATGGTGTACTACAGCGGTTGGCTCACACTGGTCGTCGTCGCTTCGTTGCCTTGCTATGTGCTTTTGTCCGTCGCATGTACGCCGGCGTTGCGACGCATGCTCAACGAGAAATTCGCGCGTAGCGCCGAGAATCAGGCGTTTCTTGTCGAAACCATCAGCGGCATCGACACGGTCAAGTCGATGGCGGTCGAGCCGCAATGGACCCGGCAATGGGGTAATCAACTTGCCGCATATATCGGCGCGGCATTTCGTGCGTCGACGGTCGGTATCTGGGCCAACGGTGGCGTCGCGCTGATCAGCAAGCTCGTGACGGTCACGCTGATCTGGCTCGGCGCAAGACTCGTCATCGACGGCAAGCTGACCGTGGGCGAATTGATCGCGTTCAATATGCTGTCCGGTCAGGTGGCGGGGCCGATCATGCGGATCGCGCAGCTGTGGACAGATTTTCAGCAAACCGGCATTTCGGTCGCTCGCCTAGGCGATATCCTCAATACTCGCACTGAGGCGGCCGGCGCGAAAAGCGCGCTGCCGCCCATCGCGGGGAAAATCGAACTGCAGAACGTGGTATTTCGCTACCGCTCCGACGGGCCGGAAGTCCTGCGCGGCGTAAGCCTGTCGATCCAACCGGGCGAGGTGGTCGGCATCGTCGGTCAATCGGGCTCCGGCAAAAGCACGCTGACGCGTCTCGTGCAGCGTCTTTATGTGCCGCAGCGCGGGCGCGTCGCGATCGACGGTCACGATCTCGCGCTGGTCGATGCTGCCTCCCTGCGCCGGCAGATTGGCGTGGTGCTGCAGGAAAGCGTGCTGTTCAATCGCAGCGTGCGGGATAACATCGCGCTGGCCGACCCGGGCGCGCCGCTTGACGCCATCATCCGTGCGGCGCGGCTCGCCGGCGCACATGATTTCATCGTCGAGCTGCCGCAAGGGTACGACACACCCGTCGGCGAACACGGTGCGACGCTATCCGGCGGACAGCGGCAGCGAATCGCAATCGCTCGGGCGTTGATCCATAACCCGCGCATTCTTGTTTTCGACGAGGCGACCAGCGCGCTCGACTATGAGTCCGAGCGTGCCGTGCACGACAACATGCGCGTCATGTGCAGCGGCCGGACCGTGCTCGTGATCGCGCACCGGCTTTCGGCGGTGCGCCTGGCGGATCGCATCGTCGTCATCGAGCGGGGCGAGATTGTCGAACAAGGTCCGCACGATGCGCTGCTTGCTGCAAACGGCGCGTACGCGAAGCTTTATCGGCTTCAGGCCGGGCACTGAGATGCGCGTATCGTTGTGGCTTGCTGCGGCAGGCGAATTTGGCCGGCGTTATCTTGCTGTGTTGCGAACCGCGTGGCACGAGCGCGACAACCGGGCGACACGCTGGTCGCGCGAGGAGTCCGAGTTTTTACCCGCGGCGCTTGCGTTACAGCGCATGCCGGTGTCGCCGCTGCCGCGCGTGACGGCTGCAGCATTGCTCGCGTTGTTGAGCGTCGCATTGCTGTGGGCCGTGCTGGGCAAGATCGATATCGTTGCGACGGCGCACGGCAAGGTCATTCCCGACGGCCGCACGAAACTCGTCCAACCGCTCGAGACAGCGCGTGTCGCGGCGATTCGCGTTGCCGACGGTTCGTTCGTGAAGTCCGGGGACACACTGCTTGAACTCGACTCCGCCATGTCGGCGGCAGACCGTGCGCGACTGCGCGATGACTGTGTCGACAGCACGTTGTCTGCCGCGCGTGCCAGAGCGTTCCTCGCCATCCTCGATACGGGCAGACCGCAGCCGCTCGAAGCACCAGACGACGCGGACCCGCCGACAGACGACCTGAGACCGGCTGCGTCACGAATCGCGCGCGAACAGACGTTCCTCGATGGCGAAATCGCCGAATATCGCGCGAAGCTTGCGCGGCTTGACGCGGACATCGCCAGGAATGCCGCCGAACTCGATACGGCCGGCGCGGTGATCCGGCGCCTGCAGGCCACCCTCGAAATCGCCCGCGCGCGCGAGTCCGATCTGCGCGAGCTCGCGGCGAAACAGTATGTGTCGCGGCACGAGTTTCTCGACAAGCAGCAGTCGCGCATTGAGATGGAAGGCGAGCTTGCCGCCCACCGCAGCCGTGTTGCCGAAATACGGGCGTCCATCGTCAGCGTGCGGCGCCAGCGCGAGGAATTCGTGATGTCCACGCGGCGCGAGACGCTGGACCGATTGAGCAACGCCACACAGAAAGCGGCCGAATGGCGCCAGGAATTCGTCAAGGCCGATGTGCATCACCGGACGATGACCTTGCAGGCGCCGGTCGATGGGGTGGTTCAGCAACTGGCGGTTCATACGATCGGTGGGGTCGTGACCGCCGCCCAGCCGCTGATGGTCATCGTGCCGGCCGATCACCCGCTGGAGATCGAAGCGTTTATCGAAAACAAGGACGTGGGTTTCGTCAATACCGGGCAGTCCGCTGCGGTCAAAATCGAAGCGTTTCCGTACACGCGTTATGGCACGTTGGCTGCCGACGTGGTCAACGTGTCGCACGACGCGATCGAAGATGAAAAGCGCGGCCTGATCTACGCGGTGCGGCTCAAGCTCCGGCGCCCGACCATCACGGTCGAGGGCGGACAGATGGCGTTGAGCCCCGGCATGGCGGCAAGCGTCGAGATCGCGACCGGCCGGCGACGGGTCATCGAGTATTTTCTGGACCCGCTGCTCACTCATGTCCGTGAAAGCCTCGTTGAACGTTGAAGACAGCTGCGTCGCAGCCTCCAGCGCCCTGCGGTATGCGTTGAGCGTAGTGCTTGCCGCAGTGTTGCTGCATACGATACCGGCAAGCGCGCAAGCCATCGCCAGCGTTGACATACCCTGCGTATCGCTGGCGCCGGCCGCACCGCTTCGGCTCAATGAAGCCCTTGACCGGGCGTTGTGCAGCCATCCGTTGACCAGCCGGGCATGGGCGGAGGTGCAGGTACGGGCCGCGCGTGCCGGGCAAGCGCAAGCGTCGCGGCTGCCGACCATTTCCGCTGTGCTGAGCGGGTCCGCGAATCGGTCCGACGCTTCGTCTTCGTCCGCTTACCGGCCGAACGACGCCTACGCTGGAACTGTTCGCGCGGCGGAGCTGACCTTCGAGTGGGTCCTGTTCGACTTCGGCGCACGTTCCGCCGAGGTCACGAGAACCCGCGAGCTGCTGGCGAGCGCGCATCAAACGTTCAATGCGGCAGTTATCGATGTGCTTTACTCGACTGCGCGCGACTACTTCGCCGCATTGACCGCTCGCGCAAGCGCGGATGCGGCGCGCGAAACGTTGTCCAACGCATCGCAAAGCCTCGAAGCAGCGAGCGCGCGACTGCATGCGGGCGCAGCGTCGAAGGCGGACGAATTGCAGGCTCGTACCGCGCGCGGTCAGGCTGCGCTGGCGTCGCTCAACGCGCAGGCGGCTTATGACGAAGCGATCGGGACGCTCGCAAGCGATATCGGCCTGCTGCCCGACGAGCCGTTGACGCTTGCCGACACACCCTCGTCAACGTATGGCAACACGCCGCAACGCGGCGCGGTCCGCACAATGATCGACGATGCGCTGCAAGCTCATCCGCGCGTGCTGGCCGCGCGAGCCGAACAGGATGCAACGGCGGCAGCGATCGACAGCATGCGGGCCCAGGCGTTGCCCAGCGTCGCCTTGCAAGCCGGGCTTTCAGCGAGTCGGCGGGCGGCGGTCGGCGGGGGCGATGCCGGCGGTCTCCCGTCGCGATCGCACAGCAGCTATGCCGGCGTGCGCGTGACGATTCCGTTGTTCGAAGGCTTTGCATCGGTTTATCGAATCGGCGAAGCGCGCGCGCAAGCCGAAGTTCAGCGTGCAGCCGTGCAGGAAACGGAACGGCAGGTCGCCCTCGAGGTGTGGAAAAGCTACCAGCGGGTCGGCGCCGCGCAGGGCGCGCTGCGCGAAGCACAGGCCTTGCAGGAAGACGCGGCGCTTGCCTTCGATGCCGCGCGGGCGCGCTATCGGTCAGGCGTCGCGAGCATCGTCGAACTGCTGCGCGCGCAGGACGCGCTAAGCGATGCCAGACGGCAACGGATCATCGCGACGGCTGAGTGGTTCGTCGCCCGCCTGAGCCTCGCTGCGAGCGTCGGCAGGCCGGATTCGGAAGGGTTCCTGCTGGAGTAAGGCGAGGTTGCGCGCTGCGCATGGTGTGTTGCCGCGCGCCGGTGTTGCTCAAAGCATCTCCAGCTCACCCACCGGCGCGTGCGCGAAAAAACGCCGCAACTCCCGCGATAGTTCGTTCAAGGCCGCCATCTCCTGCTGCGTGATACGGCGCGGCTCTTCGGTATGCGTCCAGTCGCCGTACAACAGCGCGACCGTCGACTGATTCTCGAGCATCACCGGCAGCAGCACGAACGATTGCGCGTCGCCGAACGAGCGCTTGTACCAGTCGGGCAGCCGCGCGAGCATCTTCGCATCGCGCGCGTTCTCGATGAAGATGCCCACCGAGTTCGCGATCGCCAGATGGAACACGTCCGGCTGGAATGCACTGGCAAACGACAGCTGCGGCATCACCGCGTCGACCTTCGGGCCGAAGCCCATGCGCGCCTTGAACGTGCTGCTGTTCTGCCGCACGAACACCACGGTCCGGTCGAAGCCGAGACCCGCCAGCACGGTTTCCGACGCCAGCGTCAACGCGGGCGCGAGCGCGCTGTCGGTGGGCAGCGCGCGCAGGTCTTCGACGCCCGCGCGAATGCGGTCTTCCGGCTCCAGCTGTTCGCGGGCGATCGCGTCCGCGCTCGCCCGCAAGTCGTTGATCTCGCGCATCACGCCGTCGCCGGCTTCCTCGCGCGCGAGCGCGATGCTCATTTCGATCAGCACGTCCGCGTCGGTGTTCAGCGGCCGGCTGTAGCGCTGCGCGAGCTCGGCGATGCGCGCGTCGCGTACCGCAACCGGCAGATCGGGCGCGGTCAGCAGGTTCGCGACGTCGGCCGAGAAGTTCGTCACCGCGCGCATCCACTGCGCCTGACGCGGCTCGTCGTCGCGGGCCGGATCGTAGGCGGTCATGCCGATACGGATGATTTCCGGCAGCCGCCAGCGCACCGCGGCCTCGATGCCGATCTCTTCGTAGTTGACGCCGAGCACGCTTGCGCACGCATCCTTCTCGTCGACGCCCGCGTCGATCTGGCGGCGGATCTGATCCCACTCCGCGTCCAGATAGAACACGACGAGCAGCTTGCCGACCTGGCGCATCAGCGTGCAGACCACCGCTTCCTCGCCGGCGCGCAGGTCGCCGCGTTCGGTCAGCTTGCGCGCGACGCAGCCCGAGAGCATCGTGCGGTTCAGTTCCAGCTTCGCATCGATGCGGCGCGGCGCGCTGTGATGGAAGTGATCGACGATCTGCAGGCCGACCACGAGGTGGCCCACCGCGTCCATGCCGAGCACCATCAACGCGCGCGACACGGTCGTGATGTTGCCGCCGAACGCCATGTACATCGCCGAGTTCGCGAGGCGCAGCACCTTGTGCGTCAACGCGAAATCGGACAGCACGACCTGCACGAGCGACGTGAAGTCGAGCTCGTCGTTCTTCACGGCGGCCATTGTGGTGCGCAGCGATTGCGACAGCATCGGAAAATCGCCGCGTTCGCTCATCTTGCCCCAGAGCCTGTCGAGCAGCGCCGCCTTCAACATGTGAATCCCGCAAAAACCATACGTGTTCCAGTGAGTAGCCGGCCGTGCACAAGGCGCCGGCCGCCGCTGCGGTGATGGTGCGCCACGCGCATCAAGCCGCGTCGTGCAGATAAAGCGCGCGCGACTCGAAGCGCTGCGCGAGTTCCTCGGACGGCAGCGCCTTGCAGACGAGCCATCCCTGTATGTGATCGCATCCCATCTCGGTCAGCAATGCACGCTGCGCTTCGGTTTCGACGCCTTCCGCGACCAGTTCGAGATCGAGTGTCTGCGCGAGTCCGACCACCGCGCTGACGATTGCCTGATCGTTGCGCGAGGTTAGCAGATTCTCGACAAAGCTCCTGTCGATTTTCAGCTTGGCGAGCGGGAAGCGTTGCAGATACGCAAGACTCGAATAGCCGGTGCCGAAGTCGTCTACTGCAAAACGAATACCGATGGCAGTTAATTCCGCGAGCAGCGCCGTTGCGTGCGCGGGATCGTGCATCAGCAGGGTTTCGGTGATTTCGAACACGAGGCGGCGCGGGTCGATGCCGGTCAGCGCGATCGCTTCGCGCACATTGTCGGTAAAGCGCGGGTCGCGGAACTGCTGCGGCGACACGTTGACCGCGACGTACTGCAGCGCAATGCCCTTCGCGTCCCACTGGATCAGCTGCATGCAGGCCGCCTTCAGCACCCAGTTGCCGAGATAGTTGATGAGGCCGACCGACTCCGCGAGCGGAATGAACATCGACGGCGGCACCAGACCGTGCAGCGGATGATGCCAGCGGATCAGCGCCTCGACGCCGACCACGCCGCGCGACTGGCTGCTCGTGATCGGCTGGAAATGCAGGGAAAACTCGCCGTTGCGCACGCCGTCGTACAGGTCCGATTCGAGCTTCAGACGCTCGGCGTCGGCCGGGCTGTCGTCGGGCACGTAGAACGCGAGCGTATTGCCGCCCGCGGCCTTTGCGCGCAGCAGCGCGTGATCGGCCCAGCGCAGCAGCTGGCTGTCGCGCGAGGTGGCGTCGTTCGAATGCTGTACGTCCGGGTAGAGCGCGATGCCGATGCTGGCCGATAAGTGCACCGGCTGGCGGTTGTAGGTGTACGGCTGCTGGATCGACGTCAACAGGCGCCTCGCGAGCGCTTCGGCGGCGATCGCGGCGTCGGTGCGCGACGCGGCGGGCGGCAGCAGGATCGCGAACTCGTCGCTTGCGACGCGCGCAATGATTTCGCCTTGCGTCGTCATGTTGGTGAGGCGCTTCGCGGTCTCGCGCAGCATGTCGTCGCCGGCGTCGTAGCCGAGCGCGCGGTTCACGCGCTGATAGTCGTCGAGGTCGAGCAGCAGCAGCGCGGCCGGCGTGCCGTGCGCGTCGGCCTCCTGCTGCGCTTCGCGCAGCGCGTCGACGAGCGCCGGCACGTTCGCGATGCCGGTCAGGTGGTCGGTGTGCAGCGCGCGCTTCAGGCTCGCTTCGTTCGCGCGCCACGCGGACACGTCGAAGCCGGCGATCGCGTAACCCTCGATGCCGTCGTGGTTGTTGCGCACCACGCGCAGTTCGACCGCGATCGGGTAAGTCAGCGACTTGACGAGGTCGAGCGAGACTTTTTCGACCGCGCCGCTTGCCTCGGCGCGGGTCAGCACCGCTTCGAGGCGGGCCGTGTCCGCGGGAGCGACGAGGTCGTGCAGCGTGATGGTTTGCAGGTACTCGCGGTGGTAGCCGATAAAGCGCAGGCTGGCGTCGGTCACGTACAGGAAACGCAGATCCCTGTCGACATGCGCGAGGAAGTCCACGGCGCCGACCGTCTGCTCGAGACCCAGTGCCGCGGCGCTGGCGCTGGCCGCTTGCGCCGGCGAGACGCGCGCGCTGCGCCAGCGCGCGATGGCCGTACGCAGCCAGCCGCGTCGAGGTGCGGTATTCCTGTTCGCTTCCATGTAAGTTGCTGACAATCCTGTTTCGTCGCGGGCAGGGGCGGGCCCCGCTTGCCGGTTACTGCATCCAGCCGGAAGATGGAAAGACGCCCATCAGAGCACCATAACGGCTGACAACGCAAAATCTTTAGCGCCAGCGCAAAAAAAGCCTTTCGACAGCCTCTTTTACCGCCGTCGCGGTCCATGTCGTCAGCGCGGTCTCCATTACCGCAGTTATCACCCACTTGTGCCCGCGCGGGCGGCTTCGCTGCACCGCACCGTGGGTTCCGCTAAAGTACCGCCCCCCTTATTCCGTTAAAGCGAATGTTCGTGAGGCGGTTTGGTTTTGGTACGATGCGCGGCGGTCAGTGGGACCGTTTCCATCACAGGCCTGCACGATTGCCATTTTCTGAATCCACGCCGCCATGAATCATGTCAGAACCGTTCGACGATAGACACGCCCGAGGGACCGATCGAGGAACCCGCCCTGCGACCGACCGGCCCGCCGGGCGGCACGCGCCTGCCGGGCCGCCCGGCGGTGCGCTGCTGGCCGCGGCGCCGGGGCCGCAAGGCAAGCAGCCGGGCAGCGCGTCCGACGGGCTGGTCGCCGCCTCGCAGTTCGTCTATCTCGGCCGCCAGCCGATTCTCGATCGCAGCGGTGCGCTCAACGCGTACGAGTTGCTGTTTCGCGACAGTGCGCACAATCATGCGCGCGTCACGGACGACGCGCAGGCGACCGCGCAGGTAGTCGCGCGCACGATCGGCGCGATCGGCGTGCCGGCGGTGCTCGGCCAGCATCGTGGTTATATCAACATCGGCCGGCGGCTGCTGTTCGACGACATCGTGCATCTGATGTCGCCACAGCGCTTCGTGCTTGAAATTCTCGAGACGGTGACCGTCGATGCGCGCCTGCTCGCGCAGCTTGCCGAGTTGCGGCGGGCCGGCTTCCGGATTGCGCTCGACGACGTTTGGGAGCTGTCCGAAAGCCTGTATGCGATGTTGCCGTATGCCGATATCGTCAAGGTCGATTTTCTGCTGACCGATCGCAGCGCGCTGAAAACGCTGACCGCGACGCTGCGCGGTCACGGCAAAACGCTGATCGCCGAAAAGGTCGAAACGCGAGAGGATTTTCTGCTCGCGCGCGATCTCGGCTTCGATCTGTTCCAGGGGTATTTCTTTGCGCGGCCGCAGGTGCTCGCGGCGCAACGCAGCCGCTCGTCGAGCGCGGCGCTGCTGCGGCTGCTCGCGCTGCTGTCGCGCGATGCGGGACTGTTCGAACTCGAGGCGGAGTTGAAGCGCCATCCGAACGTGGTCGTGCAGTTGCTGCGCCTCGTCAATTCGAGCGCGTTCGGCCTGGGGCGTCATATTGCGTCGCTGCGCGAGGCGATTATCGCAACCGGCACGCGGCAGATCGCGCGCTGGGGGCAACTGCTGCTGTACGCGGGCGGCGGCGAATTGCCGTGGAGCTCCGATCCGCTCGTGCAACTGGCGGGCACCCGTTCGCGCTTTATGGAACTGGCGGCGCGCCTGTTGCGTCCGGGCGATGAAGACTTCGCCGATGCCGCGTTTATGACCGGCATCTTTTCGCTCGTGCATGTGGTGGTCGATTCGACGCCCGCGAAGGCGCTCGACAAGCTCGGCCTGTCGCCGCTGATCCGCAATGCGATCGTCGAGCGCGACGGCGAGATGGGCATGCTGTTGCGCGTGGCCGAAGCCGCCGGGCAGGGCGCCGACACCGCGGCGATCCTGCAGGAGCAGGCGCTCGAGCGTTTCTCGGTGCTCACGCCCGCGGTGCTCGCCGAGTTGAATCTGTCGGCTGCCGCGTGGTTCGGCGCGCACGCGGGCGGCAACTGAGCGGCAACTGAGCGGTAACGAAGCGGCAACGGGCGGCGACTGAGCAATAACTGAGTGGCGACTGGGTGGCGTCCGGTCATCAATGAAGCGGGAGCGCAGCGCGAACCGAGCGTAGCAGGCGGGAATGTTCGCCTGTGCATATCGTGCCGGCTTGCAGGGGAACTGTGCTCCAATAGCGAATGGATATGCATGACGGCGAAGGGCGCGATGCACGCTGGCTAGCGCCGGCGGTTCGAGCCCGACGCCCCCAGCCGGCGGCTGGACCGGCGCGGCGCCCGCAGTCACAGCGGGGCGCCGCGCCGGCCGCCGCCTTGCCGAATGAACCGGAGGAACGCAGATGAAACGAACCCTGACGCAAGCCTTCGCCGCGGCGAGCGTGTGCGCCGCACTGTCGCTCTACGCACTCAGCGCATGCGCGACGCTCAAGCCCGGCGACACCGCGCCGGATTTCACCGCGCAGGCGTCGCTCGGCGGCAAGACATATTCGTACTCGCTCGCCGACGCGCTGAAGAAGGGGCCGGTGGTGCTGTACTTCTATCCGGCCGCGTTCACCAAGGGCTGCACGATCGAGGCGCACGAATTCGCCGATGCGGTCGACGAATACAAGCAGTACGGCGCGACGGTGATCGGCGTGTCGCACGACAATATCGACACGCTGACGAAGTTCTCGGTGAGCGAATGCCGCAGCAAATTCCCGGTCGCGGCCGATGCCGATGCCAAAGTGATCGGCGCCTACGACGCCGGGCTGCCGATGCACGATTCGATGGCCAATCGCGTGTCGTATGTGATCGCGCCGGACGGCAAGATCATCTATGAATACACGAGCATGTCGCCGGACAAGCACGTCGAAAACACGCTGCAGGCGGTGAAGGCGTGGGCGGCGGCGCACAAGTCGCCGTAATGCGCGCAGTCGCCGCGGCGGCCGGATTGCTGCTTTAGCGGCTGCTTTGACCGCCGTGTTGGCGAGCGCGTTGACCTCTGTTCCGACGGAGCTGCGATGCCGATCTTTGTCGCACTATTCGTTCTGATTGCGCTGATCTACGGCGCGGTGCGCGCGTTCGACGCGCTGAGCGCGCGCTTCGGCATGGGCGTAGCGATCGGCGCGGCCGTGGTGGCCGCGGCGGCGGTGCTGGCCGGGCTCGCTTACTGGTGGCGCCGCCGCCGCGAGATCGCGCCGAATATCCATGACGGTGACTGGACCCACGAGCTGAACGCGCCGTGGGGCGGCGTGCGCCTCGCGTCGGGCAAAGCGCTATGCGCCGTTCAGCTCGATGGCGCGAAGGGCGACTATATCTTCGGCGATCTGCAGCGCGCGCTGGCCGAACGCGACGGCAACGGCTGGCGCGTCGGACTGCAGGTCAAGGACGCGGCGCGGCCGGTCTGGCAGTTGCCGATGGCAAGCGAGCGTCAGGCGCGCCAGTGGCAGCGCATTCTGACGCTCGCGATCGCGCAGAAACTGTAGGCAGGCGGCACGTCAGGCAAGCGGCATGGTTTCAGCCGTACGCGGCGCGGCGGTCCGCGCGCGCCGCGCCCGTCTTGCCGGTGTGCCCGCTTACTCGGTCGCGGCCGCCGGACGGCGCGCACCGCCGCGCCGCTTCTCGCCCCACAGACGCAAGCGGTCCATATACAGATACACGACCGGCGTCGTATAGAGCGTGAGCATCTGGCTCACGATCAACCCGCCGACAATCGCGAGGCCGAGCGGCGCGCGCAGCTCCGCGCCGTCGCCGCGGCCGAACGCAAGCGGCAACGCGCCGAGCAGCGCCGCGCAGGTCGTCATCATGATCGGCCGGAAGCGCAACAGGCACGCCTCCTCGATCGCATCGCGCGAGGACAGCCCGCGCGTGCGCGACGCGTCGATCGCGAAGTCGACCATCATGATCGCGTTCTTCTTCACGATGCCGATCAGCAGGATCACCCCGATCAGCGCAATGATGCTGAACTCCGTGTCGAAGAGCAGCAGCGCGAGCAGCGCGCCGACACCGGCCGACGGCAGCGTCGACAGAATGGTCAGCGGGTGGATATAGCTCTCGTACAGGATGCCGAGCACGATATAGACGGCCGCGAGCGCCGCGAGAATCAGGATCGGCTGATCGTTGAGCGACTGCTGGAACGCCTGCGCGGTGCCCTGGAAACTGCCGTGTATGGTCGCGGGCACGCCGAGCTGCGCCATCGTTTCGTCGATGGCCGCGGTCGCGTCCGACAGCGACTTGCCGGGCGGCAGGTTGAATGAAATCGTCGACGCGACGAACTGCCCCTGATGGTTGACCGCGAGCGGCGTGCTGCCCGGCCCGAAATTCGCGATGGCCGACAGCGGGATCATCGTTTCTTTCGCGGTGGACACGGCCGCGCCGGTCGATGCGCTCGACTTGCCGCTTGCCGCAATCGAGTTGTTCGCCAGATTGCGCGCGGCATCGGCGGCGATCGCGGCCGCGCTCGACGAGCCGGCCGAGCCCGCCGACGAAGCGCTGCCGCCCGTGGCCGAGGCATTGCCGGACGCATTGGTCATCGTCACGGTGCCGGCGGTGGCATTGGTCGATTGCGAGCCGCTCGCGGTGCCGCCGGTCGTGCTGATCCACACTTCCTTGAGCATCTCCGGGCTTTGCCAGTACTTCGGCGCGACTTCCATCACGACGTGATACTGGTTCAGCGGGTTGTAGATCGTCGATACCTGGCGCTGGCCGAATGCGTCATAGAGCGTGTTGTCGATCTGCGACGGCGTGATGTTCAGGCGCGCGGCGCTCGCGCGATCGATCGTCACGAACGCTTCGAGGCCGTTTTCCTGCTGGTCCGAATTGACGTCCGTGAGCTCGGGGCGCGCCTGCAGCGCCGTGGTGATGCGCGGCGTCCATTTGTACAGGTCGGGCGTCGAATCGGCGAGCAGCGTGTACTGGTACTGCGCGTTCGACTGCCGGCCGCCGACGCGAATGTCCTGCACCGCCTGCAGGAACGTGCGCGCGCCCGCGACATGCGACAGCGGCCCGCGCAGTTGCTGGATCACCTGGTCGGCGGACAGCTTGCGGCCGGGCTTCGGCTTCAACGCCACATACATGAAGCCCGCATTGGTCTGGCGTCCGCCGGTAAAGCCGACCACGGCTTCGACTGCCGGATTCGATTGCACGATGTGCATCATCTCGGAGAACTTGCCCTTCATCGCCTGGAACGACGTGCTCTGGTCCGCCTGGATGCCGCCGACCAGCCGGCCGGTGTCCTGCTGCGGGAAAAACCCCTTCGGCACGATGATGTACATCCAGATGTTCAGGCCGATCGTCGCGAACAGCACGAGCAGGATCAGAAGCGGGTGGCGCAGCGACCAGCCGAGCGTATACCGGTAGCCTCCCTGCATCCGGTTGAAGCCGCTTTCGAGCCAGCGCGACAAGCGGCCTTCCTTCTTTTTCTGATGCGGCTCGTACAGCAGGCGCGAGCACATCATCGGCGTGAGCGTCAGCGATACGACCAGCGACACCGCGATTGCGAGCGACAGCGTCAGCGCGAACTCGCGGAACAGCCGCCCGACGATGCCGCCCATCAGCAGGATCGGCAGGAACACCGCGACGAGCGAGATGCTGATCGACATCACCGTGAAGCCGACCTCGCGCGCGCCGACGATCGCCGCCTGCATGCGCGGCACGCCGTTCTCGATATGCCGCTCGATGTTTTCGAGCACGACGATCGCATCGTCGACGACGAAGCCGGTCGCGATGGTGAGCGCCATCAGCGACAGGTTGTCGATCGAGAAATTCATCAGATACATTGCCGCGAACGTGCCGATGATCGAGATCGGCACCGCGACGCTCGGGATCAGCGTCGCGCGCCAGTTGCGCAGGAACAGGAACACCACCATCACGACCAGCGCGACCGCGATCATCAGCGTGCGCTCGGTGTCCGCGAGCGACGCGCGGATGGTCGTCGAGCGGTCGGCGGCGGGCGTCACCTGCACGTCGCGCGGCAGCGACGCGACGAGCTGCGGCAGGGTTTCCCGGATGCGGTCGATGGTTTCGATGATGTTCGCGCCCGGCTGCCGGTAGATGATCACGAGCACCGCGCGCGTGCCGTTCGACAGGCCGAGATTGCGCAGGTCTTCGACCGAGTCGACCACTTCGCCGACATCCGACAGACGCACCGCCGCGCCGTTGCGATAGGCGATCACCAGATCCTTGTATTGCGATGCCTTGCTCGCCTGGTCGTTGGTGTACAGCTGCACGTGGTTCGGGCCGAACTCGATCGATCCCTTCGGGCTGTTCGCATTCGCGGAGGCGAGTGCCGCGCGCACGTCCTCGAGGCCGACGCCGTAGTGAAACAGCGCGTGCGGTTCCAGCTCGACGCGCACGGCCGGATTCGCGGAGCCGCTGACGTCGACTTCGCCGACGCCGTCGACCTGCGACAGCGACTGCTGCAGCACGGTCGCGGCCGAGTCGTACAACTGGCCGGGCTGCAGCGTTTTCGACGATATCGACAGAATCAGGATCGGCGCATCGGACGGGTTCACCTTGTGATACGTCGGGTTCTGCCGCAGGCTCGCCGGCAGGTCGGCGCGTGCCGCGTTGATGGCGGCTTGCACGTCGCGCGCGGCGCCGTCGATGTCGCGATTGAGCCCGAACTGCATCGTGATGCGCGTCGAGCCGACCGAACTCGACGAGGTCATTTCGGTGACGTCCGCGATCGCGCCCAGATGCCGTTCGAGCGGACTCGCGACGCTGGTCGCGACGTTGTCCGGGCTTGCACCCGGCAGTGTCGCCTGCACCGAGATGGTCGGATAGTCGACCTGCGGCAGCGGCGCGACCGGCAGCTTCGTGAACGCGAACAGGCCGGCGAGCGCGATGCCGAGCGACAGCAGCGTGGTGGCGACCGGGCGCGCGATAAACGGACGCGACAGATTCATCGGTCAGCTCCCGGCGTCCGCATTGGCGTCGGCGCGAGGCGGCGTCGGCCGGGTGCCGCCGTCGCGCTGAAAGCGCGCGCGCAGGCGGCGCGCGATCGAATCGAAGCCGAGGTAGATCACCGGTGTCGTAAACAGCGTGAGCAACTGGCTCACGACGAGGCCGCCCGCAATGGCGATACCGAGCGGCCGGCGCAGTTCGGAGCCGGCGCCGCTGCCGAGAATCAGCGGCAACGCGCCGAGCAGCGCGGCCATCGTGGTCATCAGGATCGGCCGGAAGCGCAGCAGGCACGCCTGGTAGATCGCTTCGCGCGGCGGTTTGCCGTGCTCGCGCTCCGCCTCGAGCGCGAAGTCGATCATCATGATCGCGTTCTTCTTCACGATACCGATCAGAAGCACGATGCCGATGATGCCGATGATGTCGAGATCGTGCCCGGTGACGAGCAGCGCGAGCAGCGCGCCGACGCCGGCCGACGGCAGCGTCGAGAGGATGGTCACCGGATGCACGAAGCTTTCGTACAGCACGCCGAGCACGATGTACATCGTGATAATGGCCGCGAGAATCAGGAACAGCTCGTTCGACAGCGACGCCTGGAACGCGAGTGCCGCGCCCTGGAAGCGCGTCTGGAACGACGCGGGCAGGCCGATCTCCTTCTCCGCCTGCTGGATCGCCTTGACCGCGGCGCCGAGCGACGCGCCCGGCGCGAGGTTGAACGACACCGTGGTGGCCGGGAACTGGCTCAGGTGCGTGACGAGCAGCGGCGCCGGCCGCTCATGGAACTTCGCGATGGCCGACAGCGGCACCTGGCCGCCGGCCGAGGTCGAAGAGGGCAGGTAGATCGAATTGAGCGAGTCCGTGTAGTGCTGCAGCGTCGGCGTCGCTTCGAGAATCACGCGGTACTGGTTCGACTGCGTGAAGATGGTCGACACGATGCGCTGGCCGAATGCGTCGTAGAGCGCGTTGTCGACGGTGGCGGGCGTGATGCCGTAGCGCGCGGCGGTGGGCCGGTCGATCTCGACGTACACCGACTGGCCGTTGCTCTGCAGGTCGGTTGCGACATCGGTGATGTCCGGCACCTGCTGCAGCCGTTCGACGAGCTTCGGCACCCACGTCGTGAACTCGTTGATGTTCGGGTCCGTCAGCATGAACTGGTATTGCGTCGGGCTCACCGTCGAATCGATCGTCAGGTCCTGCACCGGCTGCATATAGAGCGTCGCGCCCGAGATATGCGCGGTCGCGCGCTGCAAGTCGCGGATCACTTCGCTCGCGGTGGCGTCGCGGTCGTCGCGCGGCTTCAGGTTGATCAGCATCCGGCCGCTGTTCAGCGTGATATTGGTGCCGTCGACGCCGATAAACGACGTCAGGCTTTCGACATTCGGGTTTTTCAGCACTTCGGCGGCGAGCGCCTGCTGGCGTTCCGCCATCGACTGATACGACACCGACTGCGGCGCCTGGGTGATCGCCTGGATCACGCCGGTGTCCTGGGTCGGGAAAAAGCCCTTTGGAATGTAGATGTACAGCAGCGCGGTCAGCACCAGCGTGAGCACCGCGACCACCAGCGTGGCCGGCTGGCGGTCGAGCACCCAGTTCAGCGCGACCGCGTAGCGGGCGATCACATAGTCGATGAACCGATGCGCGCGCGCCTCGAAGCGGTGGCTTTCCTTCGGCGGCGTGTGGCGCAACAGCTTCGCGCACATCATCGGCACCAGCGTGAGCGACACCACCGCCGAGATCACGATGGTGACCGCGAGCGTGATCGCGAATTCGTGGAACAGGCGCCCGACCACGTCGCCCATGAAGAGCAGCGGAATCAGCACCGCGATCAGCGAGACCGTCAGCGAGATGATCGTGAAGCCGATCTGCTTCGAGCCCTTGAGCGCTGCGTCGAGCGGGTTGTCGCCTTCCTCGACGTAGCGCGCGATATTCTCGATCATCACGATCGCATCGTCGACGACGAAGCCGGTCGCGATGGTGAGCGCCATCAGCGACAGGTTGTCGAGCGAGAAGCCGCAC
Source organism: Paraburkholderia solisilvae (assembly GCF_902859875.1). GTDB lineage: Bacteria > Pseudomonadota > Gammaproteobacteria > Burkholderiales > Burkholderiaceae > Paraburkholderia > Paraburkholderia solisilvae. The sequence goes on along the minus strand of NZ_CADIKF010000009.1, from coordinate 2,341 downwards.
AGATACATCACCGCGAGCGTGCCGATCAGCGAGAGCGGCACGGAGAGGCTCGGGATGATGGTCGCGTAGACATTCGCGAGGAACAGGTACATCACGAGCACGACCAGCACGACCGACATCAGCAGCTCGAACTGCACGTCGCGCACGGACGCGCGGATGGTCGTCGTGCGGTCGGTGACGACCTGCATCTCGAGCGCGGCCGGCAGCGACTGCTGCAGCGTCGGCAGCAGCTTCTTGATGCTGTCGACCACCTGGATCACGTTCGCGCCCGGCTGGCGCTGCACGTTCAGAATGATCGCGGGCGTGCCGTCGACCCACGCGCCGAGCTTGGTGTTTTCCGCGCCAGGGATGATCTTCGCGACGTCGGTCAGCATCACCGGGCGGCCGTTCTTGTACGCGACGACCGCGCTCTGGTACGCGTCGGCGTCGGTCAGCTGGTCGTTCGCGTTGATCGTGTACGCGTGCGACGGACCGTCGAAGTTGCCCTTCGGCGTATTCACGTTCAGGTTCGCGATGGTGGTGCGCAGATCATCGAGATTCAGGCCGTACGACGCGAGCGCCAGCGGGTTCGCCTGAATGCGCACCGCCGGCCGCTGGCCGCCCGACAGACTGACGAGTCCGACGCCGCCCACCTGCGAGATTTTCTGCGCGAGGCGCGTATCGGCGATGTCCTGCACCTGCGTGAGCGGCATCGTTTTCGAGGTGATCGCGAGCGTGAGGATCGGCGCGTCGGCCGGATTGACCTTCGCGTAGATCGGCGGCGCGGGCAGGTCCGACGGCAGCAGGTTGCCCGCCGCGTTGATCGCCGCCTGCACTTCCTGCTCGGCGATATCGAGCGGCAGGTCGAGGTTGAACTGCAGCGTGATCACCGACGAGCCCGCCGAGCTTTGCGATGACATCTGGTTGAGCGACGGCATCTGCCCGAACTGCCGCTCGAGCGGCGCGGTGACCGACGACGTCATCACATCGGGGCTTGCGCCGGGGTAGAACGTTTGCACCTGAATGGTCGGATAGTCGACTTCGGGCAGCGCGGACAGCGGCAGAAAGCGCAGCGCGACGAGGCCGACCAGCATGATCGCGGCCATCAGCAGCGCGGTGCCGACGGGACGCAGGATAAAGGCGCGGGATGGATTCATGCGAGATCAGCGGGGCCTTTATTGCGACGACGCTTGCGACGCGTGACGATGACGGTGCGCGTGCGTGCCGGATGCGCCGGAGCCGGCGCCAGCCCACGATGCGCCTGCGGCACCCGATGCCCCCGATGCGCCGGCCGGATGCTCGGCCGGAATCGTGATTTTCGCGCCGTCCTTCAGGCGGTCCGAGCCATCGGTGACGACGCGCTCGCCGACCTGCAGACCCGACACGATGCTGGTGCGCTCGCCGTCGACCGGTCCGACCTTGACCGTGCGTACCGTGACCGTGTTGTCCGGCTTCGCGACATAGACAAACTGGCCGATCGAACCGTTCAGCACCGCCGGCGTCGGCACGATCGTCGCGTTGTGGATCACATCGACGAGCAGGCGCGCGTTCACGAACTGATTGGGAAACAGCATGTTGCCGGTGTTCGGGAACATCGCGCGCAGCTTGACGGTGCCGGTGGTGGTGTCGATCTGGTTGTCGATGGTTTCGAGGTAGCCGGCTTCGAGCGACGTCGTGTTGGTGCGGTCGTACGCGGTGACCGACATCTTCGTCTTGCCGTTCAGCTGTTTGAGGATGGCGGGCAGATTGTCTTCGGAGGTGGTGAAGATCACGCTGATCGGCTGCAACTGCGTGATGACGACGATGCCGTTCGCGTCGCCCGGCGTCACATAGTTGCCCGGGTCGACCTGACGCAGGCCGACGCGGCCCGCGACCGGCGCGGTGATGCGCGCGTAGGTCAGGTCGAGTTTGAAGGTGTCGATATTCGCGCGGTCGGAGGTCACCTGCCCTTCATATTGCTTGACGAGCGATGCCTGGGTGTCGACCTGCTGGCTCGCGATCGAGTCCTGCGCGAGCAGCGTCTGGTAGCGCTTCAGATCGAGACGTGCGGTTTGCAGCAGCGCCATGTCTTTGGCGAGCGTGCCTTGCGCGTTGGCGAGCGAGATCTGGTAGGGGCGTGGGTCGATCTGCGCGAGCACCTCGTCTTTCTTCACCGTCTGGCCTTCCTGGAACGCGACGGTCTGCAGTACGCCGGACAGCTGCGTGCGCACGGTGACGTTCGCGAGCGGCGTGACCGTGCCGAGCGCGGTGATGACGATCGGCATCTCGCCCTGCGTGACGGATCCGACCTTGACCGGTTGCGGCTGGTTCGCGAATGCGCCGCGGCGGCCGCCGCCGCTGCGCCCGGCCCGCGCGCCGCTCG